>JAKSDA010000233.1 GCA_022360315.1 Pseudomonadota bacterium
CGTAATAGTAGACTAGCCGAGCGTTAGCCACTGTAGCCCGGCTATCGCCAACGCGAGGGCTCGCCCAACTGCTCAACCGTCCCACTGGCCAGGCGCGAGTGGGGCGGTTGGCGTGGCTTATTTCGCGCGCCGGCCCTTGATGACCTGGTTGTTTTGCACGTAGGACGAGCCGACCAGCTCTTTGGCGATCTTTTTGCCCTCGGCAGCAGCTGGCGATCCATATCGGAGTGGGGGTAAGGACGTCGTGTTCGGCACTACCGTGTCCGGTGGCAGTATTGGCCTGCCCGGGGTCTGTCTGTCCTGCAGGAAGAACTCGATCCACTAGTCGAACACTGTGGTATTATATGGAAAGGTCCGAAAAATGATGGTGACGCGATTTGGTATTACTGTCACGAGGTTGATGGCTATAGACTCATCGCCGCACCCGTGTGCGAAATGGGCCTTGCGGCAACCGCCATCGTTGCAACACAGCTCATTGCTCGATTTCACCCCGTGCTCTTTGTGATGTTCGGGACGAGGCGCGCCGCCAGTGGGTGGGCGAGGAGTGGACAATACTGGGTGTATTTGACCGACGAGTAAGCCCGCTGGCGGTGATGGATCGGCGCTCTGGCGACGCGGAGAGTTTTTGGACCGGCTCTTAGTACTCAACCTCGTTGAACGGCAGAAACAGTCTGTCGGGCTCGATGTACTCGCTCAAAAAAATCTCGCTCTTGATCTCGCCAGTGACGAGTTTCAACAGAAAACTCGTCATATTCTGCTCGTGCACCTCGTAAATACTGCTTCGCGTCTGGTTCACGACAACTGGCCAGTCCTGCGGATCTTGTGAGTCCGCAAGCCAAAACAATGTGTCGCCATTGTCGCTGATGGCAAAGGGTACCAGCCCGCCCTCGTCCGGGTAGACACGGTATGGACACCCCTCTTCACCCAATTCATCCTTCATTTCCCGAAACAGGGCGGATTGCGAACCGATTTGATAAATCAGGTTTAGATTCTCGTTCTTCGAAAACGGGTTCAAGATCCACACGTACATACTTACGCACCCTGTACCATATTGCTCGATGAACCACTTGTAGTCCTCGGGCAACACAAGAGATAGTTCCTGTTCTACTTTCTCCCATCCGCCTGGGTTTGGAGTTTCCAATGCCTTGTCGGGGACAGCAAATGTGTCGGTAAAACGGCGTGCTGTGGTGGGTGTGATAGTCATTTTCGATTCGTAAAGGTCTTGTCAAAGTTGAATGCTGGTGATCCGTCACCTTTGGCAATCATCCTGATCTTATGAGGTAGTTTACCCTTTCGCTTGTAAATCGGGATGACCTTGTAAAGTATCGTCTCACCTGCCAAGACTGCCTTCTTTACGGCATTCTCGACGCTCTTCATATCCGTGTTGTTCAATGCCTGGTGACAGGCAACGAGGTTTCGCGGTTCTGAGCCACTTCCGCCCAGTTGATCCCCGAGCAGGTGACACCGTGCGTGGCCTCCGGCCAGGCCTTTGAAGCCGGGCGGACGAATGCTCGGCTTGGCGGGCGAGCCTTTTTTCAGCGGCGCCTTTAGGCGCGCGATGATCCCAGTCGGGCGCCCCTGTCCGTCGAACGATCCATAGTCGATAAAGGAAGGGCCCCGAATCGAACGCTTGGTTTTGCCTGTGCCGCGAAGGATGCGCCCTACGAGTCGCTTGGCCAATTGCTGCCGAATACTCTTCTTTGTCTTTCGCCGATGGATTGTATCGACAGAGCCACCCTGCGTGTGCTGAACCACGTGGGTGACCTCGTGGGCGATCAACCCCAGCCCATCTATGGACCTATCATCGAATTGGCCGGGTCCGAAGTACACGTCCCGGCCGATTGTAAACGCATCCGCAGCAATGGATTGACTGGCCTCTTGAGCAGGGCGGTCCGTGTGAATATTAACGGAGTCCGAGCCAGGGCCGAGCAACGGATGCAGTCGACTGTGGAGTTCGCGCGACATGGGAGTCCCCGAAGAGGCGGCAACGCTGCTCCAGAAGCCCGCCTCGCTGCCCGGCAGCCTCGCCTTGCCCGATGATTTCGCGCGGGGCGATACGAGCTTGTTCAGCTCGGGAGTCAGGTGCTTCTCAAGGACCTTGTCGATCCCTTGTAGAACCTCCATTGCCTCGGCTCCGGCCTTCGCGACCAGTGGCTTAAACTGAGTGAAGATTTTGTTGAGGTTGTCGTTGATTCCATCGACGACCGCGTCAGGAATAGTGTACTTCGTCCCATGTTTGGCAATATCAGCGATCACGTCATCCAGACCGACCTTGGACGCTGCTTTCCCGTAGATCCCTCCCGCGAGCTTCACGGTGAGCTTCGCCACGATCCTGCCGAGTTCCTCCTTGTTGATGAGTTCGAGCTTCTCCGTCGCCTCGATCTGGCTTAGTGCCTTGGGCACCTCCTGTAGGTCTGTCGTGATCTTCTTGACGATGGTCTCGGACAGGGTCGCCACCTCAGCAGTGATCTTCTTTTTGTCGCTGCCGGTGGCGATCTTCTCGAGGACCGCTGTGGCCGCCGCCGGTAGCTCGTCGATCAGCAGGGAAGCGCGGAACTGCACAGTCATGGACTTCCGGCGACCCAGGAATACGGGCTTGAGAATCTTCTTTACGATCGGCAGTGCCCGTCTGACTTTCTGCAGAAGGCCCTTGATACCCTTCTTCTTTTTGCCTGGCTTCGCACCCTTCTTGGCTTTTTTATCCGGTTTGAATATCCATGTATCCAGCGCCGCAACCGCGGGATTATCCAGTATCCCGAGCCCGAGGAGCAGCAGATTCTCCGGATCGCCCAATACGTTTACCACATCCGCGGTGATATTCTGGAGATTCGTGATCTCGTCCAAAAGGTCCAAAAGATCGGTCAGCTCTTGCGGATCGCCCAGGATCTCGGCGGCCGTTTCGAGCACCGTGATGATCTCCTGAGGTAGGTCGATCAGGCCGAAGCGACCATACTTGCTGCCTTTCTTCTTATCACCCTCATCGGCCCCACGCCGGCCCTCTCCAGATCCGCCTTTGGCCTCGCCTGCTTCGCCTTTTCCACTCGCGCCTTTGGCCTCGCCTGCTTCGCCTTTTCCACTCGCACCTTTGGCCTCGCCTGCTTCGCCTTTTCCACTCGCACCTTTGGCCTCGCCTGCTTCGCCTTTTCCACTCGCACCGCCTGCACCTTTTCGGGCTGTTGCGACAAAGGCCTCGAGCATCTGTTCGAACTTGTTCAGATCGTCCGTGGTGCCGGTTGCGGCCGAGAGGAAGTCGTTCACTTCCTCATCACTCATACCCATGATCAATTTCGCAATACGGATGAGCTGCGGATAGTCCTTTGGCGTGATCTCTGCTTTCTTACCTCCCGTGACCCGCATGAAGCGTTTTACGCGTTCGGGCAGGTATTGGAGGAACTCACGCTCGGCGAGCACCTGGTCGCGGATCCGTAACCAAGCTTCGGCCTTGCCCTTTTCGCCCTTACGGATCGCCTCGTCCGTCAAACCGGTTTTCTTCCAGTAGCGCCGATCCGTCTCGGCGTTGATGGCTTTTTTGGTTTCACCCGGCAGACGTTTGAATTCCCTCGCGCGGGCGTCATGTCTCTCGGTACGACCGCTGGGCAGCACGCTTTCTGCCCCTTCAGGACTCAGCTCGTATTCGAGCAAGGTCCTTGCGGAGACATAAAGTCGAACGGGAATCACGCCGCTGTCGCGGTGCTTTTGCGCCACCTCGTTCCAGGAGTCTCGGAACTCTGCATCCGGACCGGCGATGTGTTCGATCGCCTGTTCTCTGGTAAGCCCCCGAGAGATAAGAAAACGGATATGCAATTCGGGGCCAGGGGTATCTTTGGGGATGCCGAGTTCTGCGAAGCGGAACAGCACTCGGATAAAGAAACGCCGGTCCGCATCGTCCGGCGCTCTTTGCACGATCTGCGCTGCACGCGCCCGGTCCGGTTGAACGACGTGAGTCAGTGTATGCGTGAGCAGTCGCTCCCCGGTACGGGTGTTCGGGGTCGAGCGGCCGGGCCCCGGCTCTCGCCCCCTGCGGGTTAGCCCACCATTCTGCTGAACGACGTGAGTCAGCTCATGGGCCAAGAGCTCTCGCCCTCCTTTATTTCCCGGTCCGTACTCCCCCGTGCGAAACACTACATCGCTGCCCATCGTAAAGGCTCGTGCATTCATCGAACGCGCCGCTCGATCACCTCGAGCATCCGCGTGGACGCGCACATGGCCAAAGTCGACGCCAAAGCGCGGCTCGAAGAATGCCCGTTCAGACGCTGGCAATGGCTGTCCGCGTCCTTGCAGCTCCTGAATCGCTGCGTCAGCTGCGGCTGAAGGTGTATGGGCTCTACCAGGTGCAGCTTGAGCCATTATCGCATTTTCCGTGGTCGCGTTCAGCTCGCGTTCTTCGTCACACTCTTCACACATCCTCATAATTCCAGGCGAGCTCATCGCCGGCTCAACCAATTCTTCCTCACCGCCATCACCATCCCCCTCTTGGGGCGGAGGAGCCGGCATTCGCATGACGGCATCAGCCACCTGGTCCGCCTCACGCTCGTACTCGTCGCCCGGCTCACTCACCTGCAGTTTGGTCTGCACGTGCAACCCACCGCTTGCAGCTAGACTCGGTGTTTCGACCGCCGATTTGGTATTGGGCCTATTTGCCAGGAAGATAATGCTGTCATAAGCGGAGGCAACACTTGGGTGACCTGGCTCCTCAGCATCGGGCCGACGCTGCAGCGCAAGACGCGTTCTTTCGTACAGGGCAGCCGGGGAGGGGAGAGTGTCGGTATCCTCAGCTTCGGGACCGGCCGCCAGCGCCGCCTCCGCCACGGCCGCGTTGCCAGCTCCTTGCTGGGCCCTCTGCACCGCCTTACTACCTAATGACGCAGCAGAGATCGGGCGTGGCTTCGCTGCAGAACGACGAGCCAATGGCCGGTCCGGTTTGCGCACATATTGGTATTCGCGTCTCATGATCCCTCCCCAAAAGAAACCAACTTGATAGCCAGCTGGCATGCTTGGCAAGGCAGGGTCGAATTCAGTTGTATTTTCGAGAACTCATGCCCTCGACTCGAATACTGTTCCAGCAAATCGTTGCCTTCCCACACACTCAATTGGAACCTACTAGTGTGTCCAGCGCAAGCCCCATGACACCCTACGTTCACGCTGTTTTGGAAATCGATGACAATAGGGCGTCGGTATCCGCGATAAGACAGTCTTTGTCGGTGACTGGAAACGGGCTGGAGGTGCGTGAGATCCTACCATCGGTCTGTGGACGCCAGGAGTGCGCTCCACAGCGGGGTGCAGCCGGAGGTGCACGAAGAGCGCTGGTGCCAGTACTGCCCGGCCTTCCCCTCCTGTCTGGCCAAGACAACGCTCCTTCGCCGCCTCGCCGACGGCAGTGAGTCTGCCGAGCTCGATGCAATGCTGCCTCTCACGCCAGAGATAGCCACAGTATCGCAAATCGAAGGGATGGTGACGAGGATGCTCACGCGCGGCATTCCCGAGGTCCTCGCATCGTGAGAGTCATCGCCCTTTCGTGTCTTCTTCTTGCGGTCGCCTGCTCAACCACGAACCGATCTACAGCCGGCTCGATGGGGTTGTGGCGTGGAAGGCCTGCATCGACCACAACCCGCACAACAATGTCGAGCACGTCGAAGTCGAGGCCGGCCACGCCGAGCTCGGTTTCTCCTCTCGGGTCTTTCGCATCGTCGCGC
>JAKSDA010000475.1 GCA_022360315.1 Pseudomonadota bacterium
GGGAGCGGTGCAAGCTACGCGAGTGGGCGGTGGGAGTGGCAGAGGGAGTGAAGCGTCCAGACCTGGCGATCCGAGCCCACGTGGAGCTGCGGGGCGAGTACGAGCAAGGAGTGACCGAGTGGGATGAGTGGTGCAAGCGAGCCCTGGGCCGATGGATGGCCTATCCGGTGCGAGAGCACCAGGCAATCAGCCAGGCCGGGCAAGCATATATCGAGGAGATAACAGGAACGCGAATGCTGTGGATTCCAGGCGGCGAGTTCCTGATGGGACTGAGCGAGCTTGATCCCGAGTGGGAGGAAGTTGACCGCTGGGCCCAGCCAGTGCAACGAGTGCGCATATCGAGTTTTCGGCTGGGCGAGCACGCCGTGACCAACCGGGAATACGGCATATTCATGGCAGACAGCGGACACGCAGAGCCGGCGTATTGGCACGAGGAAGGCTACCAAGACGCCGAGCAGCCGGTCGTGGGAGTGAGCTGGCATGATGCAGTGTCATTTTGCGAGTGGCTGAGCAAGACGAGCGGGCGGCAGTACGGACTGCCGAGCGAAGCGCAGTGGGAATACGCAGCGCGAGGCCCGGACAGCCGGACCTACCCGTGGGGAGAGCAGGAGCCCGATGAACGCCGCGCGCATTATGGCCAGGACTGGGACGCAGGACGACCGTTGCCGGTGGCAAGCAAACCAGCGGGCAAAGGTCCGTTTGGCACGCACGATCAAGCGGGAAACGTGTGGGAGTGGTGCCGAGATCGATGGAGCGAGCATGCGTATCAGGAGCGAGGGTACGCCGTGGCAGAAGACCCCGAGGCCACCGAGGGAGCCACAGACGTGCGACCGCTGCGGGGCGGCTCCTGGCTCGATGTCGCCGTGAACCTGCGCTCGGCCTTTCGCGTCAGCGTCGGCGCCGTCGTCTGGGACGACGTCATCGGCTTTCGTGTCGCGGCGTTCCCCCCGAGCCGGGCCGGAGGTTCATAGAAGCACCCAGAAATCCGGCAGGGGGCTTTGCCCCCTGCCGGGCCGAAAGTGACAATATTGTCAGTACAGGCTGTCGATATCGACAATATTGTCAGTATGGCTGGCCGCCATCGACGATATTGTCAGTATGAGCTGGCGGTATTGACAATATTGTTACTTTCGACATTCGGAGTGACGATATTGTCATTATCGGCTCATCGTAAGTACCCAGTACGCCCGCTCACTCCCCCGATGACTGCGTTGCTGATCAGTCACGTAAAATCACCATGCTCCGCTCCTCGCGCTTTGTTCGCGACGCACTGGATCGACCCGGCTGGGCATTTTCTTGGCAGGGAAGCTGCCCGGCAAGCCAGCCCAGAAAAATGAGACGCCAGGGAGTGTCCACTCCACTCGACACTCGAACCATCTACTCCACCGGGTAAACAATTCTGTCCGGTTTGCATGGCCACGACAGGACCATCTTGGCTATACTGCGGCAGCAGTGGGTACGGTGCCACCCATGGGGCTCACGTTTAAAGAGGCGTTGGCTCAAAAACTCATCGACGAGTTGGCCCGCCTATTTGACAATGACGGCAGCATAATCACGCTGCTGGCCCGCGCCGAAATTCCCGAGGGACGGCTGCGCATGTCTGCCTCCATGGCACCCCGGGATTACTGGATCCACGCTTGTCGCGAACTCGACCGCGGGATGGTCGCACCTCGCCAGCTCGAGGACGGTTCCAGGCAAAACGGGCTCGACCGGCTCATAGCCGCTGCGGCCGACCACTATCCGGGCAATGACGTGCTGCGGCCGTACGCAACCGAGAATCGTTCCACCCAGCCAAGGCAACGCCCGGACGACTCGAGCCAGGCGCCCCCCCAACGCCAGCAGCTCGAAATCCAGTTCTTGCACGCGCTCAACGTCGAGCAAGTCCGCGATCTGCTCCAGCTCTGCCAAAGGCACGGCCTTCGCCTGGAATTCGACGCGTCCTCCGACGATCGCTCCCAGCTGGTCTTTACGACCGACGGCTCGGAGTCCGAATCGACTACCGAGGCGTTGCTCACGATCTCGCAACAAGTGCTCGACGTATTGCTCGGCCAGGGCGTCCAGGCAAGCAGCCGGGTGGTGAGCGCGCATTTTCGCGATTACTACATGGACCCACTGTACGTCGAGGGCCCAGACCAGGCTCGCTTCGAGCTCGAGCGAGTTCCCGCTTCAACGCGAGTCCGCGATGTCATCCGCATCGTGATCGACAATTACCACGACGACTTTTTTCCTCCCGACCAAACCGGTGCACCACGACGAGCTGTGCTCGATCAGGTCAATCCGAACGATGGCAGCGGACGCCGGCTGAGTCCAGACGACACGCTGCACGAGGCCGGGGTCAGGCCCCACGACACCGTGCGGGTTAGCCCCGATGCCCGGGCCGGCGCGGTTAATCCCAATCGCCGCAAAGAAGCTCTGGTCGCAGTGAAAAACCAGCTCATCGATTTTTGCGACTCAGCAGCGGCGAACCGGGTCGAATTCGACGCCACTGCTGACGATCCGGACTGGCCCACCGAATATCTGCTGACATTTCGCGTCCCGAGCGTGGCGCCCCCTGCCGAGCCCGGTAGCGCGCCCATACTCATCGAGTATCACGAAGTACTCATGACCTTGCCGGCCGACTTTCCAGTATACGCTCCCATCGCTCAGTGGCAAACACCCATCTATCACCCCAATATCCGTTCGCTCGACGAACGCGATGCTCCGGGCCTGGTCTGTATGGGCGAGTTGCAACATAGCTACCGGCCTGGCCTGAATTTTGCCGTGCTGTGCCAAACGCTCATCGATATGGCGCAGTATCGCAACTACGTATTGCACGAAGGCTATAACACAGCAGCCGCGCACTGGGCGCAAACTGCACAAGGACGTCACATCATTGTCGACCAGCTCGGTGGATGCAGCCACGAGCAGGTCTACGGCTTTGATACTGCGCCGCCAGCGCGTTCGCTCACTCTTCGCAAGCTGGATTGATGAACACGGTCATTGATATTCTGGGCCCTGGCAATACAGTGCTCGCCGAGGCCCTCGACAGCCGCGAAGTGGTCATGCCCTTTGTGTTGCGGACTTTGAGCGCCGCTGTGCGCAGCAGGCTGAGACCGCGCGATATCACTGTACGACCCGTGCCACTTGTCGGGCCCAATGATCCCGACGCGCCAGCACCCGTATTGCCGCTCAGCCAACTAACGTATCGCAAAGCCCACTACGCATATCTGTATATTGCGGTTCAAGTGCGAGGCGACGTGGTCTATCGCCATCACCATCGGGTCGGCGAGGCAGTGGACCCGGGGCTGGCCAGCTGGCTCGAACGCAATCCCAGGGCCGAGCGGGCAGTGGCATTCACAGTGCGGCGCGTAGAGCAGTCTCTCGCATCTACCCGGTCTCTCGCCTCTGCCCCGGCCCGTAGTCCCCGGTCCAGCCGCTCTTTGCTTCGCTTCCGGCGCGCGCCCGCGGTCGAGGGGGCTGCCGACATAGAACCAAACCCACAGCGCCCGGCCGAATTCCGCATTCGCCGAATCGCCGAACCGCCAGCTCCATTGGCAAAACGAGGGCAGTTTGTCCATGTGACCGAGTTCGACCCAGCGGATTCGAGTTGTGTCGAACCGATTCCAGCCGGGCCCACTCGGCCGGTAGCCGCACTGGTCGCTGAAACAGTGGCCCGCGAACTGTGCCGCACTCGGCAGTTTTCGCGCGAGGTTGAGGAGGGCGGCTTTTTGCTTGGCCATGTGTACCGCGATAGCCTTGCCCCCGAGCGCCATCTCGCCGTGGTCACCGAGGCTGTGCAGGCCGAGCAGAGCGGCGCATCGCTATTGCATTTTGTCTTTACCGGCGATTCGTTCGAGGCGGTAAAACGATATTTGCATCATCACGACGGGCGCTTGCTCGGCTGGTATCACACGCATCTATTTCCGGCCACCGCGTCATTTGGCCTGTCGTCGGTGGATGTCCCGCTGCACTTCACCACATTCCGCATTCCCTGGCAGCTGGCCGGCCTGGTCAATATTGCGCCACGTACCGGCGAACGGGTGCTGCGCTTTTACGCTCGCCAGGGCAATGCCATGGTGCGCTGCGCCCACGACGTGGTGCCAGCGGGCACCGACCCAGTGCGAATGGCCGACGCGGAGGAGCCGTCGCACTCAAAGGAGCCATCGCACTCGGAGGAGCCGTCGTGAGACTACGCCGCGTCGACCGAACGCCTGGCCCTGCGGATAATGCCTCCGGTGCAGTCGATGCCGCGGCGGTGGGCAGTGCTTTCGATGATGATGCTCATGGCGCCCTCGACGGGGCCTGCGCAGTACTGGCCTGGGCCAGAGCGGGTCGGGGAGCGCCGCCGCGCGGCGTGCCGTTCGGTCTCGACACGTTGCTCCAGCTCGATTCGGCCATCCGTGGCCAATTGGTCGAGCTGGCAGCGCTGCACGCAGCGCGTTTGCAACTGGGCGATCCACCTATGAGCGACTCGCGCGCACTTGGCACTGAGGCGGTGTTTCTGGCTGCCGCCGTGAGCCTGCGCGATCGCAGCGATCTGGCCGGAGAGCTGGCCCGCGCCGTGCGACCGGTCAAGCCGTCGCAACTGCCGGCCTGGGAGCTTATCGTCCGCGACGCCATTGTCGGCCCGGCCCTGGCCGGGCATTATGGGTTGGCCAATGAGCTGTCTAACTCGCTGCCCGTCTCACTGATCGGCGAGCTTTGCGCTGCCTCGCCACTCACCGCTGCTCAGTGGTCGCCGCTGGCCGAGGACGAAAGCGAGATCGCGCGTCTACTCGGCCGCCTGTACGACGATTGGCGTGGTCGTGCCCTGCTGGTGAACATCTTTTGTCAACCCCAGCCGTGCACGCCGCCAGCCACCGTAGCGGGTCGCCAGGCCTGGCATTCGATCATGGCGTGGCGGGCCGGAATGCTACAGCGATGGATCCAGCAGGAACGCGAAGACGTCCGCACCCTGGTGTACGAAGTGTACGAGGCCGCCATGGCTGGTCATCGCGCGCCGACCATGAGCCAGATCGAATGGGCCCGAAGCCTGCTACTCGACCTGACCCAGCACGGCAACGCAGACACCATTGAAGACGCACGCGCTGTGGCCAGCTTTTGGCAGCCGTTGGCGTATGCGCGCCGCGCTCGTCTCGACGAGTTGCGCACTCGGCACTATCTGCCCATCGCCATACTCGAGGCGGCCAGCAAGCTGTGCGCAGCCGCGCATCCGTTCGGCCAACCACAGATGTGACAGAGGGATTCGATGCTCAGGCCAACAATACAGCTTTATCCCCTGGGTGATGCTCAGAGCTTTCAGGACCAGTGGTCGGTTGGAGAAGCGAGCGAGACCACGCTGGGTGAGTTCTTGCGCGACCATCCAGCGGTGAGCCGGGAAGCGCTCGATGGAGCCGTGCTGGCCACACCGCTGGCCAGAATCCGGCTGAAATTGCTTGCCCAGGTGCACTGGCCCGAGCAGCTAGGCCGGCCAGGCACCGGCACGGCCGACACCGACGCGGAGGATACTGGCACAGCTGACCGAGGCCAGGATGACGCCGCGTCGGCCGTCCCCGCCGGGCGCAACGCTGGCGGTCCCCGGCCAGGCCGAAATGACCAGGTGCAGTCCACGACCATGGACGACGAGACCGCAGTACGCCTGGCCTATTCGCACCAGATCGACAAGGTCGCGTCGTATCTACGGGCCGGATTATCGGCGCTCGTGTATTGCGACAAATTGGTGGTCTGCCAGCTGGCCGAGCGCATCGTCTGCGCGGTGCCGCTCGAGCGCGTCGATCTCGACGTGCCGGCCGATCCCGGTGGCGGCCTGATGCCGCAGAGCTTTCGCCAGCGCCAGCTGGAGCAACTGCGCGAGCGGATCAAGTTGCTCAAACACGGGCAAGTGCTGGTCCTGCCCTATCTCGACCTGTTGGCCGGAGGCGGCGAGCGCAATCTCGGCGGCGAGGCCCGCGAACTCACCGAGCTGCTCTACGAGTCGCCCGATCGTCTGCTTTTGGGCTTTGCCGACCGCAGTCTGGCTGTTCCCGACGTGGTGGCCGACCGCTTTGCCACTCGCCTGGAAATCAGCGGTGTACCGCGTATGGTCGTCATGCCCGATGGCGAGCGCTTGCTCGGCGAGGTGCTGGTCACCGAGGCCGAAGCCAGCGCGTTTGACGGCTACAATCCTCGCGAGTTGTACAAAAATGTCGCCGGGCTGAACCCGCTGCGACTGCGCAACGCCATTGCCTACGCAGTGCAGTACGCCAACGATCGCGGGCGATCGCGCGAGGCACCGGCCAGTGTAGACGATCTATACCAGGCGATTCGCGAGTTTAAGGCCGAAACCTCGGCTCAATTCGAGGTCCCCCACACCACGATGGAGCATATCGGCGGCTACGACGAGGTCAAAGCGATTTTGCGCCGCGCGCTAGACCTGATGGCCGGGGCCTGGGACTTGCCCCGAGACGATTTGCGCAGCGAGCTGATCCCCCGCGGTTTCTTGCTGTATGGACCACCGGGTACCGGCAAAACTCTCTTTGCCAAGGCAGTGGCCAATCAGCTCAACGCCACGATTCGCATCGTGTCGGGCCCATAAGTCACCGATAAGTACGTCGGCGAAAGCGAGCGCAACGTGCGTGAGCTCTTTGCCGAGGCCCGGCGCAATGCCCCGGCGGTGATCGTATTCGACGAGTTCGACGCCATTGCCGCCAGTCGCTCGGGCCGGGACGACGGCGGCAGCCGGGCCGGCAATGCGCTGGTTGCGCAGATATTGACCGAAATGGACGGATTTCGGCCCGATGTGCCCATGCTGGTGATCGGCACGACCAACCGTTTGGAGCTCATCGACGAGGCGCTCCTGCGGCCGAGCCGATTTCAATCCATTGCCATCGACCTACCCGGTACCGCGGCCCGGCGTAGAATCGCCGAAATTCACGCCGACCATTTTGCAGTCGATGTTTCGGACGATGTACTCGACGCCGTGGCCGAGGCGACCGATCGATGTAACGGAGACCAGATACGCGCAATTTTTCGTGACGCCTGCGTTGCCAAGTATTGCGACAAGGTCGAGCCCACCCCGGAAAGCATCGGTTTTCTGGTCGGCCGGATGAAGGCCAGCGTGGCTGCTCAGCGTTTGCAGCGCAAGGCCGGGCAGAGCGGGCAGCCAACGGCCGAACAGCGCAGCCGAGCCGACAGCCGTCTGCGCTCGCAGCGGCCAACCGCTCGACTGCCGCGCTCCGGTCTCGCAGCCACAGCCGAGTCCATGGGCCTGCATCCCGAGCAAATGGGCGAGAACAGTGCCGACGACTGTGTAACAACCGATCGAATCGCCGGTCGCCCGGCCGCTCACGAGAGCGAAACAACGAATTAGCAGGAGGACATCATGCCCTGGCCCGAAACCACACAGAGCGCGATCCGGCGCCTCAACAGCCTGCGCAATGACCTCAAGAACTCGTTTACCGAGCGCGACGCGGTGGTGGATGTTTTGGCGGTGAGCGCCATATGCCAAGAGCATACCTTGCTGGTCGGTCCGCCCGGAACCGGCAAGACCGAGCTGGTTACCCAGTTTACCCGGGGGTTGGACGCTCCGCTGTTCACCTATCTGCTGACCCGTTTTACCGAGCCGTCGGAGATTTTTGGGCCTCTGGACATGCCGGCGTTTCAAGCCGGGCGCTACGAAATTCGCACCGAACGCATGCTGCCAGACGCCTCCGTGGCATTTCTCGACGAAGTCTTCCAGGGCTCCAGCGCCATTTTGAATACTCTGCTAACCTTGGTCCACGAGCGAGTGTTTCACAACGGTGCCAGGCGGCAGCGAGTTCCGCTGATCACCCTGGTAGGAGCGTCCAACGAACTCCCCGAGGACCCGACGCTGCAGGCTTTTTCGGACCGCTTTGTGTTGCGGCTCGACGTCGAGCCGGTCGGCGACAGCGAACTCGACGCCTTGCTCGACCGGGGCTGGGCCCTGGAACTCGAGCGCATGGAACGGGAAGCGGACGATCCTGACGAAACGCCTCTAGCCCGGGTGACCGAGGCGCAAATTCGCGAATTGCACGACCGCCTGCGCGAGGTCGATCTGACCGCGATACGCCCGGTGTACGGTCAGCTCCTGCGCGAGCTGCGGGCCGAAGGCGAACGGCTGTCGGACCGGCGCATGGTCAAGGGACTCAAGCTGGTCGCTGCGGCCACACTTCTCGACAACCGAGAAGTGGCCCAACGGGCTGATTTGTGGCCGTTGCGGCACATGTGGACCGCGCGCGAAGAGGCCAACGTGCTGCACAAACTGGTCGATCAGCATATCGACGAAGGCGGGCCGATCAAGCCGACCGGCCGAATCCGCGAGGACATCCTCGACTCGCTCGCACTGTTGCAATCGCAGCTCGAACGCCAGCGCGGCCAAACCGCGCTGGGCGCTCACTTGATGCAGCTGGGTCGACTGCGCCGGGAGGTGTTGGTCGAACACAACGGCGATAACCAGTTGCTCGGTCAAATGGACGGGGCAATTCGCGCGGCCTTGAGCCGTTTGGAGAGCCGCAATGTGTAATCCGCGCCGAGTGGAGATCACTGCCACCCGGAATCTGGCCCAGGCCTGGCAGCGCGAGGTCCACCGAGTGGCCGAGCGCTCGGCCCTCATCACCGGGCAGGCGCGCATTTGCCATGCTCTGGACGCAGCCATTGCTGCACCCGCACTGAGCGCTCTGGAGCGCAATCTCGATACTGGTATGGACGGCTGGCAGGAGGTCGAAACCGGCTATCGGCACGACGTCGACGGCGGCCATGTCATCTATTCCCCCGATGAGCGTACACTGGAGATCGTGGCCACGATCCGCGAGCAAGTGGTCGGACACGGCGAAGCCTCGGCGCACCTATCCGGCGAGGTAACAACGTCGGTGGCCCACACTGCCGAGGCCTACTACTACGACGACAATTACGCTGGCCGTACCGAAGAGGTCGCCCGGGCCGAGGCCAGAGAGCTGGCCGAGCAGGGCGCCGATGAGCAACTGAGACAGCACGTCGCCGAGGTTGCTGACCGGGCTGCCGGGGAGCGCAGCCAGGCGGTGCAAGAGCAGGCCAATGCGGCTGCCGATGCCGATTTGGCGTCCCGCAGCGCTATCAGGCGGGGCCAGCTAGACAGCCAGGCCGAGCAGCGCCTGGCCACGGTTGGCGTCCAGGCTCGGCACGCGTTCCACCGCATCCTCGCCCTGGCCTACCGCGACGTCCTGCTGGCTCTGGCCCGGGCCCGCGGCGCACAGAACATACAATGCAACGACTCGGACAGCGTGCTGGATATCGACTTTACATTGCCGGATTGAGGAGATTCGATGCCAACCCGTGTACGCTTTCGTTTCAACAAGGCCACTGGCGAAATCGAGGAGTTTTTGGTCGACGATCAAGACCGCACCTTGCCCGAGGCCGAGCACGATCGCATCGCTCAGGAGGTCGCCCGCATGGTCGCAGTGGACGCCCGCATCTGGCCGGTTGCCGATGGCCAGGAACGCGCAGAACCCCCGCCTCATGCGGCTCGGAATGAGCCGGCACGCGATGTCGAAAGCCCGCACGAGGCAGACGTCGATTCGGACCCTGAGCTAACCACATCCTGAGCATGGAACGAACCATGAGTGGCGAACCGCAAATATGGACGACCAACCATGAGGGACACCATGAGTGATGATGATAACGATCGCAAGCCGTCCTTCCGGATCCATCGAGTCGAGTCGTCGGAGCGCGGCGGGGCTGAGTCATTGTCATCAATGAACTCGCCAATTGATCGGCCCATCGACCAGCCCGGTGCAGCAACCGAGACCGGTGCGCTGTTTTGCAGTGCAGCCGATGCGCTATCGTTTCTGAGTGCGATATCGGGCGCTGGGCTGGCATCGGAAGCGCGCGCCCGCGCGGGTCGGGGGGGCCAATTCTGGATCGAAGTACCGGTCGCACC
>JAKSDA010000438.1 GCA_022360315.1 Pseudomonadota bacterium
ACCTGACGATCGGCGTGCGGGGCGTACGATGGCGCAGCCCGCACGATCTGTCCCCGGATCATCTCTTGCCCGGATTCGGACCCAACCGCGTGCTCGTCGACTGCGGGAAGCTCCGCTGTCCGGGCACCGGGTAACTCCAGTCGCGCTCGGCGCGCGGCCGGGGCCAGATACATCTCGCCGGGATTGGTAGGGTCACTCATGGGGGGCGTGTAGCGTAGCACAGGAGCCCGCTGCTGCCGACCGGGGACCATCCTGCTGCTGATAAACCGGTGAGCCTGCCGAATCCGGGATGGACAGGGCGGAAAGCGCTGCTCAGACCCGCTCGCCGGTCACCCGTGCCACCCGCACCGATACCGCATAACGGGCACAGCCCGATAGCTCGTCGAATAGTTCATCGTCGGTCACATCGTTGAGGCTCACCCCCGGATGGGCAGATGCGTGGCTGAGCTCGATGCCACTGCGGTGATGACCCCAGCCGTGGGGCAGGCTGACCACCCCGGGCATCATCTCGTCGGTGACCTCGACCGGCGCCTCGATGGCCCCGGTCCGCGATGTGATCTCGACCCGGTCGCCCGTGCCGATTCCCCGCGCGCGAGCATCGCTCGGATGAATGAGCAGTGAACAGCGATCGCCGCGCTTGACCAGCTTGCGACTGTTGTGCATCCACGAGTTGTTGCCGGAGAGCTGGCGCCGGCCGATCAGTTTGAGCAACTCCGAGTCGCCGTTTTGTGCCTGTGCAGCGGCACCATCCCCGGTCCCGGCATGGTCTGCTCGGGTCCCATTGTCGCTTCGCGCTTGCTCGCCGGCGTGCACCCGCCCGGCGAGCGTCGCGCGCAAACGGACCAGGTCCGAAACCATCGGCGCCGGGGCCAGATCGATGGAGGACGCGGCCAGCACCCCGGGCAGTCTGGGCTCGAGTGGTCCCAGATCCACGCCGTGGGGATGGTCCCTCAGGTCGGCCAGCGAGACCCGATGCGGGCCAACGCGCAGGGCAACACGCAGCAGAGTTTCGGGCCCGGCGCCGGCAAGTCGGTCCAGCGCAGCCCCGCCGAGCTTGCCCAGGAAGCCAGAATGGGCCAGAAACCGCCGGGATAAGGCCAATAAGATCTCCCAGTCGTGGCGCGCCCCGGCCGACTTGGCAAATACCGCCGGACTGTACTTGGCCCCGTTGCGCACCGATAACGCGCTGAATACCAGCGAGTAATGCCCGCGCTCGAGGCCAAAGGTCGGTGGCAAGATGATGTCGGCATGGCGCGTGGTTTCGTTTTTGTAAATGTCGATCGCCACCATGAAATCGAGCGAATTCAGCGCGCGCTCGAGGCGCGCGCCATTGGGTAGTGATAGCACCGGATTGCTGGCGTGGGTGATGAGGGCGCGGATCTGACCGGGCCCAGCGGTCTCGATCTCCTCGGCCAGCGCCACTGCCGGAACCTCGCCACTCAACTCGGGCAAGCCGCTGACCCGGGTGCGCCAGCGGCCGAAATGCCCGCGCTGGCCGAAAAATGGTGCGAGCCGCAGCAAGTCGATGGCCGGACGGGGAAACATGGCACCGCCTGGGCGGTCAAAGTTGCCGGTGATTATGTTGAGACAATCGATCAGCCAGCTGGTCAGGGTACCAAACTCCTGGATGCATGTGCCCAGCCGGCCGTAACACACTGCAGAACGGGCCCGGGCAAATTCGCGGGCCAGCCGGACAATGTCATCGGCCGCAATGCCGACCGCCGGCGCCACCCG
This sequence comes from Pseudomonadota bacterium, assembly GCA_022360315.1. Taxonomy (GTDB): domain Bacteria; phylum Myxococcota_A; class Polyangia; order Haliangiales; family Haliangiaceae; genus JAKSDA01. The sequence goes on from JAKSDA010000438.1 coordinate 1,735, forward strand.
CCCGGGCGCAAAGTCGGCGACCAGTCGGCGCAACTGCTGGAGCACGTCCGGGCTGGAAAAAAGTTCCGCCAGCCGTCCCGGGTTGGCCAGGTTTTCGGTCAATATCACGTGCACCATAGAAGCCAGAAAATACGCGTCGGTCTCGGGGCGGATGAACAGGTGCTGGTCGGCCAGGCGAGCGGTTTCGGTGTGCCGGGGATCGATGACCACGACCCGACCGGCCCGGGCCCGAATGGCGCGCAAGCGCTTCTTGGCCCCGGGAGCGGTCATCAGGCTGCCATTGGATACGGCCGGATTGGCGCCCAGGATCAGCATGTAGTCGGTGCGATCAATATCGGGCACCGGCAGGACCACGTGCGAGCCGTACATGAGGTACGAGGTGAGCAGGCGCGGCCAGACGTCGACCGAGTTGCTGGTAAAAAAGTTGCGCGTGCGCAGAGCATTGCGAAACACATACCCGTAAAGCAGCGCGCTGTAGCTGTGTATGGTCGGATTGCCCAGATGCAGCGCAATCGAGTCGCGGCCGTGCTCGGCCCTGATCGCAGCCAACCGGTCGGCGACCTGGTCCAGGGCCTCGTCCCAGGGCAGCTCGCGCCACTCGCCCGACGAGGTCCTGGCCACAGGTCGGCGCAGGCGGTCGGCATCGTGGTGCAGATCGGCCAGTGCCGCGGCCTTGGGGCAAATATAGCCCTGGCTCAGCGGATCGTCGTCATCGCCGCGGATGGTCAAGATCTGGTTGCCGTCGTGCTCCACAATGATGCCGCAGTTGGCCTCGCAGAGATGGCAGGTACTGACAGCGCGTTTGGTCATGACTGCTTCGTACCCCAAAAGTGTCGCTCATAAAAGCAAATCGGGCCACTTCGACCGGCAAAGCTCCTGCCCCGGTCGATGCGCGACCCACTGGAGCGCAGTATCATTCCGCCCATCATGAGGGCAATTGTTGTCGACGAACCCGGGGATCCGGATGTTCTCATCGTGCGAGAGTGGCCCCGGCCCGCGATTAAAAGCGGCTGGATCACCATTGCGGTCAAGGCTTTTGGTCTCAATCGCTCCGAGATGTTCACCCGCCAGGGCCATTCGCCCTCGGTCCGCTTTCCCCGGGTGCTCGGCATCGAATGCGTGGGCGTGGTCGAGGAATCGATGGACAGTAATTTTTCACCCGAACAAAAAGTCGCCGCCATGATGGGTGGAATGGGCCGCGATTTCGACGGCGGCTACGCCGAATACACCTGCGTGCCGGCCCGAAACGCATTTGTCATCGACAGCGATCTCGACTGGTCGGTGCTCGGCGCGGTGCCCGAAATGTTTCAGACCGCATACGGCTCGCTCACTGCTGGCCTCGAGGTGGCCAGAGGGCAGACCCTGCTCATTCGCGGCGGCACGTCGTCGGTCGGCATGACCGCTGCTCAGCTGGCCAAGACTATCGGGCTCACGGTACTGGCTACGACCCGCAATGCTGAAAAATGCCATGCCCTGCTCGAAAACGGCGCCGATCATGCCATCATCGACGACGGCGACATCGCCGAGCAGGTTCGCGCTGTCGTACCCGGCGGGGTCGACCGGGTGCTCGAGCTGGTCGGCACACATACTCTTCGCGATTCGCTGCGCGCAGCAGCGCCCGGGGCCATCGTGTGCATGTCGGGCATTCTGGGCAATCAGTGGACGCTCGATGGTTTCGCGCCCATGACCGACATTCCCTCGACGGTCAAATTGACCTCGTACTCCGGCGAGGCCAGCAATGTCTCGGCGCAACTCCTCCAGGAATTCATCGATGGCATCGCTGCCGGGCACACTGCCATCCGGATCGATCGAGTGTTCCAATTCGACGACATCGTCGCGGCTCACCGCTACATGGAATGCAATCAAGCCTGCGGCAAGCTGGTCGTCGTCGTCTGACAGTGCATCGAAAGCAGCGTGCTCGTTGGGTGGAGACGGCAATGTCTCCGCGCAGTGCAGGGTGCTCGTGGTAGTGCCCACGCTATCCGGAAGCCCCCTCGATGGAGTTTGACGATCGCATCGAGTCGCCACGAATGCTCATCCCGCGGCGGCCTGCCGTGGACAATCGTGTAGTCCGAGCCCTGAACGCCCTCGCAAATGGCGAATAATTGCTTGGGATTGAACGATGGAAACACCACTGCGTGTATCGGTTGCCCAAACATTGCTACGGTAGATAGTTCGGCCATGGCCAGCCAACGTGTGGGCTGCCAAGTCAGACGAGGGCTCAAGGCGACCAGTCTGGGCCTGTTCATCGAATCATTGATGACGAGCCCGATACTGGCACCGCCAATCCGAACGGACCGGCCCCGATCAGCCCTTCACACTGCCCGCAGTCAGTCCGCTGAGCAGCCAGCGCGAGGAGTACAAAAATACTCCCAGCACCGGAATGGTGACCATGACGCTCGATGCGGCAAACATACCCCAGCGGGTGTTGAAGTCGCCCTGCAACTCGAACAGTCCGATCGGCCAGGTGTAGAACTCCGACTCCTGCAGGATGACCCGGGCCACGATGTACTCGTTCCACACCGTGGTGAAGCTGAACAGTCCGGCAATCGATAAACCGGGCACCGAAAGCGGTACCACGATGCGCCAGAACGCCCCCACGTCGGACAGGCCATCCACCTTGCCGGCCTCTTCCAGCTCGCGCGGAATGGTGTCGAAATAGCCCTTCAAAATCCATACGCTGAACGGAATGGTATACACACACGTCGCGGTGATCAGGCCGGAATAGGTATTGAGCAGGTGCATGTTCTGTAGCAAAAAATAGAGCGGCAAGAGCAGCACCACCACCGGAATCATCTGGCTGGCCAGCAAAAACACCATGACCGATTTGCGCAGCGGAAACCGATACCGGCTCAGGGCATAGGCCGCCGTGGCCGATAGGGCCACGCTGATCGCGGCGGTCAAAAACGATAGGATAAGCGAGTTTACCAGCCAACGCAAAAACAGCGTATCGGAGAAAACCTGCACATAGGATTCGAACGTCGCTCCCTTGGGAATGACGTCGAGACTGGTCGCCAGTAGTTTGTCGCCCGGCCGCAACGATACCGAAAAAATTCGGAGCAGCGGCAGAATACACAAAATGCAGCCGCCCACGAGCAAGGCGTGTGCCCACCAGGTGTCTTCTCGTTTCGCCACGATATCTCCCGCGTTCGTCCTAGTCGTCAGCGCCCTTGGTGATCTTCATCCAGAACACCACAAAGCTCAAAAGGATGAGAAAGATGACCACCGCAAAGGCCGCCGCAAAACTGTAGCGCGAGTAGGTGAACGCACTCTTGTATAGCGCCGAGATCAAAATATCAGCAAACTCGTTGCCGCCCGATTGGCCAGTCATCAGATAAATGACATTGATGTTGTTGAAGGTCCAGATGGTGCCAAGAACCACGCTCGGCACCACCACCGGCTTGAGCATGGGCACAGTGATAAACCGGAATTCCTGCCATTTCGACGCGCCATCCATCTTGGCCGCCTCGTAGAGGTCGGCTGGGATCGACTGCAATCCGCCCAGGAAAACGATCATCATGAACGGAATGCCCAGCCAGACATTGACGATGATACAGGACAAAAATACCGGCGTCGGATCGGACCACCAATTGATGGCATCCATGCCGAAGACGTTCAGAATCGCGTTGATCGAACCAAATTGCGGATGAAACTCGCCGCGCCAGGACAGCACCGCAACCACCTGCGGCATGGCCCACGGAAGGATGAGCAAGGTGCGGTAAATCCCCTTGCCGGGGATTCGTTTGTTCAAGAGCAACGCCAACATCAGGCCAAAGCCGACGTGAAGAACGATGTTGACCACGGTCCAGATAATGGTCCGGATAAACAGTTCCCAGAAGGTGACTGTCTGCAATGGAGACGTGGTGAATACGTTGGCAAAGTTGTCGAGGCCGACAAACTTGAGGTCCTTGCCGGCCATCCAGCCGCCCACCGTGTACAGGTTGAGATTGGAAAAGGCCAGGCTCAACTCGAAGAAAAACGGATAGATGATCAGAATCGACACGATCAGGATGGCCGGAGCCAAGAACATGAGCGCCAGGCGATAATGCTTGTCTTGCATATAGCGCCGGCAAAACAGGCCAAAGAGCGATGAGGAGACCACTCCCACAGCGACCCCGATGACAATGTTGCCAGCGGCTAAGGTCGCGCCGCCGGCGAAAAAACCGGCGTACAACAGCCCTCCGGCCAGGCCCATCGCAGCGGTGATGGGCCAGTAGAGCGAATTCTGCTGGCGGTAAAGCAGCCAGTACAAACAGGCTTCGAGACCGAAAAGGACGATCGCGAAATAGAAAAGATGAGTCAGTACTTGGAGTACCGAAAGGATGACTTCCATCGGGCGCCCCCGGTTATCGTCGTTCTATGCGGTATCGCCGGCATCAACGGCCAACTCGACCCCGTACTAGCGCCCCACCGCCGCTTGTTGCCTCGGTCCAACGTCGCCATGGAGTCCGCGCAGCGCCGAGTTATTGCTTCATCTCTTTGATCTTGGTCTCGGCATTTTTCTGCATGGCAGCCCCGACAGTGCCAGGGTCGGCACGGCCGGCCATGACTTCCTGCAACTGTGGCCGTATGGCGTCCCACACCACGCGCAATTCGACCGCCATCGGCATCGGCTGTCCGTGCACCAGAGCCCGGGCAGATGCGGCCAGAAGTGGGTCTGCGTTGACCACAGCGCTGTCCTGGAGCGCCTTGAGCGAGGGCAGACGCTTGGTCCGCTTGACCATTTGCCGCTGGGTTTCAGTCGAAACCATGTGCAGGACAAACTTCTTGACCGCGTCGAGCCTGGCTCCCTTGACTTTCTTGTTGACGAAAAGGCATTTGCCCGAAACCATCGGCGACATGTACTTGCCGGTGGCCTCGATCTGGGGCAGAGGGGATATGACCAGATCGTCACCGAGCGCCTTCTGGTAGACCGGCAAACTCCAATCGCCGTTGATGATCATGCCGACGTTACCCTCTTTGAACAGAGTATCGGCGCAATCGTAATCGCAGTCCGGCGGCACGATCTTATCGTCGAATTTGAGCTTCTTGACCAGGCTCAGAGCCGAGCTCATGGCCGGAGTACTCAGCGTGGGCGCGGTGCCGCTGAGAACCCGCTCACCATGGCCGCCCAGGAAGGTCACGAACCAAAACGGTTCGTTGAGATTGTACGCAAAACCGTATTTGTTGGCCGCAGGATCGGACTGCGATTTGGCCACAGCGACCAGCGCCTCCAGGGTTTTGGGCGGCTCGGCAACCAGTTTCTTGTTGCTGAGCAGCATGAGGTGATTGCCGGTCGATACCGGAACGCCCCATATGACCCCCGAGCCGTCGGTCACCGCCTGTAGCGCCAGGGCAGAAAAATCACCCGGCTTGATCCACGAACCGACAGGCTGGATGATCCCGGCGATGGAAAAAGGGCCGGCGATGTCGGTCGGACCCCATACCATATCCGGGCCACCTCCGGCGATTGCGGCAGTCTGAAACTGAGTGCGGAGATCCTCGTTGGCATAATTAGAAGACTTTATCTTGATGCCGGGGTTGGCGGTTTCAAATGTCTTGATGACCGCGGCAAAGGTGTCTTTGATGTCGGCATCTTGCTCCCATAAAACAAGCGTTGTCGTCGGCCCTGCTGCCGACTTGGCGGCTCCCTCGTCGCCGTTTTTTTGCTCGCTTTTTTGGCCGCTGCACGAGGCGATCAGGCCGACCAGGCCGGCCGCGACCGCGAACCAGCGAGCGCACCTGAACCGATGGCTCGGTTTCCGACAGCTGGGAGTCGTTTGCATGGCGTTTCTCCGATACAGGCGTTTGCGATGGCGCAGCATGGTATCACAAAGGCGGATCCCGGTGTCACGCTGGCAGCGTTTGTTGCCGGGCTGGTTCGGACTCGACTCGACAGCCGCGCCGATCCGTGTGGCTGATGGCAGCGCCTTTCCCGACTCCAGCATCGAATCGCTCCGCGACAGACAGGGCCGCAGATTCGGTCCGGTGCCCATACTGGCAAAATAGGAATTTATATCGATAACTCGGTAAGATTCAACCACGGTGATTCGACCTGATGATTCGACCGTGACGGCTTGACAGGGGCTGCCCGCCCTGGTCGTCGAGCCACCCGGTCGGCACAGCGGGAACGCGCGGGGCGGGGACCATCAGCAGGTGACAGTCAGCTGCAGGGGCAGTCATCTGCGCGACAATTGTCTTGCCGGCCGCTATATCTGCCGGGTGACCGACGATCAACGCCAGCTCGTGGAAGCGGCATGACGCGGCGACCACCATGCGTGCTGCAATCATTTCGGTTGGTTGGCAGGTTTTGCTGGCTCCGGCGTCCAACTGTACAAACGCGGTGGCAGAGGCCGCGGGCCGCGATGCCCGCTTCTTTGCTGCGCATGACGACACAATGAAATGGTTTGATCACAAGGTTTCAGTCCCCGGCCAGCCAGCGTTTGCGACTCTGTTCGGCGCGCCGGCTGGCGCTGGGGTCGGGTTGGAGTTGCCACGACTGGCTCGATTGCTCGCCCAGGGTCACTGCGAGCCGACGCAGCTTGCCGTGCCGGGCGACCAGCAGCGAAATCTCTTCACCCGGACGGTAGCGTCCGAGCCGCGCAGTCAAGGCCCCGCGCGCGACCCGGTACTCATCAATGGCCAGAATCTCGTCGCCGACATTAACGCCGGCTTGAAACGCCGGAGTTCCGCTGGTCACCTCGCGGACCACCCCACTGGTCGATACCGAGGCGCCGAGAAAGGCCTTTTTGCGCTCAGCTGGAGCCGGCCCATCGCGTCCGCTCGCGGAACCGGCGCTGCTGGCAAAGCGCAGGCCGTAGAATTTGAGGGCTGGCCGGTAGTCGAGTTCTTCGGTGCTGTCGACAAAACGGGCAAAAAACTCGTCGAGCGGACGCTCGGCAACGTCCCCGGCAAGCTCGCGAAACTGCTCGTGGGTGTAGCCGCGCTGGCCCGAATAGCGCGCATACGCCAGACGCATCACGTCGTCGAGACTGCGCCGGCCCAGGGTGGCCCGACGGATCTCAGCGTCGAGCAAAAATCCGATCACCGCGCCCTTGACATAGTAGCTGATCTGCGAGTTGAGATAATTCTCGTCGCGGCGATAGGACTTGATCCAGGCATCAAACGAGCCCTCGGCCAGCGATTGCACGTGCCGGCCCGGCGTGGACTGGACGGACTCAATGTCGGCCGACAAGAGGCCGAAATACTCCCGATCGTCGATCAAACCGGCCCGGTGCAAAAATAGATTGTCGTAATACGCGGTCAGCCCCTCGGCGATCCACAGCGATCGAGTGTAGCGCTCTCGATTGTAATCAAACGGACCGAGTTCGATCGGCCGCATCCGCTTGACGTTCCAGGCGTGAAAGAGCTCGTGACTGACCAGACCGAGCCAGCCGACATAGTCGCTGCGCTGGCGCGACCGCCACCGGCTGGACAATATGAGGGTGGACTCTGCGTGTTCCAGGCCGGACTTGCGGCCCAATAGGACGTTGAGAAAGACATAGCGGCGATAGGGAATCACCCGCCAAAATGCCGCCTGGGTCCGCGCAATTGCGGCCACGTCGTCGGCTGAACGCCGGCCGTGCCACACTCCGCCCTCGCCAAAATTGGCCAGTGTGTGCGGTACACCGTCGACCTCGAAGGGATAGACCGCCGCCTCGCCCAGCACGATCGGCGAATCGACCAGGGTGTCGTAGTCGGGCGCGACATAGCGGTGTGCCGTGCCGTCGGGATGCGGGTCGAGCGCGGTCACGCAATCGGTCCAATCGCGGGGAATGTCGATGGCAACCTCGAACGACTGCGCGCTCGAGTGGCCAGATGAGGCCGCGCGGCCGGACTCGGTCAGGTCGTCGGCCAGGGTCATGAAGGTGGCCGCGCCGTTGACAATCGCGATCTCGTCAGAAACATAATTGGTGCGCACCGATAACTCACTGGCGTAGAGCCGATAACGCACCACCACACGCGGCTGGCCGCGACTCTTGATCCGCCAGCGATTCTTGGCGATCTTGACCAGTTTCAGCGCTGCCCCGTCGATATTGGCCGCACTCATCGACACGATATGGCGGCTGTACTCGCGGATCAGATATGAGCCCGGCGTCCACACCGCCATGGCCAGGTCCAGGGTCTCCCGGCCGGCCGGGAACACCCCCTCGACATCGATGTAGTGGTTTTTGCGGCCGGCAAAGTGCAGCGTATACTGAATCGACATGACACCGTCGGTATGGGGTTGAGCCGGAGAACGCGACGCAGTAGTGTGCCCGACGCCGGACCGATCGACGCCAGTCTGATCGGAGGCACGCTCATCGGACGCGATCGTGGCGATGTCCGCCCGCGATGATTCACTCCGATCCGAGCAGGCCGATGCCACAGAAACCACAGAGCAGGCAGCCAGAAGATGCCCCAACCCCCTCACCGGCTCTCCTCATCCACCTCGACATCGACCTCGTTGAGCTGGTCGAGAAACGGCTCGCTGGCGACAAAGCGGCCTCGGTCATCGCGGCCGAGACCCGACATGGCGATCTGGTGATCGTGGGTGTAGAAGAGGCGCCCGCCGCGATCGACAAGGTCCGACAACAGAGCTCGTTTTTCGTCGACGAGCTTTTCGGGATAGCGATCGTAGCCCATGGTTATCGGCAGGTGGACCCACCATCGGCCCGGGATCAGATCGGCGACAAATACCACGGGTCCCCGCGACATGGCGATCTCGGTCATGAGCAATCCGGGCGTGTGCCCCTCGCTGTTGTGAAAGCGATACCCCGGGCCCAGAATCGGGCTGCTATCACCGGTGACCAGTTCGAGGCGGCCCGACTGGTCGAGCAGAGTGACCAGTTCGGGAATGAACGAGGCACGATCGCGGGGATGGGGATGACAGGCCCGCTGCCATGCGTTGGCGCTGACCAAAAACACTGCCCTGTCGAACACGAGCTCGTGGTCGCGATCGCCCTGCCACGCTTTCAGGGCACCGCCAGCGTGGTCAAAATGCAGGTGCGACAAAACCACCACGTCGATGTCATCGGGCCCGAGCCCGTGTTCGGCCAGCGAGTGCAGGAGCACGTGCTCGGGCTCCTGCACTCCGTAGCGGTCTTTGAGCTTGGGTGGAAAAAAAGCCCCGATACCGGTCTCGAATAGGATATTGCGGCCCTTTTCGCGGACCAGCAGCGAGCGACAGGCGAGCGGGATGCGACTGTCGTCATCGGGCGTGATCCAGCGGCTCCACAGGGCGCGCGGAACGTTGCCAAACATGGCTCCGCCATCGAGCCTCTGCGAGTTGCCACGCAGTGAAATCAGGGTTCGGGCCCCGTGTCCCTGGCCGGGCGAGGAAGCCGAACCAGCCGGACTCTCGGATGCGTCGATCGGTCGCATGGCCAATGGTGACCGGTTTTGTCGGCAATTGCCAGCCAGTCCTGGCGGCTTGGCCAACCCGGGCCGAAAAACTCGCCATTCAGCGCGAGCCAGCTGCAGCCGAACCGGCAATGTGCTCGTGAAAGGTCAGCACGGCGCGAGGAAATTTGGACGCGACGTAAATGGAATGCAGCTCGCGGTTCTGGAGCCGCCCGGCCTTGAGTTCGACCTCGCGCCGGGCCTGATCGATGGCCCGGACTGCGTCATCCAGGCGGCCCGCTGCTTCGCATAGGGTGGCGTGCACGTACCAGACGATCTCGCCCCGCTCGGGGCGAGTTTGACCGGCCTGTTCGGCAACCGCCTGGGCCGATACGTCGGCCGCCTCGGCAGCGCGTCCGAGTTGAGCCAGAGCGATTCCCTGCGCGGAAAGACCAAAAACCCTGCCCATCGGCATTGCCGTGGTCGCGGCCAGCTCGGTCACAGCGCGCGCCGACAACAGGCATTGCTGGGCGTCTCCGCCGGATTCGAGCTCGCTCAGGACCAGATACAATCTGGCGCGGACTTCTTGATAGCGCGCATGGCCGTTCCGGGTCAGCTCCACGCCGTGTTTGAGGACGATCGAGGCCCGCTTGTGCTCGCCGCACAGCCAGTATACCCTGCCCAGGGAGATGACCGCCTTGGCTGTGGTCGCCTCGTCGCCGACTTGCTCGGCCAGCTTTATGGCCTTGTGCAAATACCGCTGAGCCCGGGCGACGTCGCCGATCTCCAGATAGGCCTCGCCAATATTGCTCAGTTTGCCGGCAAACCCCACCCGATCGCCCAGCTTTTGGTCCAGCTTGAGGGCGTTTTTGTGGTAGCGCAGGGCCTCCTCGAGCTCGCCCATGGCCGCGCATACCGTTCCCATGTCGTTGAGCACGACGGCTTCTTTGCGGGGCAGTCCCAGGTTGCGGTAGAGAGCCAGTGCGTCGGCAAACGAGGCGACAGCGTCTTCCAGGCCTCCGATGCTCCACGAGGCGCGGCCGCGGGTGTTGAGCAGAGCGGCGCGGCGCCGCTTGCCCTCGCGGCTGTCATCGCACAGGGTCAGGGCCTGCTCACACAGGCGTATGGCTTCCTCGCCGCTCTCGGTCCGCTGCGCGATATGCGCCGCGAGTTCCAGGGCCTTTGCCTCGGCCAGCGAATCGTGCGCTTGACGGGCCCGGGCCAGCGCTTCGTCCACGGCGCTCGACGCCGCCCGGGTCTGGCCCATGTCGATGGAGTACTCGGCCAGGCGAGTCTCGGCCAGGGCGATCTTGGCCGGATCGCCCAGCTTGACCGCTTGCTCGCGCATCTTGACGATCTCGCTCTCTTGCGGGCCGCGCCGGGCCAGCCGGCGCAACACTTCCTGGCGCTGGCCGTGAACCGCGAATCGGCGGGCATGATCGTCCTCCGAGAGCAGATCGAGCGCTCGGGTGAGCTGGCGCAATGCATCGCTGTTGCCGCCCACGTCCACCGCATGCAAGGCCGCGGCGAGATAGCGGTCGGCCGCCTCGTCGCGGTCGCCGGCCTGCTCGAGATGGACCGCCACCGCAGCGTCGTCGGCGCCCGCCCGATAGCCTGGCGCTTCTGCGATGATGGTGGCGGCACGGCGATGCAGGCGAATGCGCTCTTCATCGGGCAAGAGCTCACAGGCAACGGCCATGCACAGTTCATTGTGGAACGCGTAATGGTCGTCCTGCCGGCGCAGAAAGCCGCGCTCGGCCAGGGCCATGAGATCGGAATCGGCCGCTCGGGCGACCAGCGCGTTGAGCGTTTCGGGCCTCACCATGCGGCCGAGCAACGCCGCGCACAAAAGGCATTCTTTCTCTCGCTCGGGCAAGTGATCGATGCGCGTGGACAGAAGGGCTTCGACCGACGAGGGCACGGCGACAAGCGGATCGCGCGCGACCCAGCGCAGGGTACCGCCCGCCGGGGTACTGCCCGCGGCTTGAGCGCCCACATCGCCTTGCTCGGTGACCAGCTCTCCGCGGTCGACCAGGCTGTCGATCATCTCACAGACAAAAAACGGATTGCCGCCGGCACAGCCACGCACCTGCCGGGCCAGTTCGGCAACCGCGTTGGTGTCGACGGCAAATCGCTGCTGGCGACCCAGGTGCTGGGCGATGAGCTGCATGGTGCTGGCGATATCGAGTTCGCCCAGGCCCACCACGTCGGCTGCGATATCGGTGGCAAAGCGGTTGACTCGGGGATCGGGCCGGGCGGTGAGAATGGCCAATAGCGGTCGCTGACCGGGATTGGCCAGGTGCTCGCCCAACACATCGAGACTCTCGTCGTCGGCCCAGTGAATCTCCTCGCACACCACGATCAGCGGTTTTTCGGGCGCTGCGTTGAGCTCGAAGCGGGCGATGAGCTGGATGATGCGCTGGCGAAACTCGCCGGGGTCCAGGTCGGACGTGATCGCTGCCGCTTCGGCGGCATCGATGCCCAGAACCCGGGCCATGGCCCGGAGGTCGCGGTGGATGAACTCGGAGTCGCCCCGGTCGCCGTAGAGAATGGGAGCCAGGTGTTCGAGCCGAGCATGAAGCTCGTCCGCGTTCGACTCCTCGGTCAGACCGAGGACATCCCGAACCACATCGGCCAGCACAGCGTAGGGCGTGAAGGCCCGGTTGACCTGTGGCGTGGCGCGCAGAATCAGCGCTGCTCCGGCTGGAATATCGGCCAAAAAGGCGTTGACCAGGGTACGCTTGCCGATTCCGGCCTCGCCGGCCAGGACCACAGCGCGCTTGCGCCGAGTGGTCAGTACATGGCGATAGGCATCGCGCAGGGCTTTGAGCTCGAGGTCTCGCCCGTAGAGCTGTCCGACCCGAGCGGCTTCTTCGCGCAGGCGCACCCGCCGTTCCTTGGCGCCGGTCAGGCGATAGGCCCGGGCCAGCTGGGGCGTCGGTTCGCTGGGATGGGTGATACTGTCCAGCGCGTCGTACTTGGCACCGAGCAGGTTCACCGGCGCCCGTTCATCGAAGTGCCAGCTTCGCTGGGCCATGCGGTAGATCTGACTGCCGACCAGGATCTGGCCGGGTTCGGCGTGTTCGGACAGCCGTGCGGCGAGCAGGCGATCGTCCAGGGCGACCTGGACCCCGCCACTTGCCTGGCCATCTCGGGTGATCACGGCCATGCTGCGCTGAACGCCCAGGGACAGGGAGAGCGGCGGGTCGAGGTCGCCTCCGATCCCATCCAGGGCGTCGATGAGGGCGAAGCCGAGGCGAACGGCCCGGCTGGCGTCGTCTTCACTGGCCAGCGGCAGGCCGAGAACGATCGAGACGCCGGTATTACTCATCTTGTGGACATAGCCGTGGTGCTTGAACGCGATATCGCGTACGGCTCCGATAAATGCAGTGACGATCCGGGCCACCCGATCGCTGCCCAGTCGGTCGGCCAGTTCGCGACGGCCGCCCAGGCGGGCCTCGACCACCACGACGTGTTTGCGCTCGCGCAGCTTGGTACGGGGGCCAGACGGGGAATGGTCCGGAGCGTCGGGGTCAAAGGCGTCGAGCAGGGCGGTATTCTGGTCGCCCGAGACCACATCTGCGAGCTCTCGGGAACCGCCCTCGGTATCGCCGCGCATGTCGTCGACCGATGGGTGTGCAAACGGCCCTGTGGTGTCGGAGTGCCCGATCAGATCGGCCACAAAATCGGCCAGATCCTCGGAGCCGCTGAGCTCGCTTGCGGTATCGGCCTGATGAAACAAAAACTCGCCCAGGGCCAGCTGGAGCTGGCGGGCCGTGGCGAACCGATCGTCGCGGTGAAAGCTCAGCGCCTTGAGGATGGTTTGCTCGAGATCGGCCGGAATATTGGGATTGACATCGCTGGGCCGGGGGTAGGCACCGGTCACGACCCGGTCGAGCACCCGGGTACCCTGGCCGGGAAAGAGCTGTCGCCCGCAGCACAGTTCGAACAGGACGACCCCGGCGCTGTAGACGTCGGCCCGGCGGTCGACCGTTTCACCACGCGCGTGTTCGGGTGACATGTACGAATACTTGCCCTTGATCCCCCTGTCTTGCTCCTCGATCCCGCGCGCCCGGGCGATCCCGAAGTCGACCAGCTTGACCGCCCCCTCCCACGACACCAGCACATTGTGCGGCGAAACGTCGCGGTGGACAATGCCGAGTGGCTCGCCGTAGTCGTCGGTCTTGCGGTGGGCGTAGTCGAGGCCCTTGGCGATCTCTTGCACGATATAGGCGCACAGGGACAGGGGAATCGCGTGCTTCCTCTTCCTCGCCTCGCGCATAAGGTGCAGCAGGTCGATCCCGGCGACGTATTCCATGGCGAGAAAGAACGTGTCACCGGCCGTGCCGAAATCGAAAACCTGGACGATATTGGGGTGATTGAGTCCAAGGGCGATCTTGGCCTCGGTGACGAACATCGAGACAAATTCGCGGTAACGCGCATAGGCGGGGCGGATCTTCTTGATGACCAGGTCTTTGGTGAGTCCCTCGGCCACCGCGGTGCGGGCCAGGAATACCTCGGCCATACCGCCGGATCCGAGGCGGCGGAGCAGCTGATATTTGCCGAAGTGGTCCATGATAGGTGCTATTTGCGCGTCCGCTCGATACTCACCAATGTAAAAAGCCGGATGCAAGAGTCTAGCAGCGTTCGGGAAAAATCCCGAACGCCGCTACCACTGTTGGGCAAAGCCGTCGAAGGGCCCGCAGCGCCCTCGGGTCGAGTCCCGCCGGGGCGCCCGAAGAGCCGAAATCTCGGTCGGTCGCGCAGCGCCGGGAAAACGCCAAGACGGGTTGCATCACGGCGAGGTGAGTGCTTTCCGAGCAGTCGGACGGCCGACGATCGAGCGAGCGATCGTGGTACAACCGGACCATGCAGTCGGTGGACTCCATCCGCCTGGTCCGATCGCACCTGATCGATCCTGTGATTTTTCTACACGGATTTCCCGAGCGCACAGGTGGAATATCGAAAGGCGCCCGCCGCTCGCTCAACCTGGGTTACCGATGGGGCGACGAGCGCGCCTCGGTTGAGCAAAACCGCAGATTGCTCGCTGCGTTTGCTGGTTTCGACTACGAGAAGCTCGCAGTGACCAACCATGTTCACGGCACGGCGGTGTGGCGGGTCGGCGAGGACTTGCCCGATCCGCCCGAGTTCGACGGTCTGGTCAGCGATCGACCCGGCGCGGTTGTGGGCGCATTTGCTGCCGATTGTATTCCTCTGCTCTTTGCCGATCCGTCGGCTCGGGTATGTGGTGCGGCGCACGCGGGGTGGCGCGGCACAGTGGCCGGAGTGGCGGCCAGGGTGATCGCGCGTATGGGCGAACTCGGCAGCCAGCCGAGTGCCGTGCGCGTGGCTCTGGGACCGTCGATCGGGCCGTGTTGCTTTGAGGTCGGCCCCGAGGTGGTCACTGCATTTCGCGACCGTTTTGGCGATCTCACCGGTCTGGTGGTCTCGGGACCGCGCAAAGATCACATCGATCTACGGGTGGCTTCTCGCACGATCCTGGAAGATGCCGGGGTGTTGCCGGAGCATATCGACGATACGCCTCCGTGTACCAAATGCCGGCCCGACCGATTTTTTTCCTATCGCCGCGACGGCCGCGATGGCGGCGTACACATGGGTTTCATCGGTCTGAGACCGCTGGATGGGGATCATCGTTAGTTGGCCGGCTGGATGGCGATCGTTCGTTGGCCGGCTCGCGTGCACGCGTGGTATGCGCGAGCATCGTGCGCCGGTGGTAGTCCGAAATATTGGCTGTCCCGAACGCGATGTCGATGCCGAATCGGAGGCCGATGGTCAAATCCGATGCCGATGCCGAGTCCGATCCGGCTGGCCAGATCCGACTCCCGATTCGGGCATTGTAGGCCGATAGCCGATGCGATGCCGAATCGGCGGCCGATAGTGGATGCCGATGCCGATCGCTGCATATGGGGCCGATAGCCGAAGCGACGCCGGTGGCCGAACCCGATGGCGATGCCGATGGCCGAACCCGATGGCCGAACCCGATGGCGATTGCCGAATCCCATGCTTCACAGTAAGCTCGGGGACAAGTGCCTCCTCGAGCACGGTGATGGCCAAGGACCCGACAGGTTTTTCTTCCACCGAGGTGACGCAGGAAATCTTCGACGCTGCAAGGCCCGAGGGAGAACCGCTCGCCCGGGCCCAGCTGCTTGCTCGACTGGAGGAAAATCTCTTTGGCCTGCCGAGCGAGCCGGTCAAGTTGGGGCGGTTTGTGATCCTGGAACGCCTCGGTGCCGGAGGGATGGGCCTGGTATACGCGGCCTACGATCCCCAGCTCGACCGCCGAGTTGCGCTCAAGCTCGTCGTCCCCCGCCCCGATGATGAAGGTGGCATGGCCAACGAACGTCTCCTGCGCGAGGCACAAGCCCTGGCTCGCCTGTCTCATCCCAACGTCGTCCCGGTCCACGAAGTCGGCGTTCTCGACGACAAGGTGTTTATCGTGATGGAGTTCGTGGTCGGCCAGACTCTGCGTGATTGGGTCGAGGGCAAAGAGCGCTCGTGGCGCGACGTGGTCGCGGTGTACGCGCAAGCGGGTGTGGGCCTGGCCGCAGCCCACGCGGCCGGTCTTGTTCATCGCGACTTCAAGCCGGCCAACGCCATCGTCGGCAACGACGACCGCGTCCGTGTCGTCGATTTTGGTCTGGTCCGCCGCCAGTCACCATGCGGCGTGGAGGAGTCCCATACCTCCCATAAATCTGACCAATCATCTGACGAGTCATCTGACGAGTCATCTGACGAATCAACGGCGATAGCGCCCGAGTCAACGGCGATAGCGCCGCCGGTCCATTCGGTCACCACCTTGTACCCAAAACACCTCCACGGCTCGCTGACCGAGACCGGCATGCTGGTCGGCACGCCGGCGTACATGTCACCCGAGCAATTCGCCAGCTCCGAGGTCGGGCCGGCGAGCGATCAATTCAGCTTCTGCATCGCCCTTTACCAGTCGCTCTACGGCCAGTCGCCGTACCGCCAGTCGCCTTATCAAACGCCGGCCGCGCTGGCCCGCGCCATGCGACAGGGCGCTGTGCGCGAGCCGCCCCGTACCAGCCGCGTGCCCGGATGGCTGTATCCGATCGTGCGGCGCGGTTTGCACCCCGATCCGGATCAGCGCTATCCGTCCATGGATGCGCTGTTGGCCGCTCTCCACAACGATCCGGCCCACACGCGCCGGCGCCGGCTGTTGGCCATGGCAATCCTGGCCGCCTTTGCACTCGTCGGCGTGTTGTCGTACTCGCTGGCTCGCTCGCCGGCGATCGAGCCGTGCCAGGGAGCCGGGCGCGAGGTCGCCGAGGTGTGGAACGACGACCGCCGGGCCGCGGTGCGAGAAACAATCCTCGGCACCGGTATTGCCCACGCCGGACAAACCTGGTCGCTGGTCGAGCGAGAGCTCGACCGGTATACCCGAGATTGGGCCGCCATGCGCCGGGACGCGTGCATGGCCCACCAGCGCGGTGTGCAGTCGGCCGATATGCTCGACCGGCGTATGGTCTGTCTGCACAGCCGGAAAAACGGCCTGGCCAGCGCCATCGAGGTGTTGGCAGAAACCGATGCGCAATCGCTGTGGAACACCACCCGGATCGTTTCGCAACTACTGCCCATCAGTTACTGTGCCGACACCGAGGCACTCGCATCGCAAGTCCCACCGCCGGCCGATCCCGAGGTCGCCGGCCAGGTCGATGTGATGCGCAAACGGCTGAGTCGGGCCCGAGCTCTCGAATACGCCCAAGTCGGTTACCAGGACGCGCAGCGCCAGATCATCTCTCGCTACTCCGAGGGGCTGGCCATTGCCGGACAGGTCGCCGACCGGGCCGAGTTGCTCGGCTACCGGCCGCTCCTGGCCGAAGCGATGCTCACAACCGGGCGCGTATTCATGAGCATGGACAAGCGACTCGAGGCGATCCGGCCGCTGCGCCGCGCTGTGGTCATCGGTCTGGCTTCGGGCATGGACGCGGTCGCCCTCGAAGCGGCTGCACGTCTCATCTATGCCCGGGCCACTACCGACCGGGCGAACTCTGCCCACAGTGACGAGAGCTTCGAGCTGCTCTTGTCGCTGGGCGAGGCTCTGGCCGAGCGAACCCCGAAAAGCGCATTTGGCCATGCGCTTTTGCTCAGCAATGCCGGAGCTGCATTTCTGTCCCGAAAACAACCCGAGCAAGCCCGCATCTACCTGGAACGCGCTGTGGCGGTAAAGGAGCGGGCGCCGGAGCTTCGATCCGTCGAGCTGACCCGAATCCTCAGGCGCCTGGCCCTGGTATCACCGCAGCCCGAACGCCGAATCGCACTGATGGAGCGCGCTCTGGACGAAGTCGAACGTTCCCTCGGCGCTGCCCACCCCGAGACGCTGATCTATCGAACCGGCTACAGTCGCACGGTGTTGGATCCGGCCCGGGCGCGCGAAATCCTCGCCCCCGCATGCCGCAGTTACCGACATTATCACCACCATCTCTCCCTGTTCTTGGCCCGCTGCGTCCATTATCTGAGTTTTCTCGACGCCGAGATGGGACATTATCGGCGCGCGTCCGAGCACCTCATGAATCTCGTCGACTTCTTGGGCCCGGGGCCGGAGTACTCATCGGCCAACGAACGAAATCAGCACTGGGCGTACCGCGAACGAGCCCGGGGCTATGCGCTGCTCTATCGCGGCCAGCACCGCGACGCAATCGCTGCACTCGAGCAGTCGATAGGCGCGCTGGGCAGCCAATCCGAGTACTGGTGGATCGAAAAGCGAATTGCCATCGCCCGGCTCGGCATCGGGCGAGCCGAGCTCGCCCTGGGTAAGTACGAGGCCGCGCGACGGGCCCTGGAAGCCGCTCATTCGTCGTTTCTCGCCATCATCCCGCTCAGTCAGAATACCGATACGGCGCGCTGGCTGGCGTCGACGCAGGTCGCCCTCGCGACCGCGCTGTGGTATGCGCGCGGTGGCGAGGGCAGCTCAAAATCGCGCCGAACTCGCGCCACAACGCTCTTCACGGCCGCACAGGCGTGGTACCGGGGCGCCGGGCCTGGCTACGCCCGGCGCCTGAGCGAGCTCGACAACTGGCCCACGACTCCGGTTGTCACTCCGCCGCAGCGGATGCAATAGCACAGCTAACTCTGTACCAGTTCTCAGCTGTCGGATCGGCTCCCGGCACTCCGGTCAGGCGATACCAGTGCTCGCTGGCCTCAGTGCTGTCGTACTCCTCGATGACAAGCTCACCTGTTTGGCCAGACTGGCTGACAAAGGGCAGCGCGCTGGCCACGACATCGCCTCCTCTGAGCGTCTGGTCCTGGCTATGGATGATGATCTCGCCACTGGCGATCTCCACCGGATCGTCCCCGACCATCTCGAGTGGGGCCCCGCACTCATCGGGCGGGCATCCGTCCGCCGTCTTCAGCAATATGGCCTGGCACACCGCGAACTGGTCGAGCGAATCCCGGGAAGCCAGCTTGGTGTACGCGATCAAGAATGCCACCGCCACAGTCAGCGTATACAGTAAACGTCTCTGAAACGATCTCACAATTCCCTCTCCATAGATATCGTTCGCCCAACGCCTGTCCCGGTCGTGAGACCGAGCAGACCGCACGCGTCACACGAGGTAACGCCAGACTGAACCACTCAGATATCCTCTGGTCCCTGGCCACGCGTTTTTGCTGAGCTGCATTTCTGTCCCGACACAATTCCCGCTATCACTCCGTGACAACAGCTGCGGTGGCACAGGTAACTCTGTACCATCTGTCAGCTGCCGGCACCGCCGGCGGCACTCTGGTCAGGCGATACAGATGCTCGGAGCTGGCCTGTACATGGTTGTACTCCTCGATGAGAAGCTCGCCTGTCTGGCCCAGCTGGCCGACAAAGGGCAGGCTGCGACCCACGACATCGCTTCCTCTGAGCGGCTGGCCCTGGCCATGGATAATGATCTCGCCACTGTCGATCTCCACCGGGTCGTCGCCAACCATCTGGAGTGGGGCCCCGCACTTGTCCGGGGGACATCCTTGCGCCGAATTTAGCGAAATGGCCTGGCAAACCTCTATCGGGGGAGTCGGAGGATTACCAATCGGAGGACCCGGAGGCCGGGGCGCCTGCCTCGGGCAGGCGACCACGAATACCAGCGCCACACTCGATAGACCCAATAAACCTCGTTGCACAGATCTCACAGTTCCCTCCACGTAGATGTTAATCGCCCAGGTGATGTGAGAGCCCATCTCAAAAATCGGACCGAGCTCGGGTCGCGAGGCGCAGCGCCGGCAAGGCGCGAGCGATGAGCCGGCGGGGCGCCTTGCAAGACCTGATCAGGCTGCGCCGTGAGCAACGCCGGCCAGCGCTGATGCATCGCGGGATTGGCAATGGAAGATGTTTTGAGATGGGGTCTCTTCACCAACGTCTATCCCCCTCGTAGAGTCGAGCAGGCGAGAGGTGTTATGCGAGAAAACGCACATTCGAAACGCCCGCGGTTCGGCGGTCACTCGGTCCGATCCGTCGAATCGAGTCGCTTGCGGCGAAGCGACCGCGCCCAGGCATCGAAGTCGTCGTCTTTCGCGTCATTGGCGCCGTCCCTTCCGGCCAGTTCTTCGATGCGCTGGCGGAGCGATTGGCGGGCGCGAAAGAGTCGGCCGCGCATGGCGCCGCTGGCGATGTCCAGGATCTCGGCCAGGGCGGCTATACCCAGGTCTTCCCAGTAGTGCAGCTCGAGCAGCATCTGCTGCTCCAATGGCATCGTGCGCAGGGCTCGCAAAAGCAGCTCGTGCTCCTGGTTGCGAGCGATGCGGCCGGTCGGAGTCGTGGCCAGATCCTGCAGAGACGTCGCGGCGAAGTCGATGGCCGCGCGGTCGCGGTATTGAGACCGCCAGTGACGATAGAGCTCGTGGCGCGCCACGGTGAACAGGTAGGTGCGAAAGCTCGACCGCTTGGCGAATTGATCGCGGGCGCGAACGCAGGCCAGAAATGTCCGCTGGACGAGGTCATCGGCGTGGGCCCGGTCGGCCACCTTGGTCTCGAAAAAGCGGCAGACAGCGTCGAAGTGACGGCGCACGAGCTCGTTGCCGGCGCCTTGATCGCCGCTGCACCACAGGTCGAACAGCTCGATATCACTCGCCATCCGTGCCAAGTGTAGCATGGACTGCCCGGTTTCCCGGACCGTGGGCCCGGCTCAGCTGATCACGCCGAGTTCGCTGCCGATGGTCTTAAATGCCGAGATAGCCCGGTCGATGTCCTCGGTCGAGTGGGCAGCCGAGAGCTGGACCCGGATACGCGCCTGGCCCTTGGGCACGACCGGGTAGCTGAAGCCGATCACGTAGATGCCCTGGTCGAGCAATTTGGCGGCAAACTCGACGGCCAAACGAGCTTCACCCAGCATGATCGGAACGATCGGATGCTCGCCCGGCCGGATATCGAAGCCGGCCTCGGTTATGCCGGTGCGGAACTGCATTGTATTGGCCTCGAGCCGGTCGCGCAGTTCGGTGGATTGGGACAGAAGAGCGATCGCGGCCAGACTGCCGGCCACGATGGGCGGGGCCAGGGTATTGGAAAAGAGATAGGGCCGGGAGCGGTTGCGCAGAAGGTCGATGATCTCTTTGCGCCCGCTGGTAAAGCCGCCCGATGCACCGCCGAGCGCCTTGCCCAGGGTCGAAGTGATGATGTCGATGCGGTCTGTGCAGCCGCGGTGTTCGTGGGTGCCACGGCCGGTTTTGCCGACAAAGCCAGTGGCATGGCTATCGTCGACCATCGTGATGGCACCGTATTTGTCGGCCAGGTCGCAGATCGCGTCGAGCCGTGCGATATCGCCGTCCATGCTGAATACGCCATCGGTGGCGACAAGACGCAGCCGGGCCGACTGGGCCTGTTTGAGCTTGTCTTCCAGGTCGTCGAGGTCGTCGTGGGCAAAGCGGTAGCGCTGGGCCTTGCACAGGCGGACTCCGTCGATGATCGACGCGTGATTGAGCGCGTCGGATAAAACCGCATCCTCGGGACCGAGCAAGGTCTCGAAGAGGCCGCCGTTGGCGTCGAAACACGACGTGTAAAGGATGGTATCGCCGCTGGCCAGGAAGCTCGAGATCGCCGCTTCCAGCTCTTTGTGTCGGTCCTGGGTGCCGCAGATGAAGCGCACGCTGGACAGGCCGTAGCCGCGCTCGTCGAGAGCCCGGTGAGCCGCCTCGATTACCTTGGGATGGCTGGATAGACCCAGATAATTATTGGCGCAGAAATTCAGCACCGAACGCTCGGCAACCGAGATCGCGGCTCCCTGGGGGGAGGCGATGATGCGCTCGTCCTTCCACAGGCCAGCGCCGCGAATCTCGTCGAGAATCGTCTGATAGTGATTCTTTGCTTGATCGAACATGGCAACCTCACAATAGGGCATACGGGAGCGGGCGCTCGCAGTCGGCGATTGCCCGCGCTGAATGGATGGTCATGATCTACGACCTGGCGGCCAGAAGTTCGCGGATCTTGGGGACCAGGTCCGCAGTCATGCTCTCGAGATCGTACGTTGGTTTCCAGCCCCATTCCTTGCGGGCCAGATGGTCATCGACCGTGCGCGGCCAGGAATCGAGGATGGCCTGCCTGACCGGGTCGGGGGCAAACTCGATGGTCACATCACCGACTGCGCGGGTCACAGCGTCGGCGATTTCGGACGCGTCCGGGCTGAATGCCGCCAGGTTGTAGATGCACCGACTGAGCTGATCGCGCGGTGCATTGCACAGCTCGATCAGGGCGCGCACTCCATCGGGCATGTACATGAGCGGGATGCGGGTATCGGCGCGGCAAAACGCTTCGTAATAGCCCTTGGCGATGCCCTCGGTGTACATGAAGAGGGCGTAGTCGCTGGTCCCGCCGCCCGGCAGTTCTGCACTGATCAGGCCGGGAAACCGCACCCCGCGCACATCGAGGCCGTAGCGCTGGTGGTAGTACTCGCACAGAAGCTCGCCGCCCACCTTGGTGACGCCGTACATCGTGGTCGGGTGCAAGGCCACCTCTTCGGGCGTCGGATCGGGCAAGCCCGGGCCAAAGCCCGGGCCGTACGCGGCAATGCTGCTGGTAAAGATGACCTGCCCGGCGCCGTGCTCGCGACAGGACTCGAGCACATAGTAGGTACCGGCCTGGTTGATCTCGTAGGTGCGCTGGGGATTGGCCTCGCCCCGCGCGCTCAAAATGGCCGCCAGGTGGAACACTGCATCGGGCTGTGCCGCCGCGATCACCTCGGAGACATGGCTCCGCTCGGTGACGTCGAGTTCCTGCCATTGCACCCCATCGTCGAGTTGCTCGGGCTCCCTGACATCGGTGGCCACCAGTGTGTGGCCCCGTCTGTGCAGAGTCCGGATCAAGTCGGTTCCAATCTGGCCAGAGGCACCTGTAATCAATATTTTCATTCGCTTATCCGCAGCAAAACGCGCAAACACAACCTGCGCAACGACAAAGTGCGCAACGAAAATGCGCAATGACAAACTGCGCAATAAGAAAACCGCATCGTCACGCCAGGGCATCATGGACGATTGGCACCGACACTGGCAACCCGGGCCTGCCGCGAAGTGAAGCTCGGTCAACCAACTGCGCGGAATCGCCCAAAGATGAGATCGCGACGTGGCCTGCTCAGTTGCTCGCGCACCGGTCGCGGATGCTCGCGTGGAATTTGTCGGCGCCACTGCCGA
The DNA here is from genome assembly GCA_022360315.1 of Pseudomonadota bacterium. GTDB lineage: Bacteria > Myxococcota_A > Polyangia > Haliangiales > Haliangiaceae > JAKSDA01. The sequence goes on from JAKSDA010000438.1 coordinate 24,673, forward strand.
CCTGGATATCCCAGCGAGGCGTGCGTCTGGCTCCCATGGTCCAGTATTCGACAAGCGCTGCCGCGTCGGGCGACGACGGCGCTCCGCGTGACATTGCCTTGGTCCACAATTGGCGTAAGGTGCAGCGCGGACGGCGCAGGATCGGCTCATCGCATTTGCGGCTCTGCTGGGCTGTCACGTCCAGCGTGGCCACCTCCCGGCCAGAATCCCATCCGACCTTGACGCGCACCCGACAGGCGCGCCCGGTCGCAATGGAACGGTTGGATCGGCGTTCGGTCGACTCGGATCGCCCCGGCGAGCGAAACGCGTAGATCACTTCGGCCGCGCGTTGCGCGGTCAGGTCGGCGGTGCCGCCGGCAACCACCGGATACGCTTTGATCGAGATCAGCGCGGCATCTTGGTGGACTGCGCGGGCCCTGGCGGTTGCCCGGTCGAGAAAGCCCAGGACCTCGAACTGCCTGGCGTCGATCGCTGCAAGGGTTGCATCGTGTGGACGAGTCAGCTCGCCTGCATGGCCCTGACCCGGCTCGGCGTCGGGCTTGCTCGATGGCCCGGTCGGTGGCCCGGGTCGCTCAGACGCCGGCCCGGGTTGCTCAGACGCCGGCCCGGGTTGCTCAGACGCCGGCCCGGGTTGCTCAGACGTCGGCCCGGGTTGTCCGGTCACGCCCACCATGCCGCCGTCGCTGCTGTCAACCCCGGTACCGGCGTCGCCGACCAGGACTGCAGCGAGCACCGCGCCGATGGCCGCTGCCGCGATCGCGATCACCACGGTGCGCACACCGCGCACGTTCTGCTGCGAGCGTGCTCCGGTGACGCGCGCGTGGGGACCGGACGCCTGCGCGTGAGGACCGGAAACACGCTGGGGACCGGTGGCGCGCACATAGGGACCGGACGCGGGCGCCGGCTGAACCGGATGGGGAGGAGATTGGCCCGGCACCGCGTGAGAGCTCGACACTCGATGTTCTGGCGAGATGGTGATGTGCCGGCCATCTGGCCTCTGGCCCAGCGAATCCCATTCGGGGTCGGGCAATTCCGCCACAGCCTGGTTGAGTGCGTGGCCCATATCGTATGCCGACAGATAGCGCTGATCGGATTCTTTGGCCATTGCGGTCAGAATTACAGCTTCGTATCCGGGCGGCAGGGCAGGGCGCAGCGAGCGCGGCGCCGGTGGTGCTTGCTGGATCTGCATCTGCAGAACGTCGAACAGAAACGGCGCATCAAAGGGTTTTCGGCCAGTCGCCCCCTCGAAGAGCAGTATGCCCATGGCGTAGATATCGGTGCGAGAGTCGACGGTGAGGCTGTCGAGAATCTGCTCTGGCGCCATGTACGACGGGGTGCCGAGTACGTGGCCGGTCTGAGTCTGGACCTGGGTGATGTCGAGGGTTGGCATGAGCTTGGCCGTGCCGAAGTCGAGCACCTTGGCGCGGCCGTTTCGGGTGATGACGATGTTGTCGGGTTTGAGATCGCGGTGCACGATACCGGCGCGGTGGGCTGCGCCGAGCGCGTCCAGGACCTCGCACGCTGCCCGGGCCAGGCTGCCCAGCGGCAACGGTCCGCGCACTTTGATCACATTTGAGAGCGGTGCGCCGTCGAGATACTCCATGACGATGTAGGGTCGCCCGTCGGGCAATGTCGCCATGTCCAGAATATTGACAACATTCTCGTGGTGAATCGCATTGACGGCTTTGGCCTCGACAAAGAATCGGTCGACCATCTGGGCTTCCTGGAAGCTCTCGCGGGACAGGACCTTGATGGCGACCCGGCTGCCGATCGACGGATGCACACCGAGATATACCGTACCCATGCCACCGGAACCGATGATGCTCTCGATGCGATAACTACCTATCGTGCGTCCTATCAGATCGGGCACCATGGAACGATAGCACGGCGGGCCAGCAGGCGCGGGATGCCAGACGAGTTCGACAGGAATTTGGGGAGTTTTCACCGCCTACAACCCGATCCATCTGGAGATGGCGCGGGTCGCCGATGAGGCGGAGTGTCGCCCATTCAAATCAGTTTTGCGGCCATCTACAAGTGATACGCGCCCAATGGCCTGGTTTCGCTCCACGCCGCTGACCGCGTCGTTCGCCCGAGATGACGCCGAATTCGAAGTGACGAACGCGCTGGGTTTTCGCTCCACCCTCCCGGGTTTTCGCTCCACCCTCAATGGCGCAGGAATTCCCGGTCACCCGTGCGAGCAGGTCACAAGCGAGATGAGCAACTACCCTCGCAAACCACGACCAGACGAGATCGCCAGCCAACCTGGTAAAAGGTCGACATGATCGGGGATTTCTCATGTCTCACCAGCACCGGAGCTGGCGCTAGCCCGCTGTGACCGGCTCCGGGGTACCGATCGTGAAGGTCACCCTGTAGCCGAACTCCTCCTCGAAGAGGGCTGCTTTGCGCAAAAGCGGCTCGGGGTTGATGGATCGTTTCACCTGCTCTGACGCGACCAGCAGGTCCAGGGCAATGGTGTCGCCCAGGCGAGACACCACGATATCCTGAAGGCTCTGGCGATGTTCGGTATCCAGCCCGTCGGCCAAGCGCAAGATGGCGGCCAGCTTGCGCACCACCTGGCGGAGATTTTTGGGCAGTTCAGCGTAGCTCAGGTGTTTTTTGACGTCGGGCGGCGATTTGCGATGGGTTCGGGCCAGGGCTGCCACGATCTCGCGATACGGACTATCCAGGCCAGGGATTCGGCCCCAGCGAATCATGTACTCGCTGTGTTTGTGATGGCTGCGGGCATTGACCACCTCGCCGATATCGTGGAGCAAGGCGGCGATTTCGAGCACCACGCCGAGGTCGTCGGGCAGGCCGTGCACGTCGCGCAATTGATCGAACATGGAGCGAGCCAGCTTGCGCACGTTTTCGCCGTGGGCGAGGTCGTGGCCGACTCGCTGGGCAAAGGTACGCGCTGCGGTGAGCAGCGCTTTTCCCTGGGCGTCTTCGGCGTCATCGGTCTCGTCGGCGATGGCCTCGGCCATTTCGAGCAGCAGGGCGTCGCGGATGCCGACGCCGGGCACGGTCAGGCGGGTGATCTGAAGGGCCCGGCTGACCGTGGCCAAAACCAGTGCGGCCACGCCCATGACTTCGGCGCGGTCGCGGCGCACGTTGAAGCGAGTCATACGCTCTTCGACACCGGCGTCGAGGATAGAGGGCAGCGCTCGCTCCAGGGCCTCGAGGTCGAACCCGGCCATGCCGTCAAGGCCGGTATTGCCGAAGAGCCGGGCCAGGGCCTCGGCATTGCCCCCGCAGGCAGCCGCAGGGGCGAGGCGCCCGGTCGGCCTGGGCTGGATGGTTTGCACCAGGGTCGCGGCATAGCGGCGCACCATACCGGCCTCGTCGTGGCCGATGGCGCCGGTCAGGCCAAAGGTCTCGACCAGGCGGACTGTACCCACAGGCAGTGAAATGCCGCGCCAGCCCGCGTTCGAGCGGAGGTTGACCTCCAGGCTGCCGCCCCCCAGATCGAGCACCAGGGTCGGCTGGGTTTGGCCCGAGAACGCGTTCATGACCGCCTTGCGGACCAGGCGGGCCTCTTCTTCGCCATCGATCACATCGAGTTCGATGCCCGCTTCGTGATAGAGCCGGTGCAGAAAGACGTCTCGGTTCTGAGAGGTTCGGGTGGCACTGGTGGCCACCGCGCGATAGCGCCGCACACCGTGATGGTCGAAGAGCTGGCGAAAGTGAGCCATGGCCTGGACCGCTTGCTCCATGGTGTCGCCATCGAGCTCGCCACGGGTGAAGGCGCCCCGACCCAGCCTGACCGCGACCCGCTCGGCAGCGATGCGCGACAGTTCGTCGGGGCCGCGCGCATCGGCGATGACCATGCGGATCGCGTTGGAGCCACAGTCGATGGCTGCAAGCCGCACAGACTCGTTATGAGAGGGCGCATGGTTGGGCATCAGCCGGGCCGAGCATACGGTAAAGACCATGCTGCGAAAAGCAACAGAGAAGCGGTCTCGATGGTCGATTTCAGCCCCGCCAGGCGCAGCCCGTTGCAGCCGAGATCGTGATAGATTCGGCCCGCTAGATGTGTGTCTCGGGACCTGCCCGGGCCGCGGTCGGAGATTCACCACGGCCAACCGCAGAACCGGCCAATAACTGAATAGTGATGTCCGATTCGTGCCAGCACATCACGGCTCGAGTTCATAGGCTCTGTGAATATGCGACGTCAATCGAGGCGTTTCCACCTTTCAAGGAGTTGAAGATGAACAAGAGTATGTTGGGGCTGATCGCTTTGTTCTCGCTGGGTTTCGCTGGCGCGCTGCAATTCTTGCTGGCCGGTGAACCCGCCGCAAATACCGAAAGAGCTGTGCCAAAAGCCACGGCCAACATCGCCACCACCAGGAGCGGGCTCACCTATCAGCCCATCGGCAAGGGGATTCGCTGGCTGGTCAAATCTGATGTGTTTCTCAAAACGCTGGTCGAGCGGAGTAACTACGGCAACGGCGACGTCGAAGTCGCCGAGCTGCATCTTCCCAAGGTGCCGAAGTCGGGCTACGTCGTGCAGGGTCTGGAGCACTTTCATCGCAGCGCCGAGATCTTCTATGTCATCTCGGGCCGCATGGGGCACATCATCAACGGCAAAAAACACATCATCGAGCCGGGACAGGTGGGTATTGTCCACGGCGGTGAGAAGATCATTCACACGGTCGAGGGCGACGAACCGGTCAAGGCCATCGTGATCTGGGTACCGGGAGGTGAAGCTGACAACCTGGTCGAGAATCTGCGTTTCAACGTGCAGCCGATCGGGAAACTTCTCGCTGACTGACCACAGAGAGCGAATGGTCATGGCGGCAATCAATGGCATGATCAATGACATGGTCGATGAAGATGCTTGGTATCACGCCTACCAGAGTCGCGATCGCCGGTTTGATGGCGTGTTCTTCATGGGTGTGACGTCGACATACATTTATTGTCGCCCGATCTGTCCATCTCGGACGCCCAAGCGCGAGAACGTGCGCTTTTTCCTCACCGCCACTGCGGCGGAGCGCGAAGGGTTTCGGGCCTGCAAACGGTGCAAGCCGGAACGTGCTCCGGGTCATCACAACGACGGGGTAATTCCGGATCAGGTTCGAAAAGCACTTCATCTCATTGAGAACGGATTTCTGGACCACGACACTGTCGAGCGGCTGGCCAATGTGGTCGGCCTGACATCGCGCCATTTGCGCCGGATGTTCGCCGAGCACATGGGAATCACACCCGCCTCACTGGCGCAGACCAAGCGGTTGCAGATCGCCAAGCAACTGATCGAGCGGTCTTCTCTGCCGCTGAGTCAGATCGCCTTCCAGGCCGGGTTCCAGAGTGTGCGTTCGTTTAACGCGCGGATCAAAGAAGCGTTTTCAGTGACTCCGACCGACCTGCGTCGCGGTGCCCGCGGCACTCCCGGTATGTGGACAGAAATCCGTTTGCGCATCTCCTATCGTCCGCCGTATCCGTGGCGGCGCGTGCAGGAGATCCTGCGCGCCGAGTTGTTACCCGGTATCGAGTCGCTGGACGAGACGACGTACAAGAAGCTCATCATGCTCGACGGCGAGCTGGCAGCGGTCGAACTACACCACGACGCCGCCGGGAACTGCTTTGAACTGGCCATTCAGTATCGTTCGCCGCCGAGTTGCACAATTCGGTCGTTCGTGGTTCAGGCCAGGGTTTTCCTGGATGCGGCCGCCGACCCGCTGCGCTTGAGCCATTGCTTTGTCGGGACCGATCTGGCCAGGCGGTTTGAACAGGGCGTTCGGCTGATCGGCGCGCTCGATCCACTGCAAATGGCGGTGCGACTCATTCTGCAGCAAACCATGTCACCTGACGCTGCAACTCGAGTCCTTTTGCATCTCTGTGAGGATGTCGGCGACGGTGTTTCGCCGCTGCCGGAGCTGAAACGCGTCTTTCCCGATCCACACAGGGTCCAGCACGCGGTCGGCAGAGTGCCAGTGATTGCACCGGCAAAGGCGGCAATTGGCACGTTGTGCCGGCAACTATCCGCCGGGCGCATCGATCTGTACCCGGTTGCGGAACCGTCCGCATTGCGCGAGCAACTGCGGTTGATCGCGGGCATCGACCCCACCACTGCCGACGCAATCGCGATGCGAGCAACCGGCTATCCAGATCTGCCGTGCAGTGACGGCCGATTCGAGTCGTTTCGACCGTGGCGGTCGTACGCGCGATTTGCCGCCGAATGTGGCGGATCATAGCGAGGGACGCGCACAGCCGGCATGGAGCGGTCTCGCCGGTCTGGCGTCGTTCAGCTCAGTACGGCCAGCAGGATCAGAGCGAGCGCAGTCAGGGCGAGCCATGGCCAGGCTCGCTGGACCCGCAGCTGTCGAGTGTCGCTCCGCGCGGGCGCCGCGTTGATCTGTCGCGCCTTGCTGACGGCCCGGCGCCACACACGCGGATCGGCCTTGCCCGGCGGGGTGAGCGTCGGCGGGACAAACCCACAGTTGGGGCACGCGCCGCGTTCGGTCGCCTTGACAAAGCGCCGGCACACCACGCAGTGAAAGCGGGCGCCCGGATGCTGGCCCAGCCCGTGAACGGTACGCGAATCAGACATGCCCCGCAAGGATGGGACGAACGTGTCGTGGCGTCAATGTCTGCCGGGTCGTGGCCGGGCGATCGCGTGCCGGCACGATCGCGCCGATGACCGGGGCTGGGACCGGCAGCACCGGTCACCGGCGGTCCACCAACCGGTGCTTGGTCTATACTCCTCCCCGCTATGCCCCCCCAAACCAGCAATCAGGCCATCGACGTGGGTACGGTTCTGGCCAATAGCTATGAGGTCACACAGAAGATCGGCGAGGGCGGAATGGGCGCAGTCTGGGCGGCCAGGCACTTGCGCCTCGAAGGCAAGCGCGTCGCCATCAAGGTGCTGCACGGCGAGGTGGCCAGCGACAGCGATTCGGTGGCCCGGTTTCGCCGCGAGGCTCAGATCGCCTCTCGCCTCGGTCACCCCAATATTGTCCAGGTCCACGATATCAACGAGCTGCCCGATGGCACATCGTATCTGGTCCTGGAATACTTGAAAGGCGAAAGCCTGGCCGATCGCCTGGCCCGGGGCCCGATGCCGGCCGAGCAAACCCTGGCCATCGTGCGTCAGGTCGGCTCGGCACTGGCCGCTGCCCACGCCCAACATATCATCCATCGCGATCTCAAGCCGCAAAACGTCTTTCTGTGCCCAACCGAGTCAGCTGGCTATGCCACTGAACAGGCCAAGGTTCTCGACTTCGGAATCTCGAAAATCAAGGGTTCGCAGACGATCGAGACCCGTACCACCAGCATGCTCGGCACACCCCAGTACATGGCTCCCGAGCAGGCCATGGGCCATCACCACCTGGTCGATGGCCGCACCGATGTGTTCGCGCTCGGTGTCATGATCTACGAAATGCTGTCGGGCACTGCGCCGTTTCAGGGCACCACCATTCCCGAAGTGGTCTTCAAGGTGGTCTACGAGGATCCGCCGTCCCTGGCCGAGCTGGTTCCAGACCTCGATGCGAGACTGGTCGCGGCTGTACACCGCGCCATGGCCAAGAATCAGCAGGACCGCTTCGCCACGGTGTCGGATTTCGTCGAAGCGCTCACCGGCGATCCGCTCACCACGCTGCGCGACGGCGTGGCCGCCTCACCGCTGCCCCACAAGCCGCTCCCGCCGTCGGTCGATACCGGGGTTGCCCGGCTCTCGCATGCCGGCGATGCCTACGCGCCCGGGGTCACGCCAGGTGGGCCCTTGCCAGCCGTGACCCCGGGCGCCGTCGATACCGCGGCAATGCCGATCGGCCCGGGCGCAGACCGGGCCCGGTCCGATCAGCTCGCCATGTCCAGCGCTCCAACCCCCGGAGTGGACAACCGAGCCGGGCAGGCCCCGGCGCCACCGCGATCGGCCCTGGCCCCGTCCGAGGTCTCCGCCCATCCGCCGTCCGGGGTTCCCGGCTGGCCGTCCCCGTCGCACCAAAAACCCCCGACAGGCCGGTCCAGACGGTGGACCCCCATCCTGGTGCTGGCCGGAGCTGCGGCTGCCGGCGCGAGCTTTGCCGTGATCAAGACGATGTCGTCGTCCGATGGAGAACATCCGCCAGCGGCGCAGACCTCGACCGATCCGGGACAGAATGGGGTCGATCCCACAGTCCAGTCTTCTGGCCAGGCCGGCGATGCGGGACAGGCGGCCCCGGGCACTAGCAACACACCGGTGACCGGAACAAACCCCAGTGGCGACAAGGCCAGTAGCGATGGCGACAAGGCCAGTGGCGATGCCACCGCGAAAACCCCGACCCGGCCGGGCCAGGACCAGACCGGTGACAACTCGACCAAGACCCGTCCAGGCACGCCCATGGCACCGTCGAGCCAGAACAAACTGCCCCCAAACGTGGCCAGAACACTCAAGAAGGCCGAAAGGGCTCTGCGCGCCGACGATCCGGGCCGGGCCATCATTCTGGCCAAACGCACGCTGGGCAGTGGTCCGGTCGAACAAGCCTATGACATCCTGACCCGCGCATACTGCATGAAACGCGATCTGCGCCTGGCCAAGGCCCAGGCCCAGCATCTGCGCCACCGCACACTCAAACGGGCCAGCAAGTTTTGCCGGAAATACGATATCGAACTCCGATGACTGGCCCGATTCCGGGCCGGGTCACTCGGCGCCCAGACAGCGATGAGCGATGCGCGGGATGATCTTACCGGGATCGCCGCCGGTGCTCCGCCATAGCTCGAGAAAGACGTCGGCCTGGGTCCGCTGGTTCTCGACCACGGCGCGAATCGGCTCGAGATAGGACGACTCGCCCGGCGCCTGGCGCCGCAAGCCGTCATCGGCGATGGCTACCAGCTCGCGAGCCAGTTCGCCGACCGGGCGGCCAGTGCGCGGAACGTCGGCCCGCAGACCAGCCCGGGCGACCGATTCGGCCAGCTGATTGCGCTCATCCATATCCAGCGAGGCAGTCAGCTCGGTGACCGCACGGCGGCTGATGTCGTCGTAAAACAGGCCCCGGCACAGCGGAGCCAGCGCCATGACCATGTCCATGGACCCGGCATCACAGCCGCGTACCTCGATAAACTTCTTCATGCGGGCCTCGGGAAACAGGGTCGAGAGGTGTAGTGCCCAATCGTCCAGGGTGGCCTGGTGGCCGTCCATTCCCTCGGACATGAAGCGGCGAAATGTCATGCCGTTGGCCGGGCGATAGCCGTCGCGGTAGACAAAAAATAGCGGCACGTCGAGTGCCCATTCCGTGTACGCGTCAAAGATATCGCGATCGGAAAACACCCACGGCAACAGACCGCATCGGTCGGGATCGGTATGGCGCCAGACATGCGAGCGATAGCTCTGAAATCCGCTATCGGTCTCGTCCACAATGGGTGAGTTGGCATAGATCGCCGTGATGATCGACGTCGCGCTCATGATGGCGCGGAGTTTTTCGCGGGCGTCGTCGGGGCCGCCATAGTCGAGGTTGACCTGCACCGTGGCGGTGCGCTTCATCATTTCATGGGCCAGGCGGCCCCGGGTCGGCAGATATTCGCGCATCACTCTGTAGCGCTGCTTGGGCATCCACGGCACGTCGTCCAGGCGGCCGAACGGGCGAAAGCCCACGCTGAGCCAGGCCAGGCCGAGTTTCTTGGACGGCCCGGCGATCTCTCCGACATACTGCCAGAGATCGGTTTTCATCTCGTCGGTGTGAGCGACCGGGCGAGCGGCCAGCTCGAACTGGCCGCCGGGCTCTATGGTGACCTGGGCGTCTCCCCGGACCAGCGCGATGATGTGCTGGCCCTCGTAGACGGGGTCCCAGTCGCCCGCAGCCAGCGCCTGCAGCACTGCGCCGATGCTCGCCTTGCCGTGATACGGCGGCGCGCTCCCCAGCGGCTCGTCACCGCCCTCGGACCGCACCCCTATGATCTCGTGCTCGGTGCCCAGTCGCCATTTTGCCCGCGGCTTGCATGAAGCGAGAAAGTACTCGCGAAGTTCGCTCACCGAGGCGATCGGACGGCTCTTTTGTCGATTGTTTACAAGATGCACAGCAACTCCATGGGATTGCCAACTAAATCATACTACACACGATCTCGTTGCAAAGGATCCAAGCGGCCGAGCGTGCCCTGAGGGCGTGCGCTCGGTCTATCATTGTGGGCAAAGCGCCCGGACGGCCGGACTCCCGGTCGGCTCGGCCGCTGGCCTCGCAACAGAGACGCCTTGTACGATCCATAAAACGACGGTTTCGGTTTAAAACGACTGTTTCGGTTTAGCCCGGATCACGGCACCGAGCACGCACGTGCCGGACTCACTCCCGGAGGCGGCCGAGGTATTGCAATGTGTGGTGGAATAACCGGCTTTTTTACCCGCGCGGAATGGCCCGGCCGCCGCTGTGACAAACTGGCCAGGGGGTTATCCCGACGGCTCTTGCCTCTTGCTTCGTTTGCCCTGGGCTTCCCGAAATCGGTCGGCCCACCCCTCCACATCGACTTGTTTGACCCGGGACAGGGCCAGGGACGAGCGGGGTACATCGCGGGTGACCGTCGTGCCAGCGGCGACGTATGCGTTGCGTCCCACGGTGACCGGTGCGACCAGCTGGCTGTCCGAGCCGATGAACGCGCCCGACTCGATCACGGTCTTGTATTCGCTGAAGCCGTCGCTATTGCAGGTGATGGTCCCTGCGCCCACATTGGCGTTGGCTCCAATCGAGGCATCGCCCAGATACGCGTGGTGATCGGCCCTGGCTCCAGCCATGAGATGGGTATTTCTGGTCTCGACAAAATTGCCGAGCGCGGCGTCGCGGTCGACCCGGGTGCCGGGCCGGCAGTGCGCAAAAGGGCCGATGTGGGCGTGCGGGCCAATGACTGCGTCCTCGAGCACGCTGTGGGGTTTGATGTGGGCGTTTTCGGCCACGCTGGTGTCGATCAGGATGCAGCCGACATCGATGCGCGCTCCGTCGGCCAGCTGGGTTTTGCCGCGCAGATGGACGCCTGGCCCGATCCAAACGTCCCGACCGAACGGACCGGTGTCGGCATCGACAAAGGTCTGTGCGGGTGCCACTATGGTCACTCCGCTCCGCATCAATGCGCGGTTGATGCGCTGTTGCGCGACCGCCGCCACTTCGGCCAGATCGATGCGATCGTTGATGCCGCTGACCTCTTCGAACGGCGCGTCGATGACAGCAGCACCACCGCGCTCGGCTGCGCGCGCCGCCAGATCGGTCAAATAGAACTCTCCCTGCGTATTGTCCGCATCGAGCGAGGCGACGTCGCTGCGCAGATGGCCGAGCCTGACCGCGTAAAAGCCGGCGTTCATCTCGTCGATGGCTCGCTCGGACTCTGTGGCATCGGCGTGCTCGACGATGCGCAAAAGCATGCCGGAGTCGTCCCGGACCAGGCGGCCATAGGCGACCTCGCGAGTGGGACAGGTCGATAACAGAGCCATACCAGACGCAGTCCGGCGGCACGCCTCGGCGAGTTCGGCGACCCGGGTCGGGCGCAAAAGAGGTGCATCGCCAGTCAGAATAACCACGATTCTGTCGTCGGGCTCGTCTTCGAGGGCTGGCAAGGCGGACAGAACTGCGTGTCCAGTGCCTTTCTGCTTGGTCTGTAGGGCGACCCCGATGACCCCCTGGCCGTACCGCGCATCGAGCACGGCGCGCACCTCTTCATGCTGGTGGCCGAGGATGGCCACGACTCGGCCGGCGCCAGCTTCGCGCGCGCTCTCCACGACCCAAACAATGAGTGGTCGGCCGGCCACGTGGTGAAGGACCTTGGCTTTGTGGCTTTTCATCCTCGTGCCCAGTCCGGCGGCGAGGATCAGTACAACGGGCTTGTCACTCATGGCGCCGACACCATACAACAAAGCCACAGCCGCGTTTAACGGGGCGAGGGCGCGAGATCGGAGTCGAGCGCTGGTTTTTGCGTCGACTGGCCGGCTATTCGAGCAACCGGCATGTCGGCAAATGGATGAATCCGGTGATCCACGAGCGGCAGCCTGTCGTAGAGCCAGGTATGCCGACGGATCACAATGTGGAACACCTGCATAGGTTCGACCGGCAGTATGTGATTCGGTCGAATCTGCGTTTCATCGTTGGCCCGGCATGTGGGCATAGTTCGGCTGTTGTTGCTGCAGTCCCGGTCCGGTGAGGAAGTTATGCCTCGACACGTCATCGCAGCGTTTGTCTGTATCTGGCTCGCCACAGCGAGCGCGGCTCATGCCCACCGCAACTCGGTCGCCTACTCCACGATCGAGATCGCAGAGGATCGCCGCGAGGCGGTCTATCGGCTGGTGATCGAGCCGCCTGATCTGGCCGAGGTACTGGGTCTCGACGCCGATGTCCACCCCTCGGACGAGGTCATCGCGCAGCGGCAAGGCGAACTCCTCGACCACGCTCTCGAGCATATCCGCGTGCTGAGCGGCAGCCAGACCTGCCCGGTAGAGCGGATCGGGGTCCGGCTGATCGAGACGGGAGATCGCTTTGTCGAACTCGCCTGGCGCATCCGCTGCGATGCTCCAATCCGCACCATCGCGGTCGAGTACAAGCTCTTCTTCGAGATCGATCCCGGGCATCAGGGGTTTCTCCGCGCCATCCACGGCGACCGCACCGCCCAGGCCATCTTGAGCGCCGATCAGTCGCTTTTTGTGTGGCAACTGGCCGGGCGGGTACCGGATGGCCTTTTCGGCTTTCTCGAAAAAGGCGTCGAGCATATATTGCACGGCTTCGACCACATCGCGTTCTTGCTCGGCCTTCTCCTTGTCGCGGTGATCGCCAGGCGCGATCGTCGCTGGCATGTACGGGGCCTGGGCGATGGGCTTCGCCGTATCGCGGGGATCGTCACCTGTTTCACAGCGGCTCACTCGATCACGCTGATCGCGGCATCGCTCGGCTGGATCTCATTGCCCGGCCAGCTGGTCGAGAGCGTCATTGCCGCGTCAATCGTCTATGTCGCGGTCGAAAACGCGATCGTGCCCAACCCGCGCAATCGCACCCTGATCACCTTCGCTTTTGGCCTCGTCCACGGCCTCGGTTTTGCCTCCCAGCTCGACGCCTACCTGCCTCCAGCAGACGTGGTCTGGCCACTCCTCCTGTTCAACCTGGGTGTCGAACTCGGCCAGCTCGCCATCGTCATCTGCGTGCTGCCGCTCATTCACGCTGCTGCGCGCATCTCGGGTGGCGAGCGCTACCGCAATCGGCTGGTTCCGGTCAGCTCGGCCGTCCTGATCGCATTGGGCCTGCTGTGGCTGGTCGAGCGCCTCTTCGAGGTCACCGTGCTGGGCTTTTAGCCCAGGTTAGCCCGCCTCGCTGTGCATGAACATCAAATACTGCTCTTCCAGATCGTCTATGTCCATGCTGCCACTGCAGTGGGAGCAGCGGACTTCCGGCAAGACCCCGCCCAAGGCGAGACAGTCCTTGGTTTTGAACAGAGTTTTTTCTTCCCCACCGCAGGTGTCGCACATCATGGGGGCGTAAAACGACTCGATGCTGCCGTGGCCGAGAAATCCGGCGACCATGTTGCACTGATCGACGATGGGCGGAGAGCAGTGGGAAAAGACCAGCCGGCACTGATTGGAGATCCTGCGCACCGCGTCGATCCAGGACCGCACTCCGAACGAGTTGATCCGACTGACATGCTCGAGATGGAGCCAGATCAGCGGGGCATCTGCTGTGGCCAATCGGCCCAGGTCGGCGCGTTCGTCGATGACCCCGAACACGCACAAGACCAGACGCCCGCCGTCTTTGTGGCTTTCGATGCGAAAGGGCAGAGCGCTGCGTTGCGTCACCGCGACTCTCCGGGCCCGCCGTCCGACAGGGGAGGTGCGGCATCGTCGTCGGCGATGAAGATGTGGAACGATTTGGCCGCCAGGCGAAATCGCCGCATGTTGAGGCGCAGATCGATGAGTGTGATGACCTCGGTCTTGTGTCCCGGTTGGATATTGATGATGAACTTGGAGAGGGACTGAAAGACCCGATAGAGGCCGATACCAGCGCCGCCCGATGCATCGGAAAACTGGTGGGGTCCCTTGACCAGGCAGCGGTTGAGGTACGAGACCACGGTATCCTGGGTCAGCGAGCCAAACGGATCGATCTGTGCGATCGCGATGTAGTCACCATCGCAGGCAAACTGCAATTCGGCGACCTCGTGATCTTCCAAGACCACCGGATCGCGCCGGCTCAGCTTGGCGTATTTGGGCTTGCCGTCGGCAGTGCGCGGCGCATTGTAAATGGCGTTGGTGACCAGCTCGTCGACCACGTTCTCGACCATCTCGACAGTGCGGGCGTTACAGCCCAGCAGTCTGGCGTACTCGGCAACCTGATGGATGTACTCCTGCTTGCGCCGGGACTCGGCGATGCGAACCCGAAAGGGCTCGATTCCCCACAGCAGATACTTCTGCAGGCCAAACAGATCCCGCCGCAAGAGTTTCTCGGCCGTGATGATCAGCTCGTCCGGTTCCAGGGGTTGATCGCTCTTGGCGATCATGTTGCGCAAGAAGTGCCGCTTCTCCATGAGCGGCAGGTAATCCTCGGTGCTCGCCGTGGTATGCAAGACCAGCCGGGTCCGCGGCCAGCGCGACTCAAATGTATCCAGGGTGCGCAGCCAGTCCTCGTCGGTACTCAGTGGCGAGTCAAAGTTGATCATCATGAGGTCGTAGCCGTTGGCATGGATAGACCTCATGAGCTGATCAGTATCGGCCGCCAGCTCCACATTGGAGCCAGTGGCGTTCAGAGCGCGCTCCGCCACGCGCCTGGCCGCCGCATCCGGATCGTAGAACAGTATGCATTTTCCGCGCATGCGTTTCCTACGTGAGGACACTCCGGACGACGGTGGTCCCCGGGACTGGCCCTGAACGTCCCTGATCAGTTGCCAAAAATCCACAGGATGGCGGATGGTCAAAGCATCTCGTCACGACTCTCTAGCTCCAGCGCAATCACCTTCGATGCGTACGGGACACCATGTAGCTCCGCACCACCAGAGTATCACACCATTGACGCGAGCTGCCCAATCTCCAGTGGCCACAGAACCGGATGGGAGCGTTCGTACATGAGGACCCGCCATGGGGGCAACCACTATAATCGGTTCAATACATTGGTTCAATGAACCGGCCAGAAGTAAGGGCCATGACAGCTCTGAAGCGAAGAGGCGAATCAGAGTACCGCGATGGTCGCCCTGTCTCGTGTCGCGGCGAGTATGAGGGGCTCGAGGTGGACGCTCGCCGGAACGGGCGCGGGGCGGGAAAATCGACTCATCTACTGCCAGGAACTAACCTAGGCCCGGCCAGTTGCGCTAATAATCAACACCGATGATGGACCAGAACAGCTTCAACAAGCTCCTCGCGTTCGGCATCGAGCGCGGCGTGTCTGACATCCATTTCGAGGTTGGGTACCCGCCTCACTACCGCCTGCATGGCGAGCTTCTGGGCGCGATTAAAGTACCCCCGCTGACGGCTGAGGATTCCGAGACCATCGCCCGTATCATTCTGGGCGAACGCAGCAAGACCATCGATTTCAACCGCCCCTTTGGCGAGATCGACGTGTCGTACTCACTGGCTCAAAAGGGTCGTTTTCGCGCCTCGATATTTCGCCAGCGGGGCTGCATCGGCATCGTGATGCGCCTCATTCCCATCGACGTGCAGGACATCGAGGCGCTCAATTTACCGCCGGTGGTCGCCGAGATCGCCGATGCGCGGCGCGGTCTCATCCTGGTCACCGGGGCGACCGGCAATGGCAAGTCGACCACTATCGCAGCCATGCTGCGCTATATCAACGAGACCCGCCACGCTCACATCATCACGGTCGAAGACCCCATCGAATTTTTGTTTACCGCGGGCAAGTGCATGATCATCCAGCGCGAGGTCGGCACCGACACCGAGAGTTTCAAAGACGCCATGATCGCCGCTCTGCGCCAGGATCCAGACGTGATCATGGTGGGTGAGATCCGCGATGCAGACACCGCGTCGACCTGTTTGAAGGCAGCTGAAACCGGGCACATGGTGCTCTCGGCCATCCATACGCCCGATGCGGTTTCGACCATTCAGCGCTACGTGGGCATGTTCGACTCCGACTCCCAGGACATGATCCGCGAGCGACTGGGCGACTGCCTCCAGGCGGTGATCTCGCTGCGCTTGCTGATCGGGAAAGAGGGCCGGGGTCGGATTCCAGCGGTGGAGATCCTGCGGGTCACCCGGACCATTCGCGAGTGCATTCGAACCGCCGGCAGGCTCAAGGATATCCCCGAGCTGGTCAAGAAGGGCCGCGATCTGTACAGCATGCAGCTGTTCGACCAGCACCTTCTCGACCTGGTGAGCGCCGGACTCATCAGCATGGAGGCCGCCATCTACGCATCGTCAAATCCCGAGGAGTTCGAGCGGTCGATACGGATCGAATAGCCCTTCGCGGTGGCGGTCACCGGCTTGTCTCAACCGACCACTCCCATGACGCCAAACCCGCAAATTCCCAGTGCGCTGATGATATTTAATTGATTCACGACATGCCGATTCGTGATGAACTTTTTCAGCGATGATCCGAACAGGGCGAGTGTGATCTGGACGAGCAAGCTGCCGGTGAAAACAGCGAGTGCCAAAAGGACAACCTGGCTCAGGTTGCCTGAACCCGGGGCGTGATTCGAGAATGCCACGAAGGCGATGACGGTCAATGGATTGACCACGGTCAACAGATACGTCGCCTTGAGCCCGTAGGCCCGGGGCAAACTGTCGAGCTTCAACCGGGCCCGTTTCATGTTTTTGAGTGTATTGGTCAGCATCCACAGCCCGAATAGGATCAGTACGGCCGACGAAATGAACTGAATGATCTGCTGATGCTCTTGCAGTCCCTGGACGATGTAATACCCCGCGGTAAATGCGATGAATGCATAGGTCAGGTCGGCGAGTGCCGCACCCAGTGCACTGCGCAATGCAGTGGAGATTCCGTGGTTGAGGCCGTTGTTGATCACCAACAACGCGATCGGTCCGACCGATAGGGCGAGCGTGAAGCCGAAACCGAACGCTTTGAGCAATGGGATCGTCTGGTCCATTTCCGTGGGGTCACCTCTCTACAAACAAACACAGCTTTCACTCGTCGCATGGGATCGCCAGAAATCGGCCATAATTTTGCGGATTGCCGTGCTTTGCTAGATCGCATCTCTCGGCGGAGCCGCGCCACCATCGATCTGCCCCAGCGCCGAGAGCAGATCGTCTTTGATGTCGTCGGCGTTTTCCATGCCGATACACAGGCGCACCAGGCTCTCGTCAAGTCCCATGGCGGCTTTCTCCTCGGCACTCATCGAGGCGTGACTGCCGGTGTAGGGCTGGGCGATCATCGAGGTGACACATGCCATGCCAGTTCCGGTGTTGAAGATCTGCAGCCGTTCGGTCAACTCTTTGTAACGCGGAACCAGATCCCGGCGCAGCTCGACAAATAGAATGCCGCCATAGCCGGTGAGCTGCTCGCCGTCGACGCGGGGATAGTACACTCGAGCGATCTGAGGACAGTCGGTTAGAAATTCGGCGATCTTCTTGGTCACTTCTTGGTGGTGCCGCATCCGCAAGGCAAACGTCTGCATACTGCGCCGCACCAGCCAGGCGTTCTCCGGCGACAACATCAGCCCGGCGTAGAACCGATCTTCGCGCAACCGTTCGTGGAGATCGTCGCGGTCGGTGAGGATCATGCCGTTCATCACGTCGCTGTGACCGGAGAAGTATTTTGTACCGCTGTGCAGTGAAATGTCTGCGCCGTGCTCGAGCGGATGTTGAAAGAGCGGAGTGGCCCAGGTATTGTCGACCACGACGAGGGCGTCGGGGTTGTTGTTCTTGACCCGATCGACGACCTGCCGGATATGCACTGTCTTGAGGAACGGATTGGTCGGAGTTTCGAAAAATACCAGCGCGGTGTCGGTAGGAATCCGTTCGATATCGGCATCCTTCGAGAGATCGAGTACTTGCAGGCGCCAACCGCGGCGCTCGCTGATCCGTTTGAACAGCTTGAACGAGCACCCGTAGAGGTCGGTGTTGAGCACGACGAGCTGTCCGGGGCGGACGAGATCGAGGACCAGATAGATCGCGGCCATGCCACACGTCACCGCCAGGCCATGCCTGGCCCCCTCGAGTGTACATAGAACCTGCTCCAGCTCGGCCAGGTTCGGATTGTCCTTGCGGCTGTAAAAAAACTGCGATTCGGCGCTAAACGCGCTGCATTGATAGATCGGCGTCACCGACGGATAGGCCTGATCATTGGTATTTATGCGCTGGTGTAGAGCTATCGTTACAGGATCCACGGTTCCTCTTTGCGGTTGTGGTTTGCCGTTGTGGTCTGCGGTCGTGGTCTGCCGTTGTGGTCTGCGGTCGTGGTCTGCCGTTGTGGTCTGCGGTCGTGGTCTGCCGTCGTTGTCTACCGTCGTAATCAATCCGCTGCTGGTTACTCATGCCCGCGCCTCGACCATTGTAGCCTCCGTCATCGGATTCCAACATGCTGCCACAGATAGCCGTTGATTCGACAAACACGCAACAATTTGACTCCGAGTGAAATTTTTGGTGAATGACCTATACTAGTATAATGATAAATGTGCAATATAAGTATATCGATTCTCGGCGTGAATAGGTTCTACCCGGGTTTCTTCTGGCCTTGTTATGCCCCTACCTATTTTAGTAATTAAAATTACTAAAATAGGTAGTAAAATAGTCAACCCACAGCTGTAAAAGATGCCATTATGGACACGAACTGGAGAAGTGATTTTCGTCGAGCCCGTCTCGAAGAAGTTCTGGAGGATGGGCGAGTTCGCTGCCACTTATCGCCCCGCAACTGCACCATGAAGGACGGCCAGCTGGGCTTCTGCAAGGTTCGCGGCAACCGGGATGGGCGGCTGGTAACTTACAACTATGGCAAGGGCGTCCATGTCACCGAGGAGGTGATTGAGACTGAGGCTGTCTTTCATTTTTCGCCCGGCTCGCGGATTCTTTCGCTCGGCAACATTGGCTGCATGTTCAACTGCAGTTACTGCCAGAACTGGAAAACGTCCCAGGCACGCTATGTCGATGACCGCGATGTCTATCGCTACACGCCCGAAGAGATTGTCGATAAGGCAGTGCGTCACGGTATCCGAGTTCTGTCCTGGACCTACAACGATCCGGTTGTGTGGCACGAGTTCGTCCGTGACACATCGCGTCTTGCACGCCAGGCAGGGCTGAAAAATCTCTATAAATCGGCATTCTACATCTCCGAAGAAGCGGTCGATGAGCTATTGCCGTCGATCGATATTTTTTCTATTTCGCTCAAGGCGATCGACGAGGAATATTACCGGCGGATCACCACGGGGCGGATGCAGCCGGTCCTGGACGCGACCAAAAAAGTGTACCGGGCCAACAAGCATGTTGAAATAAGTATGCTGATGATTACGGACATCAGCGACAGTGAAGAGGATGCGCGCAAGATGGCCGGCTGGATGCTCGACAATCTCGGCCCCGAAGTACCGCTTCACTTTGTCCGCTTTCATCCCGACTACAAGATGAGAGATACTGTGCGTACTCCGGTCGACCGGCTGCGGCGGGCCCGGGAGGTAGCCCTGGATATGGGCATGCAGCACGTCTACCTGGGCAATGTGCTCGATCCCGAGGCGCAGAACACCACCTGCCGCGGCTGTGAAGAGATTCTTGTGGAGCGCTTTGGTCTGGCCGCCAGGGTTGTCGGTTTGACCCCCCAGGGACACTGTCGGCGGTGTGGCAATGACGCGCATTTCGCCGAGGTATTTCACGAAAGCGAGGCTGCAACCGTGGACCAGCTGCAGCAGTCGCTGGTGGTGCGTTCGTTTGACTGGCACGGGGATATCGCTTCGCTTCACGTGCAGGTGCGCAATCCCACCGACTCGCCTCAATCCATCTATCATCGCTGGCGCAATGGCACCGAGAAGAGCATACCCTGGCGTATCGTCACCTTGAACCCAAACGAGAGCTACCGCATCTTGCTTTCCAAGTCGCAGATTGGAGAAGTGGGTCGCGATGTAGCGCTACACCCCTTGTTGGAGTCCAATCTGCACGAAGTATTCGACCGGGCTCACTTTCCCACAGTGTCGGTCGACAGCGAGCGTGCAGAGACAGATATCAGTCCCCTGCCGCTCTATCCGGGGCGCCAGCTGGCCCCGGAGAAACTTCAAAAGAAGCTGCACGTCATCCCGCCAGCGCAAACGGTCAAGGCAGGCTAGCAGCATTCGGGAAACATTGTTTTCCCGAATCTGCGTGCGCCCCGGCCGAGAGCGGCGATCAGCCGATTTCGGCCACATGGAGCGCCTGGCGGGCTTTGCCCAATAATGGTAGCGCGGCGTTCGGGATTTCCGAACGCTGGCTAGAGCAAGCTAGATGGCGATTCATGGAAACGGATGGTGAATGTGGAGCCCATGCCCATCTGGCTCTCCACTTGGAGTGAAAAGCCCATCAGATGGCAGAGCTGGCGCGAGATGGCCAGTCCGAGTCCGGTGCCCCCATAGCGCCGCGAGGTGTAGGTTTCAGCCTGTCGAAAGGCCTCGAAGATGGATTCGAATTTGTCCTCGGCGATGCCGATACCGGTATCGATCACGCGCAGGAGAACCGGCAGCCCGACGCCGTTGCTCTCCAGCTTCAGCGTGACGCTGCCCGCTTCGGTGAATTTGATCGCATTGCCGGTCAGATTGACCAGAACCTGTTTGAGGGCACGCGGATCGGTATCGAGCGAGGCCAGGTCGCCGGGGGCCTCGACCGCGAGTTCGAGACCGCGCGTCTGCGCCTGGCTGGCCAATTCGGATGCGACGTCGCGAGCCAGTGCGGTAACATCAACCGCTGTCTTTTGCAGATCCATGCGGCCGGATTCGATCTTGGACAGGTCCAGGATATCGTTGATCAGGTCGAGTAAATGGCGGCCGTTACGGACGATGCGAGAGGCGAAATCGACGTCCTTGTGGCCCAGCAAGCCCGACCGATTCTTGGTCAAGAGGTTGGCAAAACCGATGATGGCGTTGAGCGGTGTGCGCAGCTCGTGGCTCATGCGGGCCAAAAACTCGCTTTTGGCCTGATCGGCCTCACGCGCGTTTCGGCTGGCCAGCCTGAGCTCGAGCTGGCTGACCACTTGCCGGCTCAATCCCTCGAGCAGTTTTATCAGCTCGGGATCGGGATCGCGTGGCACATCGTCGATGACGCACAGTGTTCCGAGGACATAGCCCTGCTTGGTGATGAGCGGCGCCCCGGCATAAAAGCGAATATAAGGCTCACCGACCACGAATGGGTTGCCGACGAAGCGCGGATCCTCGAGCGCGTCGGTCACCACGAGCGGCTTGGCGGCGTAAACCGCGTAGCCGCAAAACGAAAGATCGCGAGAGGCCTCGACGGCATCGAGTCCATATCGAGACTTGAACCACTGGCGGTCGGCGTCTACCAGAGAGATCAGAGCGATGGGAACGCCGAAAAGATGCGCGGCAACGCAGGTGAGGTCGTCGTAAACCTGCTCGGGCAGTGTATCGAGCACTTCGTAGCACCTCAGAGCTTCGAGGCGCTCGTTTTCGTTCTCAGGGATGGGGGGAGGAGTCATCGCGTCCTTTTTCCATGGTGGCTCCACCGGCTGAACGCCAAAGTCGCGCCCGAATGAATCGTAATAACTTCTTCAGATCGTGCCAGTCCCGCGGTTCAGTGAACGACAATAAGCCTACCATCATGATCCACTGGAACAGAAACAAAACCATGAGGTAGTCGATCGATAGATGGAGCATGAAGCCGAGGACTATGGCCGCCCGCCGGGTCTCCTTGAACCACAACCCGAAGGGCAGAAAGCACTCGACCAAAAGGACCGACCAGGTCATCAACTTGACGACCCACAGGGTCTCGAAGAGCCAGGGAATGACGGGAAACCGGCCGAAGACGTCGTCGAGACGGGATACGTAATAGAGCGCCGTCCCCATCAACCACTCCGGACCATTGAGCTTCTCCCAGGCGGTCGACAGGTAGATGAGAGACATCTCGAATTGAATCAAGCGCAGCCCCCAGGCCGGACGCGGACCATCATGGTCCGGCGAAGGTGCGCGGATCTTCCGGTCGATCGAATAATAACGCCCGATGGGACAGAAGATCAGGAGAAAACCAAGTAACCGAAATACGTTATCTTCGCCGTCCCACAGAAACATGAAACGATGACTGAACGAGACGAACCAGATGAATACGCAGATCGCTTGCACCCTCGACAAGAAGCCGATCATGAGCATGACGATCTGCGCGATCATGATGAGGTAGCAGCTCCACAGCGCCCAATCCTCGCGGGGAAGCCATTGAAATACGGTGAGCGTATCTGAGTCGACGACCGCGCGCGAGGCCGCGAAGGGCAGGACACCGGACTCGGAGAACCATCGCTCGAGATCGGGAGCGAGGACGAGGACATTGATCAGAAGGAGAAACGAATATCCAATCCGTATGACGTCACATACTCTGGTGTCACGTGGAGCAAAGAAGAATTCATTCCATGCCCGACGCAAGCCCTGCAAACTAACGAACGCTGTCATGAGAATACTTCTTTGAATAGAACGTTTTGCGATTGGGAAACTGGTAAAACGAATCCATTGATCCCAGCTCCGCGCCCGGTTTGGCAATATCGACCCAGTGCCGTTCGAGGGTCACCGAGACGGGCACGGCGTCACTCGCGGGATCGACCACGGACTTGACAATGTCATCGGCCAGATAGGGCCAGGCCGCTCTGTGGCTCTCCTGGGTCACATGATCGTAATACTCGAGCTGGCGAAATTTCAGAAACCTCATCACGAACGACATCTCTCGCCAGGTTGGCGTACTCCACGTGGCCACCCGTCCATCTGAAAAGACAACCTCTGCCGTGATGCGTTGGTTGACCTTGTCCGGCGAGGGCGAGAAAAGCCGCCATTCTTGCTGCCAGGTACCCAGGGTATCACCAATGATGTCGGTTCGATCCTTGAGCCACTTGTGATAGAGACAGGTCGAGGGGATGGCATCCACGGCGAACAAAAACAGAAGCGCGGCAATAAACGCGTTCGCGATCGTTCTGCCAAGCGGCAATCGAGAGTTTTCAAGAGTCATGGTTTGGCACTACCCGGATCATTCATCACAGCACCGGTCGTGGTGAACGATCTGGCCACAGCGTTTGACCCTGCTTCAAGGCGAAACAGAGCTTACGGAAACCACTCGCGTCGTCATGAGGTGAGTGGTCGCGAAGCGAGTGGTCATGAGGATACTCCTGTGATGAAGCAAAAAATATACCGGCAGATTGGTGATGCAACACCGGTCGAGTGAAAGACGAGCAGGCGAGAATCGCTCGGCTCGACCGGAGTGTCGGATGGTTGGCCGGCTCGGGGCGATGGGGGAGCATCATTCAGATCGCTTCGATCCGCGGGCGGTGATGCGGGCGATCATGCGTTGATCGACCATCTCGTAGCCGGCCCGCCGATAGGCGTTGACCGCAGCCGAGTTTTCAGCTGTGACGAATACCTCGGCGGCCGGCACTCCGCGCCGTGCCATCCACTGATTTGCCGCGTCGATGAGCAGTACGCTCATACCGCTGCCACGGGACAGCGGCTCGACGAAGAGCCAGGCCAGGACACCGATGCGCACGTCCAGGTACGGATCGACTCGTTCTTTAGCCCACACGATTCCAACCGCGCGACGGCCCTCTCGCGAAACGCCGACAAACTGGTCGTCGGCGTTTCGAGCGGCGAGTAGACTGTCCCAATCTCGGAGAACCAGGGAGTGGTCGTCAATGTGGCGATCGATGTCGGCGTCGTTCCAGTACATGCCGAACGCCCGGCACCATGCGGCGAGGTGCCAGCGCAAATGGCTGCGCAGCCAGGCAAACACGATGGGTTTGTCTCGCTCGGCATGAAGCTCGTGAATCATGGCTTGTCGGGGCATCTATCCCTATGGTCGGACCCGTGCAACGATGCGGCAAGATTCTCGATCACATCAGCTGGCGGGTGCCAGGTCAGAGCAAGCCCGGCGCGGCGGCAGGCGTCGAGCGGCAAATGCCGATCGTCTGTGCGGTTATGGTGTCGTGCATGTGGGCTGGCCATCATTGTTGTAGAACAGCTGCAATCACTCGGTATTGAAAATGCGATGCCCGTGACATCGGGCATTGACGAGCCAGGTGCATGCCACAGAGCACGACCCGGGCGGCCGGGTGGTTCTTGAACCCACGTGATTGCGCTATCATAGAACGGTGAGTGAGGACGAAGCGCGCCAGGTCATCCGCGGGGGCAACCACACCATCGAGGTTCGCGACGACCATGTCCACGCGTGGGTTTATAAGCGCGAAGATGTCAGCCTCGAGGAGGGCGCTCGCTTTGCGCTGGACATGGCGGACAGCATGTCTCGACTCGTCGAGTTACCCATCGAAGAGGCCAGGTACGCGATTGTCGACCTCAGCGCCGCACCGTCGATCTCGGGGCCTATCACGCGCGCGGCAATGGGCCGGCTTATCGCCAAATGGGAGGAAGCTCGGCGTCCGATTGTCATCGTGGTGGGGACAGAGCCGATCAAGGACGTGCAATATCACGGCATCGTACTCAAGCACGCTCCGGAGTATGGCCGCGTTACAGCGACGGTCGAAGAAGCAATCGAATTGGCGCACTCTCTGGTCGAGAGCGATACGAGTTGAGCGTCACAGTCAGTGACCGGACGTCCTGGCGAGGAGTGCGCAGCGGAGTTCATACCGGTCGGAGCGGCCGAGCAGCCGACGATTCGATTGGGGCAGAGGGGACAAATAACCGCATTCGATCAGCTCGATTCGGTTAAATTGTAATCAAATTGCTATCACAAATTGCTATCACAAATTGCTATCAATTAGGCTCGATCAATCGGAGTTTTTCATCGCGCTCGATCAATTGGAGTTTGATCGACGGTGGCCAGTTAAGAGGGCAGAATGCCGGGGATCTCCCATTCTCGCAGGAGTCGGGATAGATCGCCCGCCAGCGTGGCCTGGTGGCGACGCTGGCGGGTCGGAAGCGGCCGCACCTGGGACGAGCGCGCCATGGAACGGCGCAGGCGTTGCCGGGCCTCGTGCAGCCGCCAGGCAACAGTCCCGGGTGAGCATTTCTGCACGATTGCGGCCTCGGCGTGACTCAGTCCTTGCAGAGCGACAAGAACCACCGATGTGCGCATGGGTGGAGGCAAACGGTCCATGGCTGCGAGAAGAATGGCATAGGTCTGGCGGAGCTCGGCGGCGCGGGCGGGGTTTCCCTGCGCGTCCACTGCCACCGCACGCTCGACGCGCGGATCATCAATCGTGGTCTCGCCCCGGCGCTTGCGGTCGCGGCGGGCGTTGAGAGAACGATTCACCGCCATGCGATAGAGCCAGGTAAAGAACGCGCTTCGGCCTTCAAATGAATCGAGCGCGCGATACGCACGCAAAAAGACTTCTTGTGTGACGTCGTCGGCCTCGCTTTCGTTGCCGGTCAGATGCAGCGCAAGTGCGAAAATACGCTGGCGATAACGCCGCACGAGCTCGCCAAAGGCGGCCTGGTCTCCTGACTTGGCGCGGGCGACCAGCTCGGTCGCGGCTTCGTGTGGTGTTCTGTTCGCCATGTCTTTGGTTAGACGCTCGACGACCCCCCGAGTTTGGAAAAGTTACCTCATGGCGGCCTGCCACCGAAAGCGTAGAGCGGAATGGCGACCGGACGAAGTGTTTGATGAAAACTGGCCGACGAAGTGAAGTCTTTACGTTTCTCGTGACTTACCCGGACTGCACTGGCCGCCACGGCCCTCAGAGATGCGACGCCACCATACCCATCAGGATGGTCAGGAAGATGAGGCCCAGTCCGACGACTGTATTGGTCATTGGATGGCGTCTGGTCAGACCATTGGTCTGTGCGAGGTAGGCCCACTGGAGATTGCGGGTTCGCTCGATCCAGTTCGGATCGACCCAGGCCTTGTCGGGCATTGTCGCGGCCTCGATCGAGCCAGGGTGCGCCATGGTGGCAGCTGGCTCTACCTCGGGATAGCGAGGCTCCACAGCACGGCGAGATTCGACCGCGGGATTTTCCGACTGTGGCGATGAATCGCGCAGGAATACCGGAGGCGACTGGTGGGCAGTGGGGAGTGGTGGTGGAGTTTGCAGGCTGTGCGGGATCGGCGGTGCGATCGCTTTCGATCGAATCGACGGCCGCTCGGCCGTTTTGCTCGGTATGGAGCGTTTCCCGCCTCGCTTGCCGGGACGCTCGAATGGCTCGGTTGGCTCAGCGAGAGGCAACGAGCGGATCGAGATCAAAAAGCCGCCCAGCCCGGTCAGATCGAGATGAGCGAGTTCACTATCGCCGGATACATCGTTTACACGCACCAGTTCGCCAGCCCGGTATTCGAGATCGGCGATCGTTTCACTGCTGGGGTCGCTGATGGTGACAAGGCAGGTCAGCGCCTGCTCGCCACACTGATGCACGATCGCGGCGAGCGATGTGGTGTCGAGATCAGCGCGCACTTCGCCGTCGCTGTACACCCCGGCCTCGATGCTCGGCAATTGCTGCACGAGCTCGAACATCCCGTCGCGCAATTCGCACAGCTCCTCCAGGGCCGCCTGGCCGCGGGACGCACCGAAGTCGGCACCGGCGATCTTGCCGGCGCGAAAATCCACCCGACCAACCTGCCCCCACGAGTTGATCGTCAGTGTTCCCGTGATCGTGCGGCGCCGGCACAGGTCGATCAAATACAGCGCTGTGACGTCACAGAGATTGCCATCGAGCCTGGCTGCAGAGCCCCGATGCCGGCGTCTCGCCCCCATAGTGGCCAAGAGTGCAGCAAAATCGATGCCACTATGTACTACCGAAGAGGTAGTTGAGTTCTCGACGGTTAAGAGACCCGGGTGGAGTCTGTATACCCCAAGGTGGGGGACCGGAGTCCCTATCCATACCATTTTGGAGTGGCAAACAGTGCGAGGGGCACGCAATCGTCCTGGCAGCGTGCGCGTCAATGGCGGGCTCGGGTCGCCCGGCCTCGCAGCCTTGAGCCCGGGCGAATCTGGCGGTGTCGGCAATCTGGCGAGCGTCTGCGCCCGGTCGATCTATCCACCCCTGCGCGACCAGCCGGTGACCCCCGCGCGGCTGCGCTGGGCCATTGCCGCGCAGCTGGTTATCTGGCTCTATCCTTTGATCGTCTTGTCGACGAATCGTTTGAGCAGATACCATTTGACGATGCGGATCTCGTCTTCCTCGGCCTCCCAGCCGTTTTCGATCATGCGCTCCATGAGCGGATCGATATCGGCGGCGGTTTCGGGCGGACTATTGTACACGTCTTCGAGCTCGTGACATTGCGAGCAGACATCCATGAAGGTCTCGGTTGCCTTGGTCTGGTCGATGGTTTCGGCGGACATACCCGACCCTCCGCCGTCGTCCTTGAGCATGACGCTCTGCTTGGCCGAGGCCTGCAGGGCCACTTTTTTCTCGTTTTCCATCGAGCGGATCTGCTTGAGCGATTTTTGCAGGTCCGGGGTAATGGCGACCAGGTAGGCGGTGACCTGCCATTGCTGCTCGGCGGTGATGGGATCGAATAGAGCCGGTTTATCGGCCATGCGGGTCACCGTGCGGAACCAGCCCGACGGGGTGCGCGGCTTGGCCAGAATGGTCTTGAGATCGTGACAGCGCACGCAGTTGTTGAGCAGTACTGCGCGACCGCGGCGCAATCCTGTTTCGGTGGAAAGCTCGTCGAGGCTGGCCTCTTGAGGCAGACCGGCCCCAGGCAGAAGCCGAGTGACCCGCTCGACGTTGGTCGCGCTGTACACTCCACCGCCCGGTGCCGAGGCAGCGAGGGCTTTCTCCTGGAAAATAAACGGCACTGACAGGCCGATGAGCAGTACGGTGCCGAGCATGATGCCGGTGCCCAAATAGGGCATCCACTCCTCGAAATGGCGGAAAAACCGCATGATCGAGATTTTGATCAGGAGCAGAAAGCCGACCGAAATACCGAGTACGATGTGAGCCACGGTGCGGGCCGGGAATTCCACCTGATAGGTCCACAACCGCGGCACCATATGCCACATGATGGCGATATACGTGAGCAGAAACAAATAGCCCAATACCCGGTGGGTGTACATGAGCGGCTTGGGAGCCTGGCTGGTCTTGGTTGCCTTGTCGAATGGGAACCCCCATAGCCAGTACATCAAAAACGTGGCACAGAATCCGAGACCGAGAAAAATAAGGCCGAGTTTGGCAATAGTAGCGCTGCTCATCGACGTGGTTGCTCCCTCTTGAGTGTTACCCTGATTGTCGCCCCGATGGCGGTACTCCGCTCGGTGCCGGTGTATACGCGTCCGGCGCTTCAGTGTTACGGGAAATTTCTGCAGTATGATCCAGGTTAGGTCTGGCCGGGCAATTCTGTCCTGTCGTCGCTGGCGAGCAACTGGGCGCGCAGTGCCGAGCGATCGGTCTTGCCCGTAGAGGTACTAGGAAGCGCATCGCGTATATCCAGACTCGCCGGCATCATATAGGAAGGCAACCTGGCTCTGCAGGCGGCCAGGACCTTTTCTCGCACCAGGGTTGCCCCGGCGCGCGGGGTCACGAACGCGCACAGTCGATTGCCGATGGCCGGGTCGGGAATCGCCACCACAACCGCTCTGTCGACTCCACGGGCGGCGAGCAGCGCGCGTTCTACCTCGCCCATCTCGACGCGATAGCCCCGGGTCTTGATCAGCTGGTCGCCGCGGCCGACAAAGACGTAGTTGCCCTCGTCGTCGAGTGAGACGATATCGCCAGTACGATACACCCGCCCTCCGGTTACTGGCGAGCGGGGATCGGGGACGAATTTCTCGCCCGTGCGCCCGGCATCGCCGTAATAACCCGCGGCTACCGTGGCGGCGCGGACGTAGAGCTCGCCTTGCTGTCCGGGCGATTCGATGACCTGGCCATCGGCGTCCAGCGCAAATACGTCGAAGTTGGGAAATGGCTTGCCGATGGGCACAACCGCTCGATCGTCCGAGGGCGTCGCGCCGACTCGGTAATAGGTCGAAGAATTGGCCTCGGTCTGGCCGTATACGTTGTAGAACTGCGCCGCCGGGATCTTCTGACACAGCTGGCGCAGAACCCGCACGGGCAGAATCTCGCCGGAAAAGATCACCACCCGCAGGCTGTCCCACGACACTGCATCGAGTGCGCCCCGATCGTTCATCAGGGTCAGGGCAGAGGCGACCGAGTTCCAGATGGTGATGCGATACTCGTCGATGAACGCCGCCATCTTCCTGGCAAACGCCGAGAGATAGGACGGCAGGAGCACCACTGCCGCACCGGTCCGAGCTGCGACAAACAGGTCGAATACCGACAGGTCGAAGTGAAGCGGAGCGTGATTGGCCAGCCGATCGCGCTCGGTCACGGCGAAAAAATCGCCGCACATGGCGGCAAAGGCAAGTGCGTTGCGATGGGTCAGAGCGACTCCCTTGGCTTCCCCCGTCGAACCTGAAGTATGTAGAATATAAGCCAGATCCATGTCTGTTGGGGTCGCCTCCACGGCCCGTTGGCCCGACGTCCAGGCGCTCATCGCGAAACCGCGACAGGCGTTTTGCTGGGCTTGGGTTGGCTCTTCCGGAAGCACGATGTGCTCGATGGTCGCGCACGCCTCCCTGTCGTCCAGCATGGGCGCGACCAGGTTGTTCAGGCAGTGGGCCGAAGTCACCAGATGAGCCACGCGGCAGTTGGCGATGATCTGCGCTGCGCGACCGGGCGGCGACAACGGATCGATCGGCACATAGGCAGCTCCCGCCTTGAGCACACCGTACAGGGCACAGATGGCGTCGATCGACTTTCTAAATGCCAGGGCCACAGGGGTGCCGATCCCGACTCCGAGCCCGGCCAGAGCGCGTGCGATCTCGTCCGACCTGCGGTCCAGTTCGGCATAGGTGATGGTCCGGTCGCGGTCGATCAGGGCCAGTCGATCGGGATGAGTGCCTGCGCTTTTGCGCAGGAGCTGGTGAACGAGATAATCCATATGTCGCTACCTGGCTCGATCATATCGATCGAGCGAGCGAATAGCCGGCCGCCCGGGCCGGCTACACACCCAGCAATCTGGCGATGATATTGCGCTGGATCTCGGAGGTACCGGAATACAACCTGCTGCCCACTGCGTCGCGCAGATCGCGCTCGACCTCGAACTCCGGTAAATAGCCCTTGCCGCCGTGGATCTGGATGGCATCGAGGCTCGAAGCAACATAGCTCTCGCTCACAAACAGTTTGGCAATGGCCGCCTCCATGTGGGCCCGCTTGCCCTGCGATTTGAGCCAGGCGACCTTGGCCAGGATCAGCTCGGCCAGTTCGATGCGCACTTTCATATCGGCCAGTTTGTGCGAGATGCCCTGAAACTCGGCGATCGGCTTGCCGAACTGCGTGCGGTGTTTGCTGTGGTGGATGCAGGTCTGCAATTGCCGCTGCATCGCGCCGAGGTGACTGGCAAAGAGACAGCTCCGCTCCCATTCCATCTCCGCGTTAAAAATGGCGCTGCCCTGCCCGGGTCGGCCGAGCATGGCGGTCTCGGGTACCTCGCATCGGTCGAGCGAAAGCGTGCCGGTGGGCGAGGTCTTCAGTCCCATCTTGTCGACCGGCCCCGAGATGTGTAACCCCGGGGTATCCCTGGCGACCAGAAATGCGGAGATGCCAGCCCAACCCAGTTTGGGGTTGGTCGCGGCAAAGACCAGAAAAACGCCGGCGATCGGTGCGTTTGAGACGAACGTCTTGGTACCGTCGAGAATATAGCGGTCGCCTTTTCTCACCGCGGTGGTGCGCAGGGCAAAGGCGTCTGAACCGGCCTCGGCCTCGGTCACAGCGTGGCCACCGACGATCGTGCCCGCGACCATACCGGGCAGATAGGCCTGTTTTTGCTCCTCGCTGCCAAATTGCACGATCGGCATCTCGCACGTCCACATGTGCGAATTGAGTGTGAACAGAAGGCCGCTGTCGCGACACCCGTAGCCGAGCGCCTGCATGGCCACCATGCACATCACCGCGTCCTCGCCGCGACCGCCGTAGCGCTCGGGAACGGGCAGCCCTTGAATGCCGAACGCGGCGCTTTTTTTCCATCCCTGCCAGAAGAACTCGCCGGCATGTTCGCGCCCGCGCATGTCGCCACCCAGCTCGCTCTCGGCGAACTCGATGAGCGACTGCTTGAGCTCGCTCTGTTTTTTTGTCAGCGCAAAGTCCACAAAAACTCCCGGCGATGCGCGATCCCACCGCTGCGATCAGCTCGGTTGAGCCGGCCGGTCAGATCGCTCCAGCCGGTCGTGAATCATCTGTGCAATGGCAGTGATCGTCTCGTAGTTCTCGGGTTCGAAGTCGGCATCCGATATGTTTACCCCGAAGCGGCTCTCGATGTACTCGTTGAGTCGCGTGATACTCATGGAATCCAAAATGCCCCCATCGAGGAGAGATTCACGGTCGTCAATTGCAGCGCCGTGCCGGAGTTCGCTTTCGATGAAACTGCGCAATGCACCCTGGATGCTTTCGATACCTTGGTTCATGGTACGTCCGGTGGCCACAGCTCGGGCCTCCGCTCAATGTTCAGTAGTACGAGGCCGTGCCGCTCGCGAGACTGTGTGACTCAAGACCGTGCAACGCCGGCGCAAAAACACAGATCAGACGCATGGTGGTTCTGGCCCGCAAATAGTGTTTGTCGTGCTTGTCCAGAGCGTACATGGTGCCGACCTCGATCGGGTAGCGATTGCCGTCCATATCCTCGACCTCGCCTTCTCCCTCGATGCAATAACACGCCTCCATGTGGTTCTTGTACTCGAGCAACGACTCGGAACCGGCTCGAATCACGGTATCGGTAAGTGTATAGCCCATGCCATCCTCGAGGGTCAGAAAGCGCCGGCTCTGGCCGTTGCCCCACGCCACGTCTCGCTCAGTTCCGATCAGATCGCTGAGTCTCCGGACAATCATTTCGCTCTATTATGCCCCCCCGATGCATGGATTGGCGAGTTGGCATCGCGGATAATTGGCGCGCGGCGCGCTGCCAACCCCGCGTCCCGGGTCTGCTCGTCTTATGGTATGACCTCGCACCACATGCAACACGTTGCATTTCACTCCGGAAGGTTCAGATGATCGGTCGGGACTGGCCAGAGCGGTGCGCGAGGAGATCATGACCGCGACGCGGGCGGGTACATATCCGGGTGCGGCAGCGGGGCGCTGGCTCTACGGGCTTTTGTGGATCGCCGTCGCGGTGCTCCTGTGCACTCCCATATGGCTCACTTCGATACCGCCGCTGTCCGAACTCCACGATCACCTGGCCCGGCTTTCCATCGTGAGCCAGTACGACTCGATCGCGTCCTTTCGGGATACCTATCGGATCGACTGGGGGCTCTATCCCAACCTGGCAATCGAGCTTTTCGGACTGCCGCTCTTGTCGCTGTTCTCGCCCGACGAGGTGGCCAAGCTGTTTCTGACTGTCACGGTTCTTCTGTGGCACAGCGGCACCGCGATGTTTTCCCAGGCGGTTCGCGGCCGGATGAGCTGGCGGGCCCTGATCGCGTCGTTTTTCGTCTACAACCAGCAGTTCTTGCACGGCGAGTGCAACTTTGTCTTTTCCATGGGATTGTGCCTTCACGCTCTGTCGCTGTGGATTGCCAATCGCAAGCGCTTTGGCCTGGCCAGTGCAGTCGCCATAACCCTCGTGGCGACGTCGGCATTTGTTGCCCATCTCTTTGGATTTGCCATTTTCGTTGCCGCGACGGTTGCCATGACGCTGTCGCGATTGGCCCGCAGGCGCACGGTCGAGCCCAACCTGGTCGTCGGCCTGCTGCCGCTGATTCCGGGCACGGTTCTGTCGGCCCTGCTCATCGCCGGAGTCGTGGGCAGCCCGCCCGATCTCGGAGCGGGCGTGTTGTATGCCCCATTGAGCCACACAGTGCGCAACTCCTTGACCGTACTCACCGGCTACGATGTCGCCACCGATATCGCGTCTGTGGGGGTGATCTGTCTGCTCGCTGCCATCGTGCTCATCATGCGCACCGAACTGGCATTTCGGGTCGATCTTCTGGTCGCCGGGCTGTTTGTCGGCGGCCTCTACTGGGTATTTCCATCGGACGTCGCGGCCGGCCAGGCAGTCAACGTGCATTTTGCCCTGGGCGCGTATCTGTTCATCTTGTTTTCACTCGACATCCGCGTCTCAGCGCGGGTGAGAAACGCGATCATCCTCGCTGTGTGTCTGCTCTTTGCGGTGCGCACCGGGACCACGGCCGCCTACTGGGTCGAACTCGACCGCGAGTATCGCGTTCACCTCGACGCGTTCAAATCCATCGACAGAGGATCGGCCGTGTACGCGTTGTACTTCACCGCAGAGCCCGAGCTGTTCAACGCCCGCCGGGTCCACACCCACGCTCTGCTCCACACCATCAGCATGGCCGCTCTGTACCGCGAGGCCAGGGTCTCGTCTCTGGTCGGCGTGCCCGGTTGGCACCTGTTGCTTCGCCGCCAGTGGACGGACCGGTCCCCGCGCTTTGCCGACGATTCGGAGCCGTCCATTCCATGGGACGACATTGCTGAACAATACCAGTATGTGTGGGCCTGCCGGGCTCCCGAGCAGATCCTGGCCCCGCTCGCCGCGCGCGCCACCCTGACCGCGCAAACCGCCATGTGCCGGCTCTATCGCCTGTGAATGACCTGGCCACCGCGTGGTCAGCCGACCTGTGACAACCACCTCATCACGCCTGGGCAGGAAAATCAGTCAGCTACTATCGGCGTTGCGACTTCGATCCAGTATTGGCCTGGATCGGCATAAACGTGTCACACTGATCTGTTCGCGGATCAAGAAGGGCAACAGGATGAGGTGTAGGGAAATTGCGGTCAGTGTAGGTTGAAGGCTTGGCGGCAGAATTGTGCCGTCCAACATACAAATCGTATCAGACGAGGTCGACCGGTACCACGTCGGGTTCATGGCAGATTTGACCCCAGGATTGACAAATTCTCAGGGAGGGATGAGCAATATGCTTACCAGCGATCAACGAGTTTCAGAGTGCAATGAGTTTATAGGCTATGCCTTGCACCAGTTCCCCGGGCAGTGCGAGCGTGGTCTTGCCAAATCCATCACGCGGTGCAAACGGTGTATTGCCTCACCTCTTTTCGCTCGTATTGAAGATGGATTGTGTGAATTGTGCCGGGCTGGTGATTCGGCCGTATCGGCTGCTGGCCAGGCGGCAGCCGACGAAGACGAGCGGGCCGAGCTGCACGGCATTCTGCAAGCCGCCTGTGGTCGCGGACCGGCTGACTACGACGCACTGGTGATGTTCAGCGGCGGCAAAGACAGCACGTATCTGGTTCACAAGCTGCGCGCGGACTATCCGACTCTTCGCATTCTCGCCCTCACCATTGACAGTGGGTTTGCCAGTAGCGTTGCCATGCAACATGTCAGCACGGTCAGCGCCAGCCTCGACGGTGTCGACAGCATGGTCATGCGACCCCACAGGGATCTGTTTTACCGCGCATTTCGCCATGCCTTGACTCACCCCAAACCGGGTAGTTGTTACCTCACCATCGATTTGCTCGACGGTGAGTTGACCTTTGACATCGGTCGCAACCTCGCTGCCTCCATGAGCATTCCGCTCTTTCTTGCCGGCACCTCGCCGGCGCAACTGAGGCTTCTGCACAAGCTCGACTGGTTCGAGCGCCCCCGTGACATCATGCTGGCCAGACGCACGCATACCACCGGCGGGTATGCCGTGACTGAACTGTCGAAAGAAGATGCCCTGCACTATTGGTGGGACGGAACCAGGTGGCCAGCCGAGCGTGTACCGCGAAACATTTTACCGTATCACGCCTGGGGCTACGACGAGCAGTTCATCAAGAGCGAGGTGGTTCGTCTGGGGTATATTGAAGAGGGGTTTGACAATCCACTGATCACCAATAACACACTGATTCCGCTCATGGTGTGCATTGATATTACCCGCCTGGGCTATTGTGGCTTCGAGCCGGAATTTGCCCTGCTCATCCGGGACGGCAAGGCCGATCGCACTCTGTGGCGAAACCTCTTCGATGCCGCAGCACACCTGGCCGAAAAAGGGCAATTCTTGCCAAAATGCGTGGATGATGTCCTCGCACAGCTCGATTTGAGCCGGGACCAACTCGGTATACCGCACCCCCGTGCACCGGGGTTTGAATGACGTCATGCAGTCTGATCTGGTCCGGGAGCTACAGCGCGATACCCATTGAATCTCATGAAACATCACATTGATATGTCTAACGAAATAGAATTATCACCACAGAAGGATTTTGGGAGATGGAGCAATCAACATACCGGGGCATCAACGGCAATCGATCGCGCAATGGCGGGATCGATACCGCCCGGCTGGCCGATGATACGGGGTTTCCCACCGTCAAACCTGCCCAGCGCTCGCTCTTGACCGCGCTCGGCTGCCGGGCCTTTGGCGAATCCGGTCCAAGGAAGTACGGAATGAGCCGATTTGAATATTACGAGCGGCTTCATTCCATTAACTCCGACATCTATCGATTTATCTTGCTGGACGTTGCCAAAGCGGTTGCCGAGTCCAATGCGGTTGGATTGCTCGGTGTCATGCCCACGAACAAAACGACGTTTGATCGGTTCACGGGCGGTCGGGTGAGTCAGTTCGAGTTTGGCCCCGGGGAAGTCCTGGCCCGCGACTTTCGCGGGCCCTGCGATCTTTATCTGCAGACCCTGTATCTGGAGCCGAATCGCTACC
The DNA here is from genome assembly GCA_022360315.1 of Pseudomonadota bacterium. Taxonomy (GTDB): domain Bacteria; phylum Myxococcota_A; class Polyangia; order Haliangiales; family Haliangiaceae; genus JAKSDA01. The sequence goes on from JAKSDA010000438.1 coordinate 60,261, forward strand.
GCCTCATGCGTCGCCTGCTCAACGGCCTGCTGCGGGCCATGGCCGAGCTGTCGCGCGGCGGTATCGACGGCAGCGGACCTGGCGGTGGGGTGCGAATCTTCTGCGAAGCGACCACGCCGGCGGGCAAGAACATCATGGCAGCCTTTGGAATGACTGGGTGTGGCTTCAGCAAGGATGGCAATCCCATCTATGTCATTCACACCTCGGCCGGCAAGCCGTTGATCATCAATACCCCCCGCAAATTGCTCAACGCCGAACTGCAAGAGTACGTATCACAGGGCCATTGCATGTGGGGAGACAGTCGCGGCTGAGCGAGTGAACCGGCCAGGCGAGGATGGTCAGCGGAGTAGCCGGGCCGGCCTCTGCTGTACATTGTACCGAACGATCGGTACAATGTACAGATAATGGCAGGGACCAGACTGACCAGGGAGCAGGTGCTCGACCACATTGCCGAGGCGTTTCGGCGCTACGGCTATGAGGGCGCCAATTTGCGACGTAGGCAATCTGACCGAGAATGATCAGGCGTTTCTATTTTTGATGGATTATGCAAACCGGTCGCGGATCAAGTTGTGGGGTCGGGCTGAATTTGTCGAAGGAGATCCGGATCTACTGGCCAGGGTTGCCGATCCCGAGTATCACGGCGTGCCCGAGCGAGTGTTGGTTTTTCATGTCGAGGCCTGGGATATCAACTGCTCGCAGCACATCAAGCGGCGTTTTGCCGAGGATGACGTGGCGTTTGCAGTGAGCGAGTTACAGAGTCGCATCGACACCCCGGAGGTTGAAAATCAGCATTTGCGGCGGCAGCTATCCCTGGTGCGAGGCGAGCGAGGATCCGCCCCTGGCCCGAGCTAGCGGCCGCAGAAACCGCCCGTGCAGCTGCCGCCGACGCCGCACTCGATCGATTGGCTGCACGACTTGGGCGCGCAGTAGCCGTCGGGCCAGGTTGGCTCGTCGACCGTAAAATCGAATTCTGCCGCGCCCCCTGGTGCCTCGCAGGCCAGCCACGGGTCGGCAGTGCAGGGTGTCTCGTCCCGGCAGCGAAGCAGGCAGAGATCGGCGAGTGAGCCGGCGAAATCGGCACACGCACTCGACGGCGGGCACGAACCCGACAGGCACGGAGCGGAGCAGGCGCCGCGAGCACCCACATCGGCACAAAAACCGCTGGCACATGCATGGTGATCGGGCAGGCCCGTGGCGTCGAAACACGACGCGCCTATGGCGCCGAGCGCCCCGGGCACGAAACAGCCTTTCACCCAGCCGCCACCGCCGGCCATGGGAATCTCCTGACAGGTCAGCTCGTCGGGGCACTCGCTGTCATCGGCGCATGCGAAAAGGCAGAGCGATCGCTGCCAGTCCTGTGGACTGGACGGATTGGAGGCGGCCAGGTCGGCACAGACTCCGCTTGCACACGGATTGCTCGCGCTGCACTCGACGGAGCACAAACCGCGTTCCAGTCCGGGACGGCACGGGACACCATCGCTGCAGACGCATTCGCGATCGTCACTACATTGGCCATCGGCTGTGCAGCGATCGCCGAGTTCGGCTGGCACCACTCGGACCGCGCCGATCCTCTCGACATCGGCAGTGCCCCCGGGCCCACCCACGGCAAGACTCACCGTGTAGTCGCCTGGCATCGGATATTGCTTCACAGGACTGGACTCGGTCGAACCCTGGCCATCGCCAAATTTCCAGTTGTAAATGGTGATCTCGGCTGTAGCCACAGCAGTGAAGCGAAGCTCGAGCGGGGCTCGGCCGGTGCAGACCTCGGCAACGCCTCCATCCCGCGCCCCGGCGTCGGCCGAGCCGTCCAGTGAACTGCCCGCAGCGATGTTCTGACAGCCGGCAATGGCAAATTCGACCCAGTTCAGCGACGCCGCGCTGTCACTCGATGGCATGGCATCAACAATAACTGAGGCGTCGTCATGCGGCGCGGCATCGCTCTGTGCGGCCGAGTTGTCACCACAGGAAATGCCTGCGGACACGACGCCGGAAACGGCCAGAAAGAGCGACCACGGTATGGCGGGCACCCGGGTAGTATACGATTCGAACCCATGGAGCGCAGGTCGGGGGTAACCATTCCCGGACCGGGATTGTTCGACATATCATCTGTAGCGGTTGTATCTGCCGAGACATTGCGCGATGAAGGGACCACAGCAGATGGACTGAACGGGGGCCGAGGGCGAATCGGTCGGGCCGCGCACAGTTATGTCGGATCCTTTCCAACGTGATCGAGTGTGGTGAACAATCCAGGGTAGGTTCTGGCCATGACGTGGACGCTTCTACTTGCTTCGGCATCGCCGCGGCGTCGAGAGCTACTCGAACGGATCGGGATTGTTCTCGACATCTGCCCGGCCGATGTGGACGAGACTCCTCACTCCGACGAGGCGCCCCTGGATTATGTGTCTCGCATGGCCGAGAGCAAGGCCGATGTCGTGGCTGCGAGCCGGACCGGGCCAGGCCAGACCTGGTGGGTGCTCGGGGCCGATACGATCGTCGAGATCGACGGGGCAATTGTGGGCAAGGCGCGCGGCGAGGCCGAGGCAATAGCCATGCTCGAGCGCCTGGTCGGTCGAGTTCATCGCGTGGCCACTGCCTTTGCAGTGCGCGCATCGCACGGGATAAAGACCGTCCGCACGGTCACCACCGAGGTCGTCATGCGTCCGGCCAGTCGGGCCGAGATCACCGACTATGTCGCTGCCGGCGAGTGGCGCGGCAAGGCCGGCGCGTATGCGATCCAGGGCATGGCCGCCGCTCTGGTCACAGAGGTCCGCGGATCGGTTACCAATGTGATCGGACTGCCTCTGGCCGAAGTGGTCGCCGAGCTCGCCCGCCTGGGCGCGGGCGGTCCGAGCTATCGACAGGGAGTACCGGCACAATGAACCAGCAACAGCATCACCAAGTAGACCAGACACGAGTCGCCGAGATTCGCGACCGCTTTGGCCGTGCCCGGGACCGGGTCGAGAAAGCCTGTGCCCGGACTGGCCGCGACCCCGGCGAGGTAACCATCGTGGCCGTGACCAAGCGTCACGCGCCAGTGGTCATCGCCAGCGCGCACGCTGCCGGAATCGACCATGTGGGCGAGAACTACGCCCAGGAGATGCGCGACAAACTGGCCGAGCTCGGCCCTTTGGGCAGCCAGCTGACCTGGCATTTTGTCGGCCGGTTACAGCGCAACAAGGTCAAGTATGTCGCCGGTCACGCCGGGCTCATCCACGCGGTGGACAGTGCCAGCCTGGCTCGCGAAATCGCCAGACGAGCGGCCAAAATGCAATTGACACAGCGCGTTCTGATCGCGGTCAATGTGGGCGGCGAGGAGCAAAAGGGCGGAGTGTCCCCCGAGGATGCCGGAGCTCTTTTGGCGACCATTGCCGAGCTCGACGGCATCGAGCCGGCCGGGCTCATGACCATGCCGCCTCTGGCTGCCAGTCCCGAGGACAACCGAGGTCATTTTCGCGCCCTGGTCGCGCTCCGCGACCGGCTGCGCACACCGGATCGGCCACTGGCCGAGCTGTCCATGGGCACGACCGACGACTTTGAAGTCGCGGTCGAAGAGGGCGCCACCCTGGTCCGCATCGGCACCGCCATTTTTGGACCCCGACCAGCTGGATGAGCGAATCGAGCAATCCGGACGCTATACTATTCGTTCTGTACAACGCCAGCAACGAAGCGAAAGGCAGCCATGTCAGGTCACAGCAAATGGTCGACCATCAAGCGCAAAAAAGCCGCGGTGGACGCCAAACGTTCCAAAGTCTGGACCAAGGTACTCAAAGAGGTTCAGATCGCGGCCAAGCTGGGTGGCCCCGAAGTCGATGCCAATCCACGTCTCCGCCTGGCGGTCGACAAGGCGCGAACCGCCAACGTGCCCAAGGACCGCATCAAACACGCCATCGAAAAAGGCTCGGGTGCCGGGGGCGGGGAGGACTACGAGGAGATCGTGTACGAAGGCTATGGACCGGGCGGCGTGGCTGTGGTGCTCGAATGCATGACCGATAACCGAAACCGCACCGTGTCCGAGATCCGCCACTCTCTGGAAAAATACGGCGGCAATATGGGGACGAGCGGGTCGGTATCATGGATGTTCAAAAAGCGCGGTGTCATCAATATTCTCAAGTCGGCTGCCGACGAGGATAGGCTGATGGAGATCGCGCTCGAGGCCGGCGCCGAGGACGTTCGCGACGATGGCGAAGTGTGGACTGTCGATACCGATCCAGGGGATTTTCTGGCCGTGCAGGAAGCCATTCAGACCGCCGATATCGCGGTCGAGCATGCCGAGATCGACAATATTCCCGACAACCGGGTCGCGGTCGACGAGTCCAGGGCCGAAAGCCTGTTCAAGCTGCTATCGATCCTCGAGGACCTCGACGACGTGCAAAACGTTTACGCCAACTACGACGTTTCCGACGAGGTGCTCGAGCGCTTCAGCCTGTAGCGAGCGAACCGGATCCGTACTGTGGTCGGCGATGTGGTAGGGTGGCGGCGAGCGAGCGATGGCAGAGAACAAGCGCGTTTGGCAGTGCATGGCAGGTGATGTGGTGCGCGAGCACTGGCCAACCGTCCTGGCTGCTGCGATGGGTCTGGCCGTGGCCCTGGGTTATCTCATCACCACGCTCGATCGCGCCGGTGCCATGGGCTATCCGATCGACGATGCCTACATCTACCTGACCTACGCCAGACAGTTTGGCCGGGCCCAGCCGTTCACCTATTACGACGGAGGCGACTACTCGGCGGGGGCGACCAGCGTGCTGTGGCCGGTCCTGATCGCACCGCTCTGGACCGTGGGGTTGCGCGGATACGTTCTGGTCGTTGCCGTTTATGTGGTCTGTGCCGGGCTTCTCGCCGCGATTTGCGCCATGGCCTGTCAGCTCGGCCGGCGCACTTTGGGACTTGCGGGCGGTTTTCTGGCCGCGGTTCTCATCGCGGCGTCGCCGGCATTTACCTGGGGTGCATTGTGCGGGATGGAGGTCGGCCTGGCCGCGTTTTTGGTCTTTGCCACGGCGTTGCGCTTGCTCGGCGAGGCAGACCCGGCCCGGCCGTCGGCCTGGCTGCTCGTTTTGCTCGCTGCCACGGCGATATCGCGGCCCGAGTTTACCGTACTCATCGCCGCGCTGATCGCTGTAAATATCGCCTTCCGGGGCTGCTGTCGCGACTGGCGCGGTGCCCTGCGCTGGTCGATTCCGCTCGCTGTACCGCTGGTCTGGGTCGCTGCCAATCGCCTCCTGGCGGGCAATTTTTTTCCCAACACCGGTGTGGCCAAATCGCATTTTTATCTGCCCGGATTCGACTGGACATATTATATCGACACGGTTGCGCATCTGTCTGGACAAATGCTGTCGGGACTCTTGTGGGCCGACAAAAGCCCGCTCTGGCAGCCGCAGCTGCTGTTGGTTCTGTGGCTGATCGGGGCGTTTCGCCTGCTTACCTGGGCCCGGCGCGAGCGCCAGTGGTCGGCTGCAGCGCTCCTGGTCGCGGCTCCACCGGCGCTTTTGTGCGCGGTGATCGCGGCCTCGGGCGCCTGGCACTTTCACAACTACCGCTACATCTCGGTGTGTTTTCCCGCACTCTTCTTGGTCGCCGGACTGGCGGTCTGCCCGCCCCGCAGCAACTGGCTGTCACGGCCGGGGGGCGCGCGCTTTATCCGCTTGGTACCGGTTTTGCCGGTCATTGTCGCCGCTCTGGTGGTTGTGCAATCACTCGCCCCGCTACAGCGCGAATTCGTGTACTTTGCCCAGGGAGTGCGGGACAGCAACGCCCAGGTGGTCACGATCGGCCGCTGGATTGCCGAAAATTTGCCCCGCGACGCCCATGTAGCATTTCACGACGCCGGGGCAATTGCCTATTATGGCGACCGTCGGGTCACCGACATCCTCGGACTGGTGAGCAACGGAAATGCCCATCACGCCAACCACGGACCGGGCGCTCGTTTCGAGATGCTCGAGCGACTGTCGCCCGACCAGCGTCCGAGTCACTTTGCCTATTATCCCGGCTGGCTGGGCACATTTGATTTGTACGGCAAAGAACTGCTCGACACCCCGCTGCCCCGGGCTCTGGATGACACGCGCAGACTGGTCGGCGGGGCCAATATGCGGGTATTCGAGTCGCGCTGGGATCGAGTTGGCAGTGGTCATGTTCCGCTGGAAGCGCATCCGGGCTGGGTGATGGTCGACCGGCTCGATGTGGCCGACCTGGTCAGCGAGCGGGCGCACGACTATCGCGCCGACATGGGCCGGCGGCGCTACGGTCATCCCACTGCGCGCTGGACACTGTACTACCGGCCGCCCGGATCGCCGGCCGGGATGGCGGACGGTGGTCGCACCATTCGGGGCAAGGGCGGCGAGCGATTTCGCATTCACATCGATCCGGCGCGGCCGCTGCGCCTGATCATGCGCACTGGCGGCAAGAGCACGCGGTGGGCAACGATCGCCAGGCCGGGCGCATCTGTGCAGATCCGCCGGGCCGACACTGGCGCCGAGCTGGGTGTGCTGACCATGCCCGGGCCATCGGAGCGATTTCACGACCTGGTGTTGGAGGTGCGGGCGGGCGCGTTCGACGCCGCCGAGGTCGAGCTGTCGGTATCCCTGCGCGGAGCCGGGCCGTATCGGACATTTCATTATTTCGCGCTTCAGCCGGAAACGCCGTGACGGCGATGGTTCCCCGTCTTCTCTGCGGGAAGCTGTCAATTCTCTTGAGGTGCTTACAGAAATACAAAAATAAAGACCGCCCCTCTGTGTGAGCATCTATTAGAACTGGTCAGTGGATTGGCGCTGTGCGATCGGCGCACCATGGAGCGATGCGCAGTCTCCACCCTCGTCGCAAAAGGATACGTCAGTCCTGGCTCGCCCTTGTTGCCGCGGCGAGCGTGGTTTCTTGTTCCGACTCGAGCGGGCCTACCTGCGTCGATCCCGAGCTGGCAATTCCCACCGGGGTCGAGCGGGTCCTTGTCGGTCTCGACGGCCTGCCGTTCGATCAGTTTCTCGACGACTCGTACGAGCACATTCTGCGCCGTCATCCCGAAACTGTCACCGGCCTGGGAGTGTCGGCGTCGCTCGCCATGCGCGACGATCAGCTCGACAATGTCTCCAGCTCCTATGTCGAGGCCACCCATGATCTGGTCGAGGGCATACTGGACCAATTGCGCGGTTATCGGCGAGACCAGCTCACTGCCGGGCAGCAAGTGTCCTACGACGTTTACGAGTGGTATCTGGACGACTGGGCCCGCAACCGGTTGTACCGGGATTTTGATTATCCGATCACCCCGGTGATCACGGCAGCGCACAGACAGTTGCAGCTTTTTTTCCGCGACATTCACCCGGTTGCGAGCCGTGACAACGCTCGAGACTACATTGCCCGGCTGCGCCAGGTGGCCCGAAAGCTGGCTCAGATCCGCGATCGGTTGGCCCGCGGGGAGGAGCGCGGCATTGTGGCGCCGCGGTTTTTGCTCCAGGCCGCGTTGCCCCAGCTCCGCTCTGTGGCCGATACTCGGCCGCGCGATTCGATGTTCTATACCAGTTTTGCGACCAGGCTGACCGAGCAGTCGGGCCTGCCTCCAGCCGACCGGCAAGATCTTCTCGACCAGGCAGAAACCGCCATTGAATGCCACGTGCTTCCGGCCTTCCGCGAGCTGGAGCGCAGTGTGGCCAGTCTGGCAGCCCGGGCGCCGACCCGAGACGGAGTGTGGCAGTTTGACAGCGGCGGCGATTTTTACCGCCACGCCTTGCGCCATCACACCACTACCGAGCTGGGTCCCGATGAGATCCACCAGCTCGGTATGGACGAGATCGCGCGCATCCGCGGCGAGATGCGCGCTCGGTTTGACAGTCTGGGGTATCCGGCTGACGAGTCGTTGAGTGCGCTGTTTGGCCGGGTCGCCCAAGACGGCGGCATGGTGCCGGATGGCCAGGTGAAAGCCGAATACGAGACCATCATCGATCGGGCCCAAGGCGATATTCACCAGGCATTCGATATCAGCCCGACTGCACAATTGATCGTGATGGACAGCGGCGGCGGGGCATTTTACGTCTCGGGCACTGTGGACCGCTCGCGCCCGGGCGTGTTTTACGCCGATCTGCGCGGTACTCAGCCGCGTTACACCATGCCCACACTGGCCTATCACGAGGCCGTTCCCGGACACCATTTTCAGATCTCGCTGGCGCAAGAGCAAGAGCTGGCCACCTTTCGCCTCTACACCACCTTTACCGCCTACGTCGAGGGATGGGCGCTCTATGCCGAGCGTCTGGCCGCTGATCTGGACTGGTATGGCGACGACATTTACGGCGACCTGGGCCGGCTACAGGCCGAGGCATTTCGAGCGGCTCGCCTGGTGGTCGACACGGGAATTCACGCCAAGGGCTGGAGTTTCGCACGAGCTGTGACGTATATGGTGGACAACGTGGGATATCCCCGGCCGGGCATGGAAGCCGAAGTGGCCCGCTATACGGCCTGGCCCGGCCAGGCGACTGCCTACAAGACCGGTATGTTGCGAATTCTCGAGTTGCGCCAGCGCGCCAGCGACGCCCTGGGCACCGCGTTTGACCGCAAAGACTTTCACCGCGCCGTGCTGACCAGCGGCAGCCTGCCCCTCGACCTGCTCGACGCATCTGTCCAGTCGTATATCGACAACCAATGAGCGCGTCCATCGGACCGAGAGCCACTTCCAATGTTGTTTCGGTCGGTCCTTCTAGCCCCTGGACAATCATTCATGTATGAAGTAAAAATAATTCACACGTGAAGGATCAACAGCGAGCCGGGGAGCGGCGGCGGTTTTTTTATCTCTTGAATCAATCGCGCCACGTCCTGTTCAAGCATGCAGACAGGCTGTGTCGCGCCCATCTGGGCATCTCGACCGTACAGCTCGGAGCGATCTATGCAATTGCCGAGCAGCCCGGGCTGGTTCAGAAAGACCTGGCCCGGGCGCTGGCGCTGCGCGAGTCGGCAGTGACCGGGCTGGTCGGCCGGATGGAGACAGCCGGGCTCATCGAGCGCCGGGCCGATCCCGACGACCGCCGGGTCATCCGCCTCTATCAGACCCGGCGGGCCAGGGCCATGCGCAAAAAAGCCAAGCCGCTTCTGGGCGACCTCAACGCCGAGCTCGCCCACGGCTTTACCGAACAAGAACTGGACATGGTCGTCCGATTTCTCACCACCACGATCGACCGATTTGCAAGGAGCAAAAAATGAGCAAGTCCAGCCAGTCATCTGCGGCGCGCCCGACCGCGTGTATCCTGTGCAGCGAAAACTGCGGTCTTCTGGTTTCGAGCGAGGGCGGAGGTCTGGCCGCGATCCGCGGCGACCCCGAGCATCCCCATTCACGCGGGTATGTGTGCCAGAAAGCCGCGCGTCTCGACCACTATCAAAATCACGCCGATCGCCTGGATGCTCCGCTCAAGCGGCGTCGCGACGGCTCGTTTTTTGCCATTTCGTGGAACCAGGCAATTGTCGAGATCGCCGACCGCCTGCGCGCGCTGCGCGACGAACACGGCGGTCGGTGTCTGGCCTATTACGGCGGCGGCGGCCAGGGCAACCACATCGGCGGTGTATACGCTTCGGCCCTGCGCGCCGCCATGGGCACGCCGTACGTCTACACGGCACTGGCGCAGGAGAAAACCGGCGATTTCTGGGTCAACGGCCAGCTGTTTGGCAGACAGACCTGCCATGTCACGAGCGGAGTCGAGCACGCTGACTATGTCATTTTCCTGGGCACAAATCCGTGGCAGTCTCACGGCTTTCCGCGCGCGCGCAAGGTGCTCAAAGAAATCCAGCGCGATGCCAAACGGACCATGGTGGTCATCGACCCCCGCCGCACCGAGACCGCGGCCATGGCCGACGTGCACCTGCAGTTGCGCCCGGGCACCGATGCCTTTTTGCTCGCCGCAATTCTCAGCGTGATGGCGCGCGAAGAGCTCCACAATCGCGAATTTCTGGCCCGCCATAGCACTGATCACCAACGGGTACTCGAGACCCTTCGCGCAGTGCCGGTCGACCGATTTGCCGAAACGTCCGGCGTGGCCCTCGACGATGTTCGCCGGGTCGCCCGCGGCCTGGCCGGGGCCCGGGCCGCGACGGTGCGCGCCGATCTGGGAATTCAGCAAACCCTGCACAGCACGCTCAACTCCTACCTGGAAAAGCTGCTCTTTCTCATCCCCGGCCATTTCGGCAAAGAGGGCGGCAACAATCTGCACACCTTTTTGGTCCCGCTGATCAGTCACTCGCCCGATCCAGATGACTCGCCGAAAGTCCCGCTCAGCGCGGTGACCGGCATGAACCCGATCGGCAAGCTCTATCCGCCCAACATATTGCCGCTCGAGATCGACACCGACCACCCCGGCCGGGTGCGCGGACTGGTCGTGGATAGTGCCAATCCCATGGTCTCTGCGGCCGATAGCCAGGCCTATCGCAAGGCCCTGGGCAAGCTCGAACTCATGGTGTCCATTGATGTCGCCATGACCGAGACCGCGCAGATGGCCGATTATGTCCTGCCCGCTTCCTCGCAGTTCGAAAAAGCCGAGGCCACGTTTTTTACCCTGAATTTTCCGGACAACGGATTTCATCTGCGCCGTCCGCTTTTCTCACCGAGACCGGGAACCCTGCCCGAGCCCGAGATCTACCGCCGCCTCTGCGTCGCCATGGGAGCCATTCCCGATCGTTTCCCGGTGCTCGAAAAATTGGCCTCGATCGACCGGCGGATGCCGCGAGCGCGCCTCTTTCCCCTGGCCCTGAAGACAGCACTGCGGCAGCGGCCCGAGTGGCAGCCCTATGCCACCATGATCCTTTATCAGACATTGGGCAAGACTCTGCCCGAAGAAGTGCGATCGGCGGCTTTTTTGTGGTATTCGGCGCAGAAATACGCCGAGAGTCACCGCGACGCAGTCATGCGGGCCGGAATTGACGACCGCGGCGCCGGCCTGGGCGAGGCGTTGTTCGAGAAAATCCTCGACGCTGACCACGGCATGGTGTTCAGCCATCATCGCTACGAGGATACCTGGTCACTCATCCATCACCGAGACCGCCGTGTCCACCTCGCCATCCCCGAAATGCTCGAGGCGATCACAGCGCTCGGTAGCGAGCTATCCCAATCGGCCGACTCCGACTATCCCCTGGTGCTCATGGCCGGTGAACGACGCGGCTATAACGCCAATACTATCTACCGCGACCCATCGTGGCGAAAAACCGACCGAGAGGGCAGGGCGCGTATCAATCCCGATGATGCTGCCCGTCTCGGCATTAACGACGGCGACCGGGTCGTGGTCGAATCACAGCGCGGCGCGCTCGACGCAGTCGTCGAGATCACCGACCAAATGCTGCCCGGCGTGGTGAGCATGCCGCACGGCTATGGAATGAACCATCCCGATCAGGCCGGCCAGCGGGTGCAATCGGGACCGCTCATCAATCACCTCACCTCCAGCGATCACTGCGATCCCCTGTCCAGAACCCCCTATCACAAATACGTACCCGTCCGGATTCAACCGGCCGACCCACAGAGCACTTGAATCGGCAACGATCGATTGTTGGAGGCCACCGGCGATGGTTTGCCCTGGCCGTTTACCCTCGGTCCCGCCGGGCCGCAGGCTTTACACCGCGAAGAGCTCCGACAGCGCGAGCGCCACATCGGCGAACGGTGGCGCGTAGACCACCTCGTCGCCGATCAGATCGATGGCCACCCCGCTGCTCCGCTCCGGCGCAGCTTCGCCTCGCATTGCTTGCCCGGAACTCTGACCCTCGACTGCGAGGACATGCCAGCCCTTCGGCTTCCAGCGCATGACGATGAGCGATCGGGCCAGCGGATCCAGCAGCCAGTAGTGCTCGACGCCAGCGCGATGGTAGGTGTTCTGTTTGGTGCCGCGATCCCGGAACGCTGTCGATTCGGACAGGATTTCGCACACCCAGTGCGGGGCGACGGTGACCGGCACACTGCCACGCTCGGGTATCTCGCCGCGATCACGGCGCCAGCCTGCCAGATCAGGTAAAAACGTCTGGCCCGGCTCGAACAGAACTTGTACCTCGGAACCAAACACCCAGGTCTTGCGATAGGGCACCAGCGCCGCACCTAGGGCGAGTTGCACCGAGCCATGGTCGATGTTTGGCATGGCTTTCCTCACGAGCGCACCGTCGACAATCTCGTGCCCTTTGGGCAACTCCATGTCGCAGGGGGGTTGTATGTGTGGGTCTGCCATCATGTACCCAGGATAGCATGTTTAGACCAAGACCTGTCCATAAGCTCGACGTCCGACCTACCTGCCAGTACGAATGACAGCATTGACAGTATTTACTGTCAATGCTAGATCCAATGCTGTCATGCAGGCGCGAGGTATCCGCGATCGGCTTTTGTCCGAGCTCGAACAAGACGATTTGTCGATCGAGCAGCTGGTGTCGCGGACCGAGGAGTTACTCGCGGTGCTGGCGCCCCGGCAGACCCGGTACAAGGTGAGCGAGCGGCCCGACGTGCGGACCATTCGCTACTACACGTCGCGATCTCTTTTGCCCAGGCCAGTCGGCTACCAGGGCGGTCGAGCGCGTTACTCGGGCAGCCATTTGGTGCGTCTCTTGTTGATCAAGAAACTACAGGCCGAGCACTACAACCTGCGCAAGATCGCCGCGGAGCTCGAGAACAAGGACGACCGGGCGGTGTTGCGCGCGCTAGTGCCGGCTGTGGAACCGAGCTCGCCCGGTCCGTCCGGGCCGGCCCGAGCAGCCGACGTGTCACCCCCGGCCATGCGATCGCTGCCGATCCGGCGCATCGCAGTCACGCCAGAGGCAAATCTCGACGTCGCCGAGGCCACTCTTGCCGACCCCAAAAAGCGCGACCAACTCGCCGATGCGCTCCGCGCACTGGCCCGAGAACTGAGCAAGCACCATCGAGGAGAGGAACCATGAAAGAGCATAATTTCACGATCGATGTCACAGATCACCAACGCGCCTACGAAATTCGCGATACCGTCCATATCGGGCACTATTTTGTGTTCGCCAGTGACGACAAGGCGCTGGCGGGTGGGCGAGCTCGCGCGGCCGGCAGGTTCGGTCGGCTTCTGGCCAAGCGGGCCGGGCAAGCTCGGGTGTTGCCACTCCTGAGCGATCCGGTACGGCTTGCCGGGGTCACCATCACGCCTGGCCAGCGGGCCATCGATCCGCTCGCCTGTGTGGTCACCGAGCGCGATGTCTACCGGGCAGAACAGGACACGGTCCATCTCTTCATGGCAGCGCCGGCGCGGTTTGAGCGAGCCAGGCTAGTCATCGAGTATTCGGGAGCGCCATTTGCCGAGCGCGAGGTCTACCTGCCGGATGGGGTGGCCATGGAGACTCTGGCCATGCTGCTGCCCGGTTCCTACACTGCTCAGCTCGCCGTGGGGAGCCGCGCGATCGGGCAGAAAGCTGCCTTTACCGTGGCGGAATACACTCTGGCGCCGCTCTCGGCTCGCCTGCTCGCTCACCGCATCGATCGCCAGTCGCGCGAGCTCGATTTCGAGCTGGCCTTGGACAGCTATCAGGTGCCGTTTGCCGACCGGCTGGTCGTGTCGCTGGTCGAGGCGGCGCGCGAGCTTCGCTCGGTCGAACTCGATGCGGTCGAGCCCGGGCGTTATTGCGGGGCCATCGACATGAGTGGCGGCGACGGGCCGTTCCGGCTCCGGCTGCGCGCTGCCAGCGACGCCGAACGCGTGGCCGAGGTGGTCATTCCGGGCAGCCGGGCCCGGGAGCGGGATCTGACCGTGGTGAGCGAACTGGGCCAGGAGCGTCTGTTTTCCATGATGCCCGAGCCCGGCGCCTTGCCGGTCCGGGGCGGCTATCTCAGCGACGGCGATGTTCTGTCCACGCCGCTCACAGTCGCCGAGGTGGTCAGCGACCGCTGGGCTATCGAGGTCCGCGCCCAGGTCGACTCGCTGGTCGCGCTTATTCTCGATCTCGAAACCGCAATGTTTCATGTCGATCGACATGGGCGGGCCGACGTAGGCAGTCAGATCGCGATCAACAGCCAGGCTCCGGCCTGTCTGGTCCTTGTCGGCGGCTTTGTCGACGGCCGGCCATTCGAGGCGTTCACGACGTTCATTCGGCCCAGCAAGCTGGGCCTCGAAGTGGCGACTGCCGAGACCGCCCGGCCGGGCGAACGTCTGGCCATCGAGCTTCGCTCGGCCGGATCGGGGCCTGTGCCAGTATTGCTCAGCGTGCGCGACCAGCGTCTCACTGCCACCGATACCCCCGAGGTTCGGCTGGGCGCGGCGCTCAAGGCCGGCATTGACCGGGCGACCGAAACCATGGCCGATCAAGGCGTCACTGTGCTGGCCGATGTACTGCCGCCCGATCGGCCGTATTTGGTCCACGATGTGGTGTATTCGCCGGCGTTGGCAGAGTTCGACCCCATGGACGCGGCCGGATTCGGCGATATGGAAATTTCGTTGCAAGATTTCGGCGCGGCTCCGGCCTCTCTGGCCGATGACGTGCCGATGCTCGGGCCGGTGGCGAGGTCCCCGTCGATGCCGATTGCTGCCGAGGCGACCCGGCGCCTGAGGTCCGGCGGGTTGCCCCGTGAGGGCGCGGTCAAGGGCGCCATGTCCAATCAGGCCGCACCACCTGCGCTTCGGCGGTCGGGTCAAGGAGGCCAGAAAACCGAGCGAGCGGAGACGCCGGGCCCGCGCGCCGAGTTTCCCGAGGTTCTGTTTTACGGCATCGTGCCGGTAAAAGGCCGCGAGGAGGTGTCCATCGCGCTGGGCGACTCGCTGGCCACGTTTACCGTCGAGGCGTTTGCTCTGTCGGGCGGCGACTGGATGCAGGCCAGGACCAGCGTGGTCGTGGATCAGCCGGTGCGGGTCGATCTCGAGTTGCCGCCGGCAGTCCATCCGCAAGACCACGTGGTGGGCCGGTTGCGCGCGGCTACATCATCGGGGCGCGCGCGGGTGTCGCTCACCTGCGACGGCCAGCCAGTGGCATTGCGCCGGGCCGAGAGCGCCCTTTCTGGCTCGACGGAGGCCATCGCCGGCGAGGTCGCCACGCCGGTCGAGCTCGAACTCGGGGTTGCACCGGGTCGGTATGTGGCCACGGTCGAAGACCCGACCAGTGGCCAGAGCGACTCGATCGAGCTCGATGTGGCCAGACCGGGCAAATTTCGCTCGTACGCTCGAGAACTCGGCCTGCTCCAGCCCGGCGATGCTATCACGCTCGACTCGGCCGACGCGCTCACTCTGCGCGTACTGCCCGCCCTCGATGAATCATTCGGTCTTTTACTGACTGCCACGGCCGGCTACGCGCATCTCTGCTGCGAGCAGACTGCAGCCAAGATCCTGGCTGCCACGTTCATGTATCTGGCCAGTGACAAAAAGGCCCGGCGCAAAAAAGCCGAGGATATCATCCTGGCCGGTGTCGCCCGGGAGCATCAGATGATCCTGCCCGGTCGCGGTTTTGCCATGTATCCGGGCCAGGACACTATCAGCGACCATTACAGTCAGCTGGCCGTGCGCTATCTGTGGAAACTCGACAGGCTCGACCAGGTGCCCGACCTGTCTCAACCACTGCGTCAGGCCGCTCGTGACGGCATCGCCCTGGCTGACCTGGCCGGTCGTGCCCATCGCATGAGCCGAATTCCCCGCCAGGTCGCGACAATCGAAGATGCCTATACGATTGCGGCACAAGGAGGCGACACCGCTTCTGCGCGGGCCTACATCGATCGAGTGGTCGATCTCTCCGCCATGAAGCCGCGCGATCCGTGCGGCGCAGTGCAGGCGCGGTCGACCATGGCGTACGCTGCCGCTGCGCTGCTCGCTGTGGGCGAGTGGCAAGTAGCCATCCCGGCAGCCAATTACGTGACCCGGCAGTTCAACGAGCAAGGTCGGCTCTACTCGACCGTGGACTCGGTTGCCGCCATCACTCTGATGATTCAATTGCGCATCGCCGGGTTGGTCTCTGGCCGGGGCCGCTTGCGGGTCAACGGCCGCGATATGACCCCGCTCGAGGCCAGTCAATTGAGCGATCAAGTGGAAACGGTCGAGGTCCTGGACGGGGTTGCCGGGGTCGAGGTCACCCGCATGGTCGAGCAGGACTGGACCCAGTTCTCGGCCAGTTTTCCGATCAAGGTCGGCTTTCGCGACCCGCACGGGCAAAACGTCCGCCGATTTCGCACCGGCGATCGCGCCGATCTGGTGGTCTCGCTGCCCGACGGCTACCAGGCGGGCGATCTTCTCCATGTGAGCCTACCCGCCTGCATGTCGTGGATTCACGGCGGCGGCAAGGTCAAGCGCTTCACAGTGGATTTCGCGGGCAAGGACCTGGTCAGCGTTCCGATCGTGGTCACATCGCCGATCGCGGGCAGGCAGCATTTTGCCGCGTGCGTGCGCAACATGTTCGAAGAAGAACGGGCCGCCAGCCCGGGCCTCATCGCAGTCCAGGCAGGCTGAACCGAAACCCATTGGCTGGGGATCAGACGAGGTATTTCTGTTTCGCCACACGCGACTGGATCGGGGCCAAGTGGCGATTGTGCTGACCGGGCGATTGTTCCGACCGGGGCGGCTGTGGTATTTGCTGCAGCCATGGAACCGGGACGAGATCGGCCGGCCGCTCGGGCTGCACAGCCGGGCGGTATGTCTCGGTGGTCGCGCTACTGGTTTGGCGAGGGCGGTCAGCTCGGCGCGGCAGTGATTCGCATCGCGATCGCCACGTCGGTGCTGTGGACGCTGGCCGGGCTGCATGTCGACGGCGGGCCGCCCAGCGCATATGACCCGGATGGCCTCATGATGCTGCTCGGCGCCTCGATGCCTCCGCCGTGGCTCATCGACGCGCTCCTGGCAGTGGCCTTTGCCTCGACCGCGGCGATGCTGCTCGGCCTTTTGTCGCGGGCGAGTACAGCCATCAGTCTGTTCAGCGCGCTCGCTCTGGCATCCTACGAGGTGAGCTTCACGCCGGGCTGGTCACACCACAACAACGCAGTATTTCTGGCCCACCTGGCGTTTTTGTTCGCATGGGGCGGCGACGCGCTGAGCGTGGACACGTGGATTCGTCGGTGGCTGGGCAGGCCAGCGCCATCGTTGCACCGCTATCAGTTTTCGATCCGGCTGGTCCAGTTCGCTGTTGCACTCACATTTTTTAACGCTGCCATGATCAAGCTCGCCCAGGCGCATTTCACCCTCGACTGGGCGCTGTCGGACAACCTGCGCAACCACTTGCTCGTCCATTACGACCTTTCGGGCAATCCGCGCACGACCGTGGCCAACTGGCTGATGCAGAGCCCCTGGCGCTATCAGACCGCAGCGCTGCTCAACCTGATCAGTCAATCGCTGCCATTTGTCGCCCTGCTGGTCCAGCGCCGGCCGTGGCTGCGCTTCGCCTGCGGTGCATTCTTCGCCATCGAGACCCTGGCTTTTGGGCTGGTGATGA
The DNA here is from genome assembly GCA_022360315.1 of Pseudomonadota bacterium. Taxonomy (GTDB): domain Bacteria; phylum Myxococcota_A; class Polyangia; order Haliangiales; family Haliangiaceae; genus JAKSDA01. Next base: position 77,610 of record JAKSDA010000438.1, read on the forward strand.
ATCTGTGGAACCTGCACTGGTTGCCGCTGACCGCCGCGTTCGTCGATTGGGATCGCCTGTTTGGGCGGGCGGCCAGTCGATCCATTCGAGCCGAGCCGATGCCCTGCCGCCAGCGCCGGCTTCTCGCGGTCTTCGTGACCGCGTTCGTGGTCTACGACCTGGCGGTCGCATTTGCCTATCCGCGCATCGATACAGTGCTCAAGACCTATCCATTCTCGGCCTTTCCCATGTTCTCGCGCATTCGGGCCGAGCGGCCGTACCAGTTCCTCGGCGGCCGCATCGCTGCCGACGCGCCGGCCGAGGTTTTGGCCCGTATCAATCGGCAGCGGGCATATCGGTTTCTGCACCGCACCCGCGACCGCGATCGCCTGCGCGCCAGGCTCGATGTTGCATCCCGGCAGATCAGCCGTTACGCTGGCCAAAATATCGGCCGTATTGGACTCCACCTGGTAGTGTTTCGCGCCACATCACCGCCCGAACCAGCCGCTCTCGACGAGCAGCCGATCGCGCTCATCGCCGAGACAAGCGCCGACGGCGAATTTCGCAGTTTCGTGGGGGCGACCGGGCGCGACCGGCAGGGGCGATACCTGCAGCCAGGGGAGAGCTCTGCGCTGCCGGCCGGGACGCGCGTCTTGTACTTCCCGGACGACGGCCCGACTGCGCTGGAACTCGATGGCGAGTGGCGCGGCAGCCGGTTTTATTACGGCGACGTGCGCGGTCGCACCCAGGCGTTTGCCATCGAGACAGGCGGCGCGCGCTGGTTCGTGGCCCGCGAACCGCACCGCGGATGGTGGTGAGCCGGCACACGGCCCGCATGGGCGATCAGCGCTGCCAGCCGAAAGAGACCACCAGGTGGCGCGGCAAGATGGCATTGAGTCGGCCGAACAAGCGCGCGAAGGCGTACTGGACACCGGCCAGATACGGCCCGCGGCGATACCTGACGCCGAGACCGACAGGGATCTCGTAGGTGTCGCCGAAGCTGTCGATCTGGCCGGCGATGCCAGTGTGAAATACCCCTGAAACTCCGGCGCCGACCCGCACGGTCAGCCACAGCGGCAGATTTATAAAATCATCGTTACCCAGGTCGCGATTGCTCAACCCGAACGCCAGATAGGGAGCGGCATGCACACCGAGCCGGCCGCGTTGCCAGTGCCAGTCCAGACCCAGATGCAGTTGCAACTCGATCGGATCGAGCTCGCGCGCGACCAGCCGGACCCGCGCGCCGAGCTGCCGGCGAATATCGTACAAAACATCGATGCCCGGGTTGCGGTAGCGCTCGTCACAGTCCGACAAGCACAGCCCACCGCCAGCATCGACCAGGCCGAGCGCGCGGTGGCTGTGCACAACTCCGAGTGTGACGCGATCCACTACCCGCAGGTATACGTCGGGCGCGAGTGACACCGGCCGGGGCAGAATTCCGCGCTCTGCGTCAGTGACTTCGGCATGCGCGATGACGGTAATCGTCCGGCCGGCTGGCCGGTTATTCGCTCGATCGAATGGCCGGCCGTCGGGCTGATCGGATAGTCTGACCGGGTTGGCCAGCGCGCTTGCCGCTGGGCCAGCCACGACCATGACGATTCCGAGTCCGATCCATACACTCTTGCTCACGATGCTGGTGAGCATAGCTGCTTGCGCCAGCGAGCGCATCGCGGACCACGACGAGGTGTACTACGGGTGGGACGACCGGCGAGTTTTGTGCGGGGTCAGTATCGACGATGGGCTGGGCAACTCGATCGAGAACATCACCGAAGGACTGGCCCGCGCGGCCGAGCGCCGCGAAGTGCTGGTATTGTACGCCCACGAGCCCGGTGACAGCATTTCGACCGAGAGGCTCGAGGCCGTGCTGGCGGCGGCTGCCGGGCTGGGGCTCGAATTTGTCACATTCGCAGACCTCGCGCTCGGACCGCGCACGCCGCGCGGTGGCGTGGCGGTGACATTCGACGACTCATTCGTGACCGCGTGGCACGACAGTCGGGAGCTATTTGCCAACTACCAGGCGAGGGTGACGTTTTTTGTGACTCGCTTCGACCGCCAGGTTGAATCCAGCACTGGCTTGTCCAAGCTCGAAGAGCTGCGCGACGACGGTCATGCGATCGAATCGCACGGCCTTCGTCACATCGACGCACCGGCGTACGTGGCCGATCACGGCCTGCAAGCGTATGTGGCCGACGAGCTGTTGCCATCGCTTCAGGTGATGCGGCAACTCGGATTCGAGCCCACGTCGTTTTCGTACCCCTATGGAGCTCGTACCTCGGAGCTCGACAGCGCCATCCTCGACCACGTGCACCTGGTTCGTTCGCTGGCCTGGATGTATCCGTACCCATTTATCCAACATCCGTGTCCCTGACCCGAAACACCTCTAAACCTCATCGTCAACGCCTACCATGCCGTGGGCAAGCACGGCTTTATCAAAGTAACCGCAGCACGAGTCGATGTGACGCCTGTTCAGGCCATGCTCGACTCCAAGCTGCGCGCCCTCGCTCCCGAGCAGCATTGATGGAAGCGGCAAGACGGTGATGCTTGTGGACGATGAAAGCTCATCATGCCCAAAACTTTATTCGCACCCTTCTCGCTGGCTCTGGAGGTGTTTCAGTCATCGAGTCGATTGTGGAATGACTCTATACTGTCAGGAAGCCAGCTGACAATACCAAGCATGAATGAGGAGAGTCTGGAAGAACAGTATTGGTGGGTCAAAGCCGCTCGCTGCAATGATCGATGCAACTTCGTGTGGCGGGAGCACTGCGACATCCCGGCCATAAGAGGCGCGAAATTTGTCGACTTCCTCGGCGGGGATCTCAGCATAACGCAACATCCGTACCCAAACCTCGACAAGGCTTTTATACGCTGAGGCCGACATATCGGAGGCCAGATCACAACTCACCAAATAACCATCGGGGCGAAGTCGTGCGGCGATTTGACGAAAAAAGTTGCGCCGCTCCTCTGGCTGTACGAGGAAATGAGAAACCAGAATAGACGTTGCCGCATCGAACGGATCCGATTTGGCGAGCGAATCGAGATAGTCGTCATGGAACGTGCAACGCGATGCGATGCCGCATTCTTCGGCTCGTTGGCGACAGATGTCCAGCATTGGTGTCGCAGGTTCTACAGCAGTAAACCGCCACTGCGGAAACGCCTGAGCAAGGTCGATCAACTCCGAACCGGTTCCAACGCCGACACAGAGAATCCGCGCGTCGACAGGAAGCTCGGAAAGCACCAATCGGATAAATAAATGGAGCGCGTCGCGTATGGGTGCCAACTTGGCGAATCGCTCGTCGTAGGAAGAAGCGCATTCTCGGTCAAAGACAACAGGGGATTCTCGACTCTGCATGACATGTGCTTTCAACTGGATGGGTAATCGGTATTGTATGCGGCCGAGTGCCATGTGGGCAGCGGCTGCTAGCTGGTGTCTGCCCCGAAATGGCTAATTACCTGAAAACAATAGATAATCTGGCATTCTGCTGGGGAGGCTGGGACTGGTCATTTCCCGATTAAAGGCCGAATTCGAAGGATTAGGCGGCTTGAGGGGGTAAAAACTGGTATCGGGAGGGGACGTCAGTTGTGGAATGGGGCGGGTTAGAGTATGTCACCACCTCGCCGTCGACAGGTCGCAGCTGCCGAGGACGATTCTGCAAGCGACCGGAGCCGGGCGCCTGCAGCTCGATCTTCGGCGAGCCTCGCTCGACCGCCGATGTCGACGCCGTGGCTGACAAGAGCCCATTTGCTGGCCTGGCAGCTACAGACTCAACGCATTCACGAGGTCCTGGAGATCCTTGACGACGAAGTCGGGTTTGTCGACGTTCGGGTAAAGTGGCTTTCCCGGGCGTGTAATAAAGGCCGTTCGTAGTCCTGCGTTCTTTGCGCCCGCTAGGTCCCATGCGTGCGCTGCGACCATCAAAGCTTCTTCGGGCTTTACATCCAGGTCGTCGACGACGAGTCGATAGGTGGCCGGGTGAGGTTTGTATTTTTTGATGTCTTCAACGCTGTAGCGCTTTTCGAAAAAATCAGTCAGCCCGGCGTTCTTGAACTGCGTCTCGACTCCCTTGTGCGAGGAGTTCGTCAAGCTCACAAGACGGAAGCCCGATTCCTCGAGAGTTCTTAACCCCTGCACGACGTCGGGATGCGGGGGCAGTGATCTGAGAGGTGTCACGATCGCTGCCTTGGCCTGTTCGTAGTCGAGTGCGATCCCTCGCGTGTCTGCGACCATCATCAACGCCGCCGTGCCGATTTCCCCGAAGGCGTGATAGTTGTCGGTGAGCGTCTCGACCAACGAGTAGTGCAACATGGTGGAGAACCAAAGCGGCAGGAGTTCTTCCCTCCCGCCGAGTGCTTTTCCAACGGATGCCCTCAACGGCTGCATGTCGAGGAGTGTTTCGTTGACATCGAAGATGAGTAATTTCGGCTTGTGCATGGCTTTCCCTGGAGCTGTGGGAGCTTCCGACGTGATAGCGAGAGCTCCGGTGTGTTCTGAGGATACCTGGTGGTCCGTTCGCACCCACAGTACAGCTGCCGATACGAGAACTGAACGACGACGATTCGGCAGTGAGCTCAATCGCTGTCGTACGGCTGGCCAAGGGCCTGGGGAGGCCGCGACCGGCCGATGAAGCCGGCCAGCGTGATCATGGTCAAGATATAGGGAAACATCTGCGTCAGCTCGTTCGGTACGCCGATACTGTAGGTCTGCAATTTGATCTGTACCGCCTCGGCAAGGCCGAAGAGCAAGCATGCCGCGCATGCCCATTGCGGTCGCCAGCTGCCCATGATGACGGCGGCCAGGGCGATGTAGCCGCGCCCGGCCGACATGTTCTCGACAAACCCTCGAACCGACAGAGCGAGCCACGCGCCACCCACGCCGGCAAGTGCGCCAGAGGCCAGGACGCCCTGCCAGCGCACTGCGTTGACCGTGATGCCCAGGGTGTGCGCGGCCTCGGGATGATCGCCAACCGCACGCAATCGCAACCCCCAACGAGTTCGCCACACCAGTACATACGCTGCAATGGCCAGTAGCACGACTAGCCAGAATACTGGATTAGAAAAAATACCGGTCTCGAAACCGGGAATCTCGGGTGAATTGGACGCCGAGTCGTAGAGCAGTTTGAGTAAATAACGGGTCAGTCCGGCGGCGAGTAGATTGATCGCGACACCGGCGACGATCTGATCGGCCTTGAATGTGATAACGACAAGGCCGTATAGCGCTGCGATGAGCACGCCACCCAGTGCCCCGGCAATGACAGCGGCGGCAATCGGGTTGGGCTCGTAGCCGACCAGAGTGTACTGATTCGACTCGTAGGCGGCCACGGCACCGGTAAATGCACCGGTCAGCAAGATGCCTTCGAGGGCGATGTTGATCACACCAGAGCGCTCGGACATGACCCCGCCGAGCGCAGCAAGAGCATAGGGCACTGTGATGCGCAGAGTTTGCGCCACAAAGGCAATGGTAAAGAGACTGGCAAAGAACTCACCCATCAGCGTTGTCTCCCTTGCCTGGCTGGTTTTGCTGGCCGGGTTTGCCCTTCTGAGGATCGCCGGCCTGGTCGCCTTTCTTGTGCTGGCGCAGATACATGGTTGCCGCAGCGGCCGCAACCGCGAGAATGATGACCGCCTGCAGCACGCTGATAAAATCTTTGGGCACGCCGACACTCACCGCCAGAGTCAGACCGCCGGCCGATAACGTGCCGAAAAGCAGAGCGGCTGCGATGATGCCAGCCGGGTGATTGCGCCCGAGCAAGGCCACAGCGATGCCCATGAAACCGACACCGGTACCCATATCGTTTTCAAAATAGTGCTTGTACCCGAGCACAAAATTGGCGCCCACCGCGCCGGCCAGGGCGCCCGAGGCGGTCATGGCCCCGATGATGGTCGCTCGCACATTGACCCCGCCATTCTCGGCAGCGCGCGGGTTGTGCCCGACCGCGCGCCATTCGTAGCCGCGCCGGGTTCGCGTCAAGAAGAGATGCACCGCCACTGCCAGTAGAATCGCCAGGACAATGCTGGTATTGGCGTTGCTGCCGGGAAACATGTCGAAGTTGCTCAGTCGCGCGCCCTCGATGATCGGCTCGGTGCGGGTGGTCGCGCGGGCAAAGAAAAACTCGTTGCCGAGCCAGAGGACCAGGGCCGCGGCGATGAAGTTGAGCATGATGGTGTTGATGACCTCATGAGCGCCGTAGTAGGCCCTGAGTAGCCCGGGTATGGAGCCGAGCAAGCCGCCGCCCACCATGCCGACCGCAATGCACAGAGGAATGGCGATCACCGCCGGTGTCCCGTCGGGCAACGACGTGCCACAAAGGGCGGTGGCAAACGAGCCGACGATCATCTGCCCCTCGGCACCAATGTTAAAAAGCCCGACCTTGAAGGCCAGAGCGACCGCCAGGCCGGTCAATATGATCGGTGTCGCCCGAAAGAGCACCTGGCCAAATCCGTAGGCGTTGCCCCAGGTGCCACTGATGAGCAGCGAGAAGACCTCGGTCGGCGATTTGCCGGTCAAGACGATCAATAAACTGCCGGCGACAACGGAAACCGCCAGGGCAATCCCGATGGTGATCGCTTCTCGCCTGACCACGCTTCGGGTGATCACGACAGTTCCTCCTCGTTTTCATCCTCATCCTCATCCTCGCTGGGGTACATTCGGTCGTTGACCGTATCCTTGACCGTGCCGTCGCTGACTGCGCTTTCGTCTGCACTGTCCTGTGCCGGGCCGCTTGGGTCCGGAAGGCTGTGAGATCGGTCGGCCCCGTCGCCGGCCAGGTCGTGTGAGCGAGCGTCGCCCGCCCGGCCAAGGCTGACCTCGGCCGCGGTCACGGCTCCGGTCATGAGCGCTCCGACCTCGTCGAGGCTGCCTTCCCGGGCGAGGTCGTCGGCATCGAACTTGGCCACGATGCGTCCCTTGTACATGACACAGAGCCGATCGGACAGCGATTTCAGCTCGCTGAGTTCGGCCGAGACGAGCAACACGGCCAGCCCCTGGTCGCGGGCCTCGATCATGCGGCGGTGGATGGCTTCGATGGCGCCGATGTCCACTCCGCGGGTGGGCTGGGCGCACAAGAGCAGTTTGGGCGCCTGGCGCGATAGCTCGCGCGCAACCACGATTTTTTGCTGATTGCCCCCCGACATGCCAACCGCCAAATGGTCGGGGTTGGCCGGGCGAATGTCGAACTTTTCGATCAGGGCATCGGCCCGCTCGGCGATTGCGCTGGTCCGCAACAGGTCGAGGGCGCCAGTGAAGTGGCGCTGTAGGCCCAGGATGAGATTGTCCTTGATCGAGTAGTCGAGGATCAGGGCGCGGTCGTGGCGATCTTCGGGAATATGGGCCAGACCGGCCCGATATCGCGCTTCCACCGTGAGCCCGGCAATATCGCGCCCGGCGATGCGAATGCGACCGGAATCGATCGGATGCAGCCCCACGACTGCCTCGACCAGCTCTTTTTGGCCGTTGCCCTCGACCCCGGCAATACCCACGATCTCGCCGGCCCGCACCAAAAGATCCACGCCGTTGACCGCATTGATGCCGCGCGCCCCGGTAATCCGAAGATCCTCGATCTCGAGTACCGGGCTGCCGACCTCGGCCGGGCCTTTGTCGACCTCGAGAAGTACCGGTCGTCCGACCATGGCATGGGCGATGTCGTCGGCCTTGAGTCCCTTGCCGTCCATCTCGCTGACCACTTCGCCACGCCGCATGACCGTCACCCGGTCGGCAATAGCCAGAACTTCGTCGAGCTTGTGAGTGATCAGCACGACAGTCATTCCGTCGGCGACCAGTCCGCGCAGGGTCTCGAAGAGACCGCGGACCTCACCCGGAGTCAGTACGGCAGTGGGCTCGTCCAGGATGAGTACATCGCAGCCGCGCCACAGCATCTTGAGGATCTCGACGCGCTGCTGCTGGCCGACCGAGAGATCTTCGATGCGGGCGGACGGTTCCACGTCCAGGTGAAAGCGCCCGGTCAAGTCAACAATCTCGGCAGTGGCGCGCGACAGGTCGAGCAGACCGCGCCGCCGTGGCTCGAGGCCCAGCACCACATTTTCGACCACGGTCAATGGGCCGACCAGCATGAAATGCTGGTGCACCATGCCGACCTTGCGCGCGATCGATTGCGCAACCGAGTGGCGCGCAATACGCTCGCCCTTGATATGGACGGTGCCGGAATCGGCGCGCACGTGACCATAGGCGATCTTCATCAGGGTCGATTTGCCGGCGCCATTCTCGCCAACCAGAGCGTGGACGGTCTGGCGCTCGACCCCGAGATCGACATTGCGATTGGCGTGGACCACGCCGTAGCGCTTGTGTACGCCCCGAAGCTCCAGAGCCGGCGTGTTCATGCTCTCATCGTCCCTTCAAAATGGGCGCTCGCAAATCCGTGCCCGAGCACAGGCCACTCCTCTCACTCGAACGGGACCTTGATCTCACCCGCGATGATCTTCTTGGTCAACCCGTTTACTCTGTCGACCACATCCTGGCTCAGCCGGTCCTTGTTGTTGTCGTCGTAGACGAAGCCCACCCCATCTTCGGCCAGACCAAACTCCTGCAAACCGTTGCGAAACTCGCCCGCGACAGTCGCCTTGATGGTGTCAAAGACGACCACGTCGACTCGTTTGAGCATGCTGGTCAGGACACAGCAAGGAGCCACATGGAACTGGTCGCTGTCCACGCCAATGGCCCATTTTTTCTTCTCCTTGGCCGCATTGAACACACCATCGCCCGTCTTGCCGCTGGCGTGGTAGATCACGTCGGACCCGCCTTCATACTGGCTGAGCGCCAGCTCTTGGCCCTTGTTGGGGTTGTTGAATGCCTTTCCCGTGGTACCCGCGTATGCCGACAGGATCTTGCAGTCCGGACATACGTGCTTGACCCCAGCTTGATAACCGGCCTCGAACTTGCGGATCAGCGGGATCTTCATACCGCCGACAAATCCGACGGTTTTGACCTTGGTAATGATCCCGGCAATGGCGCCAATCAGGAACGAACCTTCGTGTTCGCGAAAACGCAAGCCGACCAGGTTGGACGGTATGGTCGATGGATCGTCCGGTACGGTGTAATCGACACAGGCGAATTTCACTTTGGGAAAGTCTCTGGCGATCTTGGTGATATCATCGGTGAATAGAAATCCCACCCCGAAGACGAGATCGTGTCCGGCCGCCGCGAGCTGCCGCAGTGCGGCTTCGCGCTCGGAGCCCTCACCCGGTTCGACCTCGCGAATGGTGACTCCAAGTTCTGTTTCGGCCCACTTGAGTCCGCGATAGGCGGAGTCGTTAAACGATTTATCACCGCGGCCGCCAACGTCGTAGACCAAGCCGATTTTTATCCCGCTCTTGGCCGCGCTCGGCGCGGCCGGCTTGTCGGGCGTCTGCGACCCGGCCGGGCTGTTGTCCTGGCCCGCGGTTTCTTTCTTCTTACAACCCGCCGTGGCAACGGCCACAGCGAGCACGGCGATCGCGAAAAAGAACGGCTGTTTCATGGCTTGCAAACTCACTCTTTGGAAGATCGAGAGAACGCATGCGAATCGTTATCACGGGAAAAACCGACCGGGGCCGACCATAAACCCGAGGTCTGACATATCACGATCGAGCACTGCCAGGTGCCCTGCGTGGCCCGATATCCGTAAGGTGGGTAATTTTTGTTACTTTTTTATGCTGCAAAATAAACAGATGCATTGGTTCTGGACCGGACAAAGCGTTTCTTTGCCAAGCCGATGTATGGGCGGCCGCGACTCGGGCTGTGCGGGCGAACAGGCGAACAATCGAAGAACCGTTGCGCGATGGCTCTGCGCACAACGCCACTTCGCACCCTTGCCGGGACGTCCGAACACTTTTCACATTTCTCGATTGCATTGTGTCTGTGACTTGCGTATAAGGGTGCGCCTTTGTCGGCTACATCAGGGTACATTCAGCCGCAACGGGGAGGGCTGAAGTAGGAATACCTGCATGTCCAAGGTCCCTGGGACGTACAGGGCTGCTGACATGGGGTCCGTGTACCTGTTTTGCGATGTCAGTCGCGGGGAGTTACTAGTAGGAGAAAATCGAATGAGTAGAAGAAATGTATTAGTAGATTCTTTGGTGGTCCTGATGGCCGGGGCCTTGATCGGAGGTTGTGCGGCGGGTGCCGGACCGGACGAAAAGGTCCCGCCCGGTCCCATGGTGGTTGGCGAGGAGGTGAGCAAATCGCTGCGTTCGCCGGCTTATACAGCTCCGAAGGTAGCCGGCCACGCCCAGTTGATCTGGCAAGAAGAGCTTCATCACGCCGATGCGACCTATATCGCTGCCCACTTCGCGAAATTTTCACTGCCCGAAGGGGCGCATCTGGTCGTGCGTACACCGGACGGCAATCGCCAGGTCCGCTATGCCGGCACCGGCAAGAACGTGCCCGCGGGCGAGGGGTTCTGGGCCACGCACATGCCGGGCAATCGAGCCATCCTCGAGCTTCACAGCTCGGTCTCGCTGGGCCAGGGCGCAGTCGAGCTCGATCGTTTTGCCCGCGGTCTGGACGCCTGGACCAAACTCGGCGACGACATCGCGGCCGATCTGATCTCGAAGGATTACGATAGCGAGGCTATTTGCGGCGCGGATGACTCGGAATGGGCCAAGTGTTATCAGTCCAGCGAGCCGACGGTGTACGACGAGTCCCGCGCAGTGGCCCGCCTGATGATCAACGGCAGCAGCGGCTGCACCGGCTGGCTGGTCGGCAGTGAGGGTCATGTCATGACCAACGAGCACTGCATTGGCAGCTCTTCGTCGGCGGCCAATACCGATTTCGAATTCATGGCCGAGGGAGCCACGTGCGGCACGGATTGCAGCTCGTGGGGCGCGTGCCCGGGTGATGTCGTGGCGTCGAGCTCGACCTTGGTCAAAAAGAACGCCAGCCTGGATTACACCCTGGTCAAACTGCCGACCAACCCGTCCGGAACGTACGGCTACATGCAGATGCGCGAGACTGGCGGCGTGGTCGGCGAGCGCATCTACATTCCCCAGCATCCGGCGGTGTGGGGCAAGCGCATTGCCATGAAAGCCGGCGCCGACGACGCCACGATCACCAGCAAGAGCAGCCCTGCGTGCAGCTCGGGTGCGCCGGTACCAGACGTGGGATATTTTGCCGATACCCAGGGCGGCTCGTCCGGTTCGCCGGTCCTGGCCTATGACGACCATCTGGTTGTCGCGCTCCATCACTGCGCCAACTGCCCCAACCGCGGTGTGCCCATCGAGGCCATCGTCGACGATCTCCAGGCGAGCAACGATGTGCCCAACGACGCCATCGGTAATGGTTGTACTCCGCAGCCCATTGCCGACGCCGGGCCGGACCGCACGATCTGCCTGGGCGAGACCACCACGATCGGTACACCTGCCGAGCCCGATCACACCTATAGCTGGTCGCCGGGCGGCGCTACCACGGCCCAGGTCGATGTATCGCCGAGCACGACCACGACCTATACGGTCACTGCGACGACCTCGTGCGGCAGCAAGTCAGATTCGGTCATCGTGTCGGTCGACACCGGTGCAGGTGGCTTCAACGATGATTTCGAGGGCGATATCTCGGGCTGGAGCCTGAGTGGCCTGTGGCACAAGACGACCAGCTCGAGCTGCGCCAGCCCGGGCTATTCGTCGCCTGTGAGCGCGCTCTACTACGGCCAGGATTCGAGCTGCGATTACCGGACCGGCAGCACTTCCAACTCGGGCAGCGCGACATCGCCGACCATCGGTGGCATCACCACGAGCTCGGCCCTGACCTTCCAGTACTTCCGCCAGGTCGAGAGCTACAACGGCAACTACGACGAGACCATCGTCGAGGTGTCGAGCAATGGCGGTGCGAGCTGGAACGAGGTGTGGAAGAAGAACTCGAGAGACGCGTCCGCGAGTGCGTGGACCTCGTCGGGATCGATCAGCCTGGGCGCGTATGCCGGCAGCAATATTCAGATCCGCTTCCGGTTCAACACGGTCGACAGCATTTCCAATAACTTCACCGGTTGGTTCATCGACGACGTCGACGTGTCCGGATCGTCGAGCTGCCCGGCTCTGTGAGCTGATCGTCTGTGAGCGTCTCGAACAGCGTTCGGGAACGTTCGCCGCGTGAGCCCCGGTTTCCGGGGCTCACACCGGCAAGCTCTTGCCGCCAGTCCGGCCAGAGGGCGGCTCGCCGCGCGCGACCGAGTCGGTTGGTCTGGTCCGATCCGGTGAATCGATGAGTCGCCGCTGGCGCAAGCGCAGCCGCGCGAGGTATCTCGCGATAGTCCTGTCCATCGACAGGCGCCTCAACAACGCAATATTGACCCAGCGCCGGGTTCCCGGTTCGGGTAGCTTGCCCAAGTAGTCGAATGTGCGGCGGTACTCCCGCTGTGCTCGGCGCCAGTGCCAGCGCACTTGCCTGGCTTCGTGGTGCTCGTGTCTGACCGCGGCAAATTCTCTCGAAACCACCTCCAGCCTGTCCGCGAGTACCCGGTGGCGGCGCCAGCGTTGCCACCGGGCTGCAACTCGCATGCTTTGCTGCAGGCGCCGCCTCTGCCTGCGCAATCGCCGCAACTTGCGCCGGGCGGCACGTTGCCCCTCGTCGTTTCCCCTAGGCTTGGCAGGAATGATCTCGTCGATGGGTCGGATACAGAGATCCTCGTGGCTGGCCATTGTGAGACTGATAGAGTCAAAAGGGCTGGGAGCGTTCCCAGACAAACTGGTAAAACAATCCAAACGATGGTTTGGTTCGGGTTCGGCGAGGTGCTCGGAGAGATATATGGTCTGGACGGTATGATCAAGCACGTGGAGGCTGTCAGTGAGTGACAGCGGCGATTGCGATGTGCGACTGTCCGGCCCCGACCCGGCCGAATTGGGCGACTCTGAGCTGGACGGCGACTTTTGCGCTGCCCGCCCGCAAGGCGATGAAATTGCGCGCGAGAAGGTTCGCGCCCAGATCGGTGAGCAGTTGTTTGGCACGCCTGTCGAGCCGGTCAAGCTGGGCAGATTCGTCATTCTCGACCGCCTCGGCCAGGGCGGCATGGGCGTGGTGTACAGCGCCTACGATCCGCACCTCGACCGCAGAGTCGCCCTCAAGCTGTTGCGCGCCGGTACAGGCCGCGGCAAACGGGCCGAGTGGGCGCGCGGTCGCCTCTTGCGCGAGGCCCAAGTCCTGGCCCGCCTATCGCACCCAAATATCGTGCCAGTCCACGATGTGGGGCTACTCGACGAGCAGGTCTTCATCGTCATGGAGTTTGTCGTGGGTGACACGCTGCGGTCGTGGGTGCAGGACCGGGAGCGCTCCTGGCAGGACATTGTCGGGGTGTATTGCCAGGCCGGGACAGGTCTGGCTGCGGCCCATGAACTGGGCCTGGTTCACCGCGATTTCAAGCCGGAAAACGTCATCGTGGGCGATGACGGTCGGGTTCGAGTACTGGATTTTGGCCTGGCTCGCGGCCTCCGGCCTGAAGAACTGGACGAAAGCCTCGACGCGACGATCGAAGAGACCATCGACGAGGGCGCCGGTGACGATCCCGCTCTGCCGATCGGTCGCGCGGCTGATCAAGACCAGGCGGTCGACTATTCGATCGATCGCACGGTGCAAGGCGACGTCGAGCTGGCCGCGCGACTCGAGCATACGCCCGAGCTTCGCGGCACTGAAACCACTGAGATGGCCGATGGACGGGCCGCTCGGTCCGATTCGCGCCATCGACTGGATGCCGGGCGGACTGTGCCTGGCACCATGATGGGCACGCCCCGATACATGTCGCCCGAGCATTTTGCCGGTCGGGGGGTGGGGCCGGCCGCCGATCAATTCAGCTTTTGCGTGGCTCTTTACGAGGCCCTTTATGGCCAGCGGCCGTTCGCAGGGGCCGATTTTGACACCTTGCGCGACAATGTGAGGGCCGGGCGAATTCGCGACACGCCCAGGGGCAGCAATGTTCCCCGCTGGGTCCAGGTGGCCGTGTGCCGCGGTCTCGAGGTGCGCCGCGAAGACCGCTATTCGTCCATGAATGCTCTATTGGCTGCGCTCGGGCGCAATCCGGCCCGGGCCTGGCGGCGCCGACTGATCGCTGCCGCATTCGCCGCACTGGCCATTTTTTCGTCCTATACAACGATGTGTGGTGGGGCCGGCAAGGGTGGGATCGAAGTCTGCCGGGGCGGCGGACAATTGCTCGCCCAGGTGTGGAACGAGCCGCGCCGCGCACAGGTCGAGCGGGCGGTTCTGCGCACAGGCCACCCCTATGCCGAGGTCGCCTGGGGCCACATCGAGCGCGGTATCGACGACTATGGTCGCGATTGGCGACAGATGCACCACGACGCCTGCATGGCCCATCAGCGCGGCGAGCAGTCGGGCGACCTGCTCGACAAACGCATGACGTGTCTCGAGCGCCGTCGCAGGGCGCTCGAGGCCACCATCGATGTGTTCACCGCAGAAAAGAACCATAAAATGGCCGGCCGTCCGGCCGCTCTGCCCGGCAGGAGGTCCACCTCGCATCCCCAGCCGGGCGATCCAGCCGGTTCGCCGGCTCACCTGGTCCAGGCGGTAAAAAAGCTGCCCTCGATCGACTACTGCGCCAATACCGAGGCCGTCGAGGCCGAGGTTCCACCCCCCGAAATCACCGAGGTCGCCGAGCGGGTCGAACCGTTGCGCGATCGGTTGAGCGAGATCCGCGCCCTGGAAGATGCCGGGCACTATCGATCCGGGCTGGGCCAGATCAAAGCGCTGCTCGAACGGGTCGAAACCCTCGGCCATGAGCCGCTCTTGGCCGAGACGCTGCTGGTTCGGGGGCGTATCGAGCGGGCCATGCGTACCGAGAACCGGGGCATCGAGTCGTTTCGTCGCGCTGCCCACATCGGCCTGCGTGCCGGCATGAATCGGCTGGCGGTAGAGGCTGTGGCCCGACTGTTGAACGCCGAGGCGACCCGGTCTGAACAGAGAGCCTCGGCCATGCTCGAATTGGTGCCGTTTTTCGAGTCTCTTACCGGACAGGTTCGCAACCCCACGTTTGTTTATCCGCTTTTGCTCAACAACACCGGCACGGTGTACCTGGCACGGCGCGATCGAGACCGGGCTCGGGCTTTCTTCGAGCGGGCGATGAGAGAATTGCACCAGGCGCCGGACATGCCGCTAGAACTCACCATTGTGCCCAGTAACCTGGCCATGGTCACGCCTCCGGGCGATCAGCGCACCAGTTTGTTTGAATACGCATTGGCCCAGCGCGAGGACAAGCTCGGTCCCGAGCATCCCGAGAGTCTCCTCATACGGCTCATGTACAGCCATTACACGGTCGACGTCAGACGAGCGGGTGCGATTCTGGCGCCAGCGTGCCAGATGTATCAGCGCTACCATCCCGAGCAGGTCGATTATGTCGGGCAGTGTTTGTATTACCTGGGTTTTCTGACCGCCGAGCTCGGCGAACGCGACCGCGCGGCCGGGTATCTGGTGCGCGCAGCCCGGGTCACCAGCAGGATCGAGGGAATCAAACAGCTCGCCCAGGGATACGTGCACTATTACCGGGGCGAGTACGAGAACTCTCTGTCGATGTTTCGCGCCGTGCTCGAGCGCCTGTCCGCGGGCGGAGCTGGCTGGTGGGTCCGGCAACGGCTCGCCGATGCGCGGCTTGGAATGGGATTGAGTTGGCAGAAATTGGGCCGTAATCGCGCGGCGATCGACGAACTCGAGCGAGCTCTTGCCACGTTTCGAGAACTGACCGAGGCCGATGGCGATGTCGAGGGCTATCAGCGCCTGGCCGCAACCCGAGTGGCGCTTGCCACTGCTCTTTTGCAGGTGAACCAGACCTTGCCCGCTAGTTCGGCACGACCACCGGGACGGGCTGGCCATCTCATCACCGAGGCAGAGATGTTTTACCGGCAGGCCGGTGATGGCTACAAATGGCGCCTCGACGAACTGACAGCGTTGCGTCGCGCGTACGGCATCGGTCGTTAGATCCCATCGCAACCATTGGATGGAGCCAGAAAATCGGCTCAGAGGTCCGGTGAGTCGAGGTCACAGAGATGTTGTGGCCAGGGTGTTTGGGGCCGGCTCCTCGCGAATGAAGGTGACGAATTCATTGTCACCTTTGAGTGGGTAGTGCGGGTCATTGGAGATAGGGTGTTGCGGACAGCGCGGGATCTGCCCGCATTTCTTGACGACTTTTTTGCGGCCCACGTGTCGCGGTTCATTGAGACAGGTCGCTCCGCGGGGATTCCAATGCGCTTCCACGCCGGTGATGTGGGGCCAGGGCGGCTGGAACCAGGTTTGTGCGTTCTGCCAGGCCAGTGGGGTGCCGTCTTCGGTGAACCTGATCGGCTCGTCGGTTTCGCAGTATTTGGCCGTGATCATCTTGAGTGTGGCCTGCCGTTGCGCGCGCGTGGTGTACATCGGGTGGCCAGCTGAGACCTGCGGATCGTAACCCATGAGCTTCATCTTGGCCAGTGCCGAACCCGCACAGGCAATGGTGAGCCAGTTTTCTCCGCGCGTCACTCGCGCGTTGTGGCGGTCGTATTTCTCTCCCCCGAGAAGAACCGCGTGAAAGGACGGCTCGTGCCATTTGAGCGCGGCGACCTGTTTGACCGATGGAGTCGCGCTTTTGCCATTCCATCGCACGGCCTTGTGGCAGAATCGGTTTTTGTCCTTGCCCAATAGCTTGCTGGCGAGAAGATAGGCCGGGATCTGCTCGGGCTGATGATCCGGCGGGTGGGCCCACGATTGGACAGTCTTTACTTCTTCAACCACGATCTGATACTGCTTGCCGCGCCGGCGCTTTAGCGACAGCGCGCTCAGTTCCTCGCCGGGCCTGGCTGCTCCGTTGCCGTCCACGATCACAAAACGGCTGTCCTTCACTTCGAGGCGCGCCACATTGCCCTTTCGATCGACAAATCGCTTGCCCGTCCTGTCGAGCAAATACCGAGTCGGGTTTGTTCCATGGCTTCTGGACTCGAAGGCGACCATGCGAAATTGATCCTCGTTGGGCTCGCCACCCAGGTGGATCGCATAGCCGATCACCTGGGCAGAGTTGCCACCGCATTTCCATTCTGGACAGCCGTCATCTCCGGCCATCAGACCGCGATAGCCTCCATACCCGGCTGCTGCAGCGGCTATCGTGGCAGCGAGTGCGATGCTGACCCGTTTTTGCGTTTTGGTCATCCTCCTTCTCCTTCTCCTAGTCGTTCTCGTTCCGATTGTGTATCCCGATGGCGTGGGATCACCGCCGTCGGGTGCAATACGAGTTGTACGTCCGATCCCCCCGGTTATTCGGGTAGATCCATGGGGCCAGCGGATGTTCCCAACTTTTGGCCAAAAAGTTCAGGCAAGCGCCAGAAAATGCCGCTAACGCTGCCTTGCTGTCCTGGAGTCAGCTGAAAACAAACAAGAAAACGACACACCTTGAAACCGATAAAGAGTGCTCGGGCGCCCTCGACCACCGCGCGCTCGCCGGTTCGCAGCGTGGGCTCACTGACCCAAATTGCGCTGCGCAGAAAGCTGAATGCGCAGTGATCGGGCCCATTCGTCGAGGTCCTCGACTGTCATCGAGGTCAGGCGAGGCTCGTTGGCCAGGACTTGCATGCGCTCGCGCAGAGCGCTGCGAGCGCGAAACAGGCGGGTGCGGGCCGTGGTCTGCGCGATGTCGAATACGCTGGCCAACTCGGCACTCGCCATGCCCTCCCAGTAATGGAGCTCGAGCAATAGCTGCAGGTCGAGCGGCAGCGTACGCAGCGCTCGAAGCAGGCGCTTGTGGTCTCGACTGCGCGCGACCCGCGTGGCAGGCGTGGTCTGGATATCGGCCAGCGAGGTGACGCCAAAGTCGACGGCGAGATCGGTACGATGCCGCCCGCGCAGATAGCGGTACAGCTCGTTGCGCGCGAGCGTGAAGAGATAGGTGCGGAACGTGCACTGGCGGCGAAATGCATCCCGGCTCTTCACGCACGCCAAAAACGTGCGCTGGACCAGTTCGTCCACATCGCCTGTGACCTTGGACTCGAAAAACTGATAAATGCTGTTGAAATATCGCTGAAACAAGTCGTTGCCGGCCTGTTTGTCGCCGGCACACCAGCGATCCAGAAGCTCGAGATCAGCAGCCACGACCAAACCACAATAGCACAACGCCTGTCCTTTTCCGCTGAACACAGTTCGTTGGGGTCGCTCTCTGTCAACTCAGCACGATACCCAATCGGCGGGCCCAGTCGGCGAAGGTCGATTTGGCCAGGCCGAGCGATTCTGCGGCTCTGCGCATCGATGAATGGGAGTCCAGAGCATCGAGCAAGGCGTCGCGAATAATGATATCGATGGGGCGCAGTCGGGCTTCGATGGTGGGGCAGACGCGGGTGCGGGTTTTCTGTTTTTGGCGCCTGGGGGCCTTGTCGGTCGCTCCCTGGAGGGCAGAGCGGACCAGGTGGTTTTCGACGTGGGGCAAGAGCTGGTCGAGGGTGAGTTCCTCGGAACACAGGGTCATTGCGCGCTGGATTGCCTGGCGAAGTTCGCGCACGTTGCCGGGCCAGGGATATTCGACCAGAGCGCGCAGGGTGTGGCGGTCGATGGCCCGCTGGCCAAACTCGTGGGCAAAGTCGGCCATAAAGGCGCGCACCAGAAGGGGGATGTCGCCCGCGCGCTCGCGGAGCGGGGGCAATGGCACCACGACCGTGGCCACGCGGTGAAAGAGATCGAGGCGCAGTGACGAATCGGGGGTGCCCAGATTGGCGACGCGGTTGGTCGCCGCGACCAGGCGAACGTCGACCGGCTGCTCGCAGTTGCCGCCCAGTCGCCGGACATTGTGAGTTTCGAGGACGCGCAGCAAATGGGGCTGTTGCTCGCGGGGAAGTTCGCCGAGTTCGTCGAGAAAGAGAGTTCCCCCGCTGGCCTGGACAAAGACTCCGTCGCGCGCTGCACTCGCTCCGGTGAATGCTCCGCGCTCGTGACCGAAGAGTTCCGAGCCGATCAGATCGCGCGAGATGGCGCCGCAATTTACCGCGATGAAAGGCCCGCTCGAGCGCGGCGAGGCATCGTGAATGGCCCGGGCGACCAGCTCCTTGCCGGTACCGGTTTCGCCGACCACGAGCACGCTGCAATCGGTCCGGGCGGCCCGCATGGCCATGTCGAGAGCTCCGCGAAATGCCGGGTTGTCGCCGCACAGTTGCTCGAACGCCGCGCCTGATTGCTGCGGGCGCGGAGCTGATTGCTGCGGGTGCAGAGTCGATCGAATCGCCGACCGCCCGGCCGCTCCGCCTGGTATCAACTCCACTTCGCATTCTTTGCCGGGACGTTCGGTCGATGGAATGTCGTGTGCGGCTGCATCGAGTGCATTCATGGGTCCTCTCTCTCCTTGCAGACTCGGACACTGGGGCTGCTATGGCAGGTATCGTGTCGAGGTCGCCGGGAGTTGCGTGGACGCGGCAAGAAAACCGCAAAAAGTCGCAATCGGCCGAAATGTCACGGACCGAGGCCGATCCATTCGGCGCCGTCGCTGGTGATTTCTTTTTTCCAGATCGGCACGCGCTCTTTGAGCCGGTCGATCATGGCGCGACAGGCGTGAAATGCCTCGGCGCGGTGAGGCGCGGCTGCGGCGATGACCACGGCGACATCACCGACCTGCAAGATGCCCACCCGATGCTCGACAGCCAGCCGAACCTCGGCAAACTCGGCCTCGATCTCGTCGCACAACCCGCGCATCACGTTCTCGGCCATATCCTTGTAAGCCTCGTAGTGCAATCGGGTCACTACCCGACCGCGGTTTTGTCGTCTGACCACGCCGGTAAAGGTGACCAGTCCGCCCATCTCCTCGGACGATACCCGCGACACGCAGCGATCGAGTGACAGAGGCTGGTCGAGGATGACTGCGTAGCGCTCGTTTCCGCCCGCCACCGGTGGGATCAGAGCCAGCTCGTCACCGTCGCGGAGTGCGGCATCGCGGCCGACCATGGTCTGGTTGACCGCGACGCGGAATTTGCCCGACAGTTGGGCGATCGCCGAATGGCGCGAGGCCAGATGGGCAAGGGCCACGGCCACGTCGGCTCCGTCGGGCAGGTCGATGATCTCGTGCTCCTGGCCGAGACGCTCGCGAAATACCGCGAAGTACAGCACTTGGATCTTCATGGCAGCTGTCGTAGCGTGGCCGGGCCGTGAGGTCCAGAAGCAAAGGCCAACGCAGACCCGGTCGCCGGCCGGTTGGTCCGCGCAGTGGCGCCCAGCGCGATGACGCTCGCCATATCGGTCGGCTCTACGGGTCTATCTATCGGGTGGTGCGGCAGATTCCGCGCGGCCGCGTGTTGACCTACGGCCAGGTTGCTGAACTGGCCGGAATGCCTGGCGCTGCTCGGGTGGTCGGAGCCGCCATGCGAGCCAGCGTGCCCGAGCTGGGCTTGCCGTGGCAGCGCGTGGTCGGCAAGCGCTCACCCGATACCGCCCGGGTGAACATTCACGACCCGGTCGGCGCCGCAGCGCAGCGCGCTCTGCTCGAAGACGAGGGCGTCTGCTTTGCCGAAAACGGCGCCATCTCGCTGCGCCAGTACGGCTGGCTGCCCGGTGAGCGACCCCCGCGAGGGGCAAAAAGCGCCGCGAAGACGTCCCCGCGGAAAAAGACACGCGCACAAAAACCCGGCAATCGAGTGCGCGCATCGGCAAAAAAGGGCTGATCCCAGCGCTGCGAGATCCGCTTGTCGACGCGATGCCGTCGCAACCAGACTGACGTGTTATTGAGTTTGCGGAACGTCGGTATAGCCGACCATGGAGTGACCGACTACAATGGTTGTTGCGGGCGCAGTCAGATCGGCTGTGATGCGCGACAGGCGGGTTTCGATGCGGGTGGGCTTGGGGTCGGTGTTGAGAACCGCGTCCAGCACTTCCTGGGTCAGGGTGACGCTCGTGGTATTGGGTACCCCTGTACACTGGAATGTGGCGTACTTGCTGACCGGATCGGGCATATCGGTCGGGCCCACGCCGGCTGCGGTGATATCGCCGTCGGTGGTCTCGCCGCTGAGAACGAAGCCGCTGATCGCGCCACCATTGGGTCCACAGCTGCCGCCATTGGTCCCCGAGCAGTCGAATGTGAGAGCGTTTGCCGCGTCGGTGGGAAGACCGTATACGTTGGGCGAGCCGTTGGCCAGGGTGAGGCCATCGCCGCTCGGGTTGAGGGTTTTGCTGAACGCGGCCACCTCATCACTGGCTGCCTTGGCGATGGTTACTACATACGCGTCATTGCCGAGCAGACTTACATTCGCCGGAGTAACTCCCGGAACCGGGCCAGCGCCGGCCAGGATCGTGTACCCACCACCGGTGCCCATGGTATCCAATACCTGACCGTTTGCCGCGGGGTTAAACACTGTAATGGATTTGGCACCGCCGCGCGCGACGACCGGAAACGTGCCGTTGTAGAGGGCGTTGGGAAACCCGATGACGGCGATGTGCTTGCCGACGATATCCAATTCGAATGGCCCGTTCGCATTGGCCAGGGTAATGGTCACTGTATTGTTGGTACCGTCGCCGCCATCGTTCGATACAGCGACCGAATTTGCATCAATAGCCCCCATTCCGTCCGGACAGACGTAAACCTTCTCCGCGTCATTGTAGCCGCAGGTGACGTCGAGCGTATCGACAGTGCCGTTGTTGACCTTGACAGCAACTGCATCCTCGTCAGTGGTCGGCCGTTCCTTGTCCGGTGGGGACTTGGTCAGGTCGAAGACATGGACGACGCATGATCCGAGCGGCCCGTCCTCCATGCCCACAGCCGGTGGGGGAAGGGCTGCGCTCAGGTCTTCATACACGACGGATATCGCCGGCCCGGCGGCAACCGAGGTCCCATCATTTATGAATACCTCGGTGTCGAGCACTGCGATGGTGCCGACGCGAGTTGCCGGCGGCTGGGCGTCGACCGCCGCATCGGTTTGGGGCGACGCATCTGCATCGCTTCCGCCATCGTCGCCGCACGCAGCCGTGCCGAGTAGTGCCGCGAGTGAAAGGACCGTGAACCCTCGTAGTGTCAATCGCATCAGCTAAGCCTCCTTCAAACTGATTCTCCACTGGATCGCATCGCGTCAGAGCGTGCGCGGTGCAACAGGAAGATCGAGTGGATTCTGATTATCGCGCGGAACCCTAAACCGCCACCCCCCAGGTGGCAAGGAGAGACCTCACATTTTGTTTTCCGCAGAGTTTTCGCCATCCTGAATCGATACATGTCCTGTGGAGAAGACAACACCGGCCACGAACTGAGAGGGCAGGTGGCGCCCCTCGCAACGATACGATCACACAGCACGACTCGCCGGCCAGAAACTCGATACGAGATCGGATCCGACTCGATCGCGGCCGAAAAAGATCGTTGCAAGCGCCCGGGTTTGGAGATCTACCTGATTGAAATCAAACGGTTCTATCGATCTCTCAAAACTGGCTGTGTCAGGGGGACCTGGTACCATGAGGTCATGTTTCGCTCTCCCCTGAAAGGACGGCATGAGCCGGCCTGGGTGAGTGCAGCTCGCTCTTCACATTGTCTGCCTCTTCACATTGTCTGCCTCTTTACAGTGTTTGGTTCAGCTCTTCGGTGCAGCAGGTGTCGAGGCGCCGGGAGGCTCTGTCGCGGTGGAGATGACCGACCAAGGTGGTCGATAAAGACCTGGTATCCATCTTTTGCATAGAGATTTTTGTCAACAATTTCGGGTTATTCAATCATACTTATGTATCCACTGAGGGGTGGATAATTTGATCCTGCGCAATGGGCACTGATACGATTCGAATCACTGATTGGGCACGGCGGCTCGACCGCTGGCAGGTGCGATTCGTCCGTGTTCTTCTCTTTTTGCGCCGCTCTCGCGCAAATTCTATTGGTGTATTCCCCCGCTGGGAGAACGCCGAACCGGCGTGTGTTTTCAGCGCATGCGAGGAGAGAGTGTGAGTTCTGTGCCCGGAACAAAAGACGAGCCTGTGGTCGAGCGACTGGCATCCGCCGTTTTCAGCGGAGGCCGAAAAGGTGTCGTCGCCGGTCGCGTGGCGATTGCTCCGACCGCGGCAGGCGCTGGCTCGACTGTGCCCGAAGGTGTCATCACACCTGCGAGCGGCCAGGCCCGCGCTGTGCAGGCGGCCAGCGATCAGGCTCACGAGGCCGAGAAAAGGGCTCCAAACCGGCGCGGCACTACAGGTACTCCGGCCCAGTCGCCAATCCCCGGGTCGGCTGCTGCTGCGGGGTCGAGCCAATGGGCACAACAGCGCGAGATCGCCGAGCGGTCCCTGGAGAGACGCATCCGGGCCCACCTGATTCGCGGCGAGCTATCGGTCACCCTCACCGACAATCGCTACACCATGATTTCGGTGCGCCGCGACGGCAAGAGCAAAAAATGCTTCAAAGTCCGCTTGCACCACATGTTCGCCGACGCCAGTCCGGTCATTACTCGGGCTCTGGCCCGCTATGTCGCGCACAACGACCGCGACGCCTCGCGCCTTCTCGGCGACTATATCGACGCCCATCAGCACAGGGTGCGCGCTCCGTCCCGGCAGCGCGCGGCGCAGCGCCTCACCACGCGCGGCCGCATCCACGACCTGGCCGCTATTTTTGACGACTTGAATCGGCGCTACTTCGGCGGACGCATCGAGGCACGCATCACCTGGGGCCAGCGCGTCGGCAAGCCCAAGCGGCGAAACAGCATCAAGATGGGCTCGTATTCGGTGGAGGAGAAACTGATCCGCATCCACCGTTCGCTCGACCGGCCGTTTGTGCCGCGTTTCTTTGTCGAGTGGGTAGTTTTTCACGAGATGTTGCATCAAGTTCACGACATCGTTGTGATCAACGGACGGCGCCGTTTCCACTCCAAAGAGTTTTTGCGTGACGAGGCCAAATTCGAGCACTACGTTTCGGCCCGCGCCTGGGAACGGGCAAACCTCGACGCTCTGCTAACCTGTTAAATTCGAAACGATCGTCAATCGTCGGGCCAGTCGTACACCAGTCGCTCGACTGGCTCGCCGCCAGTGAGGTGCGAGACGACAATCTCGTCGACGTCGCTCTCGGCAACTCCCCCATACCACACACCGTCGGGATAGACCACCACACTGGGGCCGTCAAAACACGGGCCCAGGCAGCCACTGCTGGTCACCGCAACAGCTCCGCAGAGCGCGGGATGGGTGGCTACAGCGCGCTGCAAGGCGACCAGTACCGCGGTCGAGTTTCTGGCCCCACACGATGGTTTACCGGCCGCAGGTCGTCGGTTTACACAGACAAAAACGTGGCGCTGGAAGCGAGATGTGGCCATCGAAACGATTCCGCCGGGTGCCCCTCGAGGGTACACTCGCCAGGCCCATAACGCTCCACTCGCTCGACTCTTCACCGATGCCGCGCCGCGAGGCCCGTGTACCCATCCGATAACGCATTGTGTCAAGAGGGTTGGGTTGGAGGTCTGCAACCTCCGGAATAAAAAAGGCCTTATGTGCAACTGCGGAGGCGTTGGACCATTGACTTAGCGCGACTGGATCGTACAGTACGCGTCCACACGGTAGGGCGCGTGAGCGTATTCGATGACCACCCATGACGATGACGCCTCAGCATCACATCATCAAGGAGACGTCCGATACGGTTTCGCGCCTTTTGCAGGACGAGTTCAAGCGCAACGGGTACAAGCGGGTTCACATCATCGAGCAAGCGCCCAAGCCAGATTCGGTCGAGGGCAAGCTGCCCGCGGTTTCGGTATATCTCTATCAAGTGTCTCTGGACCCCGAGGGTGTGATGGGCAACATCGGCCACGAGATGGTAACTGTCGAGCACGAGGATGGAACCGTGGAGGAGTTCCAGCGTCTGCGGCGGCTGTGGCTGCGGCTCGACTATCTCATCTCAACCTGGGCGCAGACACCGGAGGACGAGCAGTTGCTACTGGGTCTGGTCATCCGCACGATCATGGACAACCCGGCTCTATCTGGTGATCGTTTGCGCGGCGAGTCATTCGAGGCGGATTTTCAACTCGGCTTGCTTCTGTCCACTCGTCTGGATGAAGGCACGCTGGCGCGTTTCTGGGGCAGTCTGAATCAGCCGGTGCGCCCGGCCATCCAGGCGTGGACGTCCATCCCCATCATTCCCGAGCGGATGGAGCCGTTCACCCGGGTCGACGAGCGCCAGATCTCCTTTCGCAATCTCAACGATCCCCTGCACAAGCCGGAGTCCGGTCCGGACCGTGGGGGTGTATTTTCGCGCCGTGACCTCACACTCGGGGGCGGCAAACGATGAACTCAGCTCGAAGTGGTGTTGCCGGGGATAGCCCCTGGCCAACCCAGAGCCATCGCAAGCATCGCTAGGCAAGTAAGGAGGACTCTTCGGATGGCTACCAGTTATCTCTCACCCGGTGTCTATGTAGAGGAAGTCGATCGCGGTTCCAAGCCGATCGAAGCGGTCGGTACCAACACGGTTGGTTTTCTCGGTGAATCGACCAAGGGACCGCAGAACGAAAGTGTGCTTATCACCAATTGGTCGCAATTTGTCAAGACGTTTGGTGATTTCAAGGACTGCTCGGTCCACCTGGCCCACGCGGTCTACGGTTTCTTCAACAACGGTGGTTCGCGTTGTTTCGTGGTCAATGTGGGCGCACCGGTCGATGCGGCGGCGCCGACATTGGTCAGCAGTGAAAAGAAAGAGGATAAGCCCAAGGCTGTCGCCAAGCCTGCGGGCGGTGATCGCGACGGTCTCTTCATCGGCAAGGACATGGGCCCGGGCCAGCGCAGCGGCTTGAAGTGTTTCGAGGAGATCGACGAGATCGCGATCGTGGCCGCGCCCGGTCAAACCTCGCCGGCGGTGCAGGACGCACTGCTCTCGCACTGCGAGACCCGAAAGGACCGCTTTGCGATCCTCGACTCGCCGGAGACCATTTCCGGTGGCGTCGATCGTCTGCCCAAACCGCGCGACTCGAAGTACGGCGCGTACTATTTCCCGTGGATTCAGGTGTACGATCCGGATAAGGGCAATATTTTTGTTCCGCCTTCGGGCCACATTGCCGGGGTGTATTCGCGCGTGGACTCGGAGCGCGGGGTGCACAAGGCGCCTGCCAACGAGCTTGTCCGCGGTGCCCTGGCCCTCAAGTACAATGTGTCCAAGGGTGAGCAGGACTTGCTCAATCCCAAAGGGATCAACGCGATCCGCTTCATGAACGGCGGCATCCGGATCTGGGGCGCGCGCACCCTTTCCTCGGATCCGTCGTGGCGGTACATCAACGTGCGCCGGCTGTTCATCATGGTCGAGACGTCCATTGAGCGGGCCACTCAGTGGGTGGTATTCGAGCCGAACGATCATCGCTTGTGGAAGCGGGTGGTCAGGACCATTTCGTCATTCCTCACCCTGCTGTGGCGCAATGGCGCGCTCATGGGCACGTCGCCCGAGCAGGCTTTCTTCGTCAAGTGCGACGACGAGACCAACCCACCCGAGGTCATCGACGCCGGCCAGCTGGTGGTAGAGATCGGGCTGGCACCGGTAAAACCGGCCGAGTTCGTGATCTTCCGCATCGGTCAGATGCCTGCTGGCGGCGGTGTCGAGGAGTGAGCATGGAAGCGAGCCGGGCAACCGGGGGTAGACCGAAGGGGTAGAGGCGAAGCCGTCGTCTGTAGAGGCGAAGCCGTCGTCTGTAGAGGCGGAGCCGTCGTCTGTGACCGGTCACCAGGTGGGCTCTGGGTCCCAGCCGAGGTCACCCTGGAGACTTGTTCAGCGCGGCCGGATCAGCAAAAAAAAATCTCCCCGGGGAGCGGGAAGGTTTCTACTTTCGCCCCCGTACTAGGTGTGCACAAAGAACAACAAAACCATTTGACAATTTGCCGAATGCTCACGGGCATCTTCGTCACTCCCATGGCCTCCGGGCTGAGCTCTTTGTCACCGTCTGGCGGCGAGACACGAGCTTGGAACAAATCGTGAGAGTGGCGAGGGATTCTATGAGCAAGAGGCCGAGGAACTAGAGGAAAGAAATGGCTGGTAAACGTTCATTTTCAGCAGGCCGATTTGCGTTTGGCATCGACGGCGAGTTCGCCGGGTACATCAAGAGCGTCAAGGGTGGTGTCATCAAGGGCTCTGATGTTGTCAAACACAACCTGGGCACCAGCTTCTACCAGAAGAAGCACATATCCACGATCACCCACGAGGCGCTCACCATGGAGATTGCCATGGGTATGGGCAAATCGATGTGGGATTGGGTCAAGGCCTCGTTCGACAAGGGGTTCGTTCAGAAGACCTGCGACCTGTGGGCGGCTGATTTTAACCACAAAGTCCAGGCGGTCCGCGTGTTCAACGACGCGTACATCAAGAAAGTCACCGTGCCGACCTGTGACGGCAAGGACAAGAACCCGGGCTATTTCACCATCGAAATCGACCCGACCACGATCCGCTACGAAAAGGGCGATGGCAGCGAGATCAAGGGCGAGGAGAACGCCAACGCCAAGAAGTGGCTATGCTCCAATTTCCGCTTCGAACTCGGTACCTTGCCCTGCGACCGCGTGGCCAAGGTCGACTCGTTCAACTGGGAGCAGAAGATCGTCAAGGACGAGGTCGGCATGTTCCGCGAAGCCATGAAAGAGCCGGCCTCCCTCGAGGTCAGCAACCTCAAGCTCAGCATCTCGTTGGCCGACCTGGACCCGTGGGCCGAGTGGCACAAGACCTTCGTCATCGACGGTAAGTGCACCGATGGTGACGAACTCACCGGCTCGCTGACCTTCCTCGGGCCCGACCTAGAGGAGGAACTGGCCACCATTACCTTCAAACACGTCGGCATCATTTCACTCGAGCAGCAGGGGGTTGAGGCCAACAAAGAAGACATCGCCCGCTTCGACGTCGAGCTGTACGTCGAGGAGGTTGCCTTCGAAGCCTACAACACCTGATGAATCATCTCCCTGAGACACAAGAGTAGACCCGGCCAGCCGAGCGAATCGTCGGCCGGCCGATCGTGCGGGGGAGTAAAATCCGATAGGATAACAGGCGGCCTGCCGATGGTGGGTCGCCTTTTTATCGTTGGAGACTCTCAACGGGGAATGTTTGAAAGATGGCGTTCAAAACCGAGTTTCGATTCCGGCTGCCACGTGGCTATGTGGACCCGGAGAGCGGCCAAGTGCACCGCGACGGTGTCATGCGTCTGGCCACGGCCCGGGACGAAATCGTGCCACTGCAGGACTATCGCGTACAGGCCAACCGCGCCTATCTCGTCATCGTGCTTTTGTCGCGGGTAATCACCAAGCTCGGCGACCTCGATAAGAACGACATCGGAGTCGGCACGATCGAGAATCTGTTTTCTACCGATCTGGCATATCTGCAGGAATTTTATCGAAAAATCAATGAGGAAGGGACACCGAACATCCACCTTGGCTGCCCGGCATGCGGTCACGAATTTGACGTCGATATGACGACGGGCAATGTGGTTGGCGCCGGGGGCGAGGAAGGAGGTTCGGCGCCGTCGGGGGGGTAAATCGGTGGACGGTCGCTACCTATCCTCGGGACCAGTTGCATCAAGAGATCGCGTACATCGCGTATCACTTTCACTGGTCGCTCGACGACATCCTGGATATGGAACACGAAGAGCGACATATCTGGCTCAGAGAGATCGCCAGCATCAACCGAGAGATCAACAAGGCCCGCAAGGGCTGAGTGCGCCGTCCGCCGTGTTACCAATCGAAGCTGCACGCTTGCCAGGGGCCAAAACGCCACAATGAGCAACGCCACAATCAGCAACGCCGCAATTGGCTACACCAGGTACGCTATCGAAGCAGGCCAAAGGAGCCGCGTCGCAACCGAAACCGGAGAGCTGTTATGCGTCTGTCCGCCGAAATGAGGCCCCCCGGTGTCTACCCCGCGGTGGCCGAACCCACCGCTTCCAAGCTCGAAATTGCCGACACTCGTATTGTCGGCTTTGTCGGTTTGACTCAGAAAGGCCCGATGGACGAGCCCCGGCGTATCGCCAATTGGGACGAGTTTGTCGAGACCTACGGATACACTCCACAGCACTACTTGTCCGACACGATCGAGGCGTTTTTCCGCAACGGTGGAACACGCTGTTACGTCGTGCGGGTTGCGCACTGTCCCCGCGATGGTTCGCTCCCCGCCGTCGAACACGCTGCCTCGGCCGAGCGGATCATCCACGATGACTGGCAGAAGCCCTGTTTGCGTGTATCAGCCCTCAACGAGGGTCTGTGGGGAAACGATATATGGGTCAAATGCGTCCATGCCACCGGGGCCAAAACTCTGCTCACCCGTGACCTCGAGGTCGGAGCCGGCGAGGCGCACGTGTCGAGCACGCGAGGGTTGCAGGTCGGCGCCCTGGTCCGCATCTACGACCGCGAGAACGAGGATTATGTCGTTCTCACCGAAGTCGGAGAAAAAACCGTCAAATGGAGCGCTGAAACACCGGTGAATCGCAAGCATCGCTCGGCAGCGCCGACTCATCTGGAAGTTCTCGAGTTTGAGATTCACGCCACCCTGCGCGAGAGGAGAGAGGTCTTCAAGGCGCTTCAGATGCATCCGCGTTCGCGTAACTATGCGCCCCGGGTCATTGCTGCTCAGTCGCGGCTGATCCGCCTCGACGACCTCGAGACCCGCTCGCCGGTTCCGCACAATCGGCCCGAGCCCGAGCCCCTGGCCCGACTCGAAGGCGGGCGCGATGGAACCGATCATCTAACTCCTGAAGATTTCGTCGGCGTCGACCTGGGCCCGGCGCAGCGCTCCGGTCTCATGGCATTGGTGCCCATGGAGGAAGTCGCACTTCTGGCCAGTCCCGATGCCATGAAGTTCATTGATGACGAGCCCGGCCCGGCTGGCGAAATCAAGGCACAGCGGGTTCAGGATGCTATGATCGATCTATGCGAGAATCTCAAGGACCGTTTCGCCATTCTCGACTGCCCGCAAACTCGCAAAATCGATGATGTAAAACGCTGGCGTCGGCGAACCGACTCGTCCTATGCAGCCTATTACTGGCCGTGGTTGCAGGTGGCGACCCATGGTGGAATCGTCCGACCGATTCCACCGTCGGGCATCATGGCTGGGGTCTATGCTCTGCGCGATACCGAGGGCGGCGTGCACTATGCCCCGGGCAATGTGCCGATCTCGGGGGTTACCGATCTGGCGCTGCGCGTTACCGAAGACCATTTGGGAGACCTGAACGCAGAGGGAGTCAATAGTTTTCGCGTACAGCGCGGAGTTCGCCCGTGGGGAGTCAGAACCGCGTCGTCCGATCCGGATTGGCGATACATCAACATTCGTCGCCTGTTCATCATGCTGCGCCGGTCCCTCGAGGCCGGGATGAGCTGGGTGCCGTTTGAATCCAACGATCAGAAGACCTGGGATACCGTGCATACCCTGGTCTCCGAGTTCCTCGAAGAACTGTTTCGGCAGGGGATGTTCGCAGGAGGGAGTCCCGCGGATTCGTTTTACGTAAAATGCGATGCAGAGGTCAATCCGCCCGAGACTGTGGATCGGGGGTACCTCATCTGCGAAATAGGTGTTGCGCCTGTACATCCAGCTGAATTTATTATTGTTCATCTGACCCAAAACACTGGAGCCAGCTAGATAGAGCAGGCGAGCCGCGAAGGAACCCAAAGCCATGAGCACCGGAACCAGTCAAGATCCGCTTCCCGTCTATTGCTTCAAGGTCAAGCTCACCGGCGTGAGCGGCCATTCGGACGCCACCGCATTCTTCAAAAGTGTCAGTGGTCTCAAGTATGAGACGGATGTCACAGATTTTCAGGAAGGCGGTCAGAACCGTTTCACCCATCGTCTTGTCGGTCCGACCAAATGGGGCAACATTGTGCTCAAGCGCGGATTCGCCAAGAGCTTCGACATGGTGAAGTGGCGGGAGGAGTGGTTGAGCGGCGGCAAGCCCAAGCGCATTTCGGGTGAGATCACGCAACTCGACACCCAGCTCAACCCGGTGTGCAAGTGGAAGTTCAAAGACGGCTGGCCGTGCAAGTGGGAGCTATCCGAGATGGATGCCTCCAAGAGCGAGCTTGCCATCGAGACCCTTGAAATCGCCCATCACGGTCTGGAGTTTTCGGGGTAGTCGGCGGTGGTCGGGCGTCGCCCGGCCACGGGTCGAGGTCCGAGAAACTGGCGACCGCGAATGAGGACGAACCGACAACAGGAACACCAATAGGAACCATATGGCGGGCGGAACGACAGAAGGAACTCCAACAGGCACACCCGGAGCAGCGGGGGCGGGCGGACAGCGAGCACTGGTTGCTGCGCTGGCCGCACCCGTGCCGTTTCACTCGAGTGCCAGCCGTGGCGCGATGCGGGTGTCCAATCGGGTCGTCGATCGATGGGCCTCCGAGCGCGAGGCCGCGACCCGATCGCGCTCGCTGGGCTCGCTTGCGTTTACTGATCGCCTGCTCCAGCCCTATATTCAGACTGCCGAGCAGGCTGGCAGGATCCGCATGTTCGGCGCCGAGATGCGGGACATGGACCCGGCGGAGCCGACTGCCATGTCGGCGAGTGAATGGCGGGGTCGGCCGGTCCATATCGTCGAGCGCAGCGATGTCGAGCCGACTTCCTGGGTGTTTCCGCGCCCCTGGTATCTCGACGAGCTCGACTGGATCGCAGCGGCGCGTGCAGCCGAGCAGCGCAGGTCCCGTGGCCGCAGTTTGCCCTCTGCAAAAGATGCGTCGCCCGCGAGTATCCAGGTGCCCGACGTATCGCTGGAGTTTGTTGCGCCGTCATTTATTGCGCGATCTTCTGCTGCGCAGTGGGGCGGTGCTCTATCGCGCCGCATGTTGCCGCGTGATCGGTCGGCCAGACCGACGGCGATGTCTTCGTCACCGGCGGTGGCATCGCCTGCAGCCCACAGTCAGTCGCTCAGTCGTTCGATGCGGGCATGGACGCCGCTGGTTTCATTTCCCGCAGCCCAAGCTGCCGAGGTCATGGCAGGTGCATTTGCCTCCTCGCCATCGGCCGTGGTGGCCACCGATCCGGCCGACCAGCCGGTTGCGATGCTCGAATACGTCGCTCCGCGCGAAATCGTGACCCGGCCGGATTCCCGGCTGCGCCGGAGTGCTCGCGGGCCCGGCCAAACTGCGACGGCAGCGCCCGGCCGCCAGGCCTCCGAGGCCGTGCGCAATCGTCTTGCCCGTGCCTTGCGGCGCGCACAAGAGCAACAACGCGTCCTGGCCCAGCGCGCTGCAGCTGCTGAAAAAGCCCGCAGTGCAGAATCGTCGGCCCGGGCAGCTTCCCATTCTGCACCTTCTGCAACCTCGGCGCAGCCCGATGGTGGCGAAGCACCGGCCGAGCGGCCAGTGGTGGCATCGGGCGATGCTCGCCCAGATGATCTCGAGTCGGTTGCGCCGCCAATGCGTGCGGTCGACTTGCTGGTCCATGCAGCGGCCAGCGGCGAGCTCGCTTCGTCCGCCGGGCCGCGGGTTGGCCTACCGGCGGGTCTCGGTGGGTTGGTCGCGGCTGTGCGGGCACAGGACGAAGTTTCCCGGCCGCTGAGCCGCTCCTTTGCGCTGCCCTCCCGACCGGCAGCGTATGCCGAGCAGCCGGTTTTCGAGCTGGCGCTTGCCGGGCCGGCCCTACCGGGCGGCACAGCTGGGGCAACCACTGATGCACCCGGCGGCGCAGCATCGCGTCGAGGCGACGTGACATTGCCGGCAATCACGACCACGGCTGGTCAGGACAGCGCACGCAGGGGCGTCGAAACCCGCTCGGCCTACCGCTCGGTCACCGCGTCTCGACCCGGCGCTCTCGCACATATCGCCTGGGCCGACCGATGGCTCGCCCGCTTTGCCGGCGCATCGCCCGAGGTGCTCGCCGCGCTCGATATCACCACCCGAGACCGGCCCGTGGCCGGCCCGCTGGCCCGGTCGGCTCGATCGCCGGCCGGCAGTGTTCGCTCGCTGGAAGCCCTGGCTGGCGCGGCCCCGGCTCCGCTTTATATCACTGCTCTATCGAGTGCGGTGAAAGCGGCCGGCTCGGCCGAAGATGCCGTGGCCGGAGACCCACAGCAGTGGTTCGACGGAGCGTTCGGCACCGGGCTCGATCATTCCACTGCCACGCGGCCAGCGGACGGTGCAGCGCCGCTTCGCTCTGCCGTATCGAGTCGTCCTGACGGTCGCAGGTCGGGGCGTCCGGAAGAGCAGTCGGCGCCCCGGATCGGCGATGACGAAGCGGTCTCGGACGAGGTTTTCGCGGCCATTGCAGCGGCTCGGGCGCGTCCGCCGTCGCCCGAGCTGCGCGCCGAGCGAACTCGTTCTACCCAATCGGCCGAGGCGGCTTTTCTGGCCCGGCAACGCCGGCGCGACGCAATCCCCGCGACTTGGGGGGCACGGCCAGGCGAGGCCAGCCGGCCAGACCCGGCGGGTCAGCACAGCGGGGCGCGGCCGATGGTCGACCGTTTGCTCGAAATCGGCCCGGTCCTGCCCGACGCCGGTATGCGGACCGCGCTCGCCGCCTCGCCAGCGGCACCCGCGCTGCGCGTGTTGCTGCCTCTGCCAACGGCGAGGAGTTTCGATGTCCGCGCCGTACACGGCAGCCAGCTGGCCCGGGCCTATCTCGCCGGAATCGTCGAACCGTCCATCGGTGTGCTCGGTGCCGTGCCGCCATCGGTGGGTTCGATTGCTGGCCTGCTGGCAGCCGCTTCTTCGATCGCCGAAGGGCCAACCCTGGCCCGATTGTCCGGGCGAGCTCCGGGCATCGAGCTCATCGAACCAGCTGGCCGCGACCGCACGGATGCGGCGGAAGCGATATCCGATGGAGACGACGAGGCGGCACGAGATCGGCGGACCGCACTGGATGCCGGCCAGGCTGGCGGGGTCACCGCCATGACCCGGGTTGGTGCAGCCAGCCGGGAACCTGGCCCCCAGGCAGCGCTGCCGACCGCTGCGCGTATCATCCCCGGTCCGCTCCTGCCGAGCGAAGACATGCGTGCGGCACAAGTTGCTGCGCTGCCGTCGCCGGTGTCGTGGAGTCTGGCCATCCAGTCTGGCTGGGTCCAGGCCGAGGCCACCCCGCTATCTGCCCTGTCCGGGCCGGGTGGGATGTCTGCACCGATCCATGCCTACGGGCCCGGCCAGACCGCAGCCCGGGCCGAGGCGTGGTCGATCGAACAGGAGCGCACGAGCGCGGATCTGTCCTTTGACTTTGTCACCCCCGAACTTGCCCTGGCGGCCCGGGCCTACGGTCTGGGACCCGCCGAGGCCGCCCGTGCAGCGCGTTTGTCGGTTGCCGGCCAGGTCGGGCTGACCTCCCTTGCTTCGGCTGTCGATCTCACGTTTGTCGATGCGTTTGCCCGCACGCCGATGGCCGGCGAAGAAGGCGGGGCCGAGTGGCTCGGCGAGGCCGATGCCATGTCGATGTCCGCCGGCCCCGGTCAGGTCGCGGCGTTGTCGTCATCTCGAGCAGCGGCGCGATCGGGCGCCATCCCGCTTGCCGAGGCCCAGTCCAGCGCGGGCGCTGCGGCGTTTGCGAGCCGGCCAGGGCCGACGCAGGGCGGTCCGGCCAGGGCCTCGTTTGGCGTGCCTGGGCGGGCGCCCAAGGGCGCGTTTTTGTGGCCCCGTGCTGCGATGTCCCTGCTCGAGGCCGGCAGCGACAGCGCACCGGCCGGTCGTTCCGTTTCCCTGGCTGCGCTCGACCTGTTGGCGGCCGGGGCGGTCGCCGACGTCGGCATCTCTGTCGCCCCGGACGGCAGTCCTCTGACCGCAGCCGAGATTCTGGACTCTGAATCGGGTGAGATCGGCGGGGTTTCGCACGCTGCGCCCGGGACCACCCAATCGGCTGAATTGGCGGGATTTGCCCCGGCCGAGTTGCCCGTGGTCGAGGGCCCTTCCGATGGCTCGGCCACGCCTGCCGATTCCGACATAGCCGAGCTGCTCGATGTCGCAGCAGCCAGCGCGGCGTCGGTGCCGGTGCGATACGAGGCCATCTATGCCGCTCTATCCCGTTCGTCGGCAGGGCGCTCCATGTCGCCTGCAGTGCGGGCCGCGCGGGCGCTCGCTCTGGCCAGTTCTGCGGGTGGTCCAGGCCGCGCCACGGTGTCGCAGATGCGCGCTGCGGCCGCCTGGGCGGTAATGCCGATGGTCATTCCCGGGGACAGCGAGGCCGCTCTAGGGGGACAGCCGGAGGCGTCGGCCGAGCGAGGTTGGCCAGCCGGTGCCCGGCCCGGGCATAGTGCCGGCCTCGAGCTCGGCGAACCGGCGCCGGTTCGCCGGGCCGCTGCGCGTGCCGGTGAGTCGCTGCAGTCGTTTGTCGCGGCTCCCGAAACGCCCGGACGGGCGAGCTCTGCGGCCATATCTCCGGCACCCGGTGCCGTGCGCCGCCCGGCCACGGCTGCGCAGCCTCTGGTAGAGACCGGCAGTGCCTCGACCACATCGGCCAAGGCTGTGGAGCAGATGATCCGGGCAGCGAAGACGCGGCACGCCTCGGCCGGGAGTACCGAGATACCGGAGTGGTTTGAAGAAGCCGCCCGGCACATGTTCGAGGACAGCAGTGGAGGCGGTATTTCGCTGGCCGAGATGACCCTGGTGACGGCCGCTCCCGCCAGTCACATAGCGGCGTCGCCAAAGACTGCCAGTTCCGCTGCGCCGTCGCGGGCACCCGAGTCCCAGGCTGGCAGTGAAACCCAGGGCGAGAAGCCCACCGAAGAGATCGAAGAGATCGCCCAGCGAGTGTATCGAGAGATTTGCCAGATGATGCGGCTCGCTGAGATGCGGAATAAGGGGAGACCATACTCATGAGCAATCCGGAAAAATGCACGATCGTGACCCTTGACGGCCCGAAAGTAGAAGTCACGGCTCAGTACAACCCCAAAGAGGTCAGCATCGACAAGAGTGTGCCGTGGAACAAGCACAAGAATCCCAAGGGCGACATTCCGATGCTCGAGTTTACCAATGCCGAGAACCGCACGCTGTCGCTAGAGCTGTTCTTCGACACGTACGAGGAGGGCAGCAACGTGTGGGCCAAGGTCAAAAAACTGCACGAGATGACCCTTATCAACCCGTCTGCCTCGAAGGAGGAGGACAAACATCCGCCGCGGGTACTGGTGGCCTGGGGGGGTGGGTTTCCCAAGTTCCGCGGGGTCATCGAGTCGCTTGGTTATAAATACACCATGTTTTTGCCCAATGGCACACCGGTTCGAGCAACCTGCACGCTCAAGATCAAAGAGGTCGATGAGGTTCAGCTAAAGCAAGGTAGCGGCAGCTGATCGCCGCGGTTGCAACCGACCAGATCAAGTCCTCACCGACGTGGAGCAGTTGTCGTGGCAGAACAAAACAAAGCGTCCGCTGTAGGCTTCGAAGTCATCGTCAAACAAAAAGTCGATGAAAAGAATCTCGTCTCTTTTGCAGTCGACCAGGATCTGGGCCAGCCGGATATGTGCTCGGTGACTGTACGCAACGAGCATCACGAGTATACCGGCGGAGATATGAAGATATCCCTGGGCGATTCGGTCGAGATCAAGGCCGGCGAGCAGAATACGGCGATCTTCAAGGGAGAGGTGGTCGGCCTTGAACCGGTATACCAGGCCAACGGTGAGAATGTCCTGGTCGTCCGTGCGTTCAACCGGCTGCACCGCCTGTTGCGGGGTGCCAAGTCGCGGACGTTTCTCAATCGGTCCGATCAGGACATCGTCAACACTGTGGCTGGAGATCACGGTCTCAACCCCAACTGCGGCAGCGACACCAAGATCACCCATGAGCATGTCTACCAGCACAACCAGACCGACCTCGAGTTCTTGCGCGTGCGTGCTGCTCGTATCGGCTACGAAGTGTGGGTAGAGGATAAAGAGCTCTATTTCGACGCGCCCAGGGCTGACAGGGACTCGGGTATCAAGTTGCGTTACGGAGATGCCGAGACCTCGGCGCGCTCGGGGGAGGTTTTCCTCAAGAGGTTTGCGCCGCGGATGTCATCGGCCGCGGTGGTCGAGAAAGTCACTGTGCGCGGCTGGAACCCGCTCAAGAAGCAAGAGATCGTCGGCGAGGCGACTCCCAAGGGATCCAAACTGGGATCGACCGGGGCCGACGCCGCGACCAAGAAAGCATTTGGTCAGATCATCACGTTCGAGGTTGATCATCCCATTTTCAGCGTCGAGGAGGCCAAGGCCATTGCCGAGGCCAAGCTGGCCGAGGCCATGATGGGCTACCTGACTGGAGACGGCGAATGCCGCGGCACTCCGGGTATCAAGCCTGGAGTTGTCGTCACCATCACGGTCAACCCCGACGATGCGAGCGACCGTTTCAACGGCAAGTACATGGTCGTGGGCGCCAGCCACCGCTACTCACACGCCAAGTTTGGCGATACCGGCGGGTTGGTCACCAACTTACGAGTCAATCGCGATGCCGAAAGCCCGTGATCTGCAATTGGGTAGAGGCAATTGACATGATGACATGATCGAGAACGCGATAGAGTGTAGAGAATGCGCAGTGTAGGACGACCACAACCACCAACCGGCGATATGGCCCTTTGCGGCATCTATTACGCCATCGTTACTCAGAACAAGGACGAGGAGAAAAAGATGGCGCGGGTCAAGGTGCGTTTTCCCTGGATGCCCGGCGGCGACAAGGATCAATCGCACTGGGCCCATATCGCGGTTCCCATGACCGGTGACAAATTCGGTACCTTCACGCTACCCGAAGTGGAAGACACTGTATTGGTCGTATTCATTGCCGGTGACATCAACCATCCCGTCGTCATCGGCGGCATGTGGAATCAGGTCGACAAGCCACCCGAGGTCAACGAAAACGGCAAAAACGATTTTCGTTTTATCAAGTCGCGCAGCGGCCACCGATTTTTGTTTGACGACACCGACAAGACCAAGGTCGTGTTGACCGATCGAACCAACACCAACTACATGGGAGCGGGGGCGTTTGCCGAGGGCGGCGAGTCGCCCAACAAGATGGAGCTCAAGGCGCCCCAGCCCATCAACGGCAATCCCGAGAAGGGGGTGGCCACGTGCTCCATGGAGGGCACGTTCAACATCTGGTGCCCCAAGGGCACGCTCGACATTGCAGCCAAACACGTCGAGATCACGGCCTCGGACAAGGCAGATATCAAGGCTGGGGGCAAGCTCAATCTCGAGGGCGTGACCAATGCAAAGTGCATATCGATCAAGGCGAGCAAGTACGAGGGAAGCAAGATCAAGATTGGCCCATGAACCAGCCACGGTGAGGTGAGGCATGCCGCGCTTCGATATCGATCCATTTTCGCAACGCGAGCAGCGCGCCGAC
The DNA here is from genome assembly GCA_022360315.1 of Pseudomonadota bacterium. Lineage (GTDB taxonomy): Bacteria > Myxococcota_A > Polyangia > Haliangiales > Haliangiaceae > JAKSDA01. The sequence goes on from JAKSDA010000438.1 coordinate 115,666, forward strand.
AAGCTGCGCGGCGTTTTTTTGGGAATCGTCACTGCCAATACTGACGAGGGCAAGGACAGCAAGTACCTCATCAAGGTCAAATTTCCCTGGCTGCCCGCCGAACAGGGGCAGGACGAGTCTCACTGGGCGCGGATCATCGTGCCCATGGCCGGGGCGGAACGCGGAACCTATGTTTTGCCCGAAGTAGACGACCAGGTTCTGGTCACCTTTGAGCACGGCGACATCCGCAAGCCCATCGTACTCGGCACGAGATGGAGCGAAAAGCAGCCACCGCCCGAGGTCAACGCCGATGGCAAGAACAACCTTCGCGTCATCAAATCCAAGAGCGGCCACCGGCTAATTTTTGATGATACTAAATCGGCCGAGCGGGTGATTTTGGTCGATTCGACCAAGAAGAACAAAGTTGTTCTCGACTCGGCCAACAGCGTGGTGACCATCGAGACGGCGGATGGGGACATCGAGATCAAGGCGCCCAGTGGCGCAGCGCGGTTTCACGGCAAGAAGGTCAATATCACGACCAAGGCGGACTTTGCCGGCACAGGTCGTACGCAGCTCAAGGTCATCACGGGCGGTCCAATGAATGTCAAGGCCAGCGGTCAGATGAAGCTGGCTGGCAGTCAAACCCAGATCAACCCGGCTGGATTGAGCGCGAGCCCGCAAGTGGGCAGTCCACCCTCGAGCAGTTCGAATGTACCGCCTCCCATCGAGGCCAAGGATCAAGTCCTCGAACAGGAGAGCGGTTCTGGCGGAGCTGGCGGAGGAGCGGGCGCGGGCGGAGCAGGAGCGGGCGCGGGCACAGGAGGAGGAGCGGGCGCGGGCGGAGCGGGCACGGGCGCAGGAGGAGCGGGCGCGGGCGGAGCGGGCGGAGCAGGAGCGGGCACGGGCGGAGCAGGAGCGGGCACGGGCGGAGCAGGAGCGGGCGCGGGCGCAGGTACTGGGACAGCTGTCGCCGCAGGTGTAGCTGCAGGCGTGGTGGCAGCAGGACCTGGCAGTAGCGCTGGAGCGACCGGACCTACTGGGGCTCAGGCTGGCGGAGCAGTCGAAGCCGGGGCCGGAGCGGAAGCGGGTGCCGGAGCCGAGGCCGGGGCCGGAGCCGGGGCCGGAGCCGAAGCCGGGGCCGGAGCCGAAGCCGGGGCCGGAGCCGAAGCCGGGGCCGGAGCCGAAGC
>JAKSDA010000195.1 GCA_022360315.1 Pseudomonadota bacterium
ACAGCTTGTTCTTGTTGTCCTGGCCTCTGGTATTTTCGATCTCACGATTGCGCCGCTTGGCACGACAGACGTGGTCAGTGATCGAGATAGTTGGTAGCAGATTTTGGGCTTGTTTTGTCAGGCGAGTGAGGACCCGAACGCTGTCATAGAGCGACCACGAGTCCTTCGGCTTGTGGATCAGTGACTCTACCCCGGTGCAGTCGGTGCGTACCTTTTGGCCCTTCTCGATACCTTTGCCGCAAGCATGTACAACAAGGATACGGTTGATCGCTTCGAGAGTCTCAGGGCGCAGCTTCTTGATATCGCGCTCCAGAGACGAGTCATTGACGCTGCGGTACATGGGCAGACGACAGAACCACTGAAAGGCTGCATTGTGATTGAGATGGAACTCCAGGTCTCGGTACGAAAAACCGTTCTGTTGTTTGATGACCAGGGCTCGGAATACCTGCTCGGCGGACAGCCCTTCGGTGCCTTTATCCGGTGCGACGCCACGAATGAGGTCGCTGTATACGAGTTCTTCGATCTCGGGGTTGGCCTCGATGATCTCATTCATCTTTTCCAGTTCTTTGGTGGATTGACCGCTGTGGAGCAGTGGTGGTAACGGCAGTTGTCTGGCTCGTACTTGGCGCATCAGAAGGCTCTCGTTCGCGTGACTACGGCGGGTACAGCGATATGAGATCAGAAATTTGTTGTTAGTACAATATCCATTTCAGATACTGTGCAATTAACCTGTCGACATCACTGACCTTTTTTTATTGCGCTCACTTGGCAGCGTTATGCTCGACTGGTGTCGAGAGCAGTAAAGTCACTCTTCGGGTGGGAGTGCGCGCAGGCGGGTGCAGGCGAGCGTGAGGGCGCGCGGGCGGAGTTGTGTTGGTGCGGTGGAGGTTTGCTCGTCCGTGGATTCTGATAGTAGCCCGGTGCGCTTGGCTCGGCACGAGAGACTCTGGCCAACCCCGAAGCCGCCGAGGCTATCGGTAATATCGATGCGGTGCCGGGCGACTTCCGCAATCGCCTCGACCATATCATTGATGTGCTGGCCCATTGACGATGTGCTGGCCCATTGACCGCTGGTTATCGAGGCCGATAACTCGGCTTGGCTTCGGGTCTGCCGAGTAACTTCATGGGCTCTTATGCCTGGTGGCCACGGCTTGCATCCGTCGTGGCAAGAGACGGCGGCGGGTCGGTTGGTAGCGTCCTGCTCCACTTCGGCTATTGCGATGATATAGGTGTAATCTATGCCGATTCAGATCTTTTTGAGCTGTCGCCGGATGCCAGGCGAAGGCTGAGCGACGGTACCTGCCGGACCGCAGGATGGGCGGATCTTGAGAGTCGTCCATCCGAGGACCGCTGGTCTGACAAA
>JAKSDA010000165.1 GCA_022360315.1 Pseudomonadota bacterium
ATGCCGTTGAGATTGATGCCGTTGAGATCGATGCCGTTGAGGTCGATGCCGTTGAGGTCGATGCCGTTGAGGTTGATGCCGTTGGACCCGATCAGATCGAGCTCGAGGCCACGTCGCTGGGGATTGGCTCGATAACTCTGACTCGCGCTGGGAGCCGCGGTGTAATCACATCCGCCCAACACAAACGGTACGATGGCGAGAGTCAAGAAAGTACGCGTCAACTGGTCCACCCCATATGCAATTTTTTACCAACACTAGAATATCGCTCATTGTCCGGCAAGGGACATAATCTCGATTACACAAACGGTAGAAATGCGCCGCAAAACCAATATGAGTTGAGAAGCACTGTGTTCACAGCGGCTCGGCGGCGATCGGTGCCCGGTCGCGAGGAGTGATAATTTAGTATTCAAAAAGGCAGTTTTAACGAGTTTGTATTCATCGACACGCGATAAACAGGACGTACGATCGCGGTTGGCCGGCCCGGCTGTCGCGGCAGGGCCGGAGTGGCGGGTCAGCTGCCTGGCCGAGAGACTCGCTAGCCTCGATTCTCGACATGAGGACGTTGTGGTCGCAAATCGACAACCGCGACTGGTTAGATCCGGCCGCTCACACCCGCGCCGGCGATCAGCCAGGAAGACCGATATTGGCCCCAGTTGACATATGCTGCCGGGGCCTGATCGAGGACGCTGAGAAGTGGGTTGACCTGGGGATATATTCCCTTGTCCGGGCTCACTGTGGTGTCATTAACTCGGGCCGCGCCAAGGACCGCGTGGACGCGCAACCGGCCTTTTCCGATGGTCAGACCGGCTGTGACCAGGTGTTTATTGCCATCCACGGTGAAGATATTCATGTACTCCTCGGTTGCTGCAGATGTTTCGTAGGCATAGCCAGCCATCAGGGTGAGCGGCAGTGAAGGGGATGGAGTGGCCTGCACCCCGGCCATCAATGCGTAGGTGTCGCGAAGCCCGAGTGGAATGGGTGTATCGGCCACATCACCGGGGTTGATGGACACGAGTCCGGCCACATTCAGTTCTTCGATGCGCACGTTCAATTGCTCGCTGTGTGACCAGAATTCGACGGCCAGAGCCAATTCGATGGATAGAGCTCGCCAGGGGGCGAATTCGATTCCGGCGCGCAGACTCGGTGGAAGGGTCAGGGCGACTGAGGCTTCGCCCTGGACCTGGCCCAGGTCGAGGCCGATACCGAGGTCGGGCATGGTGGCGTCGAGCGTACCGGTACTCGACAAGTTGTAGGGCAGCTGAAAGGCGGCACCAGCCCGCACTCGCTCGCCGAGGTCGACCTGTACTCCGGCAATGCCCGACAGATTGACCGGTGACTCTTGCGAAAGGGCAGCCGCCATGTCGAATGCAGGATCCTCGGGGTTGCAAAGGACTGCTCTCGGGCACACCGAGAAGGTCATCCGATGGGCCAGTTTATAGTACATATTCTGCAAGCCGACGCCGAAGCGAATGCGATCGCTCAAGCGGTAGCCGAGGGACAGCTCGCCGATCAGCAAAAGCGATCCGCGCACGCTGACCAGGCTGTAGCGCTGGGCTCCGTCGGCAGGATAGTCGCCTGCACCGGTGTAGGGCGCGTAGATCCCCCCGGCCATGGTCAGCCGATCGGTGATGGCAACCGACAGAGCCAGGGTTGGTATCGGGATGCCGGCCATGCCGTTTTTGACCGGATCGCGTTCGAGAAAGTTTGAATCCAATCGAGTATAGGAAATATCGTGTCTGACATAGCTGAGATCCAGGAGAAACTCGCGATCGTCTGCTCCGGCCGCGAGTCCGGCCGGATTGATGCCCAGCGCGGCCGTTCCTCGGCCGCCTGCAACAAAGGCACCGGCCCGGGCTGTCGGCTGAACACCGCGGGTGGGCAGTAGCAATCCTCCGGCCCAGGCGTTCGGCTCCATGGCTGTCGATAGCCCGGCCAGAACGAGTGCGATCGACGCACGATGATAGAGTGTTGCGGTAGTTCGCGTCATCATGACTCAGGGGGTCGGCAGCTGGCCGTGGTTGGTCGACCGACGGCCAGCTGCCGGGTTGGGGGCAACGGTATCGATGGTGTTTTGCGCGCAACGCGCGAGTTATCGGGCAATCGAGGTGATCGACAGCGTTCCCGGTGGATGCAATTTGCGATCGTAGGCGAAACTGGAAATCCAGATTTTTGAGCCGAGCCGGGCCGCGGCAATGAAGGATCCACCGCGCAGGACGTCGCCTCGGCCGCCCTTCACCTGGCCGCGGATCCACCGGCCCGAATCGTCGCGTTCGGCTCTGAGTACCGAGATGTCGAATTGATCCTGATACACCACGGTCGGTCGGCCACCGGGGTCCAGGACCAGCGCAGCGTGGGCTCCCACTGGGTGGGCGGCATTGTCGCGGACGCCGCTGTCGATGGTTTCGATCACACCGACGACACCGCCGCGATAGGTGAGGTAGCGCAGATGACCTTTTGTGGCCTCGCGATACGCGACGTGAATCGTGCCACTGGCATCGATGGCCAGCGACGTCCACTGGCCGGTATCGGTCGACTGATCGCTGTCCAGCGCGACCACATTCCACGCCCCGGTGCCGCCAGTGGCAAGCCGCAAGTCGCCGCGATTGCGGTCGTAAAACGCCACGGCGATGCGGCCGTCGGGCAGATAACCGGCCGATGGGTAGAGCCCGGTACCGGCCGGTAGCTCGGCCACTGGCGACTGCGATTCGGTGATCGTTGATTCCGCAATGATATCGATTGTCCAGTCGGCAGCCGAGGTGGGCGCCGGCGAGGTCGCCTGGGCCCAGCGCAGCTGGGCCAGCAATCCGCCGCTCTGGTTGGCGATCGAGTGGGCCATATAGGCAATGCCGGGCACTCCCTGGTCGTTTACCGCCAGCGAGACATAGCGGCCGACGACCGCTCCGGCAACCTGATCGACGACGTGAACGTGCCAGGACGTATCGACCTCGCGGGCAAATTTGAGCCGTTTGCCGCTGCGGTCGTGATAGGCGATGCTGCCCCGGCCGCCAGTGATCGCGATCGAAGTCCACCCACCGACGTCGTCGCCGGGCTCGCGGATCCCGCCGCGATACGCAGAGGGGTCTTTGGGGGCCCCTGCCGGTACTCCGTCGATGGGTCGAAAGTCGAAGGTTTTCGAGTCAATGGCGCTGGAATCGAGGCTTTTTGCGCCACTGACCCGTCCGACCACGAGATCGCCATGGCGCTGCTCGTAAGCCGAGATCAAAATCTGGTCGCGGTCGACAGCGATGTCGCTGAAGCGTCCGATCACGGTTTCCTGGGTCGTGCGATCCTCGCCCAGCAGCGCCGAGCAAGAAGCGAGGGGGATGGTGAACAAGACCAGCCCTGCCAGCGACCCGGCGATGCGACGGGCCCGGCCGGCAACTCGTCGCCTGCGGCCACAAAAAACCAGGATCGGAATGGCGAGGACGAGCGGCCATGGACTGGCAGTCCCGGACGAGGTCCGACAGCCGGCGAACAATTCGGTGAAGGTGGACGAATCTGGCCCGGTATCGAGCTGGGATTGCTGATTGGCAGATGATTGCTGGTTAGTCGTCGATTGCTGGCTGTCGGGCAAGGGCTCGAAGCGGGCAAAGATGCCGAGCAGCTGATTGCCGTCGAGCGAACGGGTGCCACTTGGAAGCACGCGCAGAGCAACACCGGGCAAGGACGGCAGCTGGATCGGGCCAAATACGCCCGATCCGAGGATGTCCGAGCTGAGTACGTCGTTGACCAATCCGGATACCAGACTTCCCATGGCCGGAAATTTGCCAGCGATCTCATCGACTGATTCGTCGAGTATACCCGGGCTGTCGACCGCGATATCGGTAAACGATCGTCCGATATCGCCGACCGTGGGAATCAGCGCACCGGATGCATCGGTCTCGATATCCATCGGCACAGTCAGCGCGGTACGAGCGGTGAACAGACGTACCAGGTTTTCATCCACCATCATGAAGATATCGACATCGAGATCGGACATGTGCACTTCCACCAGGGAGCCGGCACCGAGGGCGAATGTGGGCGGCGCTTGTGGCCGCAGCCTGACCGCCAGCGGAGCCGGTCCATCGGGCAAAAGGTCGCCGATGGACGGAAACAGGGCGCTCAATGCATCCGAGTTGAGTACGCTGACCATACTGGTGTCGACGGTGATGCAGAGAAGGCCGGATTGATAGGCAGCCCAGCTGGCCCGGTCGAGAAATGCTTTGTGGACGCCAAACGCAATATCGAATTCATCGAGACCATCGAGCTCGGCGCCGATGCGATGGAGCTGGGTCATGGTCGGTACTGGCTGGTCGGGAATGGACGGTGGCGGGCTCTCGGGCCCGCAGGTGAGAAATCCGTTCATACCGGCTTTCGCTCCGGCCGACAACCCGAGCGAAACGCCGCCGGTAGCCGCATCGGTTTGACCGCTGGCAAGGAGTTCGAGGTCGATGAGCGCTGGTTCGGACAGGGTGGGGTGGACAGTGGCCGCGACCATGCGTCCGGCCACGCCGAGTTCCTGCACACAGCGCGCGCCGTCAGCGTCGCTGATCATGCAGATCGACCGGTCGCTACAACTGCCCCGGGGGCCACATTGACCGTCGCTCTGGCACGGTTTGCACAGTTCTTGTTCGACCATGCCAGCGGCGTGTTCGGCGATCTGATCGCGGATGATGTCAAGCGCAATGCCCTTGAACGTATCGGCCAGTCCACACAAGAAGCCGCCGCCGTCGATGTCGATATCGCCCCGATCGAGGCCGTCCACAGCGATGGAGTCGATGGATATGCGGGCGCTCTCGGTGAGCGGATCGCGTTCAATGCGAAAGAGGGACGAAACACTGAGTGACTCGTCGTCGTCATTTTCGGTATTGATATGGATTTCGCAGTCGCTCGAGCCGAGTTCGACCAAAAGGGGGCCGGGCGCGGTGCGGACGCGCATGCGCATGGTCGCTTCGAGCGGGTTTCCCGGCACTGCCAGGGTTTTTAAGTCGAGCCTGGGCAGATCGCCGGGCTGTCGGGTGATATCCACGACCATGCCGCAGGTACCCGGCGGGGCGTCGCAGCAGACCTCGATATCCTGGTCACAACCGGACGGAACCCGAAAGTTGAGCCCTTGTGGGATCAGTGCGCCGATCAGAGTTTCGGCCTGCTCGCTCATCGAGCGCAGACCGGATTCGGTCACCCGTAGCTGAATTCCGTCGGCAATACTGTGGGAATCCGGAAATACGCCGGGAATGTCGGTCAGGCTGCCCTTTGCGGTGCAGCCGCCGGAGCAAAACGTCAGCAGCGCACAGATGAAAAGGGCCATCCGAGCGCGATCGATGTTTCGGTCCATGATGAATCCCTGCTGAATCGAGTTGATCGAAATCACGGGTGAGGGAAGCTGGCCGGCACTGCGCGGAAGCGAGCGCCAAGAGACATTGATTCGGCGACGCCATCACTGCCCGGGGCAAAGCTGCCGTCGCTGTCGAGTAGATCGAGGTCGGGAGCGATGACCGCGCCGACGACCAGATTGGATTTCATCTCGGCCACGGTCACGGCGCAGTCACCGTTTGTGTCGAATAGATCGACGATCGACTCGCCCAGGCTGCCAGCCGTACAACAGGCCGGCCCAGTACCCGTGCAATCGACCGCTACCAGATCGCTCAGGGCCGGAAAGATGGTGCCGTCGATCTCGTCCATGGATATGGCCGCGCCAGCGATACCGTCCAGCGAATTGGCCGATACTGCGTTGTCAGCCCGGGCGCCGATCAGTTTGACCGCCACCGGCCGGGGAAGGACCTCGGGCAGGTCGAGGGTGAACGATGCCGGCACCGAAGAGCTGGAAAAACGACCGTCGACGATTTCACCGGCAAAGACCGCATCGACCGCGATCTGGCTGTCGATGTCGACGGTGGCGTCGCCGCGCAGGTGATTGCCGCACACCGTGTCGCCGGGACCGGCGCATGGCGTCGGACTGGCATTGGTGCCGGCCAGGACACGGCCGCCAACCCCGGAGGCATTCTGTAAATCCACCGCCTGAACGTCGATGAGGATCATGAGTGTACCGTCGGCGATCAGGGTGTCGATGAGGTTCTGGACGTCGAGCTGAGTGGCTGTTTTGAGTGCCGACATGAGCCCTCCCAGGCGATTGTCGACCCGGTCGTCGCCGTCGAGATCCAATCCGAACGAGCTGGTCTCGCCCGCACTGCCGGGCAGTCCAACCGATTCAACGATGTATGTCGTATGGCTGCCTGAACTCTCTATGCACGACTCGGCATCGCTATAACATTCAATGTGGAGCGATGTCCTGGTGTTATCGGCCGGGCCGCAGGCGAGCCCGGCAAAGAGAAGGCAGGCGCCGGCAATGGCAAGTGTCTGCAGTCTGACGGTCGTCATGGCGTTTTCCTTTCACTTGCCGAGGTCGCGGATCATGCGCTCGATCGAGCGCTGATCGGCTTTCGAGCTGTCGACGCCGATTTCGTCCAGAAGAGAGATATTGCAGCCAGTCAGCTGAATACAACCGTCACATGAGGTCAGAAAAAATGCCAGAGTGGCTGCGACAAAAAAGGAGTTTAGAATGGAGCGTTTGCGTTTATTGGCGATCATTGTATATCTCCGCTGCCACCGGGTAAGAGCAATTGCGATGCCAGCGACCGGGGATTGCAGCAACCCGGCAAGATCGCTCAGCTTCCGCGCGATGAAGCGATCATCTGGCGATCCGGACGCAGCTGCGACTGCCCGGTCGAGCAGGCAGTTACGGATAGCACAGTCCCAGGTCCGTACTGGATGGCTGACTGGTAACAGTGATCCGTAGCTGTTGACAGTGAACCTTCGAGCTCTTGGCGTTTGCTGTCGCGTTGTGTCAACGGAACCTTCGATCTTCGCTCAATCGCACGCGCCCGCAGTGACCGACCGAGTCGTCGTGTCACAGCGGTAACCGAGGGAGCGAGGAGGTGAGCCGCGAACTCGCCACGTACGGCGGCCGCAGTGGGTGGTCATCTCGCTTGTTTCAGGTGAGGCCGTGGCGTTTGAGCAGGGCTGCCAGGTGGTTGCGGTTCATGCGAACCGAGCGAGCAGCGCGGGAGATGTTGCCGTGGTGGCGGCGCAGCAGAGAGGTGAGATAGTCCTGCTCCCAGGTTTCGACTGCCTGGGCCTTGGCCTGGCGAAACGAGGCGCATTCGGGAGCACTGGTCTCGCGCTGCTGGGGGGCCTGGTCGGGCAAAAGCGTATTGAGCCGCTTTGGACGCCCGAAGACCACCCAGCGCTCGATGACACTGCGAAGTTCGCGAACATTGCCCGGCCAGTGATAGCCGCGGAACAGATCGATGATGTTGGCCGGCATCGCGGCCGAATGGTCGCCGCTGATCTGGCGGAGAAAATGACCGGCCAGAAGCTCGATATCCTCGATGCGCTCGCGCAGCGGGGGCACCTCGAGGGTCATGACGTTGAGGCGATAGAAGAGATCGGCGCGAAACCGGCCGCTTTCGACCTCGCTGTGCAGCGAGCGATTGGTCGCTGCGATGATGCGGACGTCGATCTTGCGCGCGCGATGGCAGCCGATCCGGGTGATCTCACGCCGCTCGAGGGCGCGCAGCAACGCGGGCTGCAGTTCGGCCGGAAGCTCACCGATCTCGTCGAAAAATACCGTGCCGCCATGGCCGCTTTCGAGAGCTCCGGTGCGCTGGACATCGGCGCCAGTAAACGCGCCGCGCACGTAGCCGAAGAGCTCGGCGTTGAGCAGAGAGGGAGTCACGCCAGCACAATCGAATACGACCAGGGGACCGGCAGAACGACTACTCGCCGCGTGAATGGTCTCGGCAATGAGATCTTTGCCAGTACCGGTTTCGCCTTCGATCAATACAGTCGTGGTCGAGCTGGCCAGCCGGCGCACTTGTTCGAACAAGTGCTTCATCGCCGGGCTTCGTCCCAATACCAGTCCAAATCCGTCATCGTCGTCCAGGTTGCCGCCCCGGCTGCTCACACTCAAATAGATCTCGGTGTTGCCCAGACGAATGAGCGAACCGGGTTTGAGATACGCTGACGTAACTCGATAACCACCGACATGGGTCCCATTGGTGCTCCCCAGATCGTGAATCGACGCACCGTACGGATCCGACCGAATGACGCAGTGAGTTGCCGAGACGGTCGGATCGGTGAGTACAACGTCGCAGTCCGACGCGGTACCGATGCGCACCTCGGGAATGCTCCATTGCTGTTCGTAACCGACATCGGGACCGGCGACCACTGCCAGCTGAGCATGACAGGAGGCCAGATTGGTGGCAGATCGTGGAACTTCGACAGTCATATTTCGCTTGACACCTCCGCGTGAAAACAGGAGCCGAGGCAGTTGCAATTGGCCCTGAGCCAGTTGTCATCCCGGCGATTTAGTGACGTGAGCTGCAATCACCATGCCGGCTATATTCAAGTCTTAGCTCATTGAATTCACGAAAACGCATGACCGCGACAACCAAAGTTTTGCGAAATGTGTGTACTGGTTCGTTCAGTTGTGGTGACAGGCGTCTCATAGAGCACGAGTACTGCGGACCCAAGCATTGTCCGGCCACAATCAGCCGGGTTGGAAATGGTCTAATGTGACCGCATTGGACTGGGCATTCACTTGCCGGTCGCTGTACTCAGGATGTCGGCGATCGCGGCCTTGAGATCGGCCCAATTGATCGGTTTGGTCGCGTATCCGTCCATGCCAGCATCCAGGTAATTGCATGATTGGCAATGGAACCGCGTGTAGTTTGGCAGGTCGCAAAAATGCTACAGGGAACGCCCGGTCCCCTGTGTATCGGACTGTGCATAGCGGGTGAGCTCGATCAGTATGTCGCCGTATTCGGTGTGTCCGACGACGCGCAGGGGAAGGCGATTGGCATCGTCGGACAACCACAGGGTATAGGTCCGCGGTTTGCGCCGTTTGTTGAGCTGAAGACGCGTGGTCAGGCGGGCCGCAATACCGTCCACGCGCAGGGTGGGGTAGGTGCCCAGCTCGGTGCGCAGGTTTTCGCGACCGACAAAGGTGATCGTGTTCAGCCACATGGTGCGGCTGCTGAGGGCGTAGAAATAGGCTTTTTCACCCGGCCCGGGCTCCCACGCCCGGATCGCTCCCAGTGCGGAATGAATGTCGTGGGCCAGCTCGCCGGCCGGCATGGTGAACCGCCGGCTCAGCCGGCGGGTTTTGCCGGGGTTCTTGCGGTGCTGCCGCTCGTACTCGACCGCGATGCGTTGGCCGCCGCCGGCGCAGTGGGTGGACCAAGCGCCGCCCGATTCGGACCGGACTCGCAGCAGATTTTTGTCGTCTGAGGTTGGCGGCGAGGCCGGTGAAGGAGCCGGCCGGACAGTGGCGTGGTCGGGGCCCGGCGTCGCAGGCGACGGCGAATTCGAGGGCGCGATCCGGGATGCTGCTGCGCATGGACGGTCGCCCGGACGGGTGAAGCGGCCTTCGACCTGTGCCTGTTTATCGCCAAAGATCATGTCGGCCCGGTACCGGATAGGCGCACCGGTGGCCATGTCGATCCAGCTGGCCACGTCGTCGCGGATCTCTTTGAACCACTTGACGACTCCGGCGCTCTGCAAGAGCGACCTCATGATCACGACTCGGTGGCCGTCGATGGTGCCGGGCTCGCCGGTGACCACGGTTGCCTCTCCGCCGCCGATGCCGCGAAATGACATGGAGAACACCATGACCTCGCCGGGGACGGTAAACGAGCCGGTCGACAGCGGCCCCGGTGGGCGATCGGCGACCGCTTTGTCGGACGAGCTTTGGGTGGCGTGCGAGCTCGCTCCGCCGCACCCGGCCATGGCCACTGCGGCTGCGACCAGGCATCCGGCGAGCGTTCCGATGCTGGTGGCAGAAAGCGGCAAAAACGCATGGCTCGCAGCAGGCATTCTCCGAAGCTTACGTGGCCTCGAGCCAACCGCAAGAGAGAAAGCAGCCATCCTGGCCGCGCGAGTGGCGAGGGATTGCTGGCGAGAGAGCGGCGGCGAGAGCGGATCCCTTCCAGGGTGATCGTGTGTAGTGGTGAGATAAGATGCTCGTTTGCCGGCGAGAAGAGTGTACCCTCGGTTGTGTGAGCAGATCGCCAATCCCCGGCTCCGGCCAGCCAGCCCACCGCCTTTCCGATCCGAAGACAGCGCGAATCGGCCTGACCCTGGGCGACCCGTCGGGAATCGGGCCCGAGATCGTCGCTTTTGCCGTGTCCCGGGCCAGTCGTGCTGTGCGCAGCCAGCTGATGCTATTCGGCGATGGACCGATCGTCGAACGCGCGTTTGCCCAGGTGACTGGTCAGCGCGTGCCAGCCGATGTCGAGGTGGTCGATCGCGGCCTGCTCAGCGCCGATCAAGCGGTATTGGGCCGTCCGTCCGAAGCCGGGGCAAGGGCCCAGGTCGGCTATCTCGAGGCGGCGGTGAGCGCGATCAAGAGCCACGCCATCGCCGGCCTGGTGACCGCGCCGATCAGCAAGCACGAGGCCAGAAAAGCCGGGTTTTCATTTCCCGGCCACACCGAGTTTCTGGCCGAGCGGCTGGGCGCCGAGCGGGTTGCCATGATGTTTGCCGGGCCCACCATCAACGCGGTTCTGGCCACGACCCACGTCCCGCTGGCCGGGGTTTCCCGGGCCCTGTCCCGCGACGATCTAGCCGCGACGATCGTTTTGGCGGTCCGCGCCATGCAGGACGATTTCGGCCGTGAATCGGTCCGCGTCGGGGTTGTCGGGCTCAATCCCCATGCCGGCGAAAACGGCATGATAGGTGCCGAGGAGATCGAGATCATCGCTCCGGCCATCGAGCGTGCGCGCAGGCAACTCGGCCCGGGTATCTCGGTGAGCGGACCCCTGGTCCCCGATGCCGCATTTCGCGCCGCAGTGGATGGCGTCCACGACCTTGTTGTCGCCATGTATCACGATCAGGCTCTGATCCCGGTCAAGCTGATCGACTTTGAACGCGCGGTCAATGTCACCCTCGGTTTGCCCATCGTGCGGACCTCGCCGGACCACGGGGTAGCATACGATCTCGCCGGCACCGGCAAGGCGCGCCCCGAGAGTTTTTGCGCTGCTCTGGACCTGGCCCTCGACCTGGTCGAGCGGCGCAGCCAGCGCGCCGCGGCCAGCGGGCCGACCGACCCGGCAACCGACCCGGCACCCACGACAAACAACGATGACATCGAATTCTGATCGGCCGGATCGCAACCGGGTCCATGGCAGTGGTGAGGGCGCCATGGCAGCACCCATCGTGGTTCGGGGCGCCCGGGTGCACAATCTCCGCGGGGTCGATGTCGACATACCGCGCGGTGCTCTTTGCGTGGTCACCGGCCTGTCGGGCTCGGGCAAATCATCGCTGGCGTTCGACACCATCTACGCCGAGAGTCAGCGCCGTTATGTCGAATCGCTGTCGATCTATGCCCGGCAATTTCTCGACCAGATGACCCGGCCCGACGCCGACATCATCGAGGGACTTTCGCCGGCCATTGCCATTCAACAAAAAGTTCCGGTGCGCAATCCGCGCTCCACCGTGGCCACCACGACCGACGTGCACGACTATTTGCGCCTTCTCTTCGCCCGCGTCGGCCAGGTTCACTGCTACCAGTGCGGCCAGCTGATCCGCCGCCACACCGTGCAGGAGATCGTCGACCGCGTACTCGATGTGGAGCCGGGTACGCGCTATACCGTGGTCGCTCCGATGGTTCGCGGCCAGCGCGGCTCGCTCGAAAAAACTCTCGAAAAACTGGCCCAAGATGGCTACATTCGGGTCGCCATCGATGGCGAGATTGGCGACCTGTCTCTCGGCATTCCGCGCCTCGACAAACGCATCGCGCACAACATCGACGTGCATGTCGACCGCCTGGTCGCCAAGCAGGGAGTTCGCCGCCGGCTCACCGACTCGGTTGAACTCGCCCTCGGTCTGTCCGGCGGGCGGGTCGATATCGCGTTTTCGCCCGCTACGGCCGGGTCGAAACGACCGGCGGATCGAACCGAAACGCCCCGGCTGTGGCGATTTACCGAACGCTTTGCCTGTATCGACTGCGATCTCGACTATCCCGAGCTCGAGCCGCGGGCATTTTCGTTCAACAGCCCCCAGGGCGCCTGTCCCGACTGCGCCGGACTGGGGTTCATCCCGCGTTTCGACCCCGAGCTGATCGTCGGCAACCCGGCCAGATCGATCAATGAGGGAGTGATTGTGCCGTTTGCCAGGCGAGCGGTATTTCGGCAGATGCTGGACTCGGTATGCAGTCATTTCGCCATCGACATGGATACGCCGTGGCGCGATCTCGACCGGCAAAAGCGCGACCTCCTGCTCCACGGCAGCCCGGAGACAGTGCCGTTCGAGGTCAATCGGCGCCGCTTCAACAAGCCATTCGAGGGCGTCATGGCCAATCTCCAACGCCGTCTGGCCGACGCTGATCGCAAGCGTTCCGGGGCCGCTTCCGGCGAGACCGGCGATGCCGATCAGGTCTACGACGATCTACGCCGTTTCATGAGCGAGACGACGTGCGAGGCGTGCGGAGGGGCGCGGTTGCGGGTCGAATCGCGCCACGTCACGGTGGGCGGGTCGAATTTGGCCGAGATCGGCAGGTTGAGTCTGTCCGACGCCCGGGATTTTTTTGCCGGACTATCGCTATCGTCGACCGAGCGGGCCATCGCCGATCGTCTGCTCGGTGAGATCAGGGCCCGGCTGGGTTTTTTGACCAGTGTGGGGGTGGGCTATTTGAGCCTGGATCGCCGGGCTTCCACCTTGTCGAGCGGCGAGATGCAGCGCATTCGCCTGGCCACTCAGATCGGCTCCTCACTGGTCGGTGTGCTCTACGTGCTCGACGAGCCGTCGATCGGCCTGCATCCGCGCGACAGCTCTCGATTGCTCGATGCGCTTTTTCGCCTGCGCGAGCTCGGCAACACAGTCCTTCTGGTCGAACACGACGAGGCTATCATCCGTGCCGCCGACCATGTGATCGACATGGGCGAGGGGGCAGGAGTCC
This sequence comes from Pseudomonadota bacterium, assembly GCA_022360315.1. GTDB lineage: Bacteria > Myxococcota_A > Polyangia > Haliangiales > Haliangiaceae > JAKSDA01. Next base: position 12,935 of record JAKSDA010000165.1, read on the forward strand.
TGGGCGGGCGGGTCCTTTGCGCCGGCCCGGTCGATCATGTCGCGGCCTGTGCCGAATCGCTGACCGGTCGCTACCTGGCCCGAAAACGGGCCATTGAAATTCCTCGAGAAAGGCGCTCGAGCAGGCGCTGGATCGAGGTCGAGCACGCCTCGACCCACAATCTGGCCGGTGTCGATGCGGCCTTTCCGATCGGCGTTTTGACCTGCGTGACCGGTGTATCGGGGTCGGGTAAGTCGTCGCTGGTGGTCGACACGTTGTTGCCGGCGCTGCGTCAGCGGCTGAGTTCTGCTGGCGCGATTCGCCCGGGTACCGAGTTTTCTGCCCTGCGCGGCGCTCATCATGTCGATCGGGTGATCGCCGTGGACCATACTCCGATCGGCCGTACACCGCGATCAAACCCGGCCAGCTACACCGGATTGCTGGGTCTCATCCGCGATGTGTTCGCCCAGTTGCCCGAGTCCAGGGCGCGTGGCTACAAGGCCGGTCGATTCTCGTTTAACGTCAAGGGCGGCCGCTGCGACGCCTGCCATGGCGACGGTGTCATCGCCATCGAGATGCACTTTCTGCCCGACGTGTATGTCGAATGCGACGCGTGCGGCGGCAAGCGCTACAACCGCGAGACCCTGGAGATACGCTACAAGGGCCACAGTATCGCCGATGTGCTCGCCATGTCGGTGAGTCGGGCCATCGAGTTCTGGGCCCACGTGCCCAAAATCCGCGCCCGTCTCGAGGCCATGCGCGAGGTCGGGCTGGGCTACGTCGAGCTCGGCCAGTCGGCCAACACACTGAGTGGCGGCGAGGCGCAGCGGCTGAAACTGTCCCGCCAGCTGGTCCTGCCGAGCGGCCAAAACCACAAGGCCAGTGGACGAACAGTGTATATCCTCGACGAGCCGACCACCGGGCTGCACTTCGAAGATGTGCGCCGGCTTCTGTCGGTACTGTCACTGCTGATCGAAGAGGGCAATACCGTCATCGTCATCGAGCATCATCTCGATGTCATCAAGTGTGCCGATTACATTCTCGATCTCGGTCCGGAAGGAGGTGCGGGTGGCGGCCGCATCATCGCTCGGGGGACGCCCGAAGAAGTCGCCCGGGTCGAGCAGTCTCATACTGGACATGCTCTGCGCGAGGTGTTGAGCCGATCGAGCGACTAGCCGGATGTCCGGCTGATCTGTTGCCGATCTGTCACGGTCCTGTGTTATGGAGGCGCATTCGGCCGGGTTGGTGAACTCGGCCGAATGCGATTTGACAGCTACGCGTACGAATCGGTGGAGATCAACATGAGGACTGAAGAGCAGAACACGTTTCAGCCCCGGCAGCGAGCCCACGCGGATGGGCGAGTTCGCCACGGGTGCATTTTCCCTTTGCGAGCGGGCTCGGGCAGTGCCGTGGTGAGCGGGTTTTTGGCCCTGATTGCCGGGGCCTGCGTCAGCGACGGTGCAGCCGGGTTAGACGCTCTGGTCGAGGCCCAGGTCGAACCGGCCGGGGCAAACTGTGCCAGCGGTGGCACGGCGATCGTGTCGGGGACTGATAACAACCGCAATGGCCAGCTCGATCCCGAAGAAGTCCAATCGACCCGCTATGTCTGCGCCGGAGCCGATGGCAGCAACGGAAACGATGGCGATGCCGGGCAGGACGGCAGCAATGCACTGGTGAGGGTTGCCGATGAACCGCCCGGCCCGAATTGTCCGTTTGGTGGCATTGTGGTGCGAGCGGGCATCGACCAGAATGGCAATGGCGAACTCGAGCTGGCCGAAGTCACCGATATCGAGTACGTGTGTAACAGCGACAGCGGCGGTTTAAACGAGACTGTGGGCTTTTCGCTGCTCGCCCGCCGGGCTGATATTGGCCCGGCCGAGATCGTCGCTGCTGCACCCGATGGGCAGTGGCTGGCCTATACCGTGTCCGACCGGGGTGTGGTCGGCTTTCTCGATCTGTCGCGTCCGGGCAGCCCGAGTTTTCTGGCCGAGGTCGACGTGGCCAACACTGTCACCAATGTGGGCGCAGGGGAGCCGACCTCGGTCGGAATCACGCCCAACGGCGTCTACGCCGTGGTTGCGGTCAAGGACACCACCGATCCGATCGGCAATGCCGACCCCGGCAGTCTGGTATTCATCGATGCGGCCAGCCTGACCATTGCCGGCCAGGTGGCGGTCGGGGTCGGGCCTGACAGTGTGAAGGTAACGCCCGACGGAGTTCGGGTGCTGGTTGCCATCGAAGACGAAGAAGACGACGACCTCGGCCATCAGGCGCAGTCTCGGCCGGGCAGTATCCAGGTCGCGACCATCGATTACGCGAATCCGTCGAACTCGCAAGTCGCCACTGTGGCGCTCACCCCTGATGTGGGCAACAACCCAACCGATCCCCAGCCCGAATTTGTCGATGTGTCGGCCGACTCGACCACTGCGATCGTATCGCTGCAGGAGAACAATGCTCTGGCCGTTCTCGACCTCGGCGGCGGCCAGGTTGCGGTGACCCGGTATATCGATGCCGGGCTGGTCGCTCGCGACCGGGTCGATGTATTCGACGACGAGGAGATCGGCCTGGTACCGCTTGCGCCGGGCGCGTTTCAGGGCCGGCGCGAGCCGGACGGCGTGTGCTTTTTGTCCGACGGCCAGCATGTTGTGACAGCCAACGAGGGCGACACATCATTCGACGATTATGGACTGGGCCAGTACAGTGGCGGCCGCGGATTTACCATTTTCAACGTCGACGGCGAGGTGGTGTACGAGACTGGCGACGAGCTCGAGCGTATTGCGGTGCAATACGGGATGTATCCGGACGGTCGATCGGACAATCGCGGCATCGAGGTAGAAGGCTGTGCAGTGGCCCGTTTTGGCAACCGCGAGCTGGCCTTTTTGCTCGGCGAGCGAAACAGCGCCGTCGCGGTCTATGACGTCACCCAGCCCGAGAGAGCGCAATTTATCCAGTTCTTGCCCGCGCCGCTGCGACCCGAGTCGGCCGTGGCCGTGCCCGACCGCGGTCTTCTGATCGTGGCAGGCGAGGGCTCTGGCGGCACTGGCGGCGGTATCTGGATCTACCAGGGGGTCGCGTTTGCCCAGGACGTCGAGCGCTATCCCGAAGGATTGTACCGGGCGGTGGCCTCGGGTCTGCCCACCGTGCCATTTGGCAGCTTCAGCGCGGTCATGCCGACCGGGGTGCCGGGTCGCATCAGCGCAGTGCCCGACGACAGTTTTGCCACTCTTCGCCTGTGGACGTTTGAGGCCGATCGGGCCACCCAGCGCATGCGTCTGGTCGATAGCATGACCCTGACCGAGGCCGATGGCACGACTCCGCTGGCCGGCCTCGACGCGCAGGGATTGGCGCGCAATCCGTGGGGCGGTTTTGCCCTGGCTGTCGCCGGAGATCGCGACAACGGCTGTGACGGCGCGACATGCCCCGAGGAAGACAGAAACCGCATTCTGTTTTTCACCGAAGAGGGCGCTCTGGATCCCGGTTACGGTAACGGCGGCCGGGTCGATTTGCCGGGCGATGCCAGTACTCTGTGGAATCGCATCCGCAAAGATGGCTTTGGCGGCCTGGCTCTGGCCGAAGACAATGACCATCGACTGAACGCCTACGTGGTATTTCAGCGGCCGCTCGACGCCACTGATCCGGCCGATCCCGAGGACGAGGTCCGGCTGGGCCACGCCCGCATTGGCGAATACGACGTGGCGTCCGACCAGTGGAGTTTTTATTATTATCCCCTGCGCGGCGATCGCGAGGACGTCGATGACGGCGACATCGTTTTGGCCGATATCGCCCATGTGGGCGGCGATGAATTCGTCGTGATCGAGCGCGACCAACAGGTCGGCAATCTGGCCCGAGTCAAAAATGTCTTTGGCTTCCGCCTGGCCTCGGGGACCGCCGACCGGGTCGGCGATCCGCTCGACAAGGTGGCCCGGATCGATCTGCTCGACTTGCCATTTCGCTTCGACTTCGAGCAAACCGACGCCATCTGTGCCAGCGGGGGCAATTTATGGCTGGCCAATGACAACGGTGGCGGCAAGGAGGCCAACTGGTTTTACGAGCTATCCGACGTCGATCTACCCCAACTCGGCCAGGTTCGCTTTGCCACCTTCAACGCGTCGATGAATCGCCCGGCTGCCGGCGATCTGCTCGCCGAGCTCGTCGCTGGAGACAGCGCGCAGATCGGCGAGGTCGCGGCGATCATTCGGCTGATCGAACCCGATGTCCTCTTGCTCAACGAATTCGACTACAATCCGGCCGATCCGACCCGGGGGCCGCAATTGTTTCAGGACAATTATCTGGCCAACATCCAGGTCGCCGGGCAGCCGTTTGTCGAGTACCCCTATGTCTACGTCGAAAACGTCAATACCGGCCTGTACTCGGGCTTTGACCTCGATAACGACGGGACCGCGGATCCCGGCGATCCCGGCGATGCGTTTGGCTTTGGCGAGTTCCACGGCCAGTACGGCATGGTGGTGTTTTCCCGCTATCCGATCGATCTGGCCAATGTCCGCACGTTTCAGAATTTTCTGTGGAAGGACATGCCCGGGGCGCTTTTGCCCGATGACGATCAGACGCCCGAGCCCGACGATTACTACAGTGCGGCGGAGCTCGACGTGGTGCGGCTGTCGTCCAAGAGCCACTGGGATCTGCCCATCCGGGTCGGCAGCCGGGTTATTCACGCCCTGGTCAGCCATCCCACCCCGCCCGCGTTTGACGGACCGGAAGATCGCAACGGCCGGCGCAATCACGATGAGATAAGACTGTGGGCCGATTACGTGACGCCGGGCGCAGCCGATTATCTCTACGACGACAGCGGAGTTTCGGGCGGTCTGCCCGAGGGGGCCAGTTTTGTGATCATGGGCGATCTCAACGCCGATCCGTTTGACGGTGACAGTACGGCCAATGCGGTCGATCAGCTTCTCGATCACCCGGGCATCTTGTCCGAATCGGCCCCGGTTTCGTTTGGCGGCATCGAAAAGGGCCGAAATGACGGCCTGGCAAACCTGGCACACCAGGGCAACCCGGCCCGGGATACCAGCGATTTTTCCGACGATCCCGCGCCACCGTTCCCCGGACCGGGTAATCTGCGGGTCGACTACGTACTGCCGTCGATCGACATCGACCTAGTGCAATCCGCAGTATTCTGGCCCGGCCAGGGCGAGCCTGGTTTTGATCTGATCGACGCCTCGGACCACCGTCTGATCTGGGTCGACCTCAAGTAAGCTACGTTACACCCTGGCTCAGCAGAGCTTCGATCGTGGCAGCCAGCTTGGTCTTGTCCTGGCCGATGTCGGCATACTCGATGGCCAGTTCGGGCACCGCTACCGCGTTTGGGTAGCTGGTGTCGACAATTGTGGTACCGAGCGCTGCACTGCTCGGTCACTCCGGGGGGGTGAGCGTGCCGGTCGAGGAATCGTGGCTCCCGTAGCCTCCCCACGTCGCATCGAACTGCTGGGCCGTATCGAGCATGAGTTTTACCAGATGTCGGGTGCGCTCCACCGATTCGACGGACAGATTGCCATGGAGCTCGAAGGTCACCAGATTGCCCGGTGCGGCCAGGACTTGGTCAAGTACACGACCAAACACGACGAGGTCAAATGGACAGCCGTCGCTGATAGGCGTGGCTCGCTTGCTCCGCAGGGGCTGCCGCTCAGCACCCGCGAGCAATTCGAGCAACTGACATTTGATCCTGGCGCTCAGCGGCGAAGAAACCGTGCGCAGCCAATCGCGGGGATCGCTCTGTGGATGACGGTGGTGCTCGGTCCAGGTCATACGCCAATACGAGATACGAGCGGGATGGTCGGCACACGCCGGTAGCTCGATCTGCACGTGATGCTCGCCGCCGTGTGGTAACGCGCGGGCCCGCAAGACGAGCAGCCATGCGGGTTCGGGCAGCGAGTCAAGCGCGGTTTTGGCGTCGACGACGCGGTCATCAAAATTCTGCCAGCCAGCTCGCTCCAGGAGCTCTTTCACATAGGGGTCGCGATCGAATAACCACAGCCATAGCCCAAAAAGCGAACTCAACAGCAATGCGGACAGCACTCCACCCATAAAAATCCCCACGATCACCGCGACGATCCAGTTGTAAACTCCACCGGGCCCGGACAGCACGTATATCAGAGCAACAATGGCGCTTGCCGTGATTGCCCCAGCTGTAATCGGGGACAGTCCTTTCCACTCGGGCTTGGTCGCTGCACTGAGCAGGTCGTCCTCGCTCATCGCTCGCAGGTGATGTCTCCGGGGCCGCATATACCCAGTATAGAGCAACCCTGACCCAAACATGGCGTCTCTCTCGTGGAGCCGTTGCCGAGTATCGCGACCCGCAAGTAAGTTCGCTGATGACAGCTTCGAGCAGCGCTGCTACCGAGTACTCGAACTCTCCCCCCGCAGCACTTTCCACGCCGTGTCGGGGTTGAGATAGGTTTTTTTCTTCATGGCCAGACGGAGGCTGTCGAGCGATATCGATTGCTCGTTGCGCAGCGAGCAAATGGTGAGCGCGTTGTGACAAAAAATGTTGATCAGCTTGGGACAGCCGCGGCTGCGCATGTAGAGAAGCTGCCGCATGGGCAGGTCGAGCTCGAGTCCGCGGGTGCTGCCACCGATCGCGGTCATGCGAAACGTGACATAATCGACCATCTCGTCCTGGGTCATCGGGCGCAAGAGCACCGGTGGCGCTCCGGTGTACAAAAGCGGCGGCGCCCCACTGGCAGCGAGTTGTTCGGGCAACTCGCCAGCTCCCACCAGGACCACCGCGATATTCTCGCTGGCCAGATCGGAGGCGATCGCATCGAGGTCGCTCAACAACACCGGATCACGGGGATCAACCGTATCAACGACGATCACTGCAATATCATCGGAGCGATCCTTGGGCAGGGCGTGGGAGAGAAACAACTCGCTCAGAAAGCGCAGGCTGGCGTTCGGGCTGGGACTCAGACTGTGCTGGTGACACAGCGATAAAAGTACCCGCTGTCCGAACAAAAGCTGCGGCTCGACCCGAAAAACCTGCATGTTGTCGGATGAGTGCTGCAGCATCTCGCACAAAAATGTCCGGCCTGTGCCGGGCGGACCGAGCAGCATGGTGCGCTGGCAGCCGCCCGCGATCTGCATGGCCAGTGTGCGCAGGGCCCAGCCGTAAGGACCGCCGTTCCAGAAATGCTCGGGCTGCCTCATGTCGCTGAACGGATAGCCGCGCAGGGTGAAAAAACTCTGATAGCTCAGCTGACCGGCTTCCCGGCTGTGCCAGCTGGCCTCGCCCCCACCGCTGGCCTCGCCCTGACTTTCATCCACCCCCGGCAGCGCAACGCCTGGCAGTGCGATATCGGGGCCGGCCGGCTGCGCCGGGGCGACAGGCAACGAGTCGCTCGATACTGCTTTGGGCGGTATGCGCAGAGAAAGACCAGACGACGACCGCTTGTCGACCGTGCCCTCGGCCAGATCGGGAGTCGGTGCGCCTGTCCCCAGCCCGGGCAACTGGAACGAACCCGAGTTGTTGAACTCCCGCCTGAGCAAGAGTTCGTCGATGAGCCGGGTGATCTCGTCGGGCTTGGGGCGAGACGTCGGTTTTTTGGCCATGCAGCGCTGCAAGAGACGGGCGAGAAGCGGTTCCATCGCCGGCATGGCATCCTGAGGATCCGGTACCGGGTCGGTGCAGTGGGCCCAAAAGCACCCCATGAAGTCTTTCTTGCCAAATGGCGGGGCGCCGACCAGAAGGCGGTAGAACGTGCAACCCAGGCTGTAGACGTCTGCGGCTGTGCCGATCTCGTCGCCTCGCCACTGTTCGGGGCTCATGTAATACGGCGTGCCCTGAATATGCTCCGGACTGGGCTCGCCGATCGATTCGCGGCTGTCGTCCTGGGAAGCCAGGCCAAAATCAGCGATCTTCAAGGTGCCAGCCGTGGTGAGCAGCAGGTTGGCCGGTTTGATGTCGCGATGGCAGATTCCCAGCGACTCGGCCAGGCGAAGCGCGTCCGCGGCCTCGCGGATCCGCTTCATGCAGAAATCCTGGGGCAGGCGGTTGCCGTGCCGCCGGGCCATTTGCAGAGCGGTCAGCCCGGGCACGTATTCCATGGCGATATAGCGATGCTGATCAGTTTCGCCGACCTGATAGATCTGCACGATGTTGGGATGGACCAGCGGGGCCGCCGCGCGCGCCTCGCGCAAGAATCCATCGTGCCGGGCGGCATCGCTGGCATCGTTGCTCTTGGCCAGGATCTTGAGCGCCAGGTAGCGGCGCAAAACACTGTCGATGGCCAGATAGACAACACCCATGGAACCAACCCCGAGCACGCGGACCAGGTCGAACGAATCCAGCCGTTGTCCCGCCAGCTTGGTCAGCGATGTGAGCGACGCCGATGATTTGGATTCCATCGTCTTGTTACGCAGCTCCGTGCTCGAGTTGAATGGCCCCGAAGAGACGGACAAATCACCGGCCCCTTTCTGCCGATCCGGTCGGTGCCGTGCGGCGACTCCACAAGTAGCCCAACATGAAGGCAGTAAAGGTCAGTAACGTGGCTGCAAGCGGCAGTGCATACAGCGCAAACGTGGGGACTTTGCCGGCAATCTCGGCAAAGTCGGCCATGCTGAAGAGCATGATCGAGGTCGCGGTCATGACCGTGGCCCCACAGACCACGGCGAGCAAGATGGCGATGGCCAGGCCGCTGGCCAGCGATCTCTCGGGCACCAATCCGGGCATGGATTGCGGGGTGGCGATCAGGCGGACATTGAGAGTCATGTCCTCGCTGTTGACCGGGATCATCATGCCCCGCGGCACGCCTGGCCCGACGCTGGCGCGCTCGACCGCCGTGTCCGGCCCCATATAGTGCAGCTGCGCGGCGATCGGCTGACTGCTGTCGGTCACCGACATCGAGTCGTACGGCGCTGCACCGGCATCGCTGGGCCGCGAGGTGACTGCCGGGTCTGCCACCGCCGCGAACGACACCGCACCGCTCTCCATCTCCTCCCCGCGCGGCTCGGGAACACCGCCGTACTCGGCGGCGCCTCGCTTCATGACTGTGGCGACCAGGGTGTACACCGCGGTCCAGGCGTCGTGCAACTCGTCGGTAAACTCTTCGCCCAGACCCTCGCTCAGAGTCCACAGCAGGGCCTCGCCAACCCGGTCGTAATGGTGGTCTTGCACCATGTAGCCGGCGTGTCGCGCGCCCAGTTCCTCGAGGATGGGGACCAGCTTTCCCGGTGCGCGAAGACCGTCGACAGCTAGGGTGAGTGTCTGCATGAGCTTTCGTTTCTGCTCGCTCATGTCGCTCTTGAACAGCTGCCGCGTCGATGGGTCGATCTCGAACAACCGATCGTAAAACAGCGCTGCAACTGCGTCGGCGATCGGCCGGACCTTCACCCACGAGTCCTGCACCAGCTCGATGGTTCGAGGATCCAACACCCCGGGCCTTGACTGGGAAACCGGCGGAGTCGCCGCCATGGTTGCACTGGGCCGCGGCATCGGCCCAGTCTTGTGCGACGCCTGGATCGGGCTCGATATCACCGGAATCGCTCCGCTCGGGGCGGAACGCTGAGCGGTCGGATTGTCGTGTCCTGCGACGTGGATATGGGTGCGGGCGGCTTGCTTCATCACAGTGGCGATGAACTGGTAGACCGCAGTCCACGCAGTCTCGACGTCGTCGGTAAATTCGTCGCCTAGCCCCTCGCGGAGGGTGAGCAAGAGAGCCTCGCCGACGTAATCGTAGTGATGTTCCTGCACCATGTAACCGGCGTGGCGCACGCCGAGGTCCTGCAGCACAGGAATCATCCTCGCAGGGTCGCGCAAGCCGTCCACAGCCACGTTGAGGGTCTGCATGAGCTTTCGCTTCTGCTCGCTCATGTCGTTCTTGAACAGCTGCCGCAAGCTCGGGTCGCGCTCGAAAAGGCGGTCGTAGAACAGCGATGCGGCAGCATTCGAGATCGGTCGCACCTTGGCCCAGGAGCTCTGTACGGCGTCGATGATCCAGGGCTCGAGGGAACCATGCGCCTGGCTGACCTCGGATTGTTCCGCACCAGCATGCCGCCCATTCGCAGGCACCGGCGGGATCGCGACCCGAGCCGCCGTGATTCGAGAACCGTTATGCGATCTATCCATCATTTTCGATACTAAGAAGGATCTCGTGGAGTCACAACGAGATTCTCGCGTCAGCTCTGGTACCCCGGTTTCAACATCCCGTTACATGAGCCCCCGTGAACGTCATATAACTCACTTTATTTAGTACCTATGACGATCGGAGGCAACTCAAACCCGATGGCTTGCCGGAAAATGGCCCGCTGCATCGGCATAAAACTGTCCGTGAGCCGATCGCGGTTCGGTCAAACCGCGCCAGCTATCGCGGCTGATTTACTCGACATCGGGTGTTTCGGCGAACAGGCGAGCCACTGCGCGCGACCACGATGGCAACTGATCCGGGCGTTTGGGATAGCGCGCATAGAGAGCGCGGGTGGCGATCATGCGCGCGAGTGCCGCGGCGAGGCGACCGGCCAGGCCGATTTCACTGCGCAGGGCGATCGCCTTGCCGAGCAGGGAATGGAGCGGTGGTCGGGGAAATGTCTGAGCCAGACCAGCCCGCGCGATTTCCGCGTCGAGAGCGCCGCTGGCGATGAGAGCTGCGACCTCGCGAACGGTTAGAGATTGTGAGAAGCGGCGAAATGCATCGGATGCGGCGAGCGTACCTCCGCACTCGCGTTGCCAGGTCGCGGCATAGCCGTGAAGACCGCGCCCGCTGGCCAGTTCATCTGCCAGGATGCGAGCGGCCACGAGTCCGGTCGCAATGCCCGAGCCATGGGCGGGAAATACCTGGCACGCCGCGTCGCCGAGCAGTGCAACCCGGCCATCGGTGAGGCGATCGGCCGGCCGGCGCAGAGGAATCGCCCGCGCGCCACCGAAGAGCGGCTCGCCGATCCACGAATGTCGGGCGACGAATGCACTGGCCAGGGCGTTTCCCGAAGGGTGCCCGGCGGCAGTGACGCTGCCGGACAGAATGCTGAGCTGGCCGTCCTCGGCCCGCATGCTGAGGATTGAAAAGCCGCCCGCGATGCCGGTGAAGCACAGGGTTTCTCCCAAATCTGCGCCGTGCCGGGCCAGAAACCCGTGCGCGGCTCTGCGGTCGACGATCCGGTAAACCCGTTGCGCTGCCGAGCACAGGTGCCGGGCAGCGACGGGCGGTCGAGGCATGAGGCGGGGACCGGACAGGCCCGACGCATCGACGATCCAGCGGGCGCGAACAGTGCCCTGGTCGGTGTGCAGCAAGCCGCCGTCGCGGCTGCGCACTGCGGTCTCGCCGACCAGGAGCGCACCGTGCTGGCGCGCCCGTCGCTGCAGGCGAGCGACCAGAAGGCGCATGTCCACCTCGACGACGCCGTGGTTGCGGATGAGCAAGCGCTCGGGTCCGCGGCCGGCGACCAGATGAAAGTCGCTCTGGCCACCGCGCAGTTCATCGCCGCCGGGACGTGGCAGACCGGCCCGCTCGAACGCCTGGGCAGGGACTCCGTTGACCCAGCGAGCCCCGGCGCAGTCGAGCCGAGCGCGTTCGATACAGACCACCTGCATGCCCTGTTCGGCGCAAAAACCCGCCGCTGCAGCGCCCGCCGTTCCAGCGCCGACCACGGCGACATCGAAGGTTCGATCAGCAGCAAATCTCATAGTGCAACTCTCGGTGATTGTTCCGCCAGTGAGACACAACATCTCATCGGTTCAGATTGCACCGGCCAGGGCAGGACGCTACCTTCCCGGCATGTCGACCAGCAATGCAATGCAATCCATTCGACCGCAGATCCCATGGATCGGGATAATGGCTCTCGTCTTTGCCGTATCGAGTGCGGCGTGCAAAAAGGACGATGGCATGTCCGCCCCCGACAAGGGCGACCACAACAAAGCCGAAGAGAGCAAAACCGACCAGGCCAAAAAAGACACGCCGGCCAAGGCCGTCGAAGTGCCCGCCCAGCCTGACAAGGCCGCCAGCGGAGTCCCCGTATTGGCCGATACCGCGGGCACCTACGCGATCGATAATGTGCACTCTTCGGTGATATTTCGGGCCAAGCACTTTGGCGTCGCGTATGTGTACGGCAGTTTTAATGACGTCAAGGGCACGATCCGGATCGACGCAGATCCGGCCAAGAGCGAAGTCTCGGTCGACATTGCGGCCGGCCGCTTGTACTCGGGCAACAAAAAGCGCGATGATCACCTCAAGGGGCCGGATTTTCTGAATGTCAAACAATTCCCGCAGATCACGTTCAAAAGCAAATCGGTCGTGCAGGCTGGACCGGGCAAGTACAAGGTCTCGGGTGATATCACCCTGCACGGTGTGACCAAGCCGGCCTCGGCCACCTTCGAACACGTTGGCGCGGGTAAGCATCCGATGGATCCCAAGGTCTTCATGACCGGGTTTCACGGCACCTTCACGGTCAAGCGCAGCGAGTTTGGCATGACTCATATGCTCGGCGGCATCAGCGACGAAATCGATCTCACGGTATCGCTCGAGGCTACGCGCAAATAGATGCCTCCGGGATTATTACACAGTCTCTTTCCAACTGCCTGACACTCGGCACGCGGCCGATGACCACCTGCCGAGAACTCGAAACACTCGACCCATGCTCGTTCAGCTGGCTCTTTACGGTGTCCTGATCCCCGCCCTGGTCGCCGGTGTCATTGTTGTTGTTGCGGGCCGTGCCTGGCGTACGGAAGGCAGCGCACCGGCGATCGTTGGGCCCGGGTTGGCGGCGGGGTTTGTCGCCGGGTACTGGGGACTTCTCGGCGCGCCCGCGGCCATTCCGATCGATGTGACGGGTTGGCTGCCCCATCTGGCAGTCCTGGCCGCCGTGGCGTGTGCTGTGGAGAATGGCATTTCATCGCGTGCAGTTCATTGGGCTGGGCGCCTCGTGGTCTCACTGGTCACTGCGTGGTTACTTCTGCGGCCTCTTGCCGGGTCGAGCTGGACCACGGGTCAGGCCATGGTGACCACGGCCGGATTCGGACTCGTCCTTTTGGCAACCTGGTATTTTATCGCTCGTGCGGCCACGGGCGAGCACCGGCTGGTCGGCGTGGGGCTTGCGATTCTGCTGGCGGCCAGTACCGCAGCAGCCGTGGCCGCATCGGGCTCTTTATTGGTCGGTCAGCTCACCGGTGCGATGGCGGCAGGCCTGGGCGCTCTATTTGTGGCTATGCTCGTATTTGCCGCAATTCCCACCGCCGACAAGGCGGCCGGGGTGGTTGCTATCGTGACCGGCGGAGCGGCTATCCTGGGCTTTGCCTACTCCCAGCTTCCGGTGGTATCGCTGCTTCTTCTCGCCATCGTGATACCGGCATACATGGCGGTTTGTACGGTGATCGGCGATCGTCTGGCCAGCCGACTGGCCACGGCAATTCGCCTCGGGGTCGCCGCTGTCATCGCTGCTGCCGCGATCGGGCTAGCGGCCATGCCGCCCGCTGCGGATGGTGGGAGCGGTGACGACTACGATTATGCCTATGGTGATGATTCGTAGCAGCGGCGAGAATCTGGCTGCGCTCCACGCCGTTGCCTCGGAATTGTCTTCGTTCTGTAGCACGATCCACGCAAATTTCCGGCCCGCGCCCATAAATGCTCGGTTGGTTCAGGCACGCCTGACCACACGAGCGGCGCGGGCGGTTTTGCGCTTTTTGCTGCTCCGTTTCGGCATGCCGAGCATCCTGGCCAAAAACTGGCCTGTGTACGAGGCCCGTTGTCGAGCTACTGCTTCCGGCGTGCCCACAGCAATGATCTCGCCTCCGGCCGCTCCTCCCTCGGGTCCGAGGTCGATGATCCAATCAGCCGTCTTGATCACGTCCAGATTGTGTTCGATGACCACAGCCGTGTTGCCCGCGTTGACCAGACGGCCCAGTACATCGAGCAGCTTCTTGACGTCGTGAAAGTGCAGGCCCGTGGTCGGTTCGTCGAGTAGGTACAGCGTTCGCCCGGTCTGCCGTTTGGCCAGTTCGCGCGACAGTTTGACCCGCTGGGGCTCGCCGCCCGACAGAGTCGTGGCCGACTGGCCCAGGGCGAGATAACCCAGGCCGACATCGACCAGGGTTTGCAGGATCTGCGCGAGCTTGCGGTGATTGGCAAAAAGCTCGAGAGCGTCTTCCACCGGCGTATCGAGGATGTCGGCGATGGTCTTGCCCTTGTACTGAACTCGCAGGGTGGCGTCGTTGTATCGCTGTCCCCGGCACACTTCACAGGTCACGAATACGTTGGGCAAAAAGTGCATCTCGACCTCGCGCACGCCCGCGCCCTCGCACGCCTCGCACCGGCCGCCTCCGCTCTTGGCGGTGACGTTAAACGAAAATCGACCGGCCTTGTAACCAAATGCCCGCGCCTCGGGAATGGCGGCAAAAAGCTGCCGGATCAGATCGAAACATTTGGTGTAGGTCGCCGGATTGGACCGCGGGGTGCGGCCAATCGGCTTCTGGTCGATGACGATGACCTTGTCGATCTGGTCCAGACCGTCCAGTGCGTCGTACGGGCCGACCCGTTCGGCGGTTCGGTTGAGATGGTGGCGCAGGGCGGGATACAGGGTGGCATTGATGAGCGATGATTTGCCCGCTCCCGAGACCCCGGTGACCGCCACTAGGACGCCGAGCGGTACCTCGACATCGATCCGCTTGAGGTTGTTTTCGCGCGCGCCGCGCAATTTGATCGCGCCTCTGGCCGGGCGCCGCTGGTCGGGAGTCGCGATCGACTCGACACCGGCCAAATACTGTCCGGTCAGCGATTGGCGATTTTGCCGGATCTGTGTGGGACCGCCCTGGGCCACCACTCGACCGCCATGGCGGCCCGCCCCCGGGCCAAAGTCGATGACGTGGTCGGCCGACTCAATGGTGGCCTCGTCGTGCTCGACCACGAGAACTGTATTGCCGAGATCGCGCAACCGGCGCAGGGTGGTGATCAACCGTTCGTTGTCGCGCTGGTGGAGCCCGATCGACGGCTCGTCGAGCACGTAGAGCACCCCCGAGAGCTCCGAGCCCAGCTGCGAGGCCAGGCGGATGCGTTGTGCTTCGCCGCCCGACAGAGTCGCCGCGCTGCGATCCAGGGTCAAGTAATCGAGCCCGACGTCGAGCAGAAACGACAGTCGGGCTCGGATCTCCTTGAGCACCTCGACTGCAATGGCTGCCTTGGCGCCGCGCAACGACAGCGATTGCATGTGCTCGAATGCCTGACCCACCGTCATACCAGTCACTTGATCGATGCTTTGCTTGCCGACAAATACCGCGCGGGACTCGGACCGCAACCGGGTGCCGTGGCACGACGCGCACGCGATCGCCCGAAAGAAGCCCTCGTAGTGCTTGCGCGACCGCTCTGAACCGGTCTCGCGGTGGCGGCGTTCGAGCTGGGCACAGATGCCCTCCCAGCGCATGGCCCACGAGCCCGAACTGTGCTCGCCATCCCATTGCACGTCGATCCGCTTGTTGCCGGTGCCGTGGAGCAGTATCTGACGCTGCCGTTTGGTCAGCTTCTTCCACGGTTTGTCGAGCGAGATCTTATAATTGCGGGCCAGCGACTTGACGATATTGGACGTCCAGCCCGACTCGCGAGCGACCGAATCACCCCACACGGCAACCGCGCCCTCGCGGATGCTCAATTCCTGGTTGGGCACGATCAGCTCGGGATCGACTTGCAGTCGTTCGCCCAGGCCGTTGCAATCCACGCACATGCCGAGTGGCGAATTGAACGAAAACGACTGCGGCGCCAGTTCGGGAAATCCGATGCCGCAGGTAGGGCACGCATTGCTCTCCGAATAGGCCCGCGGCGTTCGCTCGTCGGCAACCAGGACGACCAGCTTGCCTTGACCCTCGCGCAGCGCTGTCTCCACCGAGTCGGTCAGACGCGTCTTGACGCCTGACTTGATGGCCAGCCGATCGACCACGATCTCGATGGTGTGCTTCTTGTTCTTCTCCAGCGAGGTAACGTCTTCCAGCCGGATCACCATGCTGTCGATGCGCACCCTGACAAAGCCCGCCTTGCGCGCATCGGCGAACAGGGCGCGAAATTCACCCTTGCGGTTTTCGACTTTGGGTGCGAGCAGGGTGATCTTGCTGCCCTCGGGCAAGCCGGACAGTTCGCGGACGATCTCGGAAGCCGAACGCGCGCTCACCGGGCCACCACACTGGTGGCAGCGCTGCTCGCCGATACGGGCGTACAAAACCCGCAAATAGTCGTAGATCTCGGTCACTGTGCCGACCGTGGAGCGGGGGTTGGACGAGGCCGCCTTTTGCTGGATGGCGATGGTCGGCGACAGCCCGCGAATATGATCGTATTTGGGCTTCTCCATCTGGCCCAAAAACTGCCGGGCATACGCCGACAGAGACTCGACATAACGACGCTGACCCTCGGCATAGAGAGTGTCGAACGCCAGAGAGGACTTGCCCGAACCCGATACCCCCGTGACCACCACGAGCTGGCGCTTGGGAATTGCCAGGTAATCGACGTCGAGATTGTGCTCCCTGGCGCCTTTGACAGTGATGGTATCGGGTTCGGGGCGAGACTCGTTGTACGACATGGACGCAGCAGCCTACGGAACGACTGTTCAGCAGTCAAGGCCCGCCGTGTATTAGAGGTAGGATCGCTTGGTAAGCGTAACAGATATATATTGAATTATCAATAGTTAGCTATTGGAAGGGAGTGCAAAAGAAATCGCCGGGGTTGCCGATACGGCAGCCCGATGGGGGTGGGTAGTCGTTTTTTGGCGGCTGAATCGCCAGCCGATCAGCGAAACGCCCGTCTGAGCTGGCGGGCGCCCTTGCCGGTCCTGGTCTTGACTGTATACCTGGTGCCGCGGAAGGTGAACACGCGCATCTTCCACCTCCTGTTATTTCGGCTGTTGCGGCGCACCTGGTACCAGCGCGGCGCACGGGCAAAATCACCCGGTGTGCGCAGCAGTTTGCGACCGGGACCGTAGATGCGCAGCCGGGCCAGTTTATAGGCCGCCAGAGCCTTGTAGCGGCCGGTGTTCTCACCGCCGAAGGCCCGGGCGAAGCGGGCCAGGACATCCCGACGATCGTCGGCCTGTCGGGCATCGACCTGTCCAGTATCGACCTGTCCAGTATCGACTTGTCCAGTATCGGCCTGTCCAGTCGCATCGGGGTCACCTGCGTCGGCCGTCCTGGCCCGAGCTATGATTGCTTTGAGCGGATCGCAGATCTCTCGTTGTGCGGTCCCGAGCGTGACTGTTTTGTCTGCGGCGAGCCCGGTTTTGGCTTTTCGCAATTGGATCGCTGCGTCGACCGGAGCACCTTTTTCGATCGCCTGGGCAACAGCCTGGATACAGCTGTCGTAATTCAGCCGGAGCAAGAGATGGTAGGATGGATCGACGTCCCCCATGGCTTGTTGAAGTCGCTCGGTATGATGGGCGATGCGCTCGGCATAGTGCTCGAGATAGGGCCGGACCAGGGCTGTGTACGCAGATCGATGGTATCGCTGGCAGTAGCGCGCGATATCGCGGAGCGGCGCTGTGGCGAGCCAGCCCAAATTGCCCGGGTCGCTCGAGCTGGCCAGCACGGCTTTTTCGTAGTGATCGATCTCGGTCATCGAGGTCGGAATGGTGACCCGCGCAGTGGGCGGTATGCCGTTTTTGGACAATTGCTCTGCGCTGACCACGCATCGCTTTGACGCGGCAATGGCGCCGATCATGCTGTCCCACGATGGCAGCTCGGAGTCCGTGGACGACAGAACCGGCTGGCCAGTGTCGTGCATCTCGGCGATGGCCTTTTCGAGCAGGCCCAACTCCTGGCCAATCCCGTCGGCGCGGACGCTGTCGGCCAATGCCACAGTTGCGGCCCACAGTACGGCAATTGCGACGAGTGTGCCAGTGATGCGGTTTCCAACCGGTCGACTCCCGATCGCGTGTTGACCTTTGCGACTCTTGATCACGCCTCGTTCTCCTTGTCGATTCCGCCGTGCCAGCGAGCGCGCCCAGCAGCAATGCCGACATTTCCACTCGACTTGCCCACACGCCATTTTGCCAAACTGCCCGGCACACCAGCTTGCCTACCAACATTTACCTGCCAACTCGATAGCTGCAACGCGACTGCCCCGCGTTGCCACTACAGTATACTCGAGTTTTTGCACGGACACGAAAAAAGTGTTATCCCGTGGTGAGAGAATCAGGCTGAGAAGCCATGAAATGGCGGATAGGAGTGCAAACGGGCAATTGTCCGCTGTGGCGTTTCGAGACCGGTCGACCGTATTTAGCCGTGTTTTGGCCATGTCTGCGGTAAAGAGCCCATCTCGATAGCTTGCCGCGACCAGGTTCACTCGCGCACCTCACCGCCCTGGCTCGGTTCGATTCTCGACATCGGTTGCAGACAGTTCTGCACGGCTCAGGCCAAGATGAATCGATTCGTCAATCTATCTACTGAAAGTTGCGGTATCTCGCCCATGTCGCGGCAACGGAGCGGCAGTGGCCGTGTCAGATGCACCTCGCTACCGCCATGGCTTGTCCTACGATCTCGGAGGTTTGATCAGAACGCCGATGGCTGCAGCTATATCGGACTGGACTGTCGGCAAACTGTGGGTGGACAGTCCGGTGGACAGTTGCCGGTGTCCTGACTATCAGCGGCCGAATACGGTTTGCCAACTCGGTTGGCCGATCATGGTGGCGAGTTCGGGATAGAGCAGCAACCGATCGACCGCAATGTCGCGCACCCGGGCGACACCTAGGGATTTTTCGGCGTAGTGCAGAGCGCGTGCGGAATTGCCCGCGCTGGCCTCGATAGCGGCCAGCAGCCGACATGCGCTGGCGACCAGCTCACGCGCGCGATCCGGCACATCGCTGCCCGCCGGGCCGGGCCGTCGGCTTATCTGCAAGAACTGCTCGACATCGCGTCGAGCCGGACCGGGCTTGCCCAGTTGCCAGAATGCCTGGGCGCGGTGGAGCAGCAGCCAGCGCTTGATGTACGTACCGGCCGCGCCCAGGGACCGGGCGTCGAGCCGGTGTATGCCACCGAGCTGGCTGGTCAGAGACTCGATGATAGCAGGATCCGCTTCGTGGTGCTGCGCGGTGATCTGCCACGATTGCCAGTACAGAGCGTAGTAACGCGAACCGAGCACATCGCGCAGAAGTGGCTCGACGTCGCTATCCGGTAAACGCATGAGATAGCCGAGGTAGCGGTCGAGGATGGGGGTTTTATCCGGGTCGCCAGCGACGCGAACAAGCTCGCGCGCGATGTCTACTGCGTCGCCATGGCGGCCCATCGTGTGGGCGGCCAGCAGTGCACCGAGTTGGGTGAGGACGGCCTGTTCTCCATGCACATCCGGGTCGAGGAGATGTGGGCGAGTATCGCGCAGTGCATCGAATGCGGTCAGAGCCGAGCCGGGATCGCCTTCGACCACCGCTCGCCGGGTGTGAGCCAGAACCTGGTCGCGATCGTACCGTGTCGGATCCAACCGCATTCCGGTCACGGCGATGCGGTGGATCCACAGCGACATGAGGACCGGCTGGGTAAACCCCGGCTCGCCGTCGGCGTCGATGCGCAACTCGTAGCGGCCGCGGACCGGGCCTTGGTTCCACGGGATGCGACTCCGATACAAGACCTCACCGGCCTCGCCGATCACCTGGCAGAGCGCCTCGGATAGATCGGGAACGACATCGATCTCGATCGACAGAGCCATTCGCTCATCCAGAGCGCGCACCGGCCAGTCCAGACCGTGTTGGCTCATTCCGTGCCAGCGGGTGTCGCTGGGCACATACCAGCCGATTCGTCGGTCGAGCAGACCGCCGCCCCCGACCGCCTTGATACCGACGCCGATCCCATTGCCAGCGCTGGAGCTGGCGCTGTCGTGCGGCTGCAGGATAATCCGCACACCCGAGGCCCACTCGCTGCGGGTAACCTCGATATCCACCGCCAGGGAAATCCGGTTGTCGGTCGCCAGCATCGGCAATGAGGCCAGTTCTCTGGTCTCACCAAAGGAATGGACGCGCAGCGCCCGGTGACGTGCGTCGCGCTGCAGGGCCAGCGGGTCACTGATGCGCCAGGCGGGGTCGAGATAGTGATCGAATACGATGTCGATGTGTTGGCGCGGCCGGGCCAGGGGTTCGATGATCCGACGCCAGCGCTCGATCTCGGCGCGCATGACGGTGCTCAGATCGACTCGGGCGAGCAGCTGGTCGGCCAGCGCGAGCGCGGCGGCAAAGCGATACTCGCGCCGATAGGCGGCCAGAGCGGCCGCGAGGGCGCGGTTGGCCAGCTCGGGACTGGCAGCTGCGTCGCGATAGCGAGTGGCCGCGCGGGCGTCGTTGCCAGCGGCTTGCCACAGTCGGCCGGCGCGATACAGTGCGCGGTGCTGGGCGCGCGGATTGCGGCTCAGAGTCGCCAGGTCCTCGAACGCCTTGGCCGCCTGGGGCAGCAGGCCCATGGCGACTAGCTGCTCGGCACGCATCCACAGCCGAGCCAGGGCCTCGTCGTGCCTCAGTGCATCGGGCACCTGTCCGGCGCCCACGGTGCGGTGCTCGCTGTCCGGGTCGGGCCGGTCACTCGGCCCGGCCCGGGGTTCCGGCAAGGAATAAGAGGCCGACTCGTCACCGCGTCGAGGGTCTGTGTGGCCGGATTTTTGATCGGCCACACGTCGCTCGCCGTGGATTCGATCAACCGGAACCGAGTGCGACCCGACGCCGAGTAACCAGGCGGGCTGGTCGAGGTCGGTGAACCGGATGACCAGCTCATCGGCCGGATCCTCATCGACATCGATGGCCGCCATGACCTGCATGTGTCCGACCAGCAAGGTGGCAAACGATCCGTCGGAACGCTGTCGGCCGATCAGTGCATAGGAGCCGTGCTGGGCCGAGTGGAGGTTGACCACTGCGTCATCGAGTCCATCGCCGTCGATGTCCGCCGTGACCAGCGATACCAGGTCGAGCGGATCGCCGATGCTGAGCGGTTTGGGCGTGGGGACATGCCCGGTCTGGACCAGTTCATCGTCTTCGAGGAGAAAGCTGTACAGCCCGGCCGGCTGGCCGAAAAGGGACGCTGCGGGAAAAACTCGACGGCTGGGAAATTTATCGTCTTTAAGAGCCAGAATTCCGGTACCCGAATTGGTTCGTATAGCAGTGGCATCGACCAGGTAGCCCAGTTTTTTCCGGTCGACCAGGCGCATTGTGCGGCCGGCCATTCGATCGACAGGTCGGAGGACGCGAAGGTCATAGGCCCGCCAGGGTCCCATCGCGATGACCACTTCGCGACCACCGTCGCCGTCCAGGTCAGTGGCAAAAAGCGTGCGAATGTCCGACCCCAGCTCGTCGATCCCGGCCGCGACCTCGACCTCTTGCCAGCCGCCGTCTGACCGCGGCTCGAGTCGGTAGAGCTGACGGCGATAGGGCCCATTGCCGATATAGATGCCCGGATCGTCGCTTGATGCGAGGCCGGGTCCGCCCAGCGATGCCGCGACATTGATCTGTTCGTCGCGCCATCTGTGTACCACGGCTAGACCGCACCCGTCGGGCCGGTCATCGCACTGCTCGCGGCTGAACAAGGTCGCTGTTCCCATGCGCTGGCCCGGCCTGCGCGAGTACGTGAGCAGGTAGGGCAGGGCGCCGGATCGGCGCGGCAGGACCCACAATCCCCTGACCTCTCCGCTCGAGTCGCCAGCCGCACCGTTCTCGCCACCGACCTCGCCACTGCCGACCGGGCCGAGAACCCGCTCCTGGGACCACAGAGGAGTGAGTTGTGGATTGGCGCGCAATGCCGCGATCGACTGGTCTCGATCCCGGTATACAACCAACTCTGCGATTTCATCGCCATCGACGTCGGCGGTGACGGCGCGATCCAGTTCGACGGTGGTCGGTGTGGCTGACGAGAGCGCTCGAACCACGGGAGCGAGATCGTCGGGCAATGCGGTGGCGCCGGGGCCGGCATCTCGAACCGCTTGCCAAAGGGTCAGAGCTGCGTCGAAATCGCGTCTGACCAGGGCAGACCGCAACCTGAGCTGGACGATCTCGGCATCGTCGATGCGGGCGCCGAACTGACTGAGGACCAGATCGAGTTCGCGCCACGACCAGCGCTCCTCGAACGCCCGCGCCAGCCCCAACAACGACTGCCGGTGTTGGTCCTCATCGACCGCGTTCAGGTGCGCATTGGCGTAAGCGGTCAGCGCTCTGTCGAACCTGGCCGCGCCGGCATCGGCCTGGACTCGCAGACGGTGGCGATGATCTGGCCG
Source organism: Pseudomonadota bacterium (assembly GCA_022360315.1). Taxonomy (GTDB): domain Bacteria; phylum Myxococcota_A; class Polyangia; order Haliangiales; family Haliangiaceae; genus JAKSDA01. The sequence goes on from JAKSDA010000165.1 coordinate 35,065, forward strand.
ATCCAACCGCCGGATGCGCTCGGCGCGGTCGAGCCAGGCCCGGGCCCGCGCCCAGGTGCCCCGGTACTCGTCCAGGCGATCGAAGGCGAAAAACACATCGTCTGCCTCATCGAGTTTGCCCGCGTTGTACAGCGTTTCGATGCGCGCGGTGACCGTGTCGAGCTGGCGCGACGCGGCTTGCTCGAGTGCGCGCCGGTGCGCGCGTTCCCTGTCTGCGCGCCACGCATTCCATCCGAGCGCCGCGACCAAAAACACGCTCAGAGCGAGGCAGGCGACCGCGACCGTGCGCACGATGCGTCGCGACGCCGGCAGACGGGCCAACTCGGTGACCAGTGCGTCCATCGACGAATAGCGCTGGTCGGGATCGGGCGCAAGCCCGCGCAAAAGGACTCGTTGCAACAGCGCGGGTACTGCCGCAAAGTGCTGCTGCCCGGATTCCACTAGGTCACCTGGCTTGGCCCCGAGCAGGGTCTCGTCCGGTCGAAACGACGGTCGCATGCCAAACAGTGCCTCGTGAAGAGCGACGCAAAAACTGTACTGGTCCGACCGCGGGCTCACGTTGTGGCCAATACGCTGCTCCGGGGCCATGTAGGCCGGAGTTCCGGCAATGCTGTCGCGGCCCGGCAGATCGGTGGTTTCGGCAGCGCGGGCCAGTCCGAAGTCGAGCACCCGGACCCGGCCGTCGTTGCCGACGATGACGTTCGATGGCTTGAAATCGCGATGGATGAGACCGACTCGATGGGCGGCGGCCAAGCCCCGGCCAGCGGCGATGAACACGTCCACGACCTGCCACAGCGAGGGTCTGTCCCGGGCCAGCCATCGCTGAACCGACTGCCCCTCGATGAGTTCCAGGGCCACGAATACGCGGGCCCGGAATCTGCCGACGTCGTATACCGCGACGATGTTGGGGTGAGAGAGCTTGGCCAGGGCGCGCGCCTCGCGGACCAGCGCGGACGATCGAATATCCGGCCGCGCGACCGCTCCGCCGGGCCAAAAGTCCACTTCTTCGCCGGGAATTCTGGATATCTCTCGGGTTCCGTGGGCTGACTCGGGTCTCGGGCGCAACAGCTTGATGGCGACGTGTCGTTTCAGGGCCGGGTCGTTGGCCTTGTAGACGACCCCCATGGCTCCTGCCCCGATCCGCTCGATGACGATATAGCGACCGATTCGATCGCCGGGGCCAACGGCGGTATCTTGCTCGTAGTCGGCGTTGAGATCGGATTCTTCCAGCCAGGCCGACCCGAAGAACGGAACTGTCGCCTGCTCGCTATCCAGGTTGGCGAACCGGGGATCGGGTTCGGCCAGCGACGAGCCCTGTCCAGTCGCCGCACCCGGCATCGTGAGCTCGCTGCATTGCGTCCCCTCCGACGAACTCGGCGGGGGACCGGAGTCGGTTTGCGCGGGAATCCCGCGCCGATATAGCGAGCGTACGACCTGCTTCCACATCACTTTGACACGCTGGCTTACCGCAGTAGGATGCCCAGCATAATGTCGACGTTATGATTGCACGGAATGTTACTAAATGGAATGCACGCCATGTGCCATCTTTGAACCATGCTAAGTAGAGCAAATCGGTACTTTGGTTGAGGACTCGAGGCCTCACCCATGACCACAACACGTTCCGATCAGCAGGTTGTAGCGGAGTTTTGCCGAGCGGCTACGCGGCCCGGGCTTCGATGGGTGGCAGGAGCGAGGCGTCGAGGCGCGACGGGCGGTTCGCGACAACTGGGGAGGTGCGATCGAGCATTATCACCCTGGCCCCGGGATGCAACACCGAAAACTCTGTGCCGCCAGTATTCTGTGCAACCTGGTAACCGGGCGAAACACCGGCTCAATGGTGCGTTTCGCGGTTATTCACCAGGTGCGGCGAATGAGATCACTCACATCTGCCTGTCCATTCATACGCCGCTCGGCTGCCCCTGGGAAAACCAAGCGCCAGGTGCGAGGAGTGTCCATCAATCCGACACAGTCGGGGCAAACCGGTTGTCGCCATTGGTCGACGCATAGACTTCGTATTCCATGAGCGGCATGTCGTCGGGCAGCTGGACCTGAGCGTAGAACGTGCCGTCGGACGAGGTCACGGTCCGGCCGACCAGCTGGGCCTCATTGCCACCCCGGCCGCGTGGGGCCAGCCAGATATCGATCCGCTGGCCGTCTATTCCCTTGCGGTCGCTCCCGCTGCCGCCTTCTAAAAGTCCCGATACCTGCAAAGTCTCGCCCCGAAATCCCTGTGCGGCTACGTCGGTGATGTGGATTTTGGTCGGGATCTTGTCCGCGGTGGCCGAGCGCGGCAGAGTGGCAAGGTTGCGATCCGGGCCGATCAGGCTGCCGGAATCGGTCGTTTCCGGCGCGCCGGGATCGAAATTGATCATGTTATCAGCGCTGGCATCGTCCGTCGATGCCCCGGTACTGGACTGTTGTCCCTCTGCGATCTGGTCCGCGGTCAGTCCGTTGATGTCGCCTTCGAGCTGGGTGTAGTTGTTGCGATAATTGTCGGGCTTGGCAAACGGATCGTCACTGCGCGGCTGATGGAGCGATTTGTTGGACGCATTGTCCACTTGCATGCGCTGCGCCGCACCACCCAGATCGACGCGAATCCAGTTGGATGTGGGCACCCAGACCTCGACAAAGGCATGGGCCTCGTTGGTGATGTAGCGGGTCGGAATGCCCAGTGCGTTGGCGGTAACCATGAACCCAAACGCCCGATGTCGGCACACGCCCGCCTGGGAGCGGAATAGGTCCCAATAGATATTGCCCCGGTTCTCGGGCGGTGCTTTGGCTTCGAACGAGCGGAAATAGTGGGTGAGTTTGTCGAGCGCGACATTGAGTTCGGTGCGCTTGTCGATGTCGAGAAAGCGGTGGGCTCGGCGCGCCGCACGCCGCACCGAGGCCGGAATGTCCTTGATCAGGTGGCGCGGGGCATAACGCGCCACCTCGCTCACGCGCAAACGACGGGGCAGCCTGGGGGCAAAATAGCCGGAGTCGGCATCGGCCAGAAAGACCAGGCGATAGGTGCCGCCCGCCCGACTTTCCTCGCTGCGCACGTAGAAGTTATCGGCCCCATCCTTGGAGAATCGCAAGCTGATGCGCGGCTCGGTTTCATAGGATAAAATGCGCATGTCCGGCGCGACCGACGGGATGGGAACGTCCTTGCCGGGCGAGAGTTCGACCACCAACGAGCCCCAGAACAAATCGCGATCGGAATCGGCTTGGCCACCCACAGTCAAGTCTCCTCGGGTGTTCTTGTCCGCCGTGTACAAGCGGTACGACGAGTCGATCGAATCCAGCGCGCTCATTCGCTTCCAGGGCAGCACCGAGGGATTAAAAACCGTCACGTATTGCAGCGTGGAATCGGGCCCGGTCGAGTAATCGGGCCGGGTCTGGGTGTCGCGGTCGGCAGCAAAGCCGCCGCGGCCGTGAACCGGTTCGGCGGGTTGGCGCCGCTCCTGTGATTGCGGCTCAGGCAGGATCTTGCTCCCGCTGCCAAACGCCGCCGGGTTTTGACCCTCTTTGGGGGAAGGTCCGAACACCGGCCGTCCAGACCGTCCCTCACCCGGGTCGGGCGGAGCGATATCCTGATGCAATATCGGTGGTTTGCTCGGTGGTTCCTGGGCCACGAGCACCATGGCTGCAGCTGCCACAGCGCTGACGGCAAGCCCTGCGATCACGGCTAGACGTCTCATCTAGTAACGAGCTTAACCCGAATGACCGGCCGTGCCACCACCGACGGCCAATGCGTGGCACAACCGCGAAGTTGCCGGCAGCCGCCGGCCCGACATCCCGGCAGGGAATGCCAGGCCGAGTTCACTCGGCCATATTCCGGGTCACAACTGTTCGCACACTGTGCGGATTGTATCACGCGGCGACTGTCGCGCATTGCGGATTACAAAGCGATCTGAGGTGCTGTTTGGCCAAACAGAACGCTCTTGTTCGCTCTTGGCGGTGGTGGCAAAAAAGATGAACATTCGCGTTCGCTCGCCATACCAAATGTCATAGCCGCCTCTCTCGTCTGTGACCCGCCCCTGTTTGCGTCCATGTCTGTGCGCTATCCGATTATCCGGCCCTCTCTGCCTGCCCGGTCCGACATCCTGGCCGATCTCGACGCTGTTCTGGCCAGCGGGATGGTGACCACATCCGGGCAAACCCGGCGTTTTGAGCAGGCAATCGGCGAGTTTCTCGAAGTCGAGCATGTGGTCGCGGTGTCATCGTGCACCTCCGGTCTCATGCTGGCGTTGCGCGCCCTCGACGTACGCGGTGAAGCGATCGTGCCCAGCTTCACGTTTTGCGCCACCGGGTTGGCCGCGATATGGGCCGGTCTCACGCCGGTTTTTTGCGATGTTCGGCCCGACACGCTGACTGTCGATGTGAACTCGGCCGCGCAGGCCATCGGGTCTGCCACGCGAGTCATCATGCCGGTACCGGTTTTCGGCACGCCATGTGACGTCGCCGCCATCTCGGATCTGGCCCGCGAGCGCGATCTGGTCGTGGTTTACGACAGTGCACAGGGGTTGGGGGCACGTTATCGAGGTCGTCGGCTGGGTGGCTTTGGTCACGCCGAGGTGTTCAGTTTGAGTCCGACCAAGGTCATCACTGCAGTCGAGGGTGGTCTGGTCACAACCCGGGATGGTGCGCTGGCCTCGGCGATCCGGCGCATGCGCGACTACGGCAAAAGTGCCGACGGCAGGGACATCACCGATCTCGGTCTGTCGGCCCGGTTTTCCGAAATTCACGCCATCATCGGCCAGCGCAATGTGGCTCGCGCCGACGAGTTGATCCGGGCGCGGCATCAACGCATTGGTGAATTTCGCGCCCGATTGGGCGATTTGCCCGGTGTGTCGTTTTTGCATACGCCGCCGGATTGCCAATCGAGCGCCATCTACATGGTATTGCGCCTGTCGCCCGAAGATGCGCGATGTTCGCGAGACCAACTGATCGATCGGCTGGCCGAGCGCGGAGTGCAGGCGCGCGGCTATTTTTCGCCCCCTCTGCACCGGCAGGCTGTGTTTGTCAGACACGCACATCGTCTCGCTCGGAGTCTGGAAGTGAGCGAGCGGGCGGCAAATCAGTGTTTGACCATTCCACTTTATGCCGACATGACCGATACCGAACTCGACGAGGTCGCAGCCGAAGTGCGCGCGGCCTATCTCGAACACTCATAGAGGAGTTTGCGATGAAGCACGAGAGAGCCCAGCTGATACGCGCTGCCCTGCCGCGTATCGGTGTCGATCTGGTGCTGATCAATCTCGCCCTGATCCTGGCCATTATCGGCCGTATCATCATTGTTGTTTTTCTCGAAAAAGACCAATCGCTGCGCTGGGCTGTGACCCACACCCTGCGATTGTACGGCCACAATGTCGCTCTGGTCGTGGGTATCACACTAGCCATTTTTTTGGCCTCGGGAATGTACAGCCGCAAGCGGTTTTATGCCGGCCAGTACAAGTTATGGGCCATTCTGCAGGCCAGCGGTGTGGCCGGCCTGGTTTTCACCTCGGTGGTCTATCTGATGCGGACGCCGCTGGATTTGCCGCGCAGCACGATCGTGGCGACCTTTGCCGGGGTATTCATTTTTTGCGGCGGTATTCGGTACATCAAGTGGTCCTTGGCCGCTCACCTCGGCTCCCGGTCGCCGGTCGTAGACGACCTGCGCAGCGAGCCGCGTCGCATTCTGGTCATTGGCGGTGCTGGATATCTCGGCTCGGTACTGTGCCGCCAGCTCCTGGACGAGGGCTACCAGGTGCGGGTGCTCGACGTGCTCATGTTCGGCGATGGGGCCATTGCCGATCTGTACGAGAATCGCGACTTCGAGCTGATTCAGGGTGATTTTCGCCATATCGAGGTGGTGGTCAGAGCGGCGGTCGACATCGATGCAGTGATTCATCTCGGTGCCATCGTGGGCGATCCGGCCTGCGCCGTCGACGAGGATCACTCGGTGGACGTCAACTACGCGGCGACGCGCATGATCCGCGAGGTGTGCCGGGGTTATGGCATCCGGCGATTTCTCTTTGCCTCGACCTGCAGCGTGTACGGTGCCTCGGACGAGATCGTGGAGGAGCGTTCGGCGCTCAATCCGGTCTCGCTCTATGCTCATACCAAGGCCGAGTCGGAGCGGGCTCTACTCGAAAAGCACGACGACGACTTCAGCCCGACCATCCTGCGTCTGGCCACGGTTTTTGGCTTGTCGCCGCGGCCGCGGTTTGACCTAGTGGTCAATCTGGTCACGGCCATGGCTGTGGTCGAGGGCAAATGCGCCATTTTTGGCGGCGAGCAGTGGCGGCCGTTTGTCCACGTCTCGGATGTGGCCCGGGCCATGATCGCGGTGTTAAAAGCGCCCGAGTTTGTGGTTGCCGGTCAGATCTACAACGTGGGTGACGACAGCAACAACATGCAGCTGCGCGAGGTCGGCGATCTGGTCGAAGAGCTGATTGCCGGGGCCGACGTGGTCCGCCAGGAAGACGATGTCGATCTCCGCAATTATCGGGTCTCGTTCCACAAGATCCGCGATCAGCTGGGATTTACCGCCCTGCGCGATGTTCGCTCGGGCATCGAGGAGCTCCGCGACCAGTTGAGCGCCGGCCGGCTGCGCGATTTTCGCCACGAGCGCTACAGCAACTTGAACTACCTCAAGCGGCTGCGCCAGGTCGGCCATCCCGGCGCCAAACGCATCGAGACCGAGGATGGCGTGATCATTCCGTTCCAGCCAGCCAGCGCGTCGCGACCGGCCTCGTTGCCCCGGGTCACTCTTGCTCGTGGTCCGGTGACGAGACTGTCGGCCAGCGCCAGCGGCAGCATGAAAGCCCAGCACTGAACAGAAACACATTGATCGTGGACACTGCATCCAATGTGACTGTGTAGGAGCGCCCCGGTCATTGCCGGCTGAACGAGTCTATGCCGTCGTCCGGGCCAACTCACTGGTGTAAATGCACTCAATGCGCTGGACATGGCGCTCGATGCCAAACTGGCTGGCTGCCATCACAGTCCAGGCCCTCTCGGGCGAGGAAACACGGCGAGCTCGCATTTCGTCCAAGGCGTCCAACCATGCATCGACCCGACCGAGCGGTCGCCGGACCACCAGGTCGTCCCGCACGATCACTTCGCCGCTCACCCGGTCGCTGATTACACAGGGGAGTCCCGCTGCCTGGGCCTCGAGTACCACGATGCCAAAGCCTTCCCACAAGCTGGGCAATACCAGCACATCGAAGGCCGAAAGCAATTCGGCAATATCGCGGCGCTGGCCGGTGAACAGGCAGCTATGGGCCAGGCCGCGCGCGTGCACTGCGCGCTCGATATCGGATCTGCGCTCGCCATCGCCGACCAGGACAAACCTGTGGTCTCGGCGACCGCGGGCCTGGCTGGCCCGGGCGAGGTCGACCAGAAATTCGTGGTTCTTGGCCGGGACAAACCGTCCGATATGGCCGATGACCACATGGCTATCGGCCAGGCCGAGGGCTCGCCGGGTGGCTGTCCGGGTCTCGGGGCCGATGTGGGCAAATCGCGCAAAATCGTAGCCGATGGGAAGTACGGCGTATTTGCCCCAGGTTTGCCAGTCCGGCCCAAAGAGGGCGCGCACGGCTGCGCTCGAGGTGCCCAGGCCGCAGGTTGCAGTGGCGTGCAAGGCAGCCCGCATGGTGTGCCGGTACACGGTGCGCCACGGCGAATCGCCGGCGGTTGGCACGTTGGTGTGACTGTGGGCAATCCGACCGGGTATACCGAGCAGCTTAGCCAGGCCGAGAATGTAGCCCGAATAAAAATTCACATGGCTGTGAATGGCGTGGCAGGGATGCCGGGCCAGAAGCGAAAGCAGCGCCGCGGCATAACGGGGTGGGTTGCGATACGAATCGATGATGTGAATGGCCGAGCCCAGACTGCGAATTTCATCGTCGAATTCACCGGGCCGGGTGCGGTGGACCAAAAAGTCGAAGTGAAAGCGATCGCGGTCGATATGGCGCAGGACGTTCATGAGCCAGGTCTCGGCACCGCCTTGCCCCATGCGGCCGACCACGTGGAGAATACGCATTTCACTCATGGCAAGAGGAGTTTAGCGGCGGGTTTTGCGATTGCAGATCAGAATGAGGAGAAAGGCCGGAACCGCGGCTTTGGTCAGGGCAAATGACAGCAGATTGTTGAAATCCGAAACCAGCGTGGACAGAAACCAGTTGGCGACAAACGGCGCGATGAACAACCTCGCGTCGTACTCTTGCCACGATAAAAAATGCCGCCGGTACGCGCCCATGAGGGCGCCCAGGACCGCGAAGGCAAAGAGCACCCCGACAAAATGAAAATTGAGCATGGCCTCGCCGGCCAGGCCGAATACTTTGGAGAAGCGATCGCCATACGGCGAGGGGCCGCCAAAATGCAGCTTCATGCCGGCATAAGATTTGCGCGCGAAGCGCGGTCGGCCGGCCCAGATCCAGCTGGGCAAAAATACCCGTGGTACCGCCTCGGCATAGGTCGCCCCCCATTCGAGCTGATAACGCGACCCGGCGGTGACCAGCCGGTAGACCATGAACGCCTGAATGTCGGCCCGGCTCAGATCGGCCACGACCAGGCGTTTCACCGTACGGCCCGAGCGCTCGGACAACTGGGCGACACCGCTCGATTCTTGGTAGCGTTCGAAGACCTGGTAGCCGTACGCTTTGTACAGGCCGTACAGATACATGAACAGAAACACCGGGATCAAACCGGCCAGGATGATCCGCGCGTCGAGCCGGCGCCAGAAATAGTGAAGGATGCCCACCGCCCAGAACAGGGTCCACACCGTGGCCGCGCGACTGCCGCGCAGCCCGCTGGCGATAAAAAACAGGCCAAGAACCAGAAGCAGCACGATAAAGGCGACCGAGTAGTTGGTTTTTTCGCGGTCGTGACGCGACCTGAGCACGGTCAAGGTGATGAGGAGAATGAGGGGAAACGCGCCGCCGAGCAGGGTGTACTTGAACTGCCCGCTGGCATAGATCAAGGCCTCGGTCCGGAGGCCGCGGATCTGGCCGGTCAGACCACCAAAGCGCATCCACAGGTAGGCCTGAGCCAGACCTGTGATGATCAGAGCCGGAAACAAGATGATGAGGGCGCGATTTTCATCGACCAGCCAGCGCCGGGGCCGAAATCGCAGGTACCTGAAGACCAGCCTGGCCACGCCATTGTAGAGCAAGAGGCCCACTGCGTTGAGTCCTGCCATGATGCCGAGCCAGGGTCGCCAGTCCTGTGGACTCGGTGCCACGTCGTAGTCGTAGTCCCAAAGAGCGATGGCCAGCGGGGCGATCACAAAGAGGTGTACGCCCAGGATACCGATCACACCTTTGGGGTCGAACGGGTCACATCGACCGGTGAGCCATTCGACCGCATCCTTGCCGATGATCAGTCCGCACGCGATGATCGGGACGAGAAACCAATGCATCAGATCGGGCTCGATCAGGGTCAGGACGCTGATCGTCGCCAACAGGACAAAGCAATAGACCAGGTACCAGTCGCGGCGCTGGCCCCGATGACCGGGCAGCCGCTGATTTGCATTGCTCGCCGGGACGTCCGGCCGCACGCCATGCGCGCCGCTAGATAACATGCCAGCCCTCGGCATGGTTTTCATGGTACTTCATGGTCGTTGATTGCGATAGACGTAGAAAAAGACGGCCCCGTTCATGAGCAGATTGGCGCAGGTCGCGATGATGGTCGCCCAGGCCGCTCCGTCCAGGCCGTGGCGCGGGATGAGCACTGCTGACGACAGGGTGGTCACGGCCACAAGCACTGCGGTGATGGTGCTCTGCAGTTTGAAGAATCGAGCGGCCGAAATGGCCACACCGAGAAATGTGTTGAGAAACGAGACAGCTGCAGCGCCCATCAAGAGCACCAGAATGTGACTGTGTTTGGCGTACTCGGGCGTATAGGCCAGGGCCAAAAAAATCTCGCCGACCAGTAGAGCGCCGATCACGCCAGCCGTGCCGATCACGGCGGCAACCAGCAGCATCTTGATCACAAGCACGCCGTAGGCGCGTCGTTCGGTGGTGTAGAGTGCGGCCAGCCGCGGACTGGCCGACCGGCCCAGGGCGGCGACGATCATCTGGCCGGCCAGGACAAAATAGGCGATGGCGGCAAAGTAGGCCAGCTCGTTTTCTCCCAGCACGCCGTCGATGAAATAGCGCGGTACATTGGAGTTGAGCGAGATGCATGCCACAGCCACGCCGAGCGGCAGGGTGGTGGTGAACAGCTGTTTCAGTGCCGAGAGGCGCCAGTCGGGTGCCAGTCGGGATTGTGCGACCAGGTCTCGCACTGTCGGTACATCGTAAATCACGAGGGTGCCCAGTCGCCCGGCCACAATTCCGGCCACAGCTGTGTGGATACTGTTGGTGGCCATGAGAGCCGCGCAAAAAAGCACTGTCGAGGCGGCGGCTTCCACGGCGTTGCCGGTGGCAGGAATATCGAGTCGTTCGTGTTTGTGGGCCAGGCCGAGCCAGATATCGCGCAGTGCGGTGACGCCCTGGGCGGTGGCCACGAGGAGGATGAGAACGGCCCGGCTGCCCGGGCCGTAGACGGCCAGTGCAACGGCCACACTGGCGGCCACTGCGACGATTGTGGTGAGCAGGCGGAGAGCGTGATAGACGCCGAATGGATGGCTGTCTTTGGTGTCTGTGATGAGGACCAGGCGCAGGTTCATCTGCGCCAGAGCGCTCAGCGGAGTGGCCACGGCCAGGGCGAGCGAGAAATCACCGACCACGCGTTCGTCGGCCAGTTTGGCCAGCACGATGAACATGATCCACTTGGCGCCATTGACCAAAGCATTGCCGGCGAACGACCAGATAAAGTTCTGCCGCAGCGACAGTCGGCGTGGAGGAGAGGCTGCCATGGCCAAGTTTGCCACTGCCGGGTCGGCCGGTCATTGCCGGTAGAATGCGATGACTTCCCCGAGGGTCTGGTCCAGGCTCTTTTTTTGTGCAAATCCGATCAGAGCCGCGGCTTTCTCGGTGCTCGGCACTCGCCGCGGCATGTCCTCGAAGCCCTCCTCGTAAGCTTCGTCGTAGGGAATGAAGATGATTTCCGAGTCGGACCCGGCCAGTTCTTTGATCCGTTCGGCGAGTGCGAGAATCGAGATTTCGTGCTGGCTGCCCAGGTTGTACACCTGGCCCGCGGCTGCGGGATTGGCCATCAGGGCGGGCAGTGCTGTGACCACGTCGGTGACGTTGAGAAAACACCGGGTCTGGCGGCCGTCTCCGTAGACTGTGATGGGTTTTTTGGCCAGCGCTTGCCGGACAAAGCGCGGAATGACCATGCCGTATTGACCGGTCTGACGCGGTCCCACCGTATTGAACAGCCGGACCACCACGGTGGGAACGTGTTTTTCTTTCCAGTAGGCTAGGGCCAAGAATTCGTCCAGTGCTTTGGAACAGGCGTACGACCAGCGGCCCTTGGTGCTCGGTCCCATGACCAGATCGCTGTCTTCGCGAAACGGCAGGTCTTTGCTCTTGCCGTACACTTCGGAAGTCGAGGCGACCAGGACCGGTTTTTTATTTTTGGTGGCACAGTGCAAAACCACCTCGGTGCCGTGCACATTGGTCTCGATGGTGTGGACTGGGCTCTTGACGATCAGTTGCACGCCGACAGCAGCGGCCAGGTGGTAGATGACATCGGCCTGGTCGACCAGTGCAGCCACGACCGATTCGTCGAGCACAGTGTCGACGACCAGCCCGAAGTTCTCGCGGTCTTGCAGATGGCGAACATTGTCGCGCGAGCCGGTGCTCAGGTCGTCGAGCACAGTCACCGAGTGTCCGAGTTCTAGAAGGTGTTCTGCGAGGTGTGAGCCGATAAAGCCGGCGCCCCCGGTGATCAGTGCGCGCATGGTTGCTCCACTGTTCTCGTCGTTGATCGAAGCGTAAGGATATACCTACCGGCCGTGACAGTGGAGGCGTCGACGGGTCGAGGCCCGAAGCCGAGAGCGAGACCGAAGCCCGGAGGCCGAGGCCCGAAGCCGAGAGCGAGACCGAAGCCCGGAGGCCGAGGCCCGAAGCCACGAGCGTGTCGGGTCGGGACAGGCCCCGGGATTAGGTGCGGACTAGGTGCCCCGGACTAAGTGCCTGGACTAAGTGCCTGGCACCCCCGGGACTAGGTGCGCGGGACTAGGTGCCAGGGGGGGGCCAGGCACCTCGGGGCCGCACCTCGGGGCCAGGCCAGGGGGGCCAGGCACCTCCGGCGTTGTAACCGGTCGAGTACCGGTCGTCTCCACGACAAAATCCTGTTGGATCAAGGGGATAGAATTCATCGGCGAGACGCCCAAAAACGCGTCGAAGGGCCGGAATCCGATACTCTACTGGGCCGGCAATGGCCTCGTAAGCTAACCAATCAAGCACCGCCCTGGCCGGCCAATGGCGAGCCTACCACAGGGCCATCATCGGCCGCCATCGCCCTTCGGAAGGCTCTGGAGTGGCGGCAGATGATCAAGGGGTCCGGCAGGCAGATATTGCCCGGCAAGAGGGGATCACCCGGGCCAGGGTTACCCAGGTGATGAAGTTGTTGAACCTATCCCAGGACATTCAAGAGCGTCTCTTGGACGAAGATCCCGGTGTAGCTGCCTGGAGCATTCGGCGGGCTATCCGGGCGGCAAAGTTTTCGTGAGATCCCGAGTTACCGTTGTGATTTCAATGGGTTGACGGGTGTGCTACCAAGGACTGGTAAGGTGGCAATGATAGGGAGTTCGATCTGGAAAGATCTCGGTAGATCGAGCCCGAGAGGAACGGGCCGGCTTGAACGTGGCAGAGAGCTTCTCTAACCTCATCCTGGAAATGGGTCGGGGACGAAAAGATGGCCCTCGTGGGCCACGAGACAAAGAACGGGATCTGAGTCCGCTACGAGTTGCAAGCCCGGGGAAACCGACGAGAGTGCAGGCAAGGTATGGAGGCCCAGGGCAGAATAGCCCCAGTACTCCGTCAGCTGCTCCATCGTCGCCCGTGCAGCGAACCCCATCCACAGGCTCCACAGGCTCCAACGATGAATACGATTGGAACAACGATCCCAACATGCTGGCGGCGTATGGATTTTGTCCGCTAGAGTCAGAGAGCAATGATCAGAGCCATGAGCCTGCCTCCTCGCCGACATCGTCAGCATCGATCGATTCGCCCCGGCCTGCCATCAACAAGCCCGGCTTCATTGACAACGATGATGGCTCCAATATTCGCACAGGTCCTGCCGAACTATTTGGCCAACCCTTGACTGCACAACCATTACCGCCTGCAACCAGGGTTTTTGTCAGCGGTCAGCATCCCGAAGCACCCACGTGGTGGTACGCCAGTGCTCATCTGCCCGAGGCAATAGTCAGGGGTTACGTCCAGAATTTTCGGGTCAACACCGACCTACCTGAGCCCAGCGCCAAACTCTACCAGATCAAATCTGCTGATACAGTCGAGGCGCTTGCCCGAAGGGAGTTCTCTGCTTCGGTTCGAGACGGCCACGATCTTCGCTATTACGAAAACGTTCTTTTGGCCGTCAATCGAGACAAGAATCGAGCCGGCATCAAGGGGACATTTCAGGATCCCGGCATCTTTGGCGGTGGCGCCAACAATATCCAGCTGGAAGCTGGTCGTCGAATTTGGCTGGTGAGTCCGGCATACGCTCGCTCCCTGGAGGGCATGGTCCCCGATGGTTCTTTGACCAATGGCGGTTACGCCAAGGTCAAACGAGTTCTCGGGCATATCGATGACCTGGTCCAGAGTGTTACGGACTCGCCACAGTACTTCGGTGAGGTTGCAGGCGAGTATGCCGAAGCCATCAAGGATCATTTGCCCGAAATTATCGGGATCACAGCCGGCTTTATCCTGGCCGAGTCTGCATCGGCCTTTTTGGCGGCTACTCCCACTGGAGTCGGGCAGCTCGCCGCTGTCGTGATCCAGCTCGGACTGGCTGCATTTGGTGCCTCGTTTGCCATTGATGCCGGCATTGAGGCCCTGAAACACGGCGAACAATGGCTCACCCTGGCCTGGACGGCAAAGGGAGACCCGAGCATGCTAACCGAGGCCAGCAAAGAGTTTTTGAAAATGCTGGTCAGCATTGCCACAGTGGCTCTGGCTATCCTGGGAGTCCGTGGCAACGTGGGCAAAGGGCTGAAAATCGCCGATGCCATCAAGATTCAGCCGCCAAAAGTCGGTTGGTCACCGGCGATGGTCACTCCTGAAGGTGTTGTTGTTCCTGGCGGTCCTGTATTCACTCCAGGCAGCATCGCAACGTCTGGCCCGGTTGATATTGGCATCAGTGCAATGACCGGGATTGGCTCAGGCGGCAGCAAGATCAAACCCGGCGAATCGAAAGCTACTGACAAGGCAGGCAAAGAACGAACAAACGAGACTGGGCATGACAGTCCAACCGACGCAACGGGCGAAGTCAAATGGACGTCTCATGGTGGTAAACACGTGCCGAGTAATAAGGTCTCATGGGCAGAGATTGTTAAGGGAACCAAGCGGGGACCTGCGAAGTACAAAAATGGGGTCAACATCGAGGCTTTGGAACGACACGTTTGGCAGGAAGGAACGAACGTCACCAATGGAAAGCCTTGGAAAGTGATGGAGTTCGCAGACGAAATTGGCGCTAGCGGAGGCAAATCGAGCCGGTGGGTACGTGTAGAAGAATCAGCCAGTACGATCCATGGACACCCAATCACGGAAGCCGAGTTCAGAAAACTCACAAAAGTACGGAAATGATGACTCCAGATTTTTTTTCGTTCAGAGACGGAATCGTCAGGCAATGGGATTTGGGGGATGTAGATCCTCACAGGTCACCTGCGGAGCAGGCTGCAGAACTTAAAGAGGATCTTGTCCAGGTTTCGTACGGGGAGCGCTCTCTCCTCGACATCGGTTGGTATCCATCCTTCGAGGAAGACGGCGAGTTTATTGTGAGCGTAATATGCGACGAAGACTGGGATTCGCCGGTCTTTTCCAGGTCATGCCAAGATTGGGACAATTTAAAAGATCTCGTTCGGGAGGCGGTGTTGGCAGCTACGAATGTCGGTCGAGGAGAACAGAACAAAGTCAATTCGCAGTGACTACAGGTACCTCCGGATGAGGCATCAAGTACGTATTAAAATATCGGACTTTTTAGTTACTATCCACTGGGATGGTTAGCTTGTTGCCATCTTGATGTTCTCTAAGACTTCAGCAGCCGTCCTGACCTCGGGGTCGTCGATCTCCTCGACCAAGAAGAGCTGGAGCTGCTTGGTGGCGTATTCGTTCACGACTTTCCAGCCTCTTTGTCGAGCCACCTGGCGAAGTTCGTCCAGTTGGAGCCCGACATCCTGACCGTTTCCGGTCGTCGAGACCCTGGCGTAGATAGCGGCTTTGGG
>JAKSDA010000632.1 GCA_022360315.1 Pseudomonadota bacterium
ACGATCGATGCGACGGCGCCCAGCCATCCGGTCGACAGGTCTGACCGTCAGTCCGCCAGCACCGCGCAGACATCGGCGACGATCACGCTGTCGATACCGTCGAGATCGCCGATCGGACCGACAACGGGAAAGTCGCTCTTGCCGGCGTCGGCCAGCATGCGCGGCACGTCGTCCCGGGCATGGGACCCGTCGCCGGCAAAGTAGCTGACGACGACGTCGCCGGTCTGAAGCTGGTGCGCGGCGTCGGCAAAGAACGGCGCCTCCTCCAGATACGCGCAACGCGTCGGCAACTCGCCGAGCAGGGACGCAAGGTTCGCCGCGAAAGCGTCCGTCGCCAATCGCGACCGGTCGCCCTTGGCCGATCCGTGGCCGACCACCATCAGACTCCGCGGCTCGCGAGCGGCGGCCGAAACGGCCACCAGGGCGGGCAATTCGCCCAGCATGCCGAGCGGCGTCAAAACCCGAAGATTGGCGACACCGGCCCTGGACAGCCGGTCCGGCAGCACCTTGGAGACGAAATAGCCGTCCGACATGAAGAAGGGGTGAACCAGGACGGGCCGGCCGGCATGGGGCGCGACGGCATCTTCGACGGATGGCGACCCGTTCAGGACGCCCTTGACGACGGTGACGCCCTGCAACCTGTCGGCCGCCCCGGCCGCGACCTTGCCGAGCACGGCGTTTTCCCGCGCCCCACCGGTCTCGCCATGGGCGGCCATGAGGAGAACCGGCGGCGGAACGTCAGTGGCTGGTGCCGTCCTCGAAAGTGATCTTGTTCCAGACATTGTACTTGCCTGAGGGTTTTCTCATCGGCAACCGCTTGACCTCCTCAAGCGTCGCCGCGTCATAGACGATCAGGGCGCCGTCGTCCTCCCAGATCGAAACGAGCGCATGCCGTCCGTCCTTGTCGAATTCGACATGGGCGGCCGTCTTGCCGGGTGCCGGCCGCAGCGTGGCCGTAATTTCGAGCGTCGCCTTGTCGATGACATGCATGACATCTCGATTTGGGCCAAAAAACACATCTGTCCAGGCGTATCTGGTTCCGTCATGGCTGCGCATGAAGAATCCGGGGCCGAGCGTTTCGATCCGCTTAATCGTTTTCCAGTCCTTCGTTTCGATGATGCTGACGGCGTTTTCGCGCAGATGCGGCGTCGCGATCACCGTCCGGCCATCGTGCCGCCATGTGATGCCGGACGCCAGGTGCGGCAGGCTCGACAGGTCCAGATCGGCGACCTTCCGGCCGATGACCAGATCGACCACCTGGCCCTGCTTGGCGTTGCGCGCCGCGCCCACCAGATATTCATAGGACGGATCGAAGAAAAAATCGTCGAGATAATCGTCGAGATTGATTTTGCGCACCGGGAAGCGTTC
>JAKSDA010000397.1 GCA_022360315.1 Pseudomonadota bacterium
CTTAGAGCCGGTCCAAAAACTCTCCGCGTCGCCAGAGCGGCGATCCATCACCGCCAGCGGGCTTGCTCGTCGGTCAAATACAGCCAGTATTCTCCACTCCTCGCGCACCCACTGGCGGCGCGCCTCGTCGCTCTGGCTCGGTCCGAGATTTTTGGACCGGCTCTTAAAACCAACGGAGAAAAGGCATCACTCGAGATAACTCCACTCAGGTGACATCTGGCTCGGCGTGGGCTTGGAGACGTCCGAGCGACTCCGCCAGCGAGGGACGCTTGCCGGACTCGACATCTTGGCGGCGCAGGACGTGAAATGTACCGAGGACACGGTTCGCAGTGGCGAGCGCCGAGATGCGCTCTGCATACTCGGCAAGCCTCGAGCCCGGCAAGGCCCACAGGGCGACATCGTCGGACAATGCGTCCACGTATGCACGTGCCCCACAGCATCCAAGGCTGAGCGCAGCGCGTCCCGAGTTGACGGCCTGGGCAATGATCGCGCACGCGGGCCTGCCCAGTGCAGGGGGAAGACCGGCTTCGAGCTGTTGCACTGCTTCGGTGACGAAGAGACCCTGGCGAGAGTCGGCAAACAGCAAAACAACCTCTGGCGGCAGCGGAGTTTCGGCCAGTGGACCGTATACGACACAGCCCGGACTCGCATTCAGCACCGGCACCTGTGCGACGTCGCGCTCGCGGACGTATGTCATGGAATCGAGGACGCCGAGGAGCTCCTTGAGCTCTGCTTTACAGGTCTGCGACGGCGACGACAGGTTGTGGGTGTAGACGCCGATCGCGCACAGTTCGTGGTCTGCGGTTACGGTCGCGAATGTCCGAGTCGCCGCCTGCTGCCAAAACTGGCATCCTGCGGGCACGATTTTTTCGATCCTGGTAACTCCATCTGGCACCGAGTCGGCCAGGCACACCGCGATCGGGGGGCGGGTAAGATCGAGGCTTCGAGTGAGGGATCGGGTGATATCCGCGTAGTTCATGACGCGAAAACTTACTCGGCTTGCGCACCTGACACCAGCCCTCCTTGCAGCTGTACTCACGTGGTAGAGTCCCATGGCTTGCAGGAGAGCTCATGTCCGATGCCAGCGTCTACGTTCGCTCCATGGCCTACAACAATGCCTGGTCTAATCATCGTCTGCTCCGCGCCTGCGCGGGACTGACCGGGAAACAATTCGAAGCACAACGCACCGGAATATCTGAATCAGAATACGCAACCGAATTCCAAACCCGGAACGTGCAATCAGGCCAGGGCGTCGAGTTCGGCCAATAGCTCGGCCGGTGGATCCGGGGTGGCGCCGCGACGCGATGCCACAAAGGCACCGTAACGGTTGGCCGCGCGGTTGACCTCGTCGGGCGCTGCACCGCGGAGCAAAAACGCGGTCAATACCGCAGTGAACGCATCACCGGCACCGACATTGTCGCCGCCCGGCCCGGCCGGGAACCCCAAATGCTCCCATCGCCCGGTCCGGTCGATCCACACACTGCCACCCGGGCCGCGGGTGAGCGCGACAACGCCAACCGCGAGCTCATCCAGCATCCACGACACCACGTCGTCCACACCAAAGCGATCAGCCATGATCGCTGCCTCGACATGGTTGACCTTGACCACATCAGCCGCCGCAAGAGCCGCACGCACAGCATCGGTATCGACATGCTTCGGTCGCAAGTTGGGATCGCATACCTTGATGCACCGCTCCGGCAACACCGCCAGGGCACGCTCGAATTGCTCGGAACTCACTCGCTGACTCAATGTGCCGTAACAGAACGCATCTGCCTGAGCGAGTATCGCGCGGGCCGACCGATCGGCCGCAATGCGCTCCCACGCACAACCCGGGGTCAGCCGATAACGCGCCTCGCCGTCGTGGATCGCAACCTCCACCCGACCGGTCGGCCGGACCGGATCGACCTGCACCCGCGAGGTGTCCACTCCGCGAGCCGCCAGAGCATCGATTGCACGTCCGCCGAGGTCGTCGTCACCGACCCGCGAAAGAAGTACCACCGGCTCGCCCATGGCGGCAAGGTGAAACGCAACATTGGCCGGAGAACCGCCCAATCGCTCGGTATCGGGATACAGATCCCACAGGATCTCTCCCCAACACACGATCACACGACCCACCGCTCGCACCAGACCGTCACCCACTCTTCGACCCGCCGATCGAAGTGCTGACCGCCCGGCCGCTCGAATAGTCGACTGGACAATCAGATCTCATAGTGTAACAATGACACTAACAATGGCGGTACCGAGGTCGGAAGACTGGACACCGGCGCCCACAGGCAATCGAGGCGGACACCCGCGGCGAGCACTCAAACCATGACCTCTACCCTTCATAAATTGTACGGACATTCGCTGGCCCTTTTGACTGATCTATACCAACTCACCATGGCCCATGGCTACTGGAAGTCAGGGGTGGCCGAGCGGCGCGCCGCGTTTCACCTGTTTTTCCGCAAGAACCCGTTCAAGGGTGGGTACGCACTGGCGTGCGGACTGCAGCATGCAGTCGAATACGTCGAGAACTTTCGCTTCACCAGGAGCGATCTCGACTATCTGGCCACACTGCGCGGTAACGATGACGGTCCGCTATTCGAATCGGGGTTTCTCGACTACCTGGACCAGATGGGTTTTTCGTGTGACGTCGATGCCATGCCCGAGGGGACGGTCGCCTTCGCCCACGAGCCGCTCGTGCGCGTCCGGGGTCCGATTATTCAGGGCCAGCTGCTCGAGACCCCGCTGCTCAACATGATCAATTATTCGACTCTGATCGCGACCAAGGCGGCGCGGATATGCCAGGCCACCCGCGGCGGACCGGTGCTCGAGCTCGGCCTGCGCCGCGCCCAGGGCACCGATGGCGGTATCACTGCGTCGCGAGCTGCCTATATCGGCGGCTGCATCGGAACATCGAATGTGCTCGCCGGCAAGCTGTTCGGCATTCCGGTCAAGGGCACCCACGCCCACAGCTGGGTCATGTCGTTTGCCGACGAGCGCGAGTCGTTCGACGTCTATGCCCAGGCCATGCCCAACAACTGCATATTCCTGGTCGACACCTACGATACGCTCGAAGGAGTGAAAAACGCCATCGCGGTCGGCGACAAGCTGCGCCGGCGCGGGCACGAGATGGTCGGAATTCGGCTCGACTCGGGCGATCTGGCCCATTTCAGTATAAAGGCGCGCCAACTGCTCGACCAGGCGGGTTTTGTCGACGCCAAGATCGTGGCGTCAAACGATCTCGACGAACACATCATCGATAGCCTGATCGGGCAGGGCGCGGCCATCGGAGTGTGGGGCGTTGGCACCAAACTGGCCACGGCCTACGATCAGCCCGCCCTGGGCGCGGTGTACAAGCTGGCCGCGGTGGAAAACAACAACGGCAACAATCACGCCGGCTGGGACTACCGGATCAAGCTATCCGAACAACCGATCAAGATCTCCAACCCCGGTATCCTGCAGGTTCGCCGGCTGTCGCAAAGCGGCCGTTTCTCGGCCGATATGATCTACTGCCAGGACAGTGGACCCGAGAGCGGCGTTGCCGACCCGACCGGATCGACAGAAATCTACGATATCAACGATCCGACGCTAATACACAAGATAGTCCAACACGATGATGAGGTCGATCTCCTGGTCCCGATATTTCGAAACGGCCAGCGGGTTTACGACCTGCCCGATCTCGAAACAGTGCGCAGCCACGCTGGTGATCAGCTGAGCAGGCTCGACGGCCGGATCAAGCGCTTCTCGAATCCGCAAATTTACCCAGTAGGCCTCGGCCGTACCCTGCATCGGCGCAAGCAGGCTCTCATCGCCCGCGCGCGCGGCCAGCTGAAGGAGTAAACAGTGTCGTCGCAACCGCTCTTGATGTTTTCGACCCATTCCTACCAGTATCTGAGCCAGTCGATGTGTGCGCTGGGCGGCTTTGAAGAGGGACAGCTCGAACGGCGAAGTTTTCCCGACGGCGAGAGCTATGCCCGCCTGCTCACCGAATGTGCCGATCGCGACGTCGCTGTGCTCGGCGGTACCATCTCTGCCGCCGACACCCTGGAAGTGTACGATCTGGCCTGTGGCCTAGTCGAGTACGGAGCGCGTCGTTTGACCCTGGTGATCCCGTTTTACGGTTATGGGACCATGGAGCGCGCGGTCAAGTCGGGCGAAGTGGTCACGGCCAAAACCCGGGCTCGACTACTGTCGGCTATTCCGGCCGCGTCGATGGGCAATCGCGTCATCCTGCTCGATCTTCACGTGTCCGGAATCACCCATTACTTCGAGGGTGCCATCCGCCCGATGCACGTCTATGCCAAGCCGCTCATCGAGGAGGCAGCGCAGGAACTCGGCGGTGACGATTTTGTCCTGGCCTGCACCGACGCCGGCCGGGCCAAGTGGGTTGCCTCGCTGGCCAGCGGCATGGGGGTGATCGCAGCATTTGTGTACAAGCGTCGCATCGATGGCAAGCGCACCGAGGTCACCGGGGTGAGCGCACACGTTTGCGACAAAAAGGTCATCATCTACGACGATATGATCCGCACTGGTGGCTCGTTGATCGGCGCCGCCCACGCCTACCGCGACGCCGGTGCCCGGTCGATTGCAGCCATTGCCACCCATGGTCTGTTTCCCGGAGACGCGCTCGTTCGGTTGGAACAGAGTGGTCTGTTCGAAACCATTGTCTGCACCGACTCCCACCCGCGCAGCCGAGAATTGCGCTCGGGCTTCCTGCGCGTCGTGAGCGTGGACGAGTTGCTGGTCAACCAACTGAGAGAGACAGTATGAGACTGGTCAAGGTAGCGGCTGCGACACTCAATCAGACTCCACTCGACTGGGAGCACAACCAGCGCAACATCGCCGCTGCGCTGGCCGTGGCCCGCGACTCTGGGGTGAGTCTGTTGTGCTTGCCCGAGCTTTGCATTACCGGCTACGGCTGCGAAGATGCGTTTCACTCGCCGGGCGTGCAGCGCCAGGCGATGCGGGTGTTGGCCGAAATCACCGAACACAGCCGGGGGATGGTGGTCTCCGTCGGCCTACCGGTATACCACCACAAAGCGCTCTACGACGCGGCCTGTGTGCTGGTCGATGGCACAGTGGCCGGTTTTGTCGCCAAGCGTTTCCTCGCCGGCGACGGTGTTCACTACGAACCGCGCTGGTTCAAGCGATGGCCCGAGGGCAAACGCAGCACGGTCGAAATCGACGGATGCCCGGTTCCGATCGGCGACCTCCTGTTCGACTGCGGCGACGTGCGCATCGGTTTCGAGATCTGCGAGGACGCCTGGGTGGCCAACCGCCCGGGCAGTCATCTGGCGCGGCGCGGCGTCGATATTATACTCAATCCCAGTGCCAGTCATTTTGCCTTTGGCAAGTTCGCGGTGCGCCAGCGCTTCGTCACCGAGGGCTCGCGCGCATTCGGCGTCGCATATGTGTACGCCAATCTGCTCGGCAATGAAGCCGGACGGATAATCTACGACGGCGGCGCATTGATCGCGAGCGCCGGCGAGCTGGTCGCTCGTGGTCCGCGATTCTCGTTCGCCGACTTCGAGCTCACCACCGCAGTCATCGATATCGACGAAAACCGAGTCGAGCAAGTGCGCCGGGGCAGTCATCAGCCCGCGTATGAGGACACCGACACGGGCTGTGTGCGGGTAGATTTCGCGTTTTCCGACCATCCGCTCCGGCTTGCCGATGAACTCGTCGATGATCCGAGCGATGATCGCGCGGGTGGCCGCAGCGATGATCTCGCCGAGAATCGCCCTTTTCCCCCGGCAGCAACCGTTCCTGGCCAGCCCCGGGCGGCGCCTGTGCAGACCCGCTGGGAATACAGCCCGCACATCGACGAGGAAGAGTTCACCCGCGCCCTGGCGCTGGGCTTATTTGACTATCTGCGCAAGAGCCGTGCTCACGGCTTTGTGGTGTCGCTGAGCGGCGGTGCCGATTCGACTGCCACCGCGGTTTTGGTCTCTCTCGCAGTGGGATTGGCCGCCGAGGAATTGGGCATCGAGGGTATGTGTGAGCGTCTGTCACACATACCCGGTCTCGCCAGCGCCCGCGATACCCGGCAGCTGGTCCACCGGCTGCTCCTGTGCGCCTATCAGGCGACCCGCAATAGCTCGGAGGTGACTCGACAGGCCGCTCGCACGGTAGCCGGAGCGATCGGCGCCGAGTTTCTGTATTTCGACATCGACGCTCTGGTCGACGGCTATATCGCCATGGTAGCCGATGGGATTGACCGCTCACTGACCTGGCACAGCGACGACCTCGCATTACAGAACATTCAGGCCCGGGCTCGAGGACCCGGTATCTGGCTGCTCGCCAACCTGCGCCGATCACTGCTTCTGTCGACCAGCAATCGCTCGGAAGCTGCTGTCGGTTACGCCACGATGGACGGTGATACCTGTGGTGGATTGAGTCCGGTTGCCGGTATTGACAAGGCGTTTTTGCGCCACTGGCTGGCCTGGATGGAACGGGTCGGACCTCGAGGCGGCAACCCCTTGCCTGCACTGGCTGCAGTGAATGCCCAGCAGCCAACGGCCGAGCTTCGCCCGGTCGAGGCGGCGCAGACCGACGAGGGCGATCTCATGCCATACCCACTGCTCGAGGCCATCGAAAGCGCCGCGATCGGCAAGAAGCGAACTCCGGTCGAGGTGTTTTGCCAGGTGCGTGCAGAATTTCCCCACTACTCGCCAGCTCAGCTCGGCCAATGGATCGCCCGTTTCTTTCGCCTGTGGTGTCGGAATCAATGGAAACGCGAGCGCTACGCCCCGTCGTTCCACGTCGATGACAAGAATCTAGACCCCAAAACGTGGTGTCGTTTTCCCATCCTGTCAGGTGGCTTTGAACGCGAATTGACCGAGCTTCGCCACTACCTCGCCCGGGTTGCCGAAGAGGGATGAAGCCGATGCCCCACACCTACAAATATCCGCGCCCCGCGCTGACCGTCGACTGCGTTGTTTTTGGACTCGACGAGATCGATTTAAAAGTGCTCCTGATTCAGCGTCAGATCGAGCCGTTCATTCACCGCTGGGCCCTGCCCGGCGGCTTTGTACGCATGGACGAATCCACCGATGATGCCGCGCTGCGCGAACTCGAGGAAGAAACCGGCATCACCAAGGTATATCTGGAGCAGTTGTATACATTCAGCGACATCGACCGAGATCCCCGGGGTCGGGTGGTGACAGTCGCCTACTATGCGCTGGCGAAATTGAGCGATCATCGCATTCGCGCCGCCACAGACGCCGAAAATGTGGCATGGTTTGATGTTGACGATCTGCCGCAACTCGCGTTCGATCACCACAAGATTCTCGATATGGCCATGAACAGATTGCGCGCCAAAGTGCGTTATGCGCCGATCGGCTTCGAGCTGTTGCCGGCCAAGTTTACCCTTTCACAGTTGCAGCGGCTCTACGAGATCGTGTTGACCGCAAAGCTCGACAAGCGCAACTTTCGCAAGAAGATTTTGAGCATGGGACTCCTTATCGAGACCGAGGAACGAGAGGCCGGAGTGACCCACCGAGCGGCCCGGCTGTATCGATTTGATCGGCGCAAATACCGCAAACTCGCCAAACAGGGGTTCAGTTTTGCCATCTGACGTTCGCCATCTGGCCTTGCCATTTGGCGCACTGCGTGCACGGATATACCAGGGTATCATTATGCGAGCGAAAGCATTACTACTGATCGATTTACAAAATGATTTTTGTCCGGGTGGTTCTCTTGCAGTTCCAGGTGGCGACGAGGTCATCGAGGTGGCCAATCGAATGCAGCAGCATTTTGATGTCATAGTCGCCACCCAGGACTGGCATCCCGCCGATCACGGAGCTTTTGCCGCCAACCACGAGGGCAAAAATCCCGGCGAGTTCATCGATCTGCACGGGCTCGAGCAGATCTTATGGCCGGTACATGGCGTGCGGGACACACCCGGTGCCGACTTTGTGAAAGAGCTCGACACCAGCAAGCTCACCCACGTGATCAGAAAGGGCACCGATCCCCAGGTCGACAGTTACAGTGCTTTTTACGACAACGGGCATCGCAAATCGACCGGATTGTCCGATTTTCTGCGCCAGCAAGGTGTTCACGACGTCTACATCCTGGGTCTGGCGACCGACTACTGTGTCAAGTACTCGGCGCTCGATGCCCGGCGCGAGGGTTTTTCCACCTATGTCATCGAAGATGGCTGTCGCGCAGTTGAGCTGAAAGCGGGCGATGCCCAGGCGGCGATCGAAGAGATGCGGCACAGTGGTGTGGCGATCATCCACAGTGGTCAGATCGGCCTGTGAATCAGGCCCGGGCCTCGCAAGACTACTCGCGCCTGGTCGGACCTCGCAGCCACGTCCGCAGCGATGACTCGGCGCGCTCGAGAGCGGACGAGCGGTTGGATTGCCAGGTTTTCAGCTCCGGGTAGCCGTTTGCTTCCTGTGCGACCAGGTGGCGGGCAAAATGGCCGGAGCGAATGTTATCGAGAACCTGTTTGATGCGGTCTTCGACATCGGCCGCGGGGCCGAGTGCCGAGTTCCAGTGGTGGGCAATACCGACCTGGCAGGCCGGCGAGGCGTGACTGGAGATCATCCCGGTCAGCCCTTCGCGTGCAGCTGCAGACAGAACCTCGCCGAGTTCCCCAGAGCCGTGCAGTTCCATCAGAGCCACCTCGGGCGGATAGCCGGCGGCGACCAGCAAATCGAAAGCGTCCTCGAGAGCGCGAAAGATGAGCGGATAGGTGAAGTGTTCGGAAAAGTGGTCGAGTTCGGTCTCCTCGGCAAAGCTGGCCTCGATGGCGGCGCAGCGGGTGATGCCGAGCGCACCGGCAAGGCCGAGAAGTCGGCTCCATGCCCGACCAGTTGCGTCGTTGTGCACGCCGACGAACGCGGGTACGCCCCACTGGTCGACAAATCGCTGACGCAGATACTTGCCCGGCATGCGCGGAGCCACGAGCAACAGATCGACACTATCGGGTGGCTCGATGAGACCATGGTGCACGGTAAAGCCGTGGGCAAATACCAGTGCGTTGCCCGGCGCGAGGTTGGGCGCGATCGATTCCGCATAGATCCCGGGCTGGGCCTCGTCGGGCAAGAGCACGACCACAACGCTGCCCTGCCGGGCTGCGCCAGCCAGGTCGGTGACGGCAAAACCGTCGTGCTCGGCCTGGGCGCGGTACGGGTCGGCGCGATTGCCGACAATGACCTCGACACCCGAGTCGCGCAGATTGAGCGCCTGCGCCCGACCCTGAATGCCGTAGCCCAAGATGGCAACGCGCTCGCCGTCGAGCGCTCCACCCGGTACATCCTCGTCGTAAAATACCCGCGTCATGGCGCGATCATAGAGTCCATCTCAAAAATCTCCATGGCCAGGCCCAAGGACCGCGGGAGATTTTTCCAACCCTGGCACCTATGCCGGCATCGACCCCGGCCACCGCTCGGGCGCAGCCCTGGCTCGTCCGGGTTCTGCGCGAAGTGGCTCGAAGAACAGACAACTCATCACCTCCACTTCGGGGGTAGAGCATGGACTGGCCTGGTGCAATGAATCAGTCCCAGTTATGCTCGTCCCATGGGTGATCGTGAGATCTTCAGTCCACTGCGCTGGAATGACGGTGTCCTTCAGCTGATCGATCAGCTTCGCCTGCCCGGCGAAGAAGTATGGATCGACTGTGCCAGTGAGGACGAGGTGCACCGGGCGATTCGCACCATGATCGTGCGCGGCGCGCCGGCCATAGGCTGCGCTGCCGCGTACGGTGTGGCCATCGCGGCGCGCCGGATAGCAGGCGAGAGCCCGGAGCTGGCCCGCGATGGCTTCGCTGCCGAGATCGAAACGGTGCTGGCTGACCTGGCCACGGCTCGGCCCACAGCGGTCAATTTATTCTGGGCATTGGACGAGATGCGCAATGTCGTACGCGCAGCTGAAAAATCGGCATCGGCGCGGCAACTCGCCGATGCCATGGAACAGCGGGCGGTGAGTATTCACGGCGAAGACATCGCCATGTGCCAGCGAATCGGGCAACACGGTGCCGATTTCGTACCGGATGGCGGCACTGTGCTCACCCATTGCAACGCCGGTGCTCTGGCCACCGGCGGGTACGGTACTGCCCTCGGCGTGATACGCGCGGCGCACGAGGCCGGCAAGACGCTCAGCGTGATCGCCGACGAGACCCGACCGTACTTGCAAGGCGCGAGGCTCACCGCCTGGGAACTCATGCGCGATGGGCTCGACGTCACGGTCATTCCCGATGGCGCCGCCGCGGCATTACTCCGCCGCGGCGAGATTCAGTGCTGCGTGGTCGGGGCCGACCGCATCGCGGCCAATGGCGACGCCGCCAACAAGATCGGCACCTACGGTGTGGCGCTGGCTGCCAACGCCAGCAATGTGCCGTTTTATGTCGCAGCGCCGCGATCCACGGTCGATCTTCAAACCGCACGAGGTGCCGACATTCCCATTGAAGAGCGCGAAGGCGCCGAGATGTTCAACATCGGCACTACCCGCATTGCTCCGGCCCAGGTCAAGGGCCGCTACCCCGCGTTTGACGTGACACCAGCCCACCTCATCACTGCCATCATCACCGACGCTGGCGTGGCCAGACCGCCATACACCGAGTCGCTAGCCCAGCTCATGTCGTCCGATACAATCCGGTCCTGACTCGCTCACCGCTCGCCCCCGCCCGGCACCAAACCCGTCCGTCCATCAAGGACTGGCAAGAAAGGTCGGCCTAGTTTCTGCGGCAGAGATGTTCTAGATCGAGGAGAGCTTGCTGCGCATTCCGGCCATCGTGCAGCGCCTGGGCTGGCGACGATTCGCTGATCAGTTGATCGTGGGCATGAGAATTCTCCTCGTCGTCGTTTACTCGGGCTTCCAGGGCGGCGCGACCAGGCGGCGACGCCCGGTTGCGTCGAGTTTGACTCCGGGGCCGTCGAGGTCGACGCGATCCCATAGCTTGCAGGTGACCTGCTTGTGCTTCTGGTCCAGCGCCTCGCAGTAATTGGTGAATTCGCAGCGCCGGATGTCCTGGCCGCGGCCCAGGCGCATTTTCAGGAACCAATCGGGGTCGGCCAGGGCTTGCCGGGCCGAGGCGATAATGTCGGCCTCGCCGCGCTGAAGAATAGCCTCGGCCTGGGCAAAACTGCCGATACCACCCGCGGTGACCACTGGAAGGTGATAACCGGCCCGGTTGACCGCACGCTTGATCGCCGCGGCCAGCGGAACGTTGCGCGCAAATGGGCCGATCTCATCCGAATAGATCGTGGGCATGCATTCGTAGCCGGAACGCCCGGTATACGGATACGACGCTTCGCCGACCTTGGGCTGCTTGGCATCCTCGAACTTGCCGCCCTTGGAGATCGATAGATAGTCGAGCCCTGCCCCGGCAAAGCAGACCCCAAAATACACCGCGTCGTCGAGCCGACTGCCACCTTCGATGACATCGTCGCCGAGATAACGCACACCTACCACCCGGTCTCGACCGACCCGATCGCGTACCGCAGCAATGACCTCCAGCGGCAATCGCGCGCGATGCTCGCGCACTCCGCCATAGCCGTCATCGCGGGTGTTGAGCGCGGACAAAAACGAGGCCATGGTGTAGGCATGGGCGTAGTGCAGCTCGACACCGTCGAATCCGGCGGCAAAGGCGCGCTCTGCTGCATTGGCGAAGAGGCCGGGCAAGACCCGAGGCAGGTCGCGAATGTGAGGCAGATGGGTGTCCCATACCCGCTCTCGATACCCATAGTGCAGGTCTTCGAGTTCGCGTCCGGTCAAGACCTCGGCGAGCAACGACTCGTCGAGGCCGCCGATCATGTGCCGGACCTCGGCCTCCGGGGTCTTGGCGGGGTCGCGCCATCGCAACTCGCCGATGACCCGGGAAAGCCGGTCTCGGTGCTCGCCGTTCAGCTGCAAAAACCGGTCGAAGTACTTCTTCTTGGGTGGTCGCCGCCGGATGGTGAGAAAGTCGATGCACTGGATGAACAGCCTGGTGTGGCCCTGCGAACCCTCGCGCACAGCGTCGACCAGTCGGCGCAGTCCGGGCAGGAATCGGTCGTGGCCAATGCGCAATAGCGGCCCGGACGGAATGTCGCGAATGCCAGTCGCCTCGACCACGATGACCCCGGGCCGACCCTCGGCAAACCGCCTGTACCAATCGATGACGTCGTCTGTGACGTGGCCCTCTTCGGTCGCACGCCACGGCACCATAGCCGGGACCCAGGTCCGCTGCTCGGCTTCGATGGGGCCAATGGCCACCTTGCTGAACAAACGCGATCGAGCAGCTTGGTCTTCGGTCGGCCAGCCCGGATCGGGCAGCTTGTACTTGATACGCTCGGGTGGCTGCCACATGAGGGGTGACTCATACCACGACAGAGCGCGATCACGGCAGGAATTACGTCGAGCCGTGTGGTGAATCGCCGGATCGTCAGCGCGACGACCTAGGCGGCTTCTTCAGCCCGTATTTTTGCATCAGCCGGATCAGTGCCCAACGCGAGATGCCGAGTTCGCGCGCAGCATGGGTCTGATTGCCGCCACAGCGCTCGAGGGCTGCCACGACCGCGTCGCGTTCGACCTCGGCCGGGTCGGGCCGGCGATGACCACACCGTTGACCCGGGTGTCGTTGCGGCTGTTGAACTGGCGGTGATGCATCGCGGGCCCGGCAATGGGAGGTTCTTGTGAGCGGCTTCAGGGTCACAGCGCAACAGTAGTTCCCAGCGGGTGTAACGATCGAATGCCCGGCCATTGTGATCGAACTCGCGGGCCCGGCCACGCCAGCTGTACTCTATGTGTGGCAGGCCGGGGACTTTGCTCTCCACCCGCAAACGGTCATTGGGCCGGCCGACTGGCCGCCCGTGGCTGGCTGGCTGATCTGTTCTCCGGTTCAGGTGAGCGGGGCCTGGAAAGCGGCCGTGCGGAAATCCTGCAGGGTTGATATCTCGCCCGTCCATATGCCGCCCGGCCGCTGGCTGAATACGTGCAAAATCCGCTCTGTGCGCCCCACACAAAAGTGGGCAGGCTCGACGTGGAGATTTGCGATGGGCTATCAGCGATTCGCCGACTGTCCAGGAGGCCGCGTCGGCGATTTGCTGGAATCGCTCTTGCATTGCCGATCGTGGCGCAATGGCGTGAGGAAATGCACGTGATACGGTTCGATGACAGCAATGACAACACCAGGCGTCCAGACGACGAGTTCTGGCCAGGCGAGCACGAAGAGGACGACGAGCGGAGCGAGGAGTACTCGATTGCTCCGGGCAAACGAACGCTGACCCAAGATCTGGACCCTCGCACGGCCGAGTTGCGTCCCCGACGAAACATCCATCGCGATGCGAGCCAGCGTGGCAAGGCACAGCCGCTGGCGGTCCCGGGCAAGCGAACGCATACAGCGCGGCTCGAGGCCATGACGCGAAATTTCGGCCGGCGGCGCGACCACATAGCGCGACGCCAGGCCGGAGCAGCTGGTTCCGTACCTCATGCACCGGTGCAGCGCCGGGCCCGCGGAGAGGTCGAGGACGAGGTGATCAACCGGGCTGCTCGGGCAGGACTGCAGGGCAGTGGACAGTCGCTGCCCTATTTCGATCGAATTCAGGCCGGTGTCGGTCGCTTTGATATTTCGTTTATCCGTGCCCATCTGGGCGACGATGTCGCAGCGGCCTGTACCGCGATGCAAGCCGAGGCGTTTGCCGCGGGCAGCCGGGTGGCGTTCCGCGACCGTCCGGACCTGTTCACAGTGGCTCACGAGGTCACGCATGTGCTCCAGCAGGTCGGCGGATATGTCCCCTCCGGCGGTGTCGGCCGCTCGGGCGACCGCTACGAGCGCCATGCCGACGAAGTCGCTCACCGGGTAATAGCCGGTCAGTCCGCCGAGTCGCTGATCGCGCAGATGGACACGGCTGGTCGCCTGCCAGTGTTGTCCTCGCAGCATCCCGCGCAGAGCTGGTTCACGAGGACAAGGCAAGGACCGATCAGGTCCTGGAACGGGTGTTCTCTAGTGGCCGCTTTTCCGGCCGCAGCTGGCACGGCGGCAAGGCGATCGGCACGCAGGGCACCGCGGCCAATGCGCTGGATCGGGCTCCAGGCGTCCGCTCACCGCAGCCGGTCGGCGAAAAAACTGCCGGTGGGCCGGCGCCTGGCGCCCGTCTGACTCCGCTGAGCATCTGGCCGAGTTGACCGGAATCGACCCGGATAAGGTTGCCACGTCGCGCGAAGTGGGTAGTGGTATCGGAACCAGCGCGAGCCTCGATCGGGCGAATATCGCCCATCCCGAGCATTTTGCGCAGGGACTTCTGGCCCAGTTACCGAATGCGCTCGACGAGCTCCAGGCCGCGTTTCCGGTCGATTTGCCCCCGTTCGTGCGCGCCGATCTGCCCGGGCAAGTCGGCTCAGCCGGGCAGGCGGCGCAGCAAAATGACGCCGGCCGGGCAGCCACCAGCCGGTTGATCGGCACACTCGATACGTTAAACCGGCGGCTCGACAAGGCTGTTGGGCCGGCATCGGAACCTTCGAATAACAAGCATCGGCATCCGATCACTGGCGCGGGGGTGCAGTCTGACACGGCCACGATAATCGGGCGCCGGCCAAATGGCGAGTGGGTGCTCGATATCGATGGTGCCAGTTATGTCTACAATCCCTTTGTAGGCCAGTTTTTGGGCTCGGAAAGCAGCCCGACATCGGCTCGGGTGACAGGCGATGCGAGCAGCGGTCAGCCCCGCCTGGTCGTGACCACACCGGATGGCCGGCGCCGCGAGCTGGCCCTGGTCAATCGCGATGCGACAGTGAAAGACGCCGTGGGATCCGAGCCGGCGAGCACACAAGGGCATGCACAACAGGCCTATGTAGACGGCGTGGCGCTGGTCGAGTCCATTGTCACAGAGATCGCGTCGGCCCCGACCGATCGCCGCGAACAAGAATGACGATGGCATCAAATGGAATGATGACCACTGGATTGCAATCGATATGAGTATACCGCCAACGACCCATCCGCGAGTCCGCGGTCGAGAAAACCGCCCAAATGGCACTCAACAGGTCTTCGTCTCCGGGGCGCAGTCATCTTTGCTGCCGGGGCAGGCCGGGCAAATGGCTTTTCTGTGCGGTGTGATCGAGGGGCTCCTTCGCCTGCATGGCCCGCTACCGCCGGCCGACGAGATCGCTGTGCGCGACAAGCTGAAGTCGATTCTACCGCTGCTTGTCCGCGACTCCATTCTCGCCGGGCATTGTGCAGACACCGGGGAAACCGGGCCGGATCAAATTCCATCGAGATACCTGGATCCCGGTTGGGGCGGGAATTGAGTCTGAGGAATCGCTTTTTGACACGGCGCCACTGCAGGAGCCGGTCTTTTAAGCAGCGGGCGCAGCGGTGACCAGGAGGGCGACCGGCTCGTCGCCGCTCATCACCTGGATATCCCCGGTAGCAGCCGGGATAACCATGCTCTGGCCGCGGCGTATCGCAACCGCGCCGCGAGCATGGCGCACGTGGGCCGAGCCAGCCACACAAACCACGGCCAGAAGCGTCCCGATCGCTGGAATGTCGAGAATGCCGCAGCCAGACCAACGCTCCAGGATGAACTGCGAACACGCAACGATGACAGTACGGCTAAACGCGCCGTCAGTGAGGCTTTCGGGTGTGGACCGACACCCCGCCACAAAAGCATCACCTCGGCGGCCATCCCACCGGGTCACTGCGAGTGCGCGCTCAATATGCAGTGGGCGCGGCCGACCGGTTGGTGACAGCCTACCGGCGCGGTCGTAGCGGCGCTGCCAATCCCAGTAACGATACGTAGCGCCGCAGCACCCGGGGGTGATGGATTGTGGCTCGAGCAGGGTCAATCCGGCGCCAACAGCGTGCACAGTGCCAGGTGGGATCACGAAAGCATCGCCCGCCGTGACAGGGACGAAGTTCATGAACTGATCGAGATGGCCCCCGCGTCGCAGGCATTGCTCGACGTCGCCCCTGGCCACGCCGTCGCGAAAGCCCAGATAGATACCGGAGCCGGGCTCGGCATCCAGGACATACCAGGCCTCCACCTTGCCGCTTTCACCTGCTGCCAGCGCTGGATCATCGTCAGTCGGATGGACCTGCACCGACAGGTTATCCCGCGCATCGAGCAATTTGATCAGAAGCCGAGTCTGGTTGTCACCCCGGCACGTGCTATCGCGACCCAACCAGGCTGCTGGAGCGGCCCGAATGGCGTCGCCGAGCCGTGCATCATCGTCGCCGAAACGCGATGGAAACGACGGTTCTACCGAAATTTCCCACGACTCACCGCATACTGGTACACGCCCGGCCTCACCGAGAGACAATCCTCGCTTGTACTGGTCGAGGATCCGACGTCCTCCCCACGGCGTACGGCATGCCGGGGTGAAGTTGTCCGGGCGAAGCAATCGCGGTCGCATACCTCGTATCCTCCTTCTATCGTCTGGTTTCGATGCCGGTCACAGGCCCGAAATGGCCACGGCGTGGTCGCGCAGCACGGCACACGCCGGCGACGGACACGACATCGCAAACGGCCAACCACTACCGTGAATCGTCCCGTCCTCCTGTTCCGCCACCAATACCCAGAACATACTACCACTGCCCTGATCGGCCAAAATTGTATCGGTCCACGTCCGATATGCAGAGATGCGAAGTTCGTCATCATGGAGGCCATACTCACCCAGGTACATGGGTTTTCCGAGGGACCGTGCATCCTGAATATGCTCCTGGATCCAATCTGTAGTCCAGGAAACATCTGTACCCCAATGGTCTGGATACGCGTGAACCGACATGACATCGAGAGTGTCGATGGCGGCCAGCGCCAAGGAGTCGACTCCCTCTGAACAGTTGCGGAGCCAATTCCAGCTACCTGGCTCTTTGCAGTAAAAGCCCTCGTCTCCCATACTCACAAGGTGATTGGAATCAATACTCTTCACAAACGCGGACATCTCCTTAGCCCAGGCCACCAGCGTTTGGGTCGAGCAGGTCGCCGATGTTGCATATAAGCCGCTACCTTTGCAGCGCGGCTCGTTCGCCAATTCCCACATCGCGATCGTCGGATCATCTTTGTATGCGATCCCGGTATATGTATTCACACGATTGAGAACGTGAGACACCCAGTCCTTGTACCATCCCTTGATCGTATCATCGGTGTAGAATTCATCGTGATACTGACCACCGCGCCAACGCACGTACTGGTCCATGCCGCCAAACTCTTGCCAGTTATTGGTCAGCGCCACGACTAACTTGATACCCTGCTCACCGGCCTTGGCGATGATATAATCGAGACGGGCAAGGCCATTCTGACCGTCATTGTAGGCCGGCTTGTCACCGTCCCAATAATGAAAATAGACGCCACTGGGCTTACCGTGTGTCGAGCCGGTGCCATCTTCACTGCCAATATCGATGAATCCCCAGGTGCGCACCACGCGAAAATGGTTTTCCGCTGCAGTCTCCAACACTCGATCTACACGGTATTTCGATGAATACATCATATAAAAATTGTTGGCACCGGCGAAGCGGAACACCTCGCCACGGTGCATCAGGTCGCTGCCGACGCGGGTAACAAAGTCACCATCAACGGCAGTGGCAAGGGCGATACGGCTGGCATACTCGTCAACCAGGTCGAGTGTCGTGACATCGGTCGAGAACACCGAGTACCATCCTTGTTCTTCGTGGGGCGGATCACCGATATACTCGTCGCCGAGCCGCCAATTGTGATTTTCGCCTGGATCGGGCCGTCCGGCACCAGCCCAGGCCCAAAAATTCAATCCCATCAACTCAGCCTCGACCACCACACGCAAAAACATCCACTCATAGTACGCATTGCGCTTATTAACAGACGAATTCACAGGGCTGGATTTATCGTCACGTGCCAGGCCAAACTCTTCGACCACGACCGGCTTATTCAAGGCCCGCGCATGAGCCATGTGTACCGCCACGAACTCTGCACTGCGCGTTATTGCGTTATTCAGCGAACCATCGCCCGTACTATCGATGGGCAGAGAAGGATCATACCAACCCCAGTTTTCTGGCCACACGTGAAAGGTCAAATAGTCGATATTAGGTAGGTCGTGAAATGCCCGGTAATCACTATTGGCATAATTTCCCCACATATAGAGCTCACCCTCAGAACCGATCGAGATCAGGTGATTTTTATCGATATCCCGGATGAACTGCGCTGTGCGCTCAACCCATAGCCGGAAAATCGCATCCCATCCCCGAAACGAGCGCGGCTCATTGGCGAGCTGCCATGCCATGATTCCCGGATGATCTTTGAGCTGGTTGATCATGTACTCGACCCGACTGTAGAAAAATCTCTGCGCGACGGGATTGCATAGAAAGAGCGTCGATAGATCTTGAAGATCATCCCACGCTTTCATCCAGTCCTGGTCGCCGTTCGGCAGGGCATTGGGGTGCGGAATCTCGAACTCACCGAGAGGAAGAGCCTGACAGAACTCACCGGTTCCGGCGGCGAAGCGATTCGAGGCCGCAAATGGCACGTGATGGCCGTCGGCGAGCAGGCTGGCTCCAGTGTCCGGATCGAGAATTCCATCGACGACATAGGCATCGTAGTTGCCACCGCAGCTGCGCTCGGGCTGCTCAAAGGCCCATTTTATGTATTGTGGCATTCCACCCGACCAGTGATACCAGTTGTTCACAGTCAAGACTGCTTTCATACCGCGGCTATTGAGCTCATCCAGTACTACTTTCAGGTTTTGTACATGGGCTTCCATCTCGGCGTCGTGACATGGGTCATCGGAGGCCGCCGGGGTAATACGACGCGGTCCAATCACACGATCGTTCTTCTCTTCCTCAGATAGGCCGCCTTCACTCGAGGCCATGATGCGCAGATTGGTCACGCCCAAGCTCTGCAAGTGATCGAGCTCTGTTCGCAACCGACTGGTATCCATATACGGTGCTGCCCACAGATTGGTCCCCATATACTGATAGCGCCGGCCGTCCAACGTGAACTGGCCGTCCTCAACACGGACAAAACATGTTTCGCAAATGACCGGCCCCGGGTCGCCGTCACCGTCGCCTGGACAGTTATCTCCGGGCACAGGATCCCTGACCACGCACGATTGGCCATTCTCCCAGCCCCAGCCATCTCCGTCGGGATCGCTGTCTGCGCTGGCGCAATACGGATACCCGTTAGGTGCTGTATCATCGCAACCCGAATCGCGCACCACGCACGACTGACCATTCTCCCAGCCCCAGCCATCCCCGTCGGGATCACTGTCTGCGCTGGCGCAATACGGATACCCGTTGGGTGCTGTGTCGTCGCAACCCGAATCGCGCACCACG
Organism: Pseudomonadota bacterium; assembly: GCA_022360315.1. Taxonomy (GTDB): domain Bacteria; phylum Myxococcota_A; class Polyangia; order Haliangiales; family Haliangiaceae; genus JAKSDA01. Next base: position 19,205 of record JAKSDA010000397.1, read on the forward strand.
CACGATTGGCCATTCTCCCAGCCCCAGCCATCCCCGTCGGGATCGCTGTCTGCACTGGCGCAATACGGATACCCGTTGGGTGCTGTGTCGTCGCAACCCGAATCGCGCACCACGCACGACTGACCATTCTCCCAGCCCCAGCCATCTCCGTCGGGATCGCTGTCCGCGCTGGTGCAATACGGATATCCATCGGCTCCTTGCTCTGCGTTGCGTACCGAGATCGCTTCGGAATCGCAGGCAAACAAACAACCCGTGCCAAGCAGCGCTGCCCATAACCCACCATAGACGCGTAGAGCTGATAGCAAAGGCCGACGCGGTCCTGAAGCGGCATTGTGCCGACATCCCCGGCTGTGATCCGGCCGTTCCACGGAGAACACATAGAATTGTGAATCTTTATACATAGTTTGTTTCCCCACGAGAAAATACTAGTAGAGGGCGAACAACTCGATTGTTCGTCGTGTTGTGCAACCGGTTGTCGCTCGAGTCGATATACACCGATACGGCTCGGTAGCAGGATCCCCGCCCTTCGTGCGCCGGTCGACCGATCGGGTATTTGCGATTCCTCAGACTTCGCGTGATTTTAACGTTTTCGTACATCATGTCAACACAGCTGTGATCCACTACCAGAAAATTGCATAACTATCCGTTTTTAATCATATTTATACCGCATCCACCCCCTTTATAGTCAACCAAAGCCCCCCAACCATCTTCGAAAACGTTTAAGTTGGGCGATATCGTTGAGATGAGCTGCTAGATTTTTACTGTGAGTGGCTCGCTGGTCAGCATCACCGGATGGATTATTTGCGGTGGTGAACCGCTGTCCAGCATTGATTGCCAGTGCCGAGGCCGGCGGTGCTCAGGCCGGGTCGAGGTCGATTTCGTCGCCGAGCAACAACGTGGCACTACAACCAGCAAACCTGCGCAGCCGAGTCGGGCTGATGGCAAAGAGGTGGACCCGCGCCGGGTCAGCACACCGACAAGTCTATCCAACCTGACGGGCTACCCACGCAAGCATGGTCACGAACAGCGACGACCTCGTCACCGTCAGAACGTCCGCAAAGCGGGCACCTTGTCGATTGTGAGCCGCCCCGAGGGCGGTCGCTTCGTGCCTGTGCCCAGGCGACAGCCGGATCCCGCACTCGAATCAGCCACGTATGCGCGGTATCGCGGTCAGAGTCGCGAATAGTCCAATAGAAGCGCGCTGTCTCTTCTCATGGATCGGCCGCACCTTGACTCGGCCAGCAAGCAGCCAAAACCAACATATCCGCCCGCGCATTCGGGCATGGCTCAGGCACGTAGTACCGAATCTCGAGGCCAAGCCCACGGTGGACACTGGTCTGTCCACCGGTCAACCGGTGGACACCCTGCCAAAGAGCATTTCGAGTGGGCCGCATCTGCGAGCGGATCGGTAACTCGCCTTCAGACCGCGTCGACCAGCATCCCGCGATCAACAATAAAGTCAATGATTGTCTCGAGACCTTCACCCGTTTTCATATTACTAAATACAAACGGCTTGTCTCCCCTCATTGTGCGGGCGTCCCGGGCCATGACCTGCAACGACGCGCCCACAAAAGGTGCCAAGTCGGTTTTGTTGATGACCAATAGATCCGATTTAGTAATTCCCGGACCGCCTTTACGCGGAATCTTGTCCCCTGCCGAAACGTCAATAACATAAAGTGTGAGATCGGAGAGCTCTGGGCTGAACGTAGCACTGAGGTTATCACCTCCGCTTTCTATCATCACCAGGTCCAGGTCCGGATGAAGCTCGCTCAATGTATCAATAGCAGCGAGGTTGATCGAGGCGTCTTCACGAATCGCGGTATGGGGACAACCCCCGGTTTCCACGCCCATAATGCGATCCTCTGTCAACGCCTCGTTGCGGATCAAGAATTGGGCATCTTCCTGCGTGTAGATATCGTTTGTGACCACTGCAATATTGAAGCGATCGCGTAGCTCTTGGCAGAGGCCGGTGACCAGAGCTGTTTTGCCCGAACCGACCGGCCCGCCGATGCCCAGGCGGAGCATATGAGTATCCATTGCTGTTACACTCTTCGTGTGTGGGTTCCATGGCTATTGGCTCGCTCTATTCGGTCGCGGCTCATCCGGCTCAAGAACGAAATAGCCTTGAATACTGGGTTTCGTGGTGCGCGCATGCCAGGCTCCAACCCGGTAACGACCGTCCCATCTCACAATCCCGAAGCTGAAGCCCGATGCGCGATTTGGCTTCAATTGTGGGTATGATGGCCGCCAAGATGTTCTGTGCCGGGGTCTGCGGCAGCGGCAGGGTCTTGCAGGCCACTGCGATCTGGTTTTCTACCCAGCTCCAGCAAAACCCGACAGCAGACGCTTCAAGCGGAATATTCCAGGTATACGACGCCAGAGCCCAGGCGGTAACCAGAGAGATCGGTTCGTTTTGTTCCAGGTGGAGGGAAGAGATATTCTGCTGGCCAAGTAGCCTGAACAACGCTTTACCCATCATTCGATCTTCATCCAGCAACTCTTGCGTCTCTCTGCTGGCGAGTATCCAGTGGTTCCACTGCTTCACAGTGTCGCGATCATCAGCCTCGAATCCCGAGTACAATCGACGTAGCGCTGGAATATCCGTGCCACAGATGATCTTGTCCAGCACATTGATGATCCAGTCCTCAATGGCCTCATGACTGTCGATGCCTGCTTCCTCTATGGCCCACTCCAGACCCTGCGAATAGGCAAAAGTGCCGATGGGTAGAGCTGGACTGACCAGATTGAGCAGCTTCATCAACGCTGATGAATACATGATTAATTCACCACGCCGATGTGACGGTGCTGTATCGGAGTCAAGAGAAGGGAATCCTTTATGGCCATGGATCTGAAAATATTGTCGGTGTGAATGGGCACGCTCATGCGAAGGCCGATGGCGCTGCGAATGCGCATGTCCGTGGCGACCATAAGCGCCCGCTTCGGGCTGAAAAGGTGCGCGTTGTCTCGACACGTTTAATCCATGAATCCGGCACAGGTCTTCTAAAACGTGATCGGGTTGAAAGCGCACCCAATAGACTCCGATTTGAAGCGGTATGTGGCGATTTCCCAGGTGGTAGCAGATTTGGGCGAGCTGCACAGGTTGCCGGGCAACCGCGATCACCACCTCTTCGTCGGCGGCTTTAATCGCGAATCTCTGTCCAGTTTCCGCACCCACCCAGTCGCCGTCTTGCAGGCACTGTCCCCGTTCCAGAAATAACCCGACATCCTGCCCATTCGTGCTGCGCGTACGCAGGCGGCCACGCTTGCGATCGTCGTAGGTGAGTTCAATTGTGCCGGCCGCGGGTTCCCGGTCAGGCGCTTCGATTCGTTCGGTCAGCTTGAGCAAAGTACAGTTCCGTAAACGTTGTTGGGTACAACCATTGATTGCACGTATTAAAATAGAAAATATCGCTGTGCCAGAGGGAGAACCTGAGCCGGTTCACAGGTCAGAAGCTCGCCGTCTGCACGTACCTCATAGGTTTGCGGATCGACCTTCATCACCGGTGTTGCATCGTTATGCACCATATCTTTTTTGCTGATTGTACGGGTATCCCGGCAGGCGTGAAGCGTCGACTTCAGACCCAGCTGGCCCTTGACGTCATTATCGAGCGCCGCCTGGCATACGAATGTCAGTCGAGTATGGGTCAATGCGGCCCCAAATGTACCAAACATCGGACGGTAATGAACGGGTTGTGGGGTTGGTATCGAGGCATTGGCATCACCCATGGGGGCTGCGGCGATCATACCGCCCTTGATAATCAACGCCGGTTTCGCGCCAAAAAATGCCGGTTTCCAGAGCACGATATCCGCAAGTTTACCCACTTCCAGGGAGCCGACATCCGCAGCGATGCCATGGGCAATCGCCGGATTGATGGTATATTTGGCGATGAATCGTTTTACTCTGAAATTATCAACCCGATCCGTATCCCCACCGAGGGGGCCTCGTTGAACTTTCATCTTGTGCGCAGTTTGCCAGGTTCGGGAAATTACCTCTCCGATGCGCCCCATAGCCTGGGAATCGGACGCGATCATGCTGAACGCGCCCTTATCGTGCAGAATGTCCTCCGCCGCGATGGTTTCCTTTCGGACGCGGGAGTCGGCGAAGGCAACATCTTCGGGGATATCCGGATCGAGATGGTGGCAAACCATCAACATGTCCAGATGCTCGTCGACCGTATTGATCGTATAGGGGCGAGTTGGGTTGGTCGAGGAGGGAAGGATATTGGCTTCGCCGCAGGCTTTGATAATGTCCGGTGCATGACCGCCCCCCGCGCCTTCGGTGTGATATGTGTGAATGGTCCTGCCTTTGAACGCACTCAATGTGTCTTCAACAAAGCCGGATTCATTCAGCGTATCGGTATGGATGGCCACCTGTACATCAAATTTTTCGGCAATACGCAGACAGTTATCGATGGCGGCTGGAGTCGTTCCCCAATCTTCATGCAGCTTTAGCCCCATCGCGCCGGCCAGCATTTGCTCTTCCAGAGGGTCTGGCTGGCTGGCGTTGCCTTTGCCGAGAAAGCCCATATTGATGGGGAATGCGTCGGCAGCTTGCAGCATTCTGGCGATATTCCACGGTCCTGGAGTGCAGGTGGTGGCGTTGCTGCCCGCCGCGGGTCCGGTTCCACCCCCGAGCATCGTGGTGACTCCTGACATCAACGCCTCCTCGATCTGCTGCGGGCAGATAAAGTGGACATGGGCGTCAATTGCGCCCGCTGTCGCAATTAGACGTTCGCCGGCAACCACCTCTGTTCCCGGCCCCACCACAATATCAACATGGTCCTGAACATCCGGATTGCCCGCCTTGCCGATGGCGGCAATGCGACCACTGCGAATGCCAATATCCGCCTTGACAATACCCCAATAATCCACAATCAACGCATTGGTGATCACCATGTCCACCGCTGTCTGATTGGTTTCCTGGGATTGTCCCATGCCGTCGCGGATAACCTTGCCGCCGCCAAATTTCACTTCGTGGCCGTAATGGGCAAAGTCTTTTTCAACTTCTATCCACAGCTCGGTATCACCCATCCGTACGCGATCCGCCGTGGTGGGGCCAAACATGTCGGCATAGGCAGCTCTCGAGATCTTCGCCATGTGTTGCAACCTCCCTACCGTCTCTACAGAGCGCCCATGATATCGCCGCGAAAACCATACACCCTGCGAGCACCGCCCAATTCGACCAGCTCTACTGTACGTAACTGGCCTGGCTCGAAGCGGATCGCGGTGCCCGCGGGGACATTGAGACGAAACCCCCGGGTGGCGTTGCGATCAAAGCGCAAAGCCGGATTCGCTTCATAAAAATGATAGTGAGAACCCACCTGTATCGAGCGATCGCCTGAATTCACAACTTCAACGGTAATGGTATTCAAACCGACGTTGATTTCTATATCGCCGGGTAGGGTATCAATTTCGCCAGGGGTCATTGCGTTGTCCAGGTACTGCGAAACTTCCGCGACATGCGACGTGCACTTAAAATCATCTTACTATGGAATGGGGTTATGCACAGTAACTAATTTGGTACCATCTGGAAAGGTAGCCTCTACCTGCACTTCCGGAATCATTGCTGGCACGCCGTCCATCACATCATCTCGAGTCAAGACGGTGCGCCCATACGCCATGAGATCCGCGACGGTTTTGCCTTCTCTCGCACCCTCTACAATCTCCATGCTGAGCAGGGCAACCGCTTCGGGATAGTTTAACTTTAATCCCCTATTCCTGCGCCGCTCGGCGAGTAAAGCGGCGGTAAAAAGCAACAGTTTATCTTTCTCTCTGGGACACAATTCCATGGTAAATGTTCCGGTATGATGTTTTTGATCAGGTCGACCAGATGCGTGGGTATGAGGTTATTTTTCCGAGCAATGTCGGTCTTATAAAGTCCCAGGCTGCGCTGAAGAGCTGCTTTATGGGCTCTGATTGCGCTGCCAGTGCTCTGAGCACTAGTAGGTTGTCTTTGCGACTGGCAGCCCAATATAGTTTTTCTTTTTGCCTCTGGCCTCGAGCGACAGCAAGGTGTTCCCGCAGACGGACCACAATGCTTTGACTCTGCGCGGGCGCAAAATAGCCGGCGATCATAGAGCCGTAAACACAATGGCCATTAAGGCCCCACGGTGCGTCAAATATTCTACCGCCCCCCTCGAATTGCATCCGTTCCAGAAAAATCGCCTGCCCTTCGCGGTTCACCTCGGTTTTTTGAATAAATGAACCGTTTACAAAAGGCGCAGCGCTGGCTGGTCGTCCCAGGGCGGTGATGTCCCAAAGAGTAAATTTCGAGCTGGCACGAGTATTGAGCCTGACATTCTGATAGCCATTGGCACCGTCATACACAATGGTTCCCTGAGGAAGCCATTCGAGTTCAGCCTCTTCATCGCAGTTCAGGGTGACAGATTGAATCTGCGGATGGCCGATCTGGTCGGACGCGTAGACCTTGCCGGCAGAGGGCGTGGTCAGCAGGGCTTTTGCCCGGCGCCCCACTTCGATATTCATGTGGATCTCGTCTCCACAGACCAGCCCACCGGGCGGATGTAAAAGGTAAATATGAACACACCCCTGCCGCTCCGGGAAATAGGGCCGCAAAACCCGTACTGGACCGACATGGTGGTTCTTACGCAGATACATTCTGCCGTCATTGCAATCAAAACGTAGATCGAGCCTGGCCACCCATTCCCGGGACGGCTTCGATGCACCACAGTCGACAAATCCGGGTACAGGGTCAGAAGCGCTCATATGATTGCTGATTTTGATGATGAATTGCAGTATCCTCGGCGACGCTGAGTATTTATACTTTGACGTGGCGATCGACCAGGTCGTCGTCGAGCTCGACCATGCCACCGCTGGCCACCATTCTGCCTCTGTCCATGAGGAAGAATCGCTGGGCCACACGCCGGGCAAATGGGAGTTTTTGCTCGACCAGGAGCACGGTGAGCGACTCCTCTTCGCGCAGTCGCTGCACGATATTGGCAATCTCTTCGACCACATTGGGCTGAATCCCTTCGGTGGGCTCGTCGAGAATGAGCAAGCTGGGCGACAGAACCAGGGCACGGGCGATGGCGAGCTGTTGCTGCTGACCGCCGGACAGGTCACCGCCGCGACGCCCGAGCATGCTCTTGAGGACCGGAAACAGACCAAATATTCGGTCGGAAATATGCTTCGATCGGCCGGCGCTCAAACCCAGACGCAAGTTTTCCTCGACGGTGAGACGAGGGAAGATCTGTCGTCCTTGCGGTACGTAAGCGATGCCTGACCGGACGCGTAGCTCGACTGGTGTTCCGGCCAGTTCGCGCCCATCAAGTCGAATACTGCCCGAGGCGCTCGTCACCAGTCCCATGACAGCACGTAATAGTGTGCTTTTGCCCACGCCGTTGCGGCCCATGACACAGACGCACTCACCCCGGGCAACATCCAGGTCGATGTCCCACAGAGTGTGACTTTGCCCGTAATATTGATTGAGTTTGCGAATGAATAACATGAATATCGCCTCATGCAGTCATCGAGTCGAGGTCGCCATTCTGGTACCATCGTGAAATCGGTCGCTGGTCAGAAGCCGATGAGGATGGTTCGGGCGCCGTACCGAGATAGACCTCGATGACCTTGGGGTCGCTTTGTACCTCGTCCATGCGGCCCTCGGCGAGCACACGGCCCTGGTGCAAAACCGTGACCTTGCGGGCGATCGAGTGCACAAAGTCCATATCGTGCTCGACCACGATCACGGTGTGGGCTCCGGCCAGTGAATCGAGTAGCTCAGCGGTTCGCGCGGCCTCGCCATGAGTCATGCCGGCGATGGGCTCATCGACCAGCAGAACGTTGGGCTCTTGGGCGAGCAACATGCCGATTTCGAGCCATTGCTTTTGGCCGTGCGAGAGTTGCCGACACGAGTCGTGGCGCTGACTGGATAGATTGATGCGTTCGACAATCGCGGTCACCTTATCGCGCTGCTCGCCGCTCATTCCGGCGAATAGTGAGTGCCAAACTCCTTTGCGGCCACGACAGGCCAACTCCAGGTTTTCCAGCACGGTAAGATCTTCGAACACGGTCGGGCGCTGAAACTTACGCCCGATACCGAGCATGGCGATCTGGTCCTCGCGGTATCCCGCCAGATCGATCGCTTCGCGCGATAGGTAGACCTTGCCCGAATGTGGCCGTGTCTTGCCACTGATCACGTCCATCATGGTAGTCTTGCCGGCGCCGTTGGGCCCGATCACACAGCGCAACTCGCCGGGCTCGATTCGCAGATCGAGCCGATCGAGAGCTTTGAACCCGTTGAAGCTCACCGTCACATCGTCGAGCCACACCATGGTGGAGACACCCTGATGATCGCCGCGATCACTGTGGACGCCTACGGTCGGTTGTGAATGGATATTCTCGGCAGTTTGCACTGTTTTCTCCATGTTGTGATGCGTCGGCTGACCACAGCCAGGTGGCCGACCAGGCCCCGGGGCAAGAATAGTGTTACTGCGATGAACAGACTACCCAGAACATATAACCAGTATTCCGGGTGGGCAGCAGTGAGCCAGCTTTTCGCGCCATTGACAGCGACAGCCCCAACCGCAGCACCGGCCAGGGTTCCACGACCGCCCACGGCAACCCACACAGCCATTTCGATTCCTTTGCTGGGGGCCAGCTCATTGGGATTGATGATGCCCACCTGGGGGACGTAAAGGGCGCCGGCCAAACCGCATAATATCGCCGATAGGGTCCAGGCGAACAGCTTGAATTTCAACGGGCTGTAGCCGGCAAACATAACCCGCAGTTCTTGATCGCGCAGCGCGACCAGGACCCGGCCGAGCTTGCTGCACACCACGTAACGGCACAGCAAGTAGCCGAGCAAGAGCGCGAACCCGGACGCGATATAGAGGCTGACTTTGGTCGACTGCTCGTGCAGCGGCAAGCCGGCGATGCGTTTGAAATCGGTGAGTCCGTTGTTGCCGCCAAATCCAGTCTCGTTGCGAAAGAAAAGCAACATCGACGCATAGGTGAAAGCCTGGGTAATGATCGAGAAGTACACGCCACGAATCCGCGAGCGAAACGCAAAATAGCCAAAGACCAAGGCGATGATCCCGGGCACCAGCAGGGCCATGGCGATGGCGAATCCGAGGCTATCGAAGCCGCGCCAATACCACGGTAATTCGTGCCAATCGAGAAATACCATGAAATCGGGCAACTCGTTCCGGTAAACTCCATCACGACCGATGGCACGCATGAGATACATGCCCATGGTGTAACCGCCACAGGCAAAAAATACTGTATACCCCAAGCTGAGAATTCCAGCAAATCCCCACAGCAGATCCACGGCCACAGCGACCAGCGCAAAACACAAGAATTTACCGAAGAGTGGGATCAGATGGTCGGAGACACGCAGAGCTGAGGTCGGCGTCGTGGCCAGGTTGAGCACCGGCACGGCCACCAACACGATACCGGCGACAGCCGCCAATGCGAGCCATTGCCGCGGCGTATGCATCTCCAAGAGCAATTTTTTGGCCCGACTCTGCATGGTACATCTAGGTTTGTTGTGCGTTCTTACTCTACTTTTTGATCCACGTTTTGCTTTACTACTGGCCGGCTCGGCCCTGGAGTGCAAACAGGCCTTTGGGACGGCGCTGGATGAACAAAATGACGACCACCAGGACGCAGATCTTACCCAACACGGCGCCGGTCGCGGGTTCGAGCAACTTGTTCACAATCCCCAATCCCAGCGCCGCTGCGACCGTACCGAGCAAGTTGCCAACACCACCAACTACCACGACCAAAAATGAGTCGACGATATAGCCCTGACCGAGTTCAGGGCCGACGTTGCCAATTTGCGACAGAGCCACGCCACCCAGGCCGGCGACGGCCGACCCGAGGCCAAACGTCACGGTGTCGACACGGGCGGTCCGGATCCCCATGGCCTGGGCCATAGCCCGATTCTCGGTGACAGCACGAATGTGTAGGCCGAGACGGCTGCGGTACAAAAGGGCAGCAATGAATATGGTGATCAGTGCGGCCAGGGCAATAGCGGCTACACGAGCATAGGGCAGGATGACGCCCTCGACCAGAGTGTAGCCGCCGGACAGCCAGGCCGGGCTGGGCACGGTTACGTTGTGGGCGCCGAATAGGCTGCGGACGCTCTGAATCAGCAAAAGCGCAAGGCCCCAGGTGGCGAGCAGAGTCTCCAGCGGTCGGCCGTACAGGTAGCGAATAACGGCGCGCTCCAAAACCGCCCCGGTGGCAAAACACACCCCAAAGGCAGCCGGCAGTGCCGCCACCAGGTAATATGCATACCAGTCCGGCACGCGGCCGGCAAATTCACTCTGCACCAGGTAGGTCGTATAGGCGCCGAGCATGAGCATTTCGCCGTGAGCCATGTTGATGACACCCATCAGACCAAAGGTGATGGCCAGACCGAGCGCAGCCAAAACCAGAACGCTGGCCAAGCTCAGACCATAGACAAGATCGCGAACGATTCGGCCAGCCAGCTCGTTGCGCTCGACAGCACTCAGGGCAGATAGAGCCAGCTCGCGGATCTCGTCGTCGGACTCGCTATACTCGCCACCTTCGCCCCGGCCCACCATGGCTTCGAGCTGGGGCTTAAACGTGCGCACCTCGGCGCGAGCGATACTTCGAATTGCGGCCAGGCGCCGTTCGCGATCTTCACTCGACAAATCGTGATGAGCCAGAGCCAGGGCGAGGTTAACCCGGGTCGCGGGGTCTGATTCGCTGTCGTGGGCAGCGCGAAGAAACTCGACAAGAGCAGCGGGAGGTCCGTTCTTGGCCAGAACTGCTGCGGCTCGCCGACGCACAGCGGAATCGGGCGAGGCGATCTGTAGCCGGGCGACGCTCGCTCGCAATGCCCGGCGTACAGTATTGGTCATAGCAATCTCGCCCAGTGATTCGAGGTCCTCGGAGGCGCTCCGGCCAGAGATCACCTCCCTCAACGTCGCACCATCCGAGCTGGCGATGAGTACCTGACCGGTCGCGGCGACGCGCAATCTCCTTTCGCGCAGGGCTTCGAGAACCGTCAGGGCCACCGGATCTTCGAGCTCACCGATTGCAACGATAGCGCTTTTGATCGCCGCCATATCGCCAGAGGCAAGCTGGGCCAGTGCCGCTTGCAGAGATGCGCCAGGTCCACCGGGCTGGTCAGGGCTCACCACTGAAGATGGCTCGGGTTGCGCTTCCGCTGCAGCGAAAACAGCGACGGAGGCCCAGGCCGCTGCCAGGAGTCGAGCTGGCCAAACCAACCGAGGTGGCGTATTCGATCGACGAAACACGGATCAGTTGCTCGTTGTCCGGCCCTACCGCACCGCTGTCGTGGGCAGCAGCCACAGGAGCGTCGACAGAGGTAGGCTAAAACTTTGGCTCGGTGCAGTTGCCGCAGACCCAGGGATAGGTCCAGTTGGCAACCTTTTCCTTACTGGCCGGAACATACGGACTCCACGGATCGGCGCGAATCGGCGCATCGGTCGCCGACACGACCTGAAATTGGCCGTTTTCTTGAATCTCGCCAATCACAACCGGTTTGTGCAGGTGATGGTTTCTCTCGTCCATCTTGATGTCGAAGCCGGAGGGTGCTCTGAATACCTGGCCGGCCACTGCCTGGCGCACTGCTGATACAGCGGTGGTGCCGGCTTGCTCGGCCGCCTGCGCCCACATATGAATACCGATATAGGTAGCCTCCATCGGGTCATTGGTAACCCGTTTGTCAGCGTGAGGCAGTTGCTTGACCCTGGCGTACTCCTTCCATTTGGCGATGAAGTCCTTGTTGGCTGGGTTGTCCATGGACATGAAATAGTTCCACGCGGCCAGGTGGCCGACCAGCGGCGTGGTATCAATGCCACGAAGCTCCTCTTCGCCAACAGAAAACGCCATGACCGGAATATCGGTGGCCTTGACGCCCTGGCTGGCCAGCTCTTTGTAAAATGGAACGTTGGAGTCTCCGTTGATGGTAGAGATGACCGCAGTGGGCGCACCGACCGCAAACTTTTTGATCTGTGCCACGATGGTCTGATAGTCGGCATGGCCGAAGGGCGTATATTGCTCCATGATGTTTTTCTCGGGCACTCCTTTGGCGGCCAAGAAATAGCGCAAGATCTTGTTGGTCGTGCGCGGATAGACATAGTCGGTACCCAAAAGGACAAAGCGCTGGGCAGCACCGCCTGCCGGGCTCATCAAGTACTCGAGCGCTGGAATCGCCTGCTGGTTGGGCGCTGCGCCAGTATAGAACACGTTAAACGACGACTCTTCTCCCTCGTATTGCACGGGATAGAACAACAGGCCGTCGAGTTCCTCGAACACCGGCAGAACCGACTTACGCGACACCGATGTCCAGCATCCAAAGACGACGGCGACCTCTTCTTCGGCCAGCAGCTGGCGGGCCTTTTCGGCAAACAGAGGCCAGTCCGACGCCGGATCGACCACCAAGGGCTCGATTCTGCGGCCCAAAACCCCTCCCCTGGCATTGATTTCCTCAATAGTCATGAGCGCGACATCTTTGAGTGATGTTTCGCTGATCGCCATCGTACCCGACAGAGAGTGCAGAATTCCCACTTTAATGGGTCTGTCCGCACTGGCTGCGCGGGTTGCCTCGCCAATGGCTTTGGCCGAGGTAGGTGACGATTCTATATCGTCGCTTTTTTGTCCACAACCCACGAGCAATTCGGCTGCAATGATCAGCCAAATATATTGTTTCATTACAACTTCTCCAAATCCGGTCAGTTCAGTGCATCCGATGGCTTTTTTTCAATCCCTGCCTGAGTGGAACGAAGCATAACTTTACAGCTTCTCTATTTCTGCGGAGTTTCCAGTCGGTAAATAAGAGGTATCGTTTCGATTAATAATGAGTATCGTCGGTTCATACGCATGGCGATAGCTGAACAGAAACGCATTAGTCGTGGCTCAAACCAGTCGTTTCTATTGCGGGCCAACGGCCGAGCCGACCGGGAGTCGAGCCGGGCGCGGCCGATGGCTTGGTGAATAATCCGGGCCAGGATACCGGGGTCGCGGCTCTTAGCGGAGCGGCGTCGCCGGTTGGTTGGCGATGCGCCTGGCCGCGGTGCGCGCGGCGTGGTAGCCGCACATGCCGTGCACACCGCCACCCGGCGGGGTCGACGCCGAACAGATGAGGATCCGCCGGTTGGGCGTCGTGTAGGGATTGAGGCGGGCGACCGGACGCGCGAATAACTGGCCGAGGTCGGCGACTCCACCGGTGATGGCACCGCCGCGATAGTTGGGATTGCGTCGCTCGAAGTCGGCCGTATTCATGGTGTGACGGGCCAGGATGCGATCGCAAAAACCGGGGGCAAAACGCTCGATCTGGCCCTCGATGACGCCGGTGAGGTCGACCGTCGAACCCGACGGTACGTGGCAATACGCATAGGCAGTGTGCTGGCCGTCGCGGCTGCGGCTGGCATCCTGGACGGTCTGCTGACAGACCAGCACATAGGGACGCTCGGGATGCTCGCCGCGCCACACCGCGGCCTCTGCCGCTGCGATCTCATCGAACGTGCCGCCCAGGTGCACGGTCGAGGCATCGAGACAAGCGGGATCTGTCCATGGAATTGGACCGTCGAGGGCCAGGTCGAGCTTGAATGCCCCGGGGCCGTAGCGGTATCTGCGCAGCCGCGCCAGGTAGCGGGCGGGCAAGACCGGCTCGGCGATATCGGCCAACTGAGCCGGGCTGGTGTCGAAGAGGTATACCCGCGCCGGGGGCAGATCGGCGAGAGAACGCACGTGTGCACCGGTCTCGATCCGGCCCCCGCGCTGCTCGAGCAAGCTGGCAAGCGCCGCTGCGATCGATGCCGAACCTCCGCGGGCGACCGGCCACGACTCGACATGCGCAGTCAGCGAAAACATCACGCCGAGCGCTGCGGTCGCCTTGCTCTCGAGTGGCAAGATGGAATGGGCGGCGCAGCCGGCAAAAAGCGCCCTGGCTCGCTGACCGGAAAACCTGGCCTCGGCCAGACCGCGCGCCGAGCGCAGCGCGACCAGGGCGAACCGCAACATGAGCAGAGGATTTCGGGGCAGCCCGAGCGGCGCCAGCGCGTCTCGCAAGAGACCGTGAGGATTGCGCAGAAACGGCGCCAAAAGGCGCTTGTAGGCCGCACCATCGGCACCCAGCCCTGCCGCGGTTTGGTCGACCGACCGGCGGAGCAGGACTGCCGGGCCGTCGTCGAGTGGATGCGCCACCGAGGCGGCCGGAAATACCCACTCGAGACCGTGGTCGGCCAACGGCAGGGTTCGCCAGTAAGGCGACAATACGCCCATGGGATGGCACGCCGAGCAGACGTCGTGGCGCAGACCGGGCACGGTAAGCTCGGCCGTGCGCATGCCGCCGCCGATCTGCTCCCTGGCTTCGAGAACCAGCACCGAGGCACCCCGGCCGGCCAGCTCGATCGCCGCCGACAGGCCGTTGGGGCCCGATCCGATGATCACGGCGTCCAGGCTCACGGCGTTTCCCAGGGCTGCCGCGAGCGCAACTCACCGATGTCGAGATGCCCGGACTCGAGCTCGCCCTCTCGGGCGTCGACCACGCGATAGTGAAGCCTGGGCTGGAAAAACGGCTGCGATTCGACAAAAATACAGCGCAATTCACCGCTGGCGAAGTCGCATTCGCGCTGAATGGTCGCCAGCATGCGCTCGTCGTGAAGGTGGCCATCGCCGAAATTCCAGCCGAGTACCATGCCGGCGACCAGCTCGCCGTCGAGCCACTCGTAGTCGGCGAGTTCGGCACCGTCGGGCAGCGCTCGCGGAACCAGAATGCCGAGGGATCGCCCGTGCAAGTGCATCAGTCGAAAGGCCATCACTTTGCCGACCAGCGCGGCTGCGGTGGCGCGGTCGTAAAAGCGGCCGAGCTGATCGTAGATCCACGGTGCGGTCATGGTCAGATGGTCGTAGAGCTTGCGGTAGGAGTCGCCGCGGAACAACCATATACTCATCGCCCAGTTGCCAGCGTAATAGCGCATCGATGGCAGGAACGAGAACTGACTGGGAAAGAGATTGCCGGCGATCGGCACCGCGACTGCGCAGGCGAGCACAAGAGCGCCGATCACCGGCCCGGTATCGAGGACACTGATGGTCTGATGATTCCAGAACAGCGCGAAGCCGCCATACACCACCATGACATTCCACTCGATCGGCACGCCCATGGGCACGTTGCTGGTGATGAAGCCGTGTAGTAGGAGCATCATGGCCAGGCCGACGAGGACCATGGGCGAGCCGGCCGGCGCAAAAAAAAGGGTCAGCGGGACCGCGAGCTCGAGCGCGGTACCCGCGTGAGCCAGAACCGTGGCCAGCCCAGACGGTCGCAAATCGTCGGGATACGACCGGTACATGCGCTTTTTCAAGAGCGGCCAACGGGCCACAGGGCTATTGCTGGTCATCACGCAGACCACGGCGGGAAAGTGGTGATTGAGCTTGGACACTCCGGCGAAGAACCACAGCGCCGCCTGTACCGCCATGGCGCCGGCGATCCATTCGGTCTGGCTCGAAGCCAGGGCAAACACGGCGATGGTGACGAGGTAGTGTTCTCCGCGGGCGACCAGGAACATGGTCCGATCGGCCGTGATGAGCACGGCGGCGACTGCCAGGATCGACACCAGGTGGGCAATGCCGATGGTCGGCGCGAGCAGTGCGGCGAGGGATAGGGCGACAAACGCGGCGTAGAGAGCTACGTCGAAAAAACCGCGCCGGCTGCCGCCCACAACGGGCAGCCCGGGAACGAGCGGACGCTTGATGGTGCGGGGCCGCAGAAAGTAGAGAAATCCCCCGACCGGCGGGGCATAGCGCCCGGTGAGCGGACCACTGCCGCAGCCCAGACCGAGCGCCTCGAAGAGCATGCTCCACACGATGGCTTTTTGAAACGCCAACGGCTCGAGCCACCACTCCGCGATGGCGCCAATGCCGCCGAGGTCGGGCGACATCGAGCAGAACAGCATCCACGCGCCGACGTAGAGGCCGATCTTGACCAGGTAGGCGAGGAACACTGGCAATGGCGTGCCATAACCGTGCAGCGCCCAAGATTGGCAGACCAGCCGGGCGCGGCTGTCAAACGGCTGGCGTCGCCAGTCCATGGGATCGTAGTCGGGAAGCACCGGATCGAGCAGGCTCACGGGGCCACACTACCACGAGCAATCCCGGCCGAAGGCGTCGCGGCGAATGATCCGGACCCGGCCGCGAGGCGTCCTGCTCGACCTGCTGACACCGGCGCGAATTCACTCGCGTACAACCCCAGGGCGCCTTTTCCATACTACCTTTCAGGTCAGCCATAAGTAGCGACACGCCTCCTGGTTCCATCTGTCTCGCACCCGGCCCCAGTGGTTCAACACGCGCCCAGTTGCCCGGCTCCAGCGAGCCGGCCGGACGTCCCGGCGAGGAATGCGGAGCCGAGTTGCCGAGCGGAGCGGCCGGGCGGCCGGCGCTTCGAACTGAGTTTCCACCGCCTGACGAGCAGGTGGTCGAGCCCGAGACCTATCAGGAGATGATCGACGATCAGATCATCCAAGTGGCGCCGTCGGGCCCACCCCATGCCGATCGTCAGTTCGACATTGCGTATGTCCTGCGGGCAAACGTGGCCGACGGCTATATTGGCTCGACCGAATTGCTCACGACAACGACTTTGCAACTGACGCGTGCATTCGCAAACAGGTCACTGGGCGCCATGGTAACAAGCATTTCGTAAAGGGAGTTTCGCGGGTGCATCCCCGCTCTACACCGCACTATGAATGATTGGACGAGCCCTGCACGGCCAGCTCAACTGCTTTGCGGTATTCGGTGCGCTCATCTGTGTTGAGAGACATCCAGGAGGTCAGTGCATAGCCAAACATCCACACGAACAAGACGTCGAACATGAAATGCGGCACGATGATCAGAATGCCAAACGTGGTGACAAAAAACATCGCGATGAGCACGCGCACATACCAAATGTGCTTGCGGGCGAGATGATGGCTGGGAAATGGCAGATGGGTCAGAGTGACCGCGCACAGGGCCGGTATCAATACGACGCCAAGCCAAAAACCACCGGCGAGATACGGCGCCAGGGTGGCGTTGACATAGGCAATCGAACAAAAACCCAGTACCGATCGGGGCAGACCGGCCCACACCCCGCGGTATCGCACCGGCTGGACCTCGTTGCGGGCATGCCGGATCGAGGCCGCTACCATGATTATACTGGCCAGAAAAACCGCCAGTAGCTGGTTGCCGACAAAGGACGACAGAAGGCCGGCGTCCTTGTATACGGTGTAGACGATGGCCGCGGGCGCGATACAGTGGGCGAGGTGGTCGGCGATGGTGTCGTAGGCGGCGCCAAATGCGTTGGCACTGCCCAGCTTGCGCGCTACCCAGCCGTCGAGAGTATCGCCGAACAAGTAGCCGAGCATGACCGCCACGCCGGCAGCAAACGGATACCCCTCAATGCACAGGCAAATGGCCACGGCCCCACCGAGCAGGTTGACTGTGGTGAAGACGTCTTTGACACCGAACATGCGAAGCACGTACTCCGGTTGGACCGGAAGATCAAGCCGCTTTGACCGGACTGGACACAATTTTGCCGCGTCGGGGCAGCGATGGAGCAGGATCGGCCTCGAGCTCCATGGTGGCGATGTATTCCAGCTTATCGAGCTTTCGCCCCTCGTATGGCGTGGTCATGAACGCGGCAACGATGTCCTGGTTGAGCTCGAATCCTGCACGCGTGGCCAGACACAAGACGTTGGCGTTGTTGATGGTACGTGCCAGCTGCGCGTCCTCTACGGTCAGACAACGAACGGCGTAAATGCCGCGAAATTTGTTCGCAGCAATAGACATCCCCATACCGGTCGAACAGATCAATACCCCGACCCGGTCGGGCCGATGCTGTACCCGCCTGCAGGTGCGCTCGGCCGAGGTGAGGTAGTAAAGCTCGTCAAATACGACGCCCGGCGCCGGGGCTCCATATCGTGACAGGGTGTCTTTATAACCGTCGAGATCGGGAAGCACGTGGCGATCAAAGCCAAAAATGATTTGCTTGCCTCGATGCGTGCCGAGTTGCCGAATCATGAGTCACCTTCTGCCAAACGGCCGGAGCCCCATCCCGTCCGGAAACGCGTCCGGCGCCCCGACAAGGAATGCGAAGCGTGGTTCTGATGAGGCGGAGCGGCCGGAAGGCCGGTTATTCGATCATCTGAGGCCGGACGAGAAAGCAAAAACTACGCCATAGCCGCACGCCACGGTTCTACTGAACTTTTTCTGCCCGCCCCGATATCGAGTGTTGGGTTTTCAACACGACCAGGCCAGTTCTCTGTCTCTGTCGATCATCGAGCGAAAACTTCGCTGAAAGCGTGCTGGATTCCGGCAATGTGCTGATCGGTGAGGTCGCCGATGGTGCTGACCTGGAAGTGGCTCTGGTCACCGGGAATGCCGTACAGGAGAAAGTAGCCCCGCTTTTGCATATTTTGCGAAAACTCCGCATAGGGCATATGCGCGGGCAGCCGAAAATTGACCGCGATCCCCCCGCTGTAGGCCGGTTCGAGCAGGCGCTCAACGCCGAGGCTGGCCAGGCTGGCAGCCAGTGAATCGAGCTGGCGGCGAATGCGCTGCATGTGATTTTCAATACCGACCCGCTTGAGGTGTATGCAGGCCGCGCGCATGGCCGCGTGCAGGACAACCGGCTGGGCGAAGCGGGGCTGCATGGTGTCCCGCTGCCTGGCAAACTCGGCGAGCACGTCGAGGTAGTAACTGCCGGGCCGGCGCCGAGCAACCAGTGCTCTGGCAGAATCCACGCGGACCAAGACAATGCCAATGCCGGGGGCTGCCATGAGCGCCTTGGCCGAAGACGCTACAGCCAGGTCGAGCTGGGCAGCTTCCAGGTCGATCGGATAGGCGTACGAGCTGGATACGACATCAGCAGCGACCATTAGCCCGCGCTGTTTGAGCGTCCGACCGAGGTCGACCATCGGGTTGGCCAATCCTGTTCGAGTCTCGTGGCTGACAAAGAACGCCCATTTGACGTCCGGATGCTTGCTCAGAAAAGACGCGACGTCGTCGGGGTCGAGAGGGTGATCGTGAGCAGCGTCAAATACAACATGGTCAAGACCGGCTTGCCTGGCCTGATCGACAATACGTGCGGCAAAGAAGCCATTGGCGAGGATCACACCCTTGCCCAAACCGGCCAGGGCATAAAGGCACGCCTCATTGGCCCCGGTGCCCGTGCAGGTGAGTGTGGTGGCAAAATACGCAGATGGCTCGCGAATACCGAGCAAACCTTTCAGATCGCCCTCGGTCTCGGCAAACATGGCGCAGAACGCCTCTTGCCGGTGGTAATTGCAGGGCGGATTGCCGAGATACTCGGCCACGATGGGCGGGATACGCACAGGTCCCGGGGTAAAGAGAATGAGATCCGAACTGGGCATGTTGATAGATTCCATCAGGGTCGGCATGGACACGCGCCCACTCGCCTGCCGCCGCGCCTTTTCCTGCTCTATATAATCCGCTCGCCGCTGGCAAGGGCCGACAGGTGTGGGCAGCACCCGGCCGGACGTCGTGTAACCCAAGCCAACCGATCCCCACAACACTGAAGTGTCCGGATTGTTCAATCGTTATCTTGTCCGGTGATCGCGAGTAGCATACTTCGATGTGTGATCTATCCGTGAAATTGTGACTGAACTTGCGATCGAAGACTCTGGTATAGACACTCATGGTCCGACCAAACTGATTTGTAACATCGGATGATCAAAACCGTGACCTGTCGGTGACGATTCAACACATCAGTGTTAGTTCTTCAACACCTTTGCTGGGTCGTTATCGCCGATATCGGGTTGCGGAGCTGTGCCGGCATCGATTTCGATCGTCGGCATTGCCGGGGGGATCGGCGCAGTGGGTGCAACTGGCTGTTGTGGCCAGCCTTCGGTCGAGATGTCGTGGTGGGGCCGGGGCTCGGGCCACAGTACGAAGCCGAGCGTGGTCGTGATGATTCCCATGGTGATCATTCCACCCAGCGTGAGCACGGCCGGCAGGCTCAACCGGGGGCGCTTTTTGTCTGTCATTCGTATCGATACTCTCTGGTTTTTGATGGGCTATTTTCTCGCGGTTAGCGGTGTTTTTGGGTCCCGGTCCGGGTCCTCGCCCTGCAGATAGTCGCGCAGATCGTCGGGAAGTTTGCTAATTACCCGAATTATTTGATCGTGTACTGGGTGGGGGAGAGCGATGGCAGCGGCGTGAAGAGCGTGCCTGGGAAGTTTAAAACGAGCCAGTAGCTCTGCTGTGAGGCCGCGGTCGCAGTATTCGGCAAACGCCTGGTCGCTGTGCGCGTACAGTTTATCGCCAACGATGGGGTGACCGCAGGCAGCGAGGTGAGCGCGGATCTGATGCTGCCGCCCGGTGATGGGAATACAGCGCAAAAGCGCGCAACGGCCGCGCCGTGCGACCACCCGAACTCGGGTCCGTGCCGGTGCTGCGCCGGGTTTCACCTCCATGCGGATCGCGATCATCGCGCCGGGGCGATCGACCAGGCCGAGCGGCATATCGATGATGTGGTCGCCATGAGAGGCGTTTTCCTGGTCTCGATGATCGAATGGACGGCCGTCCAGCGCGTCGATCAGGGCTTCGCTGATCAGCCGGTCGAGATCGTCCACCGAAGTCGCCTGGTCGGTGGCTCCGGCAGCCCGACCCCCGCGCAGGTCGGGCCATGGCGGCTGGCCGCGAACCACGGCGAGATAGACCTTTTGCGCCGTTTTTGCGGCGAATGCGCCCTTGAGCCGGGCTGCCGCGACCTTGTGCCTGGCCACGACGAGGACGCCCGAGGTCTCGCGGTCGAGGCGGTGGCAGATCTGCACATCGCGTCCCGGGTACCGCTCGGACAGCACCCGGGCGAGCGTATTAAAGTAAAACTTGGCCGACGCGTGCACCGGCAAGCCCGCGGGTTTGTTGATGACCAGGGCATGGGCATCGTCGTACAGCACGTCAAACGTGCGCGGGCACGCGGGTTCTGGCCGGGCAGCCCGGCGAATGACGATTTCATCGCCGGGCAACACGATCGAATGAGGCTTGGGCGTACGGCCGCGCAGGGGTTGCACCTGGGTGCGGATGATCCGCTGTAGCTTGGTACGGGAAAGGCGCGGGATCTTGCACTTGAGATAGTGATCCAGTCGATACCGAGCATAGCTCTCCTCGACCACGAAGCGCCGCTCGATAACCCGCGGGTTGCCATTGGTGTCGAGGTGGGCATCGACTCCGTCGTCGCGGATCCCGGCGGTGGACCCGGCCGTATCGGCCCGAGTTCCGGCCGGGGTGTCAATCGGCCGGGCGGCCGGGCTCGCCGGGCTCTCGGACGCTGTACTCGGGGCGGAAACCGGCGCTCTGCCGGCCGTGATGTGAAGCGTACCGGACACGTCAGTTCGAGATTGGCAAATCGCAGCCGCGATCGAAAGGGCGAATCCCGTGTATCATGTTCAGCCAATGTCCTCTGACGGGCAGCATAAGTTTCCGGATTTCGTCCCTCCGACCAAGATCTACTACGGCAACAAGTTGCCGACGTTGCACCTTCGGCGCTGTACCGTCACGGTGCCTGGAGGTCAAGATTATCACTTCGAAAGCGAAGTGATCCGCATCGGCGCCATGGAGGACAACGACATCGTGCTCAACGACGATACGGTGTCGCGCCATCATTGCCGGATCGTTCAGGAGGAGACCAGTTATGTGCTCGTGGACGAGCGCTCGACCAACGGCACGTTCGTGAACAGCGTGCGTATTCGCGAGGCGTTTTTGCACCCGGGCTGCACCATCTCGGTCGGCCAGAGCAAGCTCAAGTTCAACGCCCACGACGAAGAGGTCGAGATCAAACCCTCTGCCAACGACCGCTGTGGCCTGCTGATCGGCGCCAACGACCGGATGCGCGAGATCTACGCCATCATCGAGAAGATCGCCCCCACTTCCACCACGGTCATCATCGAGGGCGAGACCGGTACCGGCAAGGAGGTGGTGGCTCAAACCGTACACAAACTGTCGCCCCGCGCCGAAAACGACCTGATTGTCTTCGACTGCGGCGCGGTGCCGCCCAATCTCATCGAGAGCGAGCTTTTCGGCCACGAAAAAGGTTCGTTCACCGGTGCGGTGATGACCCGGCAAGGTCTTTTCGAGATGGCCGACGGGGGCACATTGTTTCTCGATGAACTCGGCGAGCTCCCGCTCGATCTCCAGCCCAAATTGCTCCGCGTACTCGAACAGCGCGAGGTTCGGCGAGTGGGATCGTCCAAACCCATCAAGGTCGATGTGCGCATCATTGCCGCGACCAATCGCAATCTGGAAGAAGAAGTGCGGGAAGGGCGTTTTCGGCAGGATCTCTACTACCGTCTCTCGGTGGTAAAACTGCGCCTTCCGCCGCTGCGCGAGCGTGCCGACGACATTCCGCTCCTGTGCCGGCATTTTCTCGAGTCCGGGCCGTACAACCGCGGTCCGGACGGAACTCAACGGGTGCGCGACGTCTCTCCAGTGGCCATGAAATGCCTGCAGGACTACCACTGGCCCGGCAATATTCGAGAACTGGTCAATGTCATCGAACGCGCGGTGTCGTTTTGCGATGGTCAGTTGATCGTGCCCCAGGACTTGCCCGATTACATAAGAGACGTATCGCTCGGCAAAAAACGCGAGCGGACGATGACCAGTGACACGCCCACGGTACTTCCGCCGGCAGCCCCCCACGATCCCCGTCGTCCGCCGAGCGAGCTGGCCGATGATGGCGTGACCTTCAAAGACGCCAAGGAGCGCTGGGTATCGAGCTTCGAACGCGACTACATCATCTCGCTACTCAAACGCCACAAGGGCAATATCTCTCACGCTGCGCGCGAGGCCGACATCGACCGCAAGTACTTTCGCAAGCTGATGAAGAAGTACGATATCGACGCAGCCGTCGGCTCCGAGTAATAATCGCCCGGGCCCAGGCCACATCGTCTAAACAAAAACGCATGGTTTTGGATCGAACAAGGTATCTTCCGTGGTACCGAGCTCAGCTCTGTCGAGCAGGGAGCGCTGCAGGCACTCTCCGCGGTCGACAACGAGACTATGTACCGGCTCGCCGCAGACTTCGCCGCAAGGATCGTCTCTGCCCGGGATGGATGGTCTTTGCGTACCTGCTCGACTGGTCGTGTCGGACTGCCGTGCGCTTTTGCTTTTTGTTCAACTATCTTGAATCGTGGCTGTTTTTGTCACAAACGGAGTGGGAAAGGGGTCGGCCCGGCCCGAATCGAGATAGTGGCAGAAACGATCTAGATACCATGAGCCAACTCGTTGAGCAATGGGCTATAGTCCCTATGCGATGAGTCATTTACCCCATGGATCGTCGAAAGTCCCGCGCATGCTTCGCAGGCCGGGCCCCCAGGCCGAATTGGAGAGCGTTCTGGCGCAGAGCGCAGCGGTGCGCAAAGAAAGCCTGATCAAGCTTGCCGAGCGCCATCCCAAGCACGCACCCATCTGGATGGCGCTCGCCGAGGAGCACCTGGCCGCGCGCCGGAAAGAAGAGGCTCTGCACGCTGCGCAGAGTGCTTTTTTGCTCGACCGCGTGCTGTATCGCCATTTTTCGCCAGCGCTCAAGCGAGCCTGCGAGGGGTTTCTGCCCGACGAGGATGAATCTGCCAACCCCGGCAATGCGCGGCTCGAATCCGATCAGCCGAGGGCGACGCCGGTGGTATCGCGCTATTCAAAGTCTCGCCGTGGTGGCCAGATGGCGGCGCAGATCGCCAAGATCCGCGCTCTGGAAAACCCCGAACGGCATCGCAAGCTGCAGGAGCTGACCCGCCAGCACCCCGATCAGGGGCAGGTATGGCTGGCCATGGCCGAAGAGCAGGTGAAGGCTCGGCGAATCGAGGAGGCCATGGCGGCGCTCGAGCGCGCGCTGGTCCTGGATCCATCTCTCGAGGATATGCTTTCGCGCGACCTGCTCAATGCCCAGCGGTATCACAAGGCCGGAATCAGCGCCGGCGATACTCTGCCACAGTCGCAGCACGGGCCGACAATTGGACCCGCCGGACGTACTGACGACTCGGGGCCCCCGGCCGGCCATTCCGATACTGCCAGTTCAAACCCCGAATCGGCCAGGCTTGGACCCAGTGTGGGAAGCCACCTGGCATTGGCGCTCGAAGTTGAAAATCGCGCACGGCGGCTCGAAGCACTCGAGGCATTGCGCGAAATGGCACCCGATGATTCAGCGGTACTCTTTCACTACGCACTCGAATCGGCTCTGGCTGGCAAACACGACCAGGCGCGCCAGGCCGGCAAGCAGCTCCAGCGCATCTCGCCCGAGCGGTACAAACAGCTCTACGAGGTGGCTCAGGCCTATTGGCCTTGCCCCGACGACAGAGAAGCCGCAGACGACGACCGTGCGCTCTCGCAGATGGGCGATCCGCTGGACGAGGAAGTGCAAACCGCCCTCATCGAACCGGTTGCGGTACGCAGCCCGGTACGGCTAACCGAGGTATTGCATTCGGAACCGCTCGGCCCCACAACCGCACGGTTGCCGCCCGTTCCCGCTCCGCTACCCGCTTCGCCCGCCGGTCGATTCGACCAGGCGACAGGGTACTCGGCCGATCGAATAGTTAGCCGTCCGTCCGCTCCGCTCCGTTCCGATCGAGCAGGCGATCAACCCTCGGGATTTTCCTGGCGCGCAGTGGGGATGGTCGGCGGTGCCGTCGCGGCAGGAGTGATTTTCGCCCTGCTCGTGGCGCTCTTTTTGAGCTTATTCGATTCGGCAGATACCACCACGTTTGCAGATCCGCCCGAACGGTTGCAGCTGGCCGGACAAGAGTGAGCGCCACCGACCCGGCGGGTCATGGTCGAGATCGTCCTTGCCATCGGGTCTGTCACCGCCGCTGTCGCGCTGTGGTTGTCGAGTTGATGAGGCGCGGCACCGAGCAACGACGCTGCTTCGCCTCGTAGGCATCGAGGTACCCGGGCGCAAGTCGTCGACGCCGCGGCCCGGTGCCACCCGGCCGAGGTTTGTGACAATTATGTATCATTTTCATCACTGAACCTCCATGGATCCCCTCGGAACCGATGGAATGATGTCCCCGGCCCGGCGTGACCCGGCACGGCTCGGGTTGCAACGCAGGTAGTGCATGGATATCTGTACCAGCAAACATCGTCCTTCTCTTCGCAGTCGCCTCTATCAGTTCCGTACCAGAGTCATGATGGACAGTTTTTTGGCGATCTTGGCGATCGTGTTCGGTACGCCCCGGGCTCATGGGGATCCCCCATCGCCACCCAGTCCTGCGGCCAGCTCCGAGCCGGGCGCCGCGGCACCAGCCGAGCTGCCCGAGCCCGAAGCGGCCAGCGGAATCGCCATCGCCCAGCCCCTGCCCGGGCGCACTCGCCGCGCCATCCTGCGCTACCTTCTGTTCATCCCCCGGTGGGCATTCACCATTCTCATGGCCCCACCGCGCGGAGCAATGTGGGTCTACGAGCGCTACAGCCTGCAGACCCGCTTCGAAGACATCTTTATGAACACCGAGAAGACACTCGGTGTGTTCCCTTTGGCCAGCTACGAATCGGGCTTCGGCGTCGGCGGTGGTGCGCTCTTCTTTTATCGAGATCTGTTTGGCAAACGCGGGCAGCTGCGTCTGAGCGGTACCTATGGCGGTCTCGAGCGGCAGCGCTACGTGGCGTCTATCTCCACGGGAGACCTTCTCGGCGAGCGGGTCGAGGTACGCTTCGAGGCCAGTTATCGCCTACTGCTCAATCAGCTGTTTTTTGGCTACGGTACCCGAGACATGGTCGAGTCGACCGGCGGGGCGCCGATCGACCCCCGCGATGCAGCTGTGCGCACCCGCTATCGCCATGAAGACATGAAGGGTGCCGTCAAGGTATCGGTCGAGTTCAGCGATGTCGCGCGCGCCCGCCTAGCCACGGCCCTCACCCGAGTCGACTTTCGCCGCGCCCGCGACACCGACGGTCCCGACGCCGCGGATGTATACGACATCGATGCGCTGGTCGGCTACCGATCGGGTCTGCGATCGCTGTACAACGAGCTGGAGCTGGTTTTCGACACCCGCCGACCGACCGCCACGCTGGTGCCCCCGGCTGCTCCGGCCACTGGATGGCGCGGCGAGGCTTTTATCGGCTATCAGCTCGGCGTCGTCGACGACCCGTCGAATTTTTTCCGCTACGGATTCGATGTGCGGCGCCACATCGACCTTTATGCTGGCGATCGGGTGCTGGTATTGCGCGCCTTTGTCGATTCCGTGATCGGTGATACCGGCGATATACCATTTCATTCCCTGCCGCGTCTCGGCGGTCCCCGAGCGTTACGAGGCTACCAGCGCAATCGATTTCGCGATCGCACTGCCGGATTCGTATCTGCCGAGTATCGCTATCCCATTTCGCGCAACGCCCTCGGCTTTCTCTATATCGACGCCGGCAGCGTGTGGCCCGGCATCGACGCCATCGACACGGACGCCATTGGCCTGGGCTACGGCGGCGGCTTCCAGCTCCACGGACGCCACACATTTCTGGCCCGTATCCAGGTATTGGCCTCGGCCGATGGCGACCTTTTGTTTAATCTGAGCTTCGACCCGGTGTCCGACCCAGACGCGAGGTATTCTCGACCATGACCCGACTCCGCGCCATGGCCAGGGCCTGTCTCGGCGTGGCCCTTGTCGTCTTTGCTCTTGTCGGCGCTGCCTGCGCCGGTGCAGTCGGCCCGGGCGTCGGTACTCTTCGCTACCTCAATCGGAATCCGGTGTGGGCCGTGAACGACCGCAACCACGTGGCCGAACCGCCTGGTTTTCACCCCGAGTTTTTGCTTCTCGACGGCTTTGACGATGCCTTCTACCGGCGGATTACCCTGCCGTTGGAGATGCGCGAGCCCCATCGCGCCAAAAACGTCAATTCCCTGGGCGAAGTACCCGACTCGTCGTGGTTTGAAAATCGCCTCGGTCGTGGACGCCTCACCGCCGCGGCGGTGGCCCGCGGCCCTGGAATCGCAGGCGGTCCCGACGTGGCCAATCCCCTCGTGGTGGTGTCGGGCAAGATCGGTGGTGCCTCCGCCGGCTTCATCGTCGAGGACAAAAGCGGCGATCGCTTCATCGTCAAGTTCGACAACCCGTCCTGGCCGATCCTCGAAACCGCCAGCGACGTGATCACCCAGCGCCTCCTGTGGGCCCTGGGCTATCATGTGTCGGACAACCAGGTGGTGACATTTCGCCGCGATCAGCTGCAACTATCGCCCACAGCGACGGTCAGAGATCAGCACGGCTACAAGCGCAAAATGACCGAGCGCGACATAGAGACCAACCTGGCCCGAGCCCATCGCGACCGGGGCGGCGAGTACCGGGCCCTATTCAGCCGGTTTATCGAGGGTACGTTGTTGGGTGGCATTTACCAGGAGGGTACTCGACCTGGCGATGGCAACGATACGATCGCCCACGAGTATCGGCGCGAGCTGCGCGGCCTGCGGCTCATATGCGCCTGGCTGCAGCACACCGACATGAAAGAGGGCAACACCCTCGCCGTGTGGATCGAAGACCCCCGGCAGCCAGGGGTGCACTACGTCAAACACTTCCTGATCGACTTTGGCAACACCCTGGGTGCGTTTGCCGTACTCGGCAAGCGACCCGCCGACGGCCATGTAGAGACCCTGGACTGGGACTACTTCGTGTCGGCAATAACCTTTGGCCTGTGGAAGCGGCCATGGGAGGGTGTCCGCCACTCGGGCTACGAGGGGGTTGGCCTGTTCGACGTCGAGCACTTCGATCCGGCCGGTTTTTCGCCCCACGGCCCTTATGTGCCGTTCCTCCTCGCCGACCCCTACGACGAGTTTTGGGCGGCCAAGCAGATGATGCTGCTGACTGCGGCGCACATTGCCGCGGCAGTCGAACAGGGCAAGCTGCGCGACCAGCGCGCGGCCGACGAATTACAGCGGGTGCTCATCGGCCGCCAGCGCAAGGCGGCCCGCTACGCGTTCCGTCGGGTCAATCCGCTCGATCGCTTTGCCCTGACCGGCGACGGAGCCGTCGTCCAGCTGTGTTTTGCCGATCTACTGCTCGCCTACGGTCTCGACGATGTCGATGCTCTGTCCAGTCGGTACTCTGCCCGTGCCTATGCCGCTGATGGCCGGGTTCTCGGTGAGGCCAGACAGCTCACTCGACGGGCTGGTGGCTCGCTATGTTCGGTCGGCCTACCCCTGGCTCGCACCGCCGACCAATACACGATCATACGCCTGGACACCTGGCGCGGCTCCAGGCAGTTGCGCCCTGTCGAGGTGCACGTGGCCCGGTCGTCGGCTTCGCGGATGATTCGCATTATCGGCATCCACCGGCGTTAGTCCAACTTCCGCAGGTCGGCTTCGGCCTTCGGTCTCGACCATCGGCGTTCAGCCTGGGTGCCAACTGTATCTGCTGATCTATTTGCTTTGGGGATCCATTGGACCGCTTCTTGTGGTTGACGCGAAGAGAGAGACCGAGCTGCTTGAGCACTTTGGCAGCGGTTTTGGGGTCGACATCAATGCCAAACGCCTGCAGTTCCCGGGCAATCTTGGCAGTGGTCCGGCGGGTCCACTTCAGACCGGTCATGGGATCGTCGGCAGTTTCGTGCTTTATGATCGTTTCGATCGTGGCGATGACCTCCGGAGTTTTTTTTCCACCGGTTTCCGCCCGCCACCTTCCTTGCCTACCCGCTCGAGATCGACATCCCGTCGAAGCAGCTCACGACGACCACGAGCGATTGTCTTGGTGTCTAGGCCAAGCAACCCCGCAATTCTTCGGTCGCCACCTCGACCCAGTTTGAGGGCTTCGAGCCCGGCATAGAGCCGCCTCTGCTGCTCATCCAGCAAACTGAAGAACAGCACGATCGCTGCTTTTAATTCATCTGAAAGCTCGTCCGTATCGACGATACTGCGCTCAATGCTCGGCGTCGATCCTCGAGCACGACGCGCGGTGAGCTGCGCACGCTTCGAACGAGTTCGGGTCGAGTAATACAAGTATCGACCCGCGATCTTCTCGCGGGCCAGATGCCCTTGCTTGACGAGTTTGGCCAACGCATCGTCGACTCCAACCTGAAGCACCATTTCTAGTTCACGAGCAAAGCAGCCGCTTTCGGAGGTGTTTACGAGCGCCTCGGTAGTAGCGAGGAGTGTTCCGTACTTGGAGAATCCTACCCCGCGGAACCACCACAAACCGCGGTCATCGAATTCGGCAAGCTCCAAGAGCGTGTAGTACCGCCCTCGGTGAGAGTAGCTCGTGACATAGTCGAGCTCTCGGAGCTTCCGGAACACCGTGGTGTCCACGTTGGTTCCGAGCACAGTCTTCAACTCGGCCATCGTTGCCACTGTACGCTGGCGGAATAGCTCCATTAGATCTTCGGCATGAAATCGAGGTGTACGCATAGGAAAATGTCATATGTATGAAGAAATTTTCGCAACCGCACCCTTGGTGCCGCGACCATATCCGCAGCGCTCTGAACTCACCAGGGCGCCAAGTCTTGCTATTGTGCGCGAGCAAATGGCAGCGCCATCTCATAGCCGAGAAGGATCGAAATCGTGCGATGCCGTATATCGTTTGTACTGGCCGACTCTTTGTTTAGACCGGTGAGGCCGTAATAATAACGGGCTTCCAGGACTACTGCACCATATGGCAACGAAACACTCAGTCCAACGCCTCCGTGCAAACCCATGTCGATGCGTTTCGCCTCGTCTGTGAAGACTCTTTCCCCCTGCCTGGCCTCGAGTAAGCATCCTACGGATGGGCCAACAATACCATGGATGGAAACTCTGTTACGCGTAGAGCTGAAGGCTCTTCTCCCATGGGCCAATACTGCAAGTTCGAGATATGAATAATCGAAATCAGAACGCTCTGTTCCGTTTACTTCGACACCGGTTCCCTTGGAGCTGAAGGTAAACTCAGGCTGCACACCGAATTGGATAGTCCAGGGCTCGATGATAGGTAATCGTGCGAAGGCGTCAATGACAACCCCGAGGGAATACGTCGATTCCACTCGCGTTTGACCGTCGGGGGATGAACGATCTGCGTCTGGCCCGCCTAATGTCGCGATGTTGAGACCTACTTTGCCGCCCACTACAAGCCTTCGGCGCTGCTTCGAGTTGGCTGCTTCAGAGCCGCGCTCTACTCGTGAGCGCGAGTTATGAATCACCCGCCGGTCATTCGGATTCTCATCATTCGACCTCTCATCGGATCGCTGTGATCGGGATGGACTGCGCGCACAATCATCTTGTCGGGCAGTATCAGGTGATTCCTGCTGAGAAGGCGAAGCCGGTGCTTGTCCGTTTGCATCTGCCGGATAGAGAGTGGCAAGCAACACTGCCAGGCGCAAGAATTTCGTCAGGTACATTGGTCTACTCCAATTGCTCTATACACTTGGCGATCACTGGCCAGGTATCGTGGTCGGCGTAGCTAGGTGCACGCCGTGCAGTGATCGTTGCACAAGTCCTGTCCACTGCAGCCTGTCTGTCCATCGCAGACCTCGCCAAATGCGCTATCGACAATGCCGTCCCCGCAGCGGCGGTCCAGACAGTTGGTACGACACGTGGCGTTCGGTTGCTCGCTATTCGCGCTGCCCGCATCGCATTGCTCGCCGTCATCGGGATCGCCGGTTGCCGGGTTTTCGAAGGGATTCACATGGCCGTCTCCGCACACTATGTCCGTGCAGTCGAAATCGCAGCGGTCGGTGTCGTCGGCAATCGCGTCTTGGTCTGCGTCGCCGCCGTCGCATTGTTCGCCGAACAGGTTGTCCCGAATCCCGTCGCCGCAGCGGCGCTCGCGGCAGTTGGTGCGGCATGCCGCGTTGGGCTCGTCGCTGTTCTCGTCTGTACCCTGATCGCATCGCTCGCCTGCGGTCGTGTTGACGTACTGGTCGCCGCACTCGACAGCGGTGCAATCGAAGTCACAGCCAACCGTATCGTCGACCGTGCCGTCGCCGTCGGGGTCGCCGCCGCCGTCGCATTGTTCGGCAAAATCCGTATCGATAATGCCGTCGCCGCAGCGACGCTCGAGGCAGTCAGTGCGACATGCTGCGTCGGCATCATCGCTGTTCTGCGTCCCTTGGTCGCATTGCTCGCCGGAAACAGTGTTGGTGTGCGAATCACCGCACTCGACTGCTGTGCAGTCAGAATCGCAGGCCGCCGTATCCAGCCGAAAGCCTTCGTCGCAGGACTCGCCCGCGGCCTGGTTGACGTGCGAGTCGCCGCACTCGACCAGCGTGCAGTCAAAATCGCAGCTGGCCGTGTCGTCGGCCCCGGGCATGCCATCGTTGTCGCCGCCGTCGCATTGTTCGCCCGCCGCTGGGTTGAGTTGGCCGTCACCACAGATCGCATCGCTGCAGTCACTGTCGCAGCGTGCGGTCTGGTCCGGAGTTCCGTCCCGATTGGCGTCACCCTCATCGCAGGTTTCACCCATCATGGAGTCGATAATCCGGTCGCCGCAGCGCTGGGCGAGGCAATCCAGTCGGCACTGGGCGTTGGCAGCGTCGCTGTTGAGCAAGCCGTCGTCACACTGTTCGCGATGGCCACGGCCGACTACCAGTGCGTTGTAGTTGATATGGCCGTCGCCGCACAACGGTAGCGTGCAATCGCTGTCGCAGGTTGCCGAGTCGTCGACCTCGCCGTCACCGTCGCCATCGAGGGCAGTGCATTCTTCGCCCGGGTCGCGGATGCGATCTCCGCATAGCTCCAGCCGATCACATCCGGCGCTGCAGCCGTCGCCCGAGACATTGTTGCCGTCGTCGCACACTTCGTGCCGGTCGCGAAAACCGTTGCCACATGCGAGGTCCGAAATGCAATCATCGCTGCATTTTGTGTCTGATTCTATCGATGGATCGCAGCGTTCAAAGCGGTCGAGCATACCGTTGCCACAGGTCTCGATAACCCGGCAATCTCCACTACAACCGTCGAGGTCCAGTATGTTGCCATCATCGCACACCTCACCGACAGAGTACTCGATCTCGCCGTTGCCGCAGGTGCTGCTGATGCACACGTTTTGCTCCGCCGCGCACCGCGAGCCGGTCGGGCATCGCAGCCCGTCGTCGCATTCCACTGTAGTGGTGTAGCGCAGGCACGATGAGCCGGCCAACCATGCCAGCACAGTCACCAAAACCGCCAGGCCCGCACTTTGCCCTGTTCTTGTCACATCACTCTCCATTCAGAATACGTCGTCCCATCGCCGTGTATCGTCACAGTTGCCTCAGCTATGCCAAGATACATGCAGCTCATCAAATCCACAATAGTCACAATGACGACGAGCGGCAGCCACAGCTCAATCGGTCACAACAGAGGCCCAAAATTCGGCAAGTACCGCTGTGGGATCGTCGGTGACCAGTTCGCTGGGGTCGCCCATGTGCCATTCCGGTGGCAGGCACGCACTGTACTGGGAGGTTGCGAAGCGCTGGCCGAGCAGGGCGATGATACCGCGGTCATTCATGGTGCGGATGACCCGGCCGGCTGCCTGGACGACGCGCTGCATGCCCGGATAGAGCATGGCGTAGGCAAAGCCGCTGTCGCGGGTATCGTCGAAATAACGGCTCATCAGTACGCGCTCGAACCCCACCGCGGGAAGCCCGGGACCGACGATGATCGCGCCGATCAGCTGGTCGCCGGGGAGATCGATGCCCTCGGCGAATACTCCGCCCATGACTGCGCACAGAAGACCCGGCCGGGCGCTTTGTCGGAAGCGATCGAGCAGTTTGTCGCGCAGCAAGGGCGGCATTTCGGGCAGCTGCACGAACAGGGTTTCGCGGCGCAGCGGCAACTGGTCGCATACCCGGGTTAGAAAGGCAAAACTGGGAAAAAACGCCGCGTAGCGACCTGGCTTGACCGCGATAATGTCGGCGATGATACGAGCAATGGCCGGGTAGTGATCGGCCTTTTCGCCATGCGTGGTGGCCACGGTGGGCACAATAACCACGTGGCGGTGATCGGCCGAAAATGGCGAGGGAACCGCAATACACAGCGGATCCATGTCGGCGAAGCCGAGCACATCGGCAAAATAGGCCACAGGACTGAGCGTGGCGCTCATCGCCACGGTGCCGCGGGCGCGGCGATGACACAGCGCCAGACGCGGCGCCGGATCGATACTCGACAGACCAAAACCAACTCCGCGCGGGGCATGCTCGGTGGCGACATATGGAACCAGGGTCGGCTGCCCGGCAACCACTCCGTCGCGTATCTGGCCAATGGCTTGCAACGCGTCCACAATGGGATCCCGCACTGGCGACAGGTTGTGGTTGCGGAGATAGAGCGCATAGCGCAGGGCAAGGCGCGCCGCCGATCCGGCGAATCCACGCCAGGCCTCGGCATCGCGGCCACAACAATCGCACGCCGTGGTGCAGCCGTCGACAAACTCGCCGACATGAAGCGGCCCCATGGCTGCAGTGGCGGCGCGATCGATGTACGACCGAACTTCAATGCACAGATCGGCCAGCTCGATGAAAAGCTGCTCCTCGCAGTTGTCACGTACCGGTCGATCATCTGCCAGTCGATCGGCTGTGACCAGAGGTAGCCGGGAATTGGCCCGCAAAATCGAAGAATTGGCTGACGAAAAATTGGCCGGCGACATGCCGACTCGTGAAACACCAGACGAATCGCCGCCGAGCGTCCGCATGAGCGACCGCACGATCCGAGTGAGCGCGGCGCGGCCGAGAAATAGAGATTCATGATCGCGTGCGCGATCGAATAAATTATGCGCCTCATCGACGATGACCACTGCCGGGGACTCCGCTGCGGGATGCGGTGCAGAGTCCTGCCGATCAGAGGCAAAAACACCGCGAGCCACCGCCGGGTTGTAAACATGGTTGTAATCGCAAATCACCAGTTCGGCGCGTTCGGCGACCCGCAGTAGTAGTTCAAACGGGCATAGATTGTTGGCCTGCCCGAACTGATAAACCCGATCGGGACTGACCTGGACATCCTCTGCCACCAGCTGATCGATCGCGCGCACATCGGCGGCCCGGCCGGCAAACTTTGCCAGGTAGGAACAGTGCTCGGCATGGCACATGAGATGTCCGGGCGGGCACATTTGCTCCTTGGCCCGCAGGGTGACCGCTGTGAGGTCGTCCCGGTCGAGGCCAGAAGCGATCGCAATATCGATGAAGGTCTGCGCGACCAGTTCGCGCTGGGTCGACTTGGCGGTGGCAAAGTACAGCGGGACATCGTTTAGCAGGGCGTGGCGCAGGCCGGGTAAGAGGGCGCTGACGGTCTTGCCGATGCCGGTCGGTGCAGAGACCAGAACCGGCTGGTTGTGATCGAGCCCGCGGGCGATCGTCTGTACCAGCTGGTCTTGCTGAGGCCGGGATGACGGATAGGGAAATTGCAGGCAGCGGGCGGTTTTTTGCCTTTTTTGCGCCCGTTCGCTCAGCACTCTGGCCTCGGCAATGGCGGTGCGGACAAGCCGGTCGAGCGCCGCACGAGTCGCCTGTGGGTCGAAAGCGACATCGAGCGATCGCCGGGAGCCATCGACGATCGATACCAGGATGAGTCTGACCGCGATCGCTCGTTCGGGCTCGCGCTGGTGCATGGCCAGGCCATAGAGACGGGCTTGCATGGCGTGGGCGGGCATCTGGTCTGGACCGAGTTCGGCCAGTCTGTCCCGGCCAAGTGGCATGGACTTGACCTCTTCCACGGCCAACACCGAGCCATCGTCGATGAGTCCGTCGATCCGACCGCGCAGACGTGCAGTAAACCCGTCGATCTCACAGATGAGCGAGACCGGGACCTCGGCGGCAAAACCGGCATGAGACTCTTGTTCGGCGCGGTACTGGCCGTGTACCTCGCGGCCGAGTTCGGCCCGCAGCTGAAAAAACAGCCCCATGCTGCGAACCGTGGGCTCGGAGGCAGTGACCAGTTCGCGAATGCCAGCCGTGATGACCCTGGCCTCGAAATCCACTCGCACGGACATGACAGAGAAGATAGGGTAGATGGGAACCCGGCCCGACACAATGCAGCGAAAGGACAATACGACCGGGTAGGATACGGCCCGAAGAGGAGACGAGGAACCGATGACAGCACGGTCAAAAACCCCTGGGAGCACCCCGATTGGTACGATCTGCACGACACGGCGTGGACCGCGGGTACCGGGCGCGAACCCGAACACTACCGCGAGTTTGTCATCGCTCTGCCACCGCTCGATCGCGACGATCACTTGGTCGATATCGGCGCCGGCACGGGCAAACTGGCCAGGCCAAAACTACCGCCCAGGCTACCGAATGATCGCGAGACGCGGCGAACGTTTCGGTTTGGACAGGATATTGCTGGCGATCTTGAGGGCAGCTTTTGACGCGATATCCGCGAACGTGCGGGCATGGACCGAATCGGGCAGCGCTTCGACCACCGGCATGCCGCTGTCGCCGCCAAAGCGAATGCGAGAATCGATAGGGATCTCGCCCAGAAAATCGACCCCGGTTTCTTTGGCCAGGCGTTTGCCGCCGCCTCGCGAGAAGATCTCGTCCTGATGACCGCACGCCGGGCAGGTGTAATAGGCCATGTTTTCGACCACACCGAGTATGGGAATCTCGACTTTCTCAAACATCGAGATGCCCTTGACCACGTCGATGATCGATACTTCCTGCGGCGTCGTGACCATGACCGCGCCGGCGATCGGGATGAGCTGGGACAGAGATAGCTGCACATCACCGGTCCCGGGCGGCAGATCGCAGATCAGATAATCGAGGTCTCCCCATTCGACATCCTGTAGAAACTGCTGCAGCAGCCGGTGCACCATGGGTCCACGCCACACCACAGCCTCGCCCTTGTCGACAAAAAAGCCCACCGAGATGACGCTGAGGCCGTAGTGTACCGCCGGGACGATCTTTTGCGCCGGCGTGGTGCCGGCCGGACTCTGCGGCGGGCCGAGCATGGTCGGGAGGGACGGACCAAAGACGTCGGCGTCGAGCAATCCGACCCTGGCCCCGTGGCGGCGCAGCGATAGGGCCAGATTTGTGGCCACAGTGGATTTGCCGACCCCCCCCTTGCCCGCGGCCACGGCGATGACATTCTTGGGTCCACGCAAGGTCATCTTATCCGATGGAGGCGGCACCCACGCGGTCTCCACCTCGGCTTGCACAGTCACCGACTTTGCGCCTTTTTTGTCGAGCGCCTTTTTGATCCGCGCGGCGAGCTCATCGCGCGCCGCAGCCGGGTAGGCATGGGTGGGCAGGGCGACCC
Organism: Pseudomonadota bacterium; assembly: GCA_022360315.1. Lineage (GTDB taxonomy): Bacteria > Myxococcota_A > Polyangia > Haliangiales > Haliangiaceae > JAKSDA01. Next base: position 55,302 of record JAKSDA010000397.1, read on the forward strand.
TGACCGCGACATCGCCATCACGGACCTCGCAGCTCTTGTAGATGCGATAGCTGACGATGTCTTGTTCCAGCGTCGGGTCTTTGACTTTTTTGAGGATGTCCTTGACGCGCTTTTCGTCGAGCGAGCTCATTATCCGCTGGCGTCCTTTTCGAGCGTTGTTACATTGGTGGCCGGTCGGCCACGATCGGTCGAGCCCTGGGGGCTCATCGAATCGAGCGGGCTGTCGGGTCGATTTGCTGGAGCCGCGGAATCACTGCCGGAAACCGCAGCCAGGTGACCCATTCTGCGCTGTTTCACCCGCAGGTAATCGGCATTCTCGGCGCTGGCTTCGACCCAATGGGGCACGTGTGAGGTCACCCGTATTCCGGCCTGCTCGAGCCCTCGCAACTTGGCCGGGTTGTTGGTCATGAGTCTAACCGAATCCACACTCAGATCGCGCAGGATCGCCGCTGCCATCTCGTAGGTACGCAAATCGGCGTCGAAGCCCAGGGCCAGGTTGGCGTCGACCGTGTCGACCCCCTGATCCTGCAGAGCGTAGGCGCGAACCTTGTTGCCCAGTCCGATACCGCGCCCCTCTTGCCGCAGATACACCAGCACTCCGCTGTCCTCGCGTGCGATGCGCCGGAGAGCCAGATCGAGCTGCTCCTGGCAGTCGCAACGCAGCGATCCGAGTACTTCACCGGTAAAGCACTCAGAATGGACCCGACACAAGACATCCTGGCGAGCGCGGATGTCTCCGCGCACCATGGCCACGTGCTCGTCGTTCGGATTTTGGTCCACGCGGTACACCACCACGCGAAAGTCGCCATGGCTGGTGGGCAACGCGGCCTCTGAGTATCGGGTGAGACTCTTCATGACTGGTCGACGACGTACTCTATGATGGCGCTCGAGCCCTTTGTCAATGTATCGAACAAATTCGGCTGCTTCGCATTGGTCGGCGCGGCCGCCGATCGACTTTCCGTCGGCCGGCCAGGATGAACTCGATTCCGCTCGCCATGAAAACCGCTTGCTCGCTCTCCGATTGTATCTGTATGATCGCTAAGGGACCGAGATCGCTTCATTGACACGTCCGGCCCAAATGTTAAGGTAGCTGAAAAATGGCTGTCAGACCTGTCGTGGTGTGGCCCGATGCCCGCCTTCGCCAAGAAACTCGAACGGTTACGGAAATAAGCGACGAAGTGCGCGCACTCTATCGCGACCTCGTGGACACCATGTACGCGCACAACGGGCTGGGAATCGCCGCGATCCAGATCGGCGATCCGACCAAGATGTTCGTGGTCGAGCCAAGTCTGGCCGGCCGCGAAGCCAATGCAGATCCGGTTGCTTTCATCAACCCGGAGGTCCTCTGGTCGGGCGACGAGAGCCAGCTAGCCGACGAGGGCTGCCTGTCCTTTCCCGGCATCTACGTGCCGGTCGAGCGCCCCCTGCGTGCTCGTATGCGCGCCATGGACCTCAATGGTGAGATGTTCGAGGTCGAGGGTCACGATCTCTACGCGCGCTGCCTCCTACACGAATACGATCATCTCGACGGCAAGCTCCTGGTCGATTTCGTGGGCCCGCTCAAAAAGCAGATGATCAAGCGCAAACTGGCCAAGCGAAACAGCCAAGACAGCGCGGCCTGATTCAGTTATGCGGCCCGAGTCAGACTCGTCTACTCCGCACGATGCAGTGTTCGTGCGCGGATTGGAGTTCGAGGCCAATCACGGATACACTGCGGCCGAGCGGCGCGCCACACGGCGTTTTCGAGTCGACCTCGAGATCCGCCGATCCCTCGCAGGCGCGGCCAAGAGCGATCGGCTGAGCGACACCATCGACTACCGCAAGGTTTGCCAGGCAGTCCTGCTCATCGGCACGCAATCGACATTTCGCTTGCTCGAGGCTCTGGCCGGCCGTATCGGCGACGCGGTACAGGAAATGTACCCCGACGTCGGCATCACGATCGAGCTCCACAAGCTGGCACCGCCATGTCCCGGTGTCCCCGAATCGTGCGGAATCCGCCTCACGCTCACTCCGCGCTCTTGAACCATCCAACAGACGCCGGGAATTCGGCCGTACGTCCCTTGCAATGGGACCGTGTATCGATCACAGCCAGGGGCGCGACCGTGGCTACAATCGCCCGCCATGCGCCAATTTGCTGCGGTTGTTGCTCTTGTTTCCGCCCTCGCCTGCCACACCTCGTGTGACGACGACGGAGCGCCACCACCCGGCGGAAACGGCGATCCGCGCCCGCTGTTTGGCGATGCTCCAGCAACGGTCCAGCTCATCGAGCGCAGTGACAATATGGGCGGAGGGTTTGCCACGTCGATCACTGCCGAGTTCAGCACGACCCGGCCGACGGTCTACCAGGAGCTCGAGCGCAGCGGCTCGTGTCGACGGCTGGCCGCCGAACCCAGTTTCTGTCGTCCAATTTGCGTAGGATTCTGTGTCGGCCAGAGCCAGTGCCTGCCCTTTCCCGAGCGGCTCGCTGCAGGCACAGTGACTCTGTCCGGGCTGGCCCGGCCAGTTGCCATTGAGCCGATCACCGACAACGTATATCAGCACTTTGCAAATGAACCCATGTTGCAAGACGGCGCAACGATCACAGCATCCGCTCCAGGAGGTGAATTCGGCAGTTTCAAACTGACCGTCAAAGCACCGGAGCCGCTGGTCTTGACCAATTACAATGACCTCGCGCTGCGGTCTGATCGGCAACTCACCTTCACCTGGACGGCGTCCGACCGACCGGACGCCCGGATCCGGCTGTTTTTGCGCTCGGACCTGGCTCACGGCATTGTGCACCCCGCCATCATCGAGTGCGACGCACCAGATAACGGCAGTTTGACCATCTCGGCCGACTGGATCGACTGGTTTTCCGACGCCAAACACTGGGGCTGCGGAGACTGCTTCGAATCGACTATCCGCCGTTATACTTCGGCTTCGACCGATGTAGATGGCACCACCCTGGAACTCTTCGTCGCCAGCGCAGTGCCGCTTTATCTGACTCCCGGTATCTGATCGATACTCATGATTCCCGGTATCTGATCGATACCCGGCATCGCTCGAATAGGTCGCTCACGCCGCTGTGCCGGAAATGGCCTTGGCCTGTCAAAACGCGCGCCGAGCTGGCTCGGTTGTGGCCGAGTCGAATATCGATACAGTCGCACGATGGACTGATTATATTATTCTTCGCTGAAGAAATCCAGTTTGACCGGAACGTTGGACACTCGGCCAGGAAACAGGACGTCCAGCTTGTCTCTGCCCCAACACCACTGCGTGCCGTCATTCTGAGTGGCGCAGCTGTGCCGATCGGCCACAGTGACCCGTTTGACGGTCGGGCCGAGTGTATTCACTTCGACGGGCACAGATCGGGAGATGAATGTGCCGTCGCCGAGTTCGCCGGTTCTGTTGCGGCCCCAGCACTGCAGCCTGCCAGTGGTCGTGATTGCACAGGTATGCTTGAAACCGCACGACAGTCCGTGGAGCGCAGCATCGCCGTTCAGCGCCACCTTGACCGGCCGCGTCTTGCTGACGCGTCGCGGCCCGTCGCCGAGCTGGCCACGCGAGTCGTCACCCCAGCACCATACGCTGCCGTCCGATTTGCGCGCGCACGTGTGTGCCTTGCCGACGCAAATGTCAGTGACCTGGTCAAATTGGTTTCCGTCATGATCGGTGGCCACGGCGACCGGAGAGCGGCGGTGCGATCTGCTTCCATCGCCGAGCTGGCCGCGAGAGTTTTTTCCCCAGCACCAAGCGTGACCAGTGTTGTCCACGGCACAGGTAGTCCGTGCGTTTGTCCCCGACGATACTTCGGCAACACTGGATTCGAGCGCAGCCACCTGCACCGGCTGCAACCGCGTCTTGTTGGTGCCATCGCCGAGCTGACCGTGCGAATTGTCGCCCCAGCACCACAACGTACCGTCGGTTTTTTGAGCACAACCATGGTTTTTGCCCATGCCGATCGTGGCCACGTCTGCGCCCAATGCGTCGATTCGAATCGGCAGTGCGCTTTTGTGTTTGGTTCCATCGCCGAGCTGGCCGTGCGAGTTTTTACCCCAGCACCAAAGCGTGCCCTCTCGCTTGCGAGCACAGGTATGAGCCCGCCCGCTCACCACCTCGGCCACGCCATCGCCGAGTTCGGTGACTTCCACCGGCTCGAGCTCTTTGCGGGAATATGAACCGATCCCGAGTTCGCCCGAGCGATTGCGTCCCCAACACAAGACCGTACCGTCGCTCGCTCTGTGGCAACTATGTCTGGCACCGTATTCGATGTGCTGGCCCAAATTGAGGTACGTATTGATAACCGTGTTGTCGCCTTCACAATCGGAGTATGTCCCGTTGCTCGGATCGTAGTTATTGCACAGCGACGAGCAGTCACCGCGCTCGGTAAAACCGCATTCGCCAGACTCGGTGCAGATTCGACCAGACAGGCCACCGCCCTTCACCGCACACGTATTGATGTAGGGCTCCGGCACAAAGAGATCCGCCCAAAACCCCCCTTCGTGATGATCAAATAAGTCGCGCTCATTGGCCGTGGTCTGGATATTCCCACCACGCAGCGAGACATGGACCGGTTGGCCGTTGGCATTGCTGCGCGCAGCGAGGCAGGCGGAAACCAAACGCTGCCCCCGCGGAGGCAACGGACCTTCCCTCCATCCCGGAGCCAATCCAAGCGCTCCCTGGAAGTCGAGCGCCTGATCGTTCTCATCATATACGGTGACGCTCTGGCTGCTATCGAGCGCGCATTCGACCAGATAGCGCAGAACCTTTTTAAACGCCTCGCGCTTCACTGGATAAAAATCTACGTTTTGCTGCTCGGCGTTGGCCCAATCCATGATGCATGTTGCAACTTCGCCGGATTTTGTCAGGTCTGGCGGATTTGTCGCCCAGTCGGGGTCCAATCCTTCTCCTCCGCAATACGTCAGCGGCGTATTGTCGAGATCATAAGCAGTGATGCATTGGTCGATGTCCAGCGCACACCCGCTCATGTATCGCAGCAGGATTTTAAAATCCTCGGCCTGGGTGCCGTTGAGCTCGATGCCGTTGAGCTCGATGCCGTTGAGCTCGATGCCGTTGAGCTCGATGCCGTTGAGCTCGATGCCGTTGAGCTCGATTCCATTGAGCTCGATGCCGTTGAGTAAGATACCATTGACCGAATATCCGTTACTGCTGAGATTCTTTACTGGAACTGAATTGGGATTTCCCATCGGAATCCGCACTGTGCCCACATCAGGCATCGAACGCGACGTGCGGTCGAAATCACAACCCACGAGGGACAACGCAATTACCGTAAGCAATACGTATTTCCATGGGAGCTTGTTTGGTCTATTGATTCGTGAAAACATCGGCTTTGATGAGCGTGGCCGCTCTGAAAAGAACATTGTTTAGAGACTCTTTCTCCGGCGGACGGTACAGAGATCCCATCGGCAGAGCTATCGTGCAATGGACACACCTTCGACCAGTTCCACCACAAGCAGAAAAATACAGTCATCGACCTGCATGCCACATGCTCATAGCTCTACAAATGCGATCCCATTAAGTTACAGGAACGCTTGTTTCCCCCCTGATTGTCAGTACTACGCTAAGCTATGCGCATATACTACCACATCGTGCTGATAGGCGGGATATGGTTTTTTCCAGTTTTCGCCGATGCTAGGATCTCATCGGGCGCCGATGAGAAATCTCTGGATGCGCCGTGTGCAACCGCTGTGAGCGTAGAGACGCGGTTGCCTATATGACGTAAATGTAGCCGAAGAAATTATGGCCGACAAAACAAATCATTCGTCGAATGGCAATGTCCATGTAGAAGTACACAAAACGTCTCTGGTCGATCCAGCAGACGCAAATGCCTCGACTGAGTTGATGAAGGCTGTCGATCCATCGAACGATCCATCGCCAGACTCATCGATCGACCCGTCGAACGCTCCATCACCAGACCGCGATCCATTGCCAGAGCGGTCTGTCGATCCGCCCGCGGAGGCCGATGGATCGCACGATTTTCCGCATGGGTTATCAGTGAGCCGGTTTTCGACAAACGATGGCGAGACCAGTGGAACCATCTGCGTTCCCCCTGCCTCGGGTGACCCGGCTCAAGGCAGGGCGGCTGGCGGAGATCCGGCGCTCGATGGTGAGGAACTCGCAGTCGGGACCGAGCTGGATCAATACATTATCCGCGAGATGATCGGTCGTGGTGGATGCGGTACCGTGTATGCAGCCGAGCATGGTGTCCATGCAACCCAGGTTGCAATCAAGGTGCTGCGCAGAAGCCTGGCCAGCTCATCGAATCAAGTCAGGCGATTCGTGCAGGAGGCCATGGCACTGCGACTCATTGATCACCCCGGCATCGTCAGGGTTTACGATACCGGTTATCTCCACGATGGGCGCCCGTACTTCGTCATGGAACTGCTCGAGGGGCGGAGCCTGGCCAGCATGTTGGGCGAGCGTGGACGCATCTCGCCGGCTGAGTCGCTCGAGATACTCGGACCAGTGTGCGAAATGCTCCAGCTGGCCCACGAGGCCGGCATTGTCCATCGCGATATCAAGGCCAGCAATATCATGGTCACCGGAGGGCCCGAGGACCGCACCATCAAGCTGCTCGATTTCGGCCTGGCCAAGCTGGTCAATACCGAACAGAGCGCGTCGATGCAAACCAGTGTCGGCGTCGTACTGGGAACTCTCCACTCTATGTCTCCAGAACAGATCATGGGCGGCACCGTGGACGAGCGAACCGATATTTATGCCCTGGGTGCTCTGCTCCATCGACTTCTCACCGGGCGACATCCCTTTGAAGACATCGATGGTCAGAGAGTGGCCCGCATGCATCTGAACGCGCCGCCACCCCAGCCCAGTCAACTGGCGCCGGTGTCCCTGGCGCTCGACGCTGTGGTCCGGCGTTCCATGGACAAGGATCCCAGCTTGCGATTTCCCAGTGCAGATGCGTTTCTCGCTGCGCTGCGCGATGCTGTTGGCAGTCGAAGCGCCGATACGAGACGCCCGGGGGAAGCCGTCGCCATCTATGTCGAAGGCCGAGTGGCCGCCGGTCTCGACATGGATGACCAGCTCTTTGCCGTACTCATGCAAGCTCTCGATCGTGCTGAGGGAGTGTTTGCCCGCTCGGGGTTTCAGGTCCTGTGGCAGACCACCAACGCCATTCTGGCTGCCAGGCTCATCTCGCCGTCACCCGGCTCCGGCACAAAACGCGCGGGGATTTCAGCAGACCTCGACCCGGCAGTGCCGTCCGGCTCCGAGCAGTCCGGGGCGGAGGTGGGGGACGGCTTCCCGGGTGCGCCGGAGACCGCAGCCGGCACGGTCTTCAGTGATGGCGAGTCTGAGAAGGATTCGCAGTACAATGGGCTCGAGGATGCTGTCGGGGTCGCCGCTACTCTGCGTCGCAGTTTGGCTGACCTCACACACAAAGACAGTCGTATGCACATCAACATCTGTATTCATCGCGACCGAGCGGTGGTGAAGACCTGGGCCGACCAAACCGAGATCGACGGTGGCAGTATTGCCGACGTGGACCGTTGGGCTCCTAGGCGCGAGATCGAGGGGATCGGCGTCACACCGGAGTGGTGGGGCGCCAGGGATGAGAATTCGGCGCTGGCCACCGAGGTTGCTCTTGTCCGTTTGTGAGCGATCCCGAGACCGCCCGAGTTGTCCTCTCGATCAGGTGCGTCGGCGCAGGGCGCGACGCAGGGAGTCCAGCACGGACTGGCGCGCGTCATCGAGCACGGTATAGAGCACCGGCACGACGAGAAGGGTGAGCGCTGTGGAAGTGATCATGCCGCTTATCAGGGTGAACCCAAAGCTCTTGTAACTGAGCCCAATGCTGGTCGGCGCTCCCAGGGTCAGCGGAATCATGCCGCAAATGGTTGTTCCGGCGGTCATCATGATGGGCCGGAAACGCCGTGCAGCGGCCAAGAGCACGGCCTTGGTGCGCTCCTGGCCCTCACTGCGCAAGCGATGGATGGTGTCGACCAGGACAATGCCATTATTGACGACGACACCGATGAGCAATATGACCCCGACAAAACCGAGAAAATCGAGGTCGCGGCCGGTAATGAAATGGATCCAGGCCACGCCGATCGATGCCATTGGTATGGCGACAATGACCGAGAGCGGCAAAAGAAAACTCTCGAACAGAAACCCCATCAAGAAATAGATGAATATCACCGAAACCACCGCAGCGAACTGCATGGCCGCGACATCGTCGTCGAGTCGGTTTTGATCGCTATGGGTCCCGAACCGCACCCCTTCGGGCAGGTCGATGGTGCGGAACAAGGCGTCGAGTCGCTTTTTGGTCTCTCGTTCCTTGCCCTCGACCAGATCTACCGTCAGCGAATGAGATACCCGCTTGCCGCGGCGGTAGATACTCCGACTGGCCGCCAAAAAACTCACGTCGGTGACCGACGAGAGCTGGACAAAATCGCCCGATGCGGTGGGTACGGCAAAATCGGCCAGTTCGGCCAGGCTTTCGCGATCTTCTTCGGCAAAACGCAAACGCACCGGGATTTCCTTGCCGTCGCGGTGATAACGCGGCAGCGGCTGGCCGCGCAGTCCCGAGGCAACAACTCCGGCGATAACCCGTGGACTGATGCCCTGGTGTTGCGCGCGGTCGCGATCGACCAGCAGGGCGAGCTCGTTCGGACTCATGTCGCGAGAGCGCTTGACGCCCAAGACACCGTCGACCTTGACCACCATCTCCTCGAAACTGCGCGCCAAATCGGCCAGCAGTTCGGGGTCGTCGCCGTTCGCAATGACCGAATACTCGGACACCTTGTCGCTGGATTTGGTGTCGTCCTCGCTGCCAGAATAGTATTTCACTCCGGGTTTTTTGGGCAGTATTTCCATGACTCGCTCAGTGACCTGGCGCGGACTGAGCTCTTTCTGGTCGGGAAACCAGGCGTTGATCCGACCCCACCGCACGGTGTAGACGACCAGATAGCCGTCCAGGGCCAGCTCGTCTTTGACGTCCTCCAGAACCTTTTCGACCGAGATAAAAAACTCGGCTGTATCGTCCTTTTGAAAGTTGGCGGGCAGATCGACTCGAATGCGAAATGACCGGCGATCTTCGCGCGATATCTCGACCACCTTGATGGATTCGAGGGTGATCGCCATGGTCATGGCGAAGAGTACGAACAGGATCAGGGCCAGATCGAGGCGATGGCGCAGAAAGAACCACAAAAGGCGAGAGTACACTCTGGCCAGGCGGCCAAGCGTGGCGGCGTATACTCCGCCCAGGGCCCGATCCATGACCGAGTGGACAGCGCCGACCAATGACCGTCGGGGCGGCGATTGCTCTTCCGCTCCGGGTGTCGGCGTGCCCGCGGCCATTCGGCGGCCCAGGGTCAAGTAGACGGAGAGCGGGACCACGACCAGCGCGACCACGAGAGAGGCGGCCAGTGACACGCTGATCGGCAGGGCCAGACGCATGAGAAAAAACTGAGCTCGTCCCTCGACCAGCGAAACGGGCAGAAATACGATGATTGTAGTGAGTGTGGCCAGAACCACGGCCAGAGCGATCTCGCCGGCTCCCTGGATGCATGCCCGTTTGCGCGCCACCCCTTCCTGGTACAATCGGTGGATATTCTCGGCCACCACCACCGAGTTGTCGACCAGCAGGCCAACCGAGATGATGAGACCGAGCAGGGTGAGTATGTTGAGGGTCTCGCCAGCGAAGTACATCGCGGTGAGGGCCAGAATCATACTCAGCGGAATGGACAGAGTGATGATCAGAGTGAGCCGAAACCGGCGCAGAAAGAAAAGCAGGACCAGAACGGCGAAGATGGCGCCGACCTGCCCGCTGTCGAGCAGGGTGGATAGAGACTCGAGGATCAGGTCGCGCTGGGCCATGAGTACGGCGGTCAAGGTGCCCTGAAGGCGCGGGTCGGCGCGAATCTCTTCGTACGCCTCTTGCAGGCGATCGCCGACCTCGATGGTGTTGGCCTGACCCTCCTTGAGAATCTCGATACCCAGGGCTGGCTTGCCGTTGACCCTGGCGTACCAGTACCGCTCGGGCACGTCATAACGAACGTCGGCGATATCCGACAGCCTTACCGTCGGGCTCACCAGTTGATCGCGCAGAACGTCGAGATCCTGGTATCGCGCGATCGAGCGCAGTAGCAGCTTCTTGTCGCCATGGCGGATGGTGCCACTGGCCAGGGAGAAATTGTCCGACGACAGCTCGCGGGCGACCAGGTAAGCATTGAGACCGGCAGCCGAGGTCTTGCCCCGGTCGAGCTCGATGAGCACTTCTTTTTCCTGCAGGCCGTCAGACCGCACAGTCGCCACCCCGTCGATACGCTCGAAGGGCCGGATGATCTCCTGCATTATCAAGTTGTAGGGATCGGGCACTGTGGGATCCACGGCCACGCCGATGACCATGACCGGAATATCCGATTCGTTCTCCTTGTGGATGCGAATCTGATCGATGTCGCTGGGCATCCTGGCCCTGGCGCGCAGGATGCGGTCGCGCACTTCGCGGTAGGCGACATCCATGTCGGTACCGGATTTGAAATTGAGAAAGACCAGACCCCTGCCGGTCCGGGCATAGGTGTTGACCTGGTCGAGTCCGCCCACCGTAGACAGCTCTTCTTCGAGCGGCAGGATGACCTTGTCGAGCACTTCTTTGGGCGGGGAGTCGCGCCAGGGTACCGATACATAAAGCGATGGTTGCTCGAATCCGCGCGGAATGAGCTCGAGTGGAATACCGATGCTGGCCACCACACCGACGACGAGCGCGGTCATGCCGAGGACCAGCACAGTGATCCGGCGTTTCAGCGAAAAGCGGGGCAGAGCTTCTTCCCACGTCTTGCCGCGATCGCTCATGATCTGGCCTCCGGCGTGTCACCATCGGATCGGTTGCCGCTTGCCACAGCCCTGGCCAGCAGCGTGTCGTCGATGCTGCCCGGCCGGCTGGCCGGCTGGACAAAGAATCCGCGCAACCTGTCGACGACGCGATCGACCAGGACATAGATGGTCGGGATGACGACCAACGTGAGTGCAGTCGAGGCGACCAGGCCGCTGATGACCGTGATGGCCAGAGGAGTTCTGAGTTCGGCACCGTCGCCCATGGTGAATGTCATGGGCACGAGTCCGAGTACTGTGGTCGCTGTGCTCATCAGAATGGGGCGCAGTCTGACCGAACCGGCGCGGATAACCGCCTCGACCAGGCCCATGCCGCGACGTTTGAGTATATTGATATAATCAACCAGTACAATTGCGTTATTGACCACGATACCGGCCAGCATGATCATGCCCAAAAAGACCACGATCGACAGATGAATGTCGGCCGCGCGCAGGGTGACAAACGTGCCGAAGAACGCCAGTGGAATGCTAAACATGATGATCAATGGATAAAGTAGGGATTCGAACTGCGCCGCCATGATCACGTAGACCAGAAATACCGACAGGCCCAGGGCGAGCCACAGGCTGCCCCGGCTGCGTTCCCATTCCTGGCGCTGTCCAGCGATGTTGAACGACATGTCCGACGGCCACTCGATGTGCCCGTTCAGCCGGTTTTCGATGGCGTCGACCGCAGCGCCGAGCGAGCTGCCCCGAGCCAGGTTGGCCCGGATGAGCGCCACTCGGTGACTGTCCACACGGCGTATTTCACTCGGTCCCTGGCCCAGGTCGACGTCGGCGACTGCGGCCAGCGCAATGCTCTGAGTGGCGTCGGGGTCGACGATCAGGCGCTTGATCTCGTCCACCGATTGGCGATCGCTCTCGTCAAACCGGACCACGATGGGTACGCGCCGGTCGGTTAGATTGAGCCGCGTGGCTTCGCGGCCCTTGACCGCATCTCGCACTCGATTGGCCACTTCGGCCACGCTGAGTCCGTACCGCCTGAGCCGGTCGCGGTGGTAGACGATCTGCACCTCGGGCGCGCCGCGGCGCAAGGTGGTCTCGATGTCGGTGAGCTCTGGCATCGCGGCCATCTCGTGCTTGACCCGCTCGACCATCTGGTGAAGGCGGACCAGATCGTCGCCGTACACCTCGACCTCGATGGGCGTGCGGAACGAAAACAATACCGGCCTGACCAGGCGGGATTCCACATCGGGAATCGCTGCCATGTGGCCGCGGATGCGCTCGGCCACGATCTGCTCGACTGTGGCATTGTCGGCCTGAGCTTCGAGCAACACTTTGAAGCGGGCTGTATGCTCGCCTTCGTCGGAGCGCTGCGAGTTTTCGGCGTCGTAGCCCAGGGTGACAATGAGCGATTCGATATGGTCGCGCTCGGCCAGGATGGCGCGCTCGACCGGCGCCAAGATGGCCTCGGTCTCTTCTATCGGCGTGCCCACCGGGAGAGCCACTTCGATGGTGAACTCGCCCTGATGGACTTCGGGCAATAACTCGCTGTCCAGCCCGCTGGCCGCTGTGTACATGATGCCGAAGCACGCGGCCACGATCAGTAAGACCGACCCGGTGTGATCGATCGCCCAGCCCATGATCCGCGGGTACAGCCGGCCTGACAGCTCGAGCAGGACAGTCGTGGCCTTGAGCGGAAGCCACCACAGCACGCTCATAACAGCGCCCAGCGCGGGGACAACAAATCGCCCGCCCAGCCAGAAAAGCAGCACGAACACGGCGAGAACCAACTTGGCCACGATCTCGAGCAGCGACGCGATGACCAGACGGAGGATAAAATAAGGACCCAAGAGGATGGCCAGGGCCAGTGGAAGCGCGCGCAGATCCTGGCGAAACGCGCGCCAGGCGAAGAGACGGGCCATGGGAGCAGCCCGGCCTTCGATCCGTTCGAGTCGGATACCGCGCCGAGAGGCCAGCATGGGTATAAAAAACAGTGCCACCACGAGCGATGCGAGCAGGGATAACACCACCGCCAGGCCGAGGTCACCGAATGCCTGACCGGCAACCCCCTCGACGAACACCATGGGCAAAAAGACCCCGATCGTGGTCAAGATCGACGCCACCACTGCACCGCGAACGTCGCGAGTGCCCCGTATGGTCGCCACCACAGTGTCGTCGCCTTCCTCGCGACAGCGGTAGATCGACTCGAGTACCACGATCGATGAATCCACCAGCATGCCGATGCCGAGGGCCAGGCCGCCCAGCGACATGATGTTGAGGCTCACTCCCATGACGTTGAGCGGCACGAAGGTGACCAGGAGTGAGATCGGAATACTCAGCGCGATGATGGTGGTGCTCTTGGCGTTGCGCAAAAACAAGAACAGCACGATAACGGCCAGAATCCCGCCGAGAATGGCGGTGTCGCGCACTTCGTCGATGCTGCTCTCGATAAACGTGGACCGGTCGGCGACCACGGCGAGGAGTGCATCTTCCCCTTTAAAAATCTGACTAGCCAAATTTTTGGATTCATTCCTGGATTCGCCGACGCCGCGGGCGCCTTCTTCGACAGTGCCGATCACCGCCTTGACCCGTTTAGCCAGAGCGACGATATTGGCGTCGGCCTCCTTGAATATGTCGATCTGCACGCTTTCGCGGCCATCGGTTCGGGTGACGATGTCCCGCTCTTTTTGCGCCATGGCCACGTTACCGAGATCGGAAATCCGTATTTCTCGCCCCTCGACGATGGCTACAATGGTGTCGTTGATCTGGTCGAGATCGACAAATTCGTTGACCGTGCGGACCATGTAATCGGTGCGGCCCTCCTTGACCGTACCGCCGGCCACATTGACATTCTCCTCGGCCAATCGCTCGATGACGCGGTCGATCGACACGCCCATACGGGTCAATTTGTCGCCGTCGAGCGAGATATGGATCTCTTCTTCCAGGCCGCCGCGCACCCGGACCGCGGCGACGCCCTGGATCGGCTCGAGCGCCCGCTTGATCTGCAACTCGGCAATGCGGCGCAGCCGCCTCAGCTCGGTCTCGCTCGCACTACCATCGATCCCGCTGCGATCGCCCGGGCGGCCGGCTACCCGATCAGGTGCTCGGGCACTGGACAGCGATAATTCGACGACCGGATCGAGGGATGGATCGAAGCGCAGGATCAGTGACGGGCCGGCATCTTCGGGCAGACGGACCAGGTCGAGCTTTTCGAGCACTTCCTGCACGGCGTCCGAGATCGAGGTGTCCCAGGAGAACTCGAGGACCACGTCGCTCATGTCGGCGCGGCTCGCGCTGGACAGCTTGCGGAGGCCGCCGATGACCCCGAGGGCCTCTTCGATAGGACGGCTGACGTCTTTTTCGACCTCTTCGGGCGCGGCACCGGGATACTCGGTGCGCACGGTAATGGTCGGGTACGACAACTCCGGCATCAGGGTGACCGATAGTCGACCATATGAAAAATAGCCGAACACCACTGCGGCCACGAAGACCATGAGCACGGCGACCGGCCGCGACGTGGTGAAGTTGGCGACCGCGTCTCTCATCGCTTCTTGCCGCCCGCTCGCGTGGACGCCTGGCGATCCTGGGCGGCCGGCCCGACCTCGCCGTCCCTTTCCGCCGGCCCGGCCTCGGGCTCGGCTGGCCCCCGCCTCACGCTGACCAGGGCGTTGTGCTTGAGTCCGATCTGACCGGCAACGACGATCTGGTCGCCCGGGGCAAAACCACTGCCGGGCTCCACGAAGTCACGATTTTCCAGCAAGGGCTCGACTTTGATGCGGACTGCGCGATCCTCGCCCGCGAGTTTGAACGCGTAGGGAACGTCGTTGTCGTAGACCAGGGCTCGCTTGGGCAGGAGAACCGCGTTGTGGTGGCGGTCGACGACCAGAGCGATCTCGACGAACATGCCGGGCATGAGGGTCTGTTTTCTCGGCACCGCGATGGTCACCTTGACCGTGCCAGTCCTGGGATCAACTGCCGGCGCGATGCGCTCGACCAACCCGTCGTGGTGGCCAGCTCGAGCCATGATGCGCGCGACAAGCCCGACCTTCAGGCGCGGGAGCTCTTTCTCGGGCACAAAAATGCGCGCGACCAGAGTATCGAAGTCGGTGATGTCGAACAGCGGCTGCTGTACGTTGACCGTCTGGCCCAGCTTGACCAGGCGCTGGGTGACCGTGCCGGGGATGGGTGCCCGAACCACGGCGTAGCGCAGGGCACGGGCAGCGTCTTTGCGCATGAGCTCGAGCCGCTTGAGCTCGTACGTGGCAGTGGCCAGGGTTTGATCGCTGGCCACGCCCTTTTTGTGCAGCACCAGCTGCTGGTCGTATTCACGCCTTGCCCGCGCCAGATCATTGTCGACCTGGGCCAGCTTGATGCGCTGCTCTTCGTCTTCCACGCGCAAAAGAACCTGGCCCCGTTTGACCGCATCGCCTTCTTCGACCAAGAGTGTCTTGACCGGTCCGGCAGCACGGGCGAGTACCTGTACCTGGCCTTCGGCCTCGAGGTTGGCAGAGAAACGCAGCAATGCCTCGATCTCACCGGTTTCGAGAGCCATCACCTCGACCGGGACAGCCTGGCCCGGCCCGCCGTCCTGACCCCCGCTGAATCTCAAACCCTTGTTCTCTCCGCTGGCGCCCGAGTTCATGGTGCAAGCCATGAAAAGCTCGACGCACAGCACTACGACAATCACCGAGGAAGCGTTGCGAAATGCCATTTCCGTCCCGTGGGTTGCTGTGAAGTTGTGAGCACGCAATCAATCAAGCGTAACGCAGATTGCACCTTCAGCAATATACGTACCTAGTATGAGAATTGCGATCGGGCTGCAACAGCCCGATCCAGCTCAGCTGTTCGGCGAGATACCACGCTGAGGCAAGACTCGATGAGACTCTATGCGACTGTCGCACCCTGTCGTAGAACTGTCCCACTCGTAGTTGTTGAAGTCCTGGTCGTACAATACGTTCCGGAATTGCACCGGCTCGGTTTTGCGCAACCCGCGGAGAAGTGCCGGTACGGCGCGTTACAAACAATAACGATCTTGACAACTTCGGCCGCAGACCGAGGTAGTTAGGACTGTTGCGAACCGGTCGCCAACGTGCATACTGACTTTATACAGAGAAGCAATGCAGAGAAAGAGCGGAACAGAGAAGCAGTCCAACCCCGACGAGCTCGAGCAAACTTGGGAAGAGGACGGCGAGTGGTGTGGACCTGATTGCTGTATACCGGAAGGTTGCGTACGACAGCCGTGCGGCATTTCGGGCATCATTGTCTACGATCCGAAGCCGCCCAGTCGGGGCTGTGGAATCTCCCACGTGTAACGGGAGACTGGTAGCGCATCCGGTCATCCACGCGCGTCGAGCGGCCACACGGCCGTCGGCGATAAAACGGCCGATAGCGGCCGCCCATAAGCGGATAAGCGTCGGAGCTGTCCTTTTCACTGTGGGGTTATTGCCTGTGGCGGCCTGCTCCAGTGGGATGGGCCAGGGAGGCGACGACACGGTTCGATCGCGAGCTCGGACGAGTCGGGCCAGGGCCGATCGCATGGCCGGCCGCCCGGCTGGCCAGGACAGCGGTACAAGCGCGAGCAACAGGCAGCGGCCATACGGTTGGGCTGCGTATCCCGACCGTCGAATTACCGGAGTTGCCGGCCTGGGACCGGCGCCCGACGCTGCGGTGGTCGATCACGAGGGCCGTCCAGTTCGACTGGCTTCGCTGTGGGCCGCGCACAATGTGGCCCTGGTGTTTTACCGCGGTCACTGGTGAGCTGATTGTCGGGACCAGCTCGGTGAGCTGCAGCGGCGTCTCGACGACTTGAACGCAGTCGATCTCGCGGTGGTCCCGATCAGCGTGGATGCACCGGAGAAAAACCGCGCGTTGCGGGCACGCCTGGGATTGACCTTTGCGGTGTACAGCGACGGGGACGGCACAGCGAGCCGAGCCTGGGGTGTCTTTGACCCGCATACCGAGATCTCGCTCGCAGCAACCTTCGTGGTGGCCAGAGGAGGCCACATCGTCTTTCGCTATATCGGCGACAGCAAAACCGATCGTCCGGACGTCGACCGCCTGATTCAGTCGGTTCCATAGTCCATACTCAGCCGGGCGCGGGGGCCGGGGTCGGATTCTTCGAGCCCCGGCGCAAGGCGGCGATTGCTTTGAGATCCCTCATGGTCAGTTCGCGGGTCACGACCAGCACAGCGAGAAAGGCCACAGCCACGAGAGCGGCTTCGACCACGGTCAGAATTGGGCTGGTAAACGGAATCGCCCGGCCCAGGGCGATCGCGGCAGCACCGGCCAAACATGTACGCAGCACTGCGGCAACCGGAACGAACGCGCCCAGGGCGCGCCGCATGAGCGCGCCGCCGACCAGCATACCGACCAGCATGGCAATGGCGGTCACCGCGCCGCAGGCCAGGAGGGCATCGGGACCGGGCTCGAAGCGCGGGATGACGAGATAATTGCCCAGTGCGGCGCACAACACGGTGATGCCAGCCGTGAGGATTGCCTCGCGGGTCTTTCCGGCTCCGTTCAAAATGGCGCCGATGATCGCGAAGAGCGAAAACGCCACATTGCCCAGGGCCAGCGCGACCAGTGCGCGTGCCGCGTTGTCGGCATAGGCGACCTTGAACGGCAAATCGAGGATGGCATGCGGGTTGGCGACAAAGACCACCGCAAATGTGCCGGCAAAGATCAGCGAATATCGGGTCGTGGTGCGAATATAGCGGATGGTGGTGGCCCGCTCGTTGTCGAATGTAGCGCGGGATATCAGGGGAAAGATGACAAAGGTGGCGGCGATGATGGCCTGATACGAGAGCCGGGCGAATTGTTGGGCGGCCCCGTAGTAGCCAACTGCGGCGTCAGCTGCAGTCGCGGCCTGGTCGATCGACATGCCGCGATCGAGGTATGCCCCGGCGGTGAGTCGCTTGAGGAGCAAAATGTCGATCTGCATGACCAGGTTGAGCAGGGCCAGATATACCGCCACGTTGACGAAAAACGCCACCATCGGCACGATGGGCTGCTCGGCCTCTCTGGCCTTTTTGTCGGGCAGACCGATGATCGCGACCGAGAGCAACAAGATGCAAGCCACGGCGGCCACCCAGCCGCTGATCGCGCCGTATACGCCCAGGCCCGCAGCTGCTAGGCCGACGATGCCGGCTGCTCGCATGGTGGCAAACGAAATGTCGAGCCCGGCCTGTTTGTGGAATGAGCGCAGTCCGTTGACCGTGCCGATCAGCACGGCGTAGAACGAGTAGCCGGCCACGATGAACCCGGCCAGTGCGATCGGACCTACCTTGGACGTGTCTTTGAGAAACCACCCCATGGCCGGCGCGAGCACAGCTGCAAAGGTGACCGCGATGGGCAGGCCGAATCGCAGATGCATGCGGAACCCGGCGTGTTGGAGTATACGGGCCCGCTCGCGCACCTGAGCGGTGAATCGGGACACTGCCTGGATGGTCCCGGTGACCATCACATTATTGACAATCGAGGCGATTCCGGCGACGAGAAGATAGGCGCCGTAGGTGGCCTCGTCGAAGATTCGCGGCAGGGAAAACACGATCACCGCGCCGGCCAGCATGAAGTAGACTTTCGCGCCCGCAATGAGAAAGACGCCGCGACCGGCGTCTTTGACTTCGTCTGTGACGTCGTGTTTGGCTGGCTGAGAACTCACCATTCAAAGCTGGATTATTCACTACATTCGCGGCAATGCGGGCTCACCTGGCGAGTTTCTGCTCATTCATTGAATGGGTATAGTTCCCTGCGAATGGCTTCGGCGGTGTCGAGCATACCCGGGCCGGGATCGCCGACGAGGCCCGGCGGCAACTCGACGATGCCGCGGCGGTCGTGGCGACATGGGCGCAGCTGATCCAGGCCCGGATGCCGGCACAGTACTGCCCCCATGCCCAGTTTGGTCACGATGACGTCCGGATCGACTGCCAACACGTCTTCGCCGCTGTACTGCGGCCAGCCGTGAAACCGCCCGGCCGCGGCGTCGAGTAGTCCCGCGTGGGTAAGCACGTCGCCGTAGCTGGTACCGGCGGTGCCGCCCAGCATGCGATCGCCGTAGATGCTGATATACATGCCGCGCTTGCGCAGCTCGATCGGGATGTCGGCTGCAACGCCGCGCATGCGGGCGACAAACGCTTCGGCGTAGCGCCGGGCCTGGTCGGGATGACCAACCAGTGCGCCGACAGCATGGATGTTGGGTATCAACGTGGCCAGGCCGAGCATCTGGCCCAGGTCGAACACGTCGAGACCGGCGTCGCGCAGCCGCGCCACCCGGTCGAGCGAGGCGATCGAGTTGACCAGGACGAGGTCGGGATGCAAGGACAGAATTGCCTCGACATCCTCGATCGATTCGATGGTCGGCTTGCCGGCGTAGCGATGCGAATCCGGGGCGCGGTCAAGACCGTAGCGCACGATACCGGCGATCCGATCGGGTTCGCACAGTTCGTAGAGGAGTGCCCGCGCCACCGTGCTGCCGGCCACGATGCGCCGGTAATGGCGAAGCGGAACGGTGTGACCACGGGCGTCGACCAAACCGCGTCCGCCTGTGGCCAAGGTACGGAAACGCAGCGGTGGGCGCGCATCTGCACCCCCCTCCTGCCGATCGCGCGGCGACCGATGGTCTGCCGGTCGGTAGCCCATGGCGACAGCAGCCAATCCGAGCGCGAGGGCGACACCAAGAGCATTGAGCGCACTGGTGCGAGTCACGAGGTCACTCCTTGCCGCAGCCGAAAGCCAATACCCCCGGCCTCGATCATGTCGACGCCCCATACTCGGTCGACCAGGTCCGCACTCAACGTGGCAGCGGCAGGCCCGTGCGCGACAGTGGATCCGCCGGCCAGCACCACAGCGTCGTCGGTGTGCTGCCGGGCATCGTCGATCTCGTGCAGCACGCACACGACCGCGCGCCCGTCGCTGGCCAGCCGGCGCAAGAGATCGAGGATATGCAGTCGGTGGGCCACGTCGAGCGACGATGTTGGCTCGTCGAGGAGAAGGATGCGAGCCCCGGTGCACACAGCTCGCGCGATCAACACCAGCCGCTGCTCACCGCCGGACAGGGAGGGAAATGTCCGTTCGGCCCAGGCTTCTACCCCCGCGGTGCGCATGGCCGCCGAGACTCTTCGGCGATCCCCGGCGTCGAGCCGGGCGAGACTCGATCGATGGGCAAACCGTCCCTGCGCGACCACGTCGCGTACAGCCAGAGTCGCGCTCAGCTGGGTTTGCTGCGGTACGTAGGCCAGGCGTTGCGCGCGCTGGCGCGCGCTGAGGTCGCCGAGCGTCCAGCCGAAAATGCGAATGGTGCCGGTACTCGGCACAAGGCCGAGCAAGGCCTTCAAAAGGGTGGTCTTGCCGGCACCGTTGGGTCCGAGAATCGCCGTGACACGCCCGCCCGCCGCGTCCACATCGACCCCGCGCACGATCCGGCGGCCGCCCCGCTCCACGCATACGCCGCGGGCGTGCAGGGCATCATGCACGGCCCCCCCCCCACAGATGCGAGCGCGCGAGCATGATCAGAAACATCGGTGCGCCGATGAGACCGGTAACCACACCGAGCGGCAACTCACCATGAGCCGGTACCATCCGCGCCGCAACATCGCAGAGGACGAGAAATACCCCGCCGGCCAGGGCCGAGGCCGGCACCAGAGCGCGGTGTCCGACACCGACCAGCGCGCGCATGGCGTTCGGTACGACGAGCCCGACAAAGCCGATATTACCGCCCACCGCGACAGCTCCGGCGCTGAGCAATGCGGTCCACACCACGCACCAACGGCGTACTACACGGGTGTCCACGCCGAGCGACTCGGCTTCCTCTTGGCCGGACAGCATCACATCCAGAGGTCGTGCCCAGGCCCAGGCGGCCACTGCGCCGATACCCGCGATCGCCCACACCACGGCGACCTGCCGCGGTCCAGCACCGGCCACGCCGCCCACGGTAAAGGCGAGCATCGCGCGGCCGAGTTCCCATGATTTCTGGCCAACTGTGGTCAGAAATGCGCCGATACTCACGCACAGCGACGACAGCAGAAACCCACAGAGCAAGAGCACCAGGAGATCCCGAGTGCCGCGAACGATGGTCAAGAGGACCACGAGCGCAAGGAGCGCGCCAGCCATGCAGCCGAGTGGCAAAAACATCTCGGGTGCGATCGCGGTGCCGAGCCCGGCGCCGAGAGTGGCAACCAAGAGCATGGCCAGCTGTCCGCCCAGGCTTGCCCCTGCCGTGGCGCCGAGTACCGATGGACTGGCAAGTGGATTGCGAAACAGTCCCTGCACCAACACGCCGCCCACGGCAAGCGCGGCTCCAGTGCCAAACGCCACTGCGGCCCGGTACAGGCGCAAGCGCAAAAGAGTCTCGCGCAGCGCCGGATCGCCGAGATCGCCGCGGCCGAGTAACAAGCCCAGAGCAACCGCAATCGCGGTTGCCAGCGCGCCAGCCGCGAACGCGACCGCGAGCGGTATCCGCCGAGTGCCTGCAGCAGCGTGGTGCACGTCTGTACCCGGTTATTGCCGGCTCGCTCCATCGGCCGGATGTCCCGGCACAGCACGCGTGGCCGATTGCATGCCGAGCGAAGCGGCCGCGCGGCCGGATGTTCGATCGCTCGCCGATTCGCGCGCCACCGGTCAGACGACCTCCGGGATCGGCTGGGGCTCGGTCTCGCCGAGATAGCGCGCGCGCAGCTGATTCCACAGGGCGAGCCGCGACCAGTCCGGTTCGCGCATCGGCTTGAGGCGATCGTCGAGAAATGGGCTGGGTAGATACAGGGTGATCATCTGCTCCTCGGCGCCGTTCCAGAGCAGAATCCCCCACGACCCGGGCACGCATCCGTCCGCACTGAAACGGCGGTAAAACGCCGCTCGCGCGCATTGCCGATGGCGCGCCAGTTCGCTCGAGGTCTCCGTTTGCAGGCCCTGATGGGAGCCGATACACAGGTGGAAATGGGCCGGTCCGTCGCCGAGCGATACGGTGAGATAACCGTCGAGCAGAGAAAATAGCCGGGGCGGCCCGTCCAGTTCGAGTTCGAACACCGCCCCCTGGATACAGGGGCCAAACCGCGCCTGGCGCCAGTTTTCGACCAGCACGTCGTACAAGAGCGAGAGCAGGGTGCCGCGCTCTTCGATCGAGGCGTCGCGGATGTGCTCGAGGCGCACGACTTTGTTGTGGCGAAGCGGCATGGCGGCGGGCCGGATCGGGATGTCGGTGAGTTCTAGTTGGGCGCCGTCCGGTTCGGTAACGGTCTCGGTTGGTGCATGCATGGCAGTTCCTCTCGCCGGTCAGAGCTCGAGCGCATATCGCGCAAAGACCACCCGTCCCATCAGTGGAAAACCCAGTTTTTCGTAATACAGTTTGTCAAATAGGTTGTTCAGTTCGAGTGTGACGAGGTGACGGGCGGCCGGCCGCAGGTTGACGACCAGATCGACGATCGTAAAGCTCGGGTATTCCACCTCAGGATAACCGGGTGCATTCCAGTCGGTGTCCTTCACCTCACCGCGATGGCGCGCCAGCAAACGGGCGTTCCAGCGCGTCTGATCGTCGACTTCCAGACCGTAGTTGACCTTGAGGTCGGCGACATTGTGAATATCTTGTGTGGCAAACGACGACGTCTCTTGCGCGCGCAGGACATGGGTCCACCCGGCGAAACCGCGCACCCGGTAGCGCCATCCTGCCAGCGCCCCGACATCGAGCGACAGCTCGCCTTCCCAGCCCTGGATCTCTGCCTCGCCAAAATTGACATAGGTCGTCTCGGTATCGCTCACCCCCTGGCTCTCGATCTTGTTGCGCACACGGGTGATGAATACGGTGAGGTCAGCAGCCAGACCGAGGTCGTCGCGAGTGAAAGCGATCCCGCCGTCCCAGGTCCAGCTGCGCTCCGGGTCGAGATCCGGGTTGCCCCGGGTCGTCATGGTCACGCCGTCGATGTTGCGTTCGGCATAGCCGGCCATCTGCGCCGGTTGGGGGGGGACGAATGCCATGCCGAAGCTGGTATGGGGGCGCACTCCGCGCACGATCTCCGCGCTCACGCCGGCCGACGGATTGATGGTCCAGAACCGCGCCGTGTCGGGGGTAAAATCGGTCTTGAATGGAGTGGCCAGGGTTGTTTGCGTGATGTGATCGAACCGGGCACCAGCGGTCAGTACCAGGCGTCCAGCAAAGAGCTCTCCGCGCCCCTGCCCGTAGACGCCGACCGTGGTGCGATTGGCATCGGGGCTAAACGGCGCCGTGCGGTCGCCCTCAGGGGTAAACGAGCGGCTGCGGTCGTGCACTCGCTCGACGTCGATCCCGGTCACCACAGTTGGCGTGAGCGACAGTCGCGGTATGTCGAGGCGTCCGACATAGCGGCCCTGGGTGCCGAGCCAGGTGGAGTCCTGTTCGAAACTCTTGTGGGCCGGCTGGCCGTCAAACTCGTTGCGGTACGACGTGGTGTCGCCGGCACCAAACGCAGTGACAAACACCGAGTGCCGTCCGAGACGACCTTCGGCTTGCACACTGCCACCAAACCGACCGAGGTCTTTTTCACCCTGTAGGCTGTCGCCGTAAAAAATGTCGCCAGGGGTCTGAATACCGCGGCCGAGACTGTAGTCGGCCGATGCATCGACACGCCAGACTCGACTGAGATCGAACCCGACCCGGCCGCGACCGTGGTACTTCTGATACTCGGTGTGCGCTCGTTCGGTGCCGTCGCCGAGCGGCATATCGTCGGACTGAATATCGAGTCCGGCACCGACATCGAAATCCAGCCAATCGGTGGCACGGCCGCCGTATGCCGAAGATGCCTGCCAGGTCTGCGAGCTGCCGGCACCGATGCTGACCCGACCGCCCGGCTCTCCGGTGCCACGCCGGCGCACCACGTTGACCACCCCACCCATGGCCTCGCCGCCGTACAGGGCCGACCCCGGGCCCTTGAGCAGCTCGATGCGCTCGACATCATCCAGCGGGATGGTAGCCAAATTGGACGTACCGGCCGGCCGGCCGTCGATGAGCAACAGAATATGCTTGTTGGTTCCGCCAAGTTCGGGGCGAAACCCGCGAATGCCGACCCCTGATAACGCGCCTGGATACTGCACAACGTCGACGCTGGCACTCTTTTTGAGCGCATCGGTGGCATCGACTCCGACCGTGCGGTCGAGATCGTCGCGGCCGATCACGGTCACCCGCTGGGGCGTGCGCTCGCGAAGCGCAGGAGCCCGACCGATGACGACAATGGTCTCGCCCTCTCGGTCTATCTGTGCCCTCTCGGTCTCTGCCCCTCCGTCCTCTTGGGTGGACAGAGGTGAAGTCGCGTCGAGGCCGTTTCGGTCGCTCGCGTCACGGTTGGCCTCCTCGGCCCAGGCCGCTGTCGACAACGACAGAGCCGCCGCGACTGCGGTGATTGTGTATCGGTAGCCTGTGCGCATCAAAGCCCTCCTTCCGCACATGGTGAAGAGGGCTCCGCGCAGCATCAGCAATGCCACCACCGCGCGATCGGCCTCTCCGTAACACCCGCGGAGATGAACGTTGGCGTCACGGCAAGTAGGTTTCCTGGCTCGTGGGTCCAGAGAGTCCTGCTCTCGGCGCCGCTTCCGACCTTCCCAGCCGCATGGTGCGACAAGTGGCAATTCCGGCAAGAGACTTCCCACTTACAGTGGCGGGGACCGCGCCGGTCTTGCACCGGACTTCCCTGACCCTGTCGTGATCATATGTCGACGTCAGCAGCTTATAGCGAACCAGCGGTTGCAACGTCAAGCAATGAGGTAGGCAAAGTGACAGCTCTTCGCTCGTCAATAAGAGCCGGTCCAAAAACGACTTGATCTCGCCGCAAAACTCGAACTCGTGCCGGTGGTCCGGCCAGACACCGGCCTTGCCCAGATAACGAAAGCCCGAGTGCGAAGCACTCGGGCTTTCCACGGTCACGTTGTATCCCTACAACGCGATCATGTGTAGCTGGCTCGTCTGTTGGTATAGTTTTTCGGCTCTACCGGGGTTCGACCCAGCTCACCTCGAGCTTATACGTACCGCTGGAATAGCCGCGGACCATGATATGCGCCTCGGATGCACCGGCCGGCACGTCCAGGGAGCAAGACTCGGTGGCCCCCCAGCGATAGGGACGGCAGTCGTAGCTGGTGCGAGTCGGCTCGGCGTCGAAGCGGACATACAGATCGGGGTCGCCGCTGCCGGTCATGTCGACCTCGAAGCGAGTTCCCGGAAGCACCTGCTGGGGCTCGTAGCGCCGCTCTTGCAGACGAGCAACACTGTCCTCGAAGGTCGCGTTGCGCGGCTGACCGGTGGGAGGAGTGGGAGGAGTTCCGCCCGGAGCGCCGTAGAGTGCGGCAGCGCCCTGTCGGTCGAGATCGGTGAGGTCGAGGGTATTGGAGGTGCCGTTGCACTGGGGATAGTGCATGACCGAAGCACTGTCATACGGGGTGAGCGGACGCCAGCTGTTGTTCTCAAAGCAGGCGCCGGCCTCTGGGCGGGTATGCTCGTGGCGGAATCCGAGGGTGTGACCAAGCTCGTGGGCGAGGATGTTTTCGAGCGACCATCTGGACGAAAAAGCGCTGGTATCGACCAGAACGTTGCTGCTCCGGCGCGGGGAGCTGGGGAAGAAGGCGCGCGCCAGATAGCTCTGGTTGCGGACCTGCCTCACGTCAAAGACCACATTATTGTTCGAAGCCGTGCAGTTGGAATCCTGGCCCGACAAATAGATGAAATCCACGTCGGCAGCAGCTTCCCATTCACCGGCCGCAGTCTCCATGGCCGCGATCATCCGGTTCTTGTTGGAACCGAACGAGTTGCTGATGCAGTAGGTGAGGTTTTTCTTCTGAGTATTGTTCCACTTGTCGTCGACTCCACCGACTCGATTGACGATCAGCTGCTCGTCGACGAACACACGCTGGTAGAACTCGCGCAAGTGCTTTTCGTTGAGCACCGGGGTATCGCCGTTGACGATGTATACCCCGCCTTCCCACGGCTCCAGATAGGTATCGGCCAAAAATTCCTCGAACGTCGGCCGATCGTCGCTGTTGCTCACCACGTTGTCGTCGTGACCCGCGCAGCTGACCAAGAGCGCGGCAGCACAAGCGGCGATGCTCGAACCGGTCACAAATGACGATTTTTTCAAATAATCTTGCAATAACATTGGTAACCCCTTATTCGTTCTTACTTATTTCTAACTATTATTCCTGTCTTATGATATTTAGTCTGATTCTAATTTTCAGGTTTCGTTTTAACTAGTTTTACCACTTCAGTCTAACTGCCAGCACTACGCGCTCGACGCTGGACATGGCCGCTTTTCGGCGAACCATCGAACTCGCGATCCCGGAACCGGATTCGGTCGACACAACGAAAAATGCCGATTGGCAGTGCAAGTTTGCCGACGTGCCCCGCAGATTCCCTGAATTGTCAATCATGCACCGTCTCGAGCTCAGGCGACAGTGTTCAGCACGAGTGAGGCCAACGCGGTGACCCCGCCTGTAATTCGGACAACTGTCTACCCTAGACAAGCAATGTAGGTCCATCGCAATATATGAAACGAAATATCCTACATTTCTGCACTAAAACTCGTTAGAAGTGTAAGCCAATGGACCCATTACAGAGATTATCGAATGTTTGGAACTGGTTACCGGCTTTTCGTGCAGTTGCTGAGTCGGAGAATCTTCCAGTTGCATCGAAAAAATTAAATATTAGTACATCTGCGTTGTCGCGGACAGTTCGGCTCTTGGAGGAGGACCTGGGTCAGCCCTTATTTGATCGAGTGGGGCGCCGACTGGTTTTGAACTACAAAGGCGCGGCATTGTTGACGACACTGCGCGACTCGATGCGTGTCATCAGTGAATCGATTGCAGAAGTGACCTCGACGGCGATGAGCGGTCCGGTGCGTATCGCCTCGCCGGGTTCGTTCATGCCCATCTTCGTGTTGCCGGCGCTGCGTTTGCTCAAGCAGCGATACCCCCAGCTGCGCCCGGTTTTAGAGTGGGTAATGCCGGCCGAGATTGCCCACCACCTGGTCACCGGGACACTCGATCTGGTCCTCACCGATCAATCGGTCCAACTCAGCGATGAACTGGTCGCCGACTTGTTATTTAAAGTCACGTACGGCGTGTACTGTGGCGACGGACACCCACTCTACGACCGCGCCGGCGGCGATATAGACCCTGCTGCGCTGGAGGAGTACGAGTTTGTGGCTCCGCCCGGCATGGCCGATCACTGGCCAGCCCATGTCGAGCGCAAGATCGGCATCCTGACCACGATCCTGAGTACGGGGGTCGAGCTTTGCGGCCGCGGCGATTTTCTGGCCGTGCTGCCCGATGTGGTGGCCCAGCTGCCCCATCACTTTGCCCCACTTCGCCGGCTGCCTTTCGAGACCTGTACGCCGGTACCCATGTACGCGATACGTCGCCGCTCGCTCGCTGAGCCGAGTGCAACCGAAGCGGCCGTCACTGCCATTCGGGAGACGATCGAGACG
Organism: Pseudomonadota bacterium; assembly: GCA_022360315.1. Taxonomy (GTDB): domain Bacteria; phylum Myxococcota_A; class Polyangia; order Haliangiales; family Haliangiaceae; genus JAKSDA01. The sequence continues at coordinate 82,514 of JAKSDA010000397.1, forward strand.
TCCGCGCTGGATCGAGGCAAAGCGGATGGCCACGCTTGGTCCGGATCGAGGTGAGTGGGCCAGCTTCGAGCGCAGCAGTCGGCCGGACGTCCGACAAGAACTGGGACCGAGCGCAGCGGACTGCGCGCCGGGACGGATTGCTCGATCGTCCTGCCCGATGCCGATCAGTCGCCATGTACCGAGACGTGATAGATGTCGTTGTTGGCCTTGATGATCCGTGCCCGGCGGAACGTCTCGGTGTCGAACAAAAACCCTCGGCCGACCCAGCCCGGTTCTGCTGTCTCGGTCGCGACCGTCACCCATTCCCCGTTGATTTTTTCTGCCACGTCGATCTGTATCGTCCCATCCGTCGGCGTGGCGTAAACCCAGATATCTTTGGCGCGAGACTTGACCACTGTACGCCCCGATTGCTCGGTTCCGCAGCAAAGGAACTTGTGATGCGGGCTGCAATACCAATCCTTGAACTGCTCCCCTTCGATGAGCTGGGTTTTGGCGCCGATATCGACGTCGAGCTCTTGTTGCAACTCGATACACCCAACGAGATAACCAGCCAGGATAGTGGAGAGAACCATCACTCCTACTCGCTTCATAGTCGGTCCTTTATCTGTCGTACCGGGATGCGATTGGCAGAAAGCAGCCACAGATCGCTTGCCGATCGGATTCTTCAGTCTCGTCATCATGTCCGTGGTCGGCCAAGAAAATTGACAGATTGGGTATTCGATGAACCAACTCCTTGGTAGTCTTCCCAGCACTTAACCACCTGGTCAATTCGGACCAGGAACACAGTTCAACCAAACGAGGAGATATCAATGAGTGAAATCAAACACGCACCGGGTACATTTTGCTGGGCCGAGCTGATGACAACCGATTCGAGTGCAGCCAAAACGTTTTACGGGGGCCTCTTCGGCTGGGAGACGCACGACGATCCCATTCCGGGCGGTGGCGTGTACACGATGATCTCGCTTGCCGGCGGCAATGTGGCCGGCATGTTCGAGCTGTCAGATGAGATGAAGCAGGAGGGCGTGCCGCCGCACTGGCACACCTACGTCTCGGTAGAAGACGCCGACGCCACTGCCGCCAGGGCCGGAGAACTCGGCGGCACCGTGGTCAAAGAGCCGTTCGACGTCATGGACATCGGCCGCATGGCGACCATCCAGGACCCGAGCAAGGCCACGTTGTCGGTCTGGCAGGCCAAGAAGCACCACGGCTTCGGCCACACCGAGCCGCGGCCCGGCACAGTGGCCTGGAATGAGCTGATGAGCGACAATGTCGATGCCGCGGGTACGTTCTATGCGTCGCTCTTTTCCTGGTCACCCGATGTCAAGGATATGGGCAACAACATGACGTACACCATTTTCGCCCGCGGCGAGGCCCAGCTCGCCGGCATGATGTCCATCCAGGGCGAGGAGAAATGGAAAGGCATGCCATCGATGTGGGCGATCTATTTCCACGTCGACAACTGCGATCACAGCGTCGAAAAGGCAAAAGAACTCGGCGGCACGATCGTGGTTCCACCCACCGACATCCCCAACATCGGACGGTTCGCGCTCTTTCAAGACCCCACCGGTATCATCTTCTCGATCATCGCTCCTCCGCAGGGCGCGTAGCAGCACTCGGGAAAATCGTTTTTCCCGAATCGGCGTGCGCCCGGTCGAGAGCGGCAATCAGCCGATTTCGGGCATATGGGGCGCCCGGCGGGAGTCCGCCGGAGGGCTTTGCCCGCGTATCCCGCGTGGGATCGCTACTGCGAAAAAGTCGAAGGCCGAGTTGATCGGCAAATCGCTGCCCGACATGACAGAGGCGTTTGAACAGTTTGCTGCCGGCCTGAAGAGCCGGGCCGAAGACGCCAGCTGACAACTCGCGGCTGGCCCCGGCTGACCTCAATGCCGATCAGATAAGCGAAAAGTTGGCTCATCTCAATACCTTCGCGATCCCTATGAGCCCCCCCGGCTCTGCTGCACTGTCAACGCGAGCAACAACGCAATGCGATCGCGACGCTTTTCGTACGCTTTGCCCTCGGTAAAAACATTTTCGAACTGATCCAGAACAAGAACAGGCGGGGACCGTGTATTCTCGCAGATTGTCTCCATGATCTCCATAAACTGCTCGGGTCCGCACCCTTGCTCTTGCTCGGGGTCTTCGAGCAGTTGCCGGAGTAGGACATCGGTGAAGCCCTCTTGCTCGGGATCCCGGTCGAGTGCCGCAGGAATCGAGCTTTCGCGCAGCATGGGCAACAGCCCGGCGCGCAAGAGCGACGTCTTTCCCGCCCCGGAGGTCGCGTAGATCAGTGTGATCGGTCGCCTCGGCTCCTCTGTCAGTGAACCAATAAGATCTCCGAGATCGCGGTCGCGTCCGCCAAATAGGCTCGGAACCTAATACGGACGCAAGAGCGGGTATGGCCACTCGGCGTTACTCTCAGGAGGACAATGCACACGCAGCCGCAGCTCGGGCGGACGCTCTGTCCTGGCGACAAAAAAAACCTTGGTAGCATCGACTCCCGGACGACAGCGAAGCACGAATAGGTCGTCGTCTCCTCCAAGAGCATCTTTGGCGCGGCCAAATGCATGGTCGACCGACTTTCCCGAGGCAAGCGACGAATAGAGGTGTGTGGAGAACGTCCTTGCATCGTCGTCAGCCACCTCCTCGGTCATTGCCACCACGCATTCGATGCTTTGACAAATCACCTCGGCATGCTCTCGGGCAGAGCAGCTGCTGAAAACGACCAGACGAACATGTACCTTGAAGTGCTGGAAGACGCGGCCCAGCCACCGGCTATTTACAGACCGCCTTTTGTCATCAGAGGGCTCAAGTATGAGCTCACCGCGTTTTCCGTGAGCGGCAAAATGGACCACTTGCGGCTCTGTGGCGTCAAGATACTCGAGCAAGCCGTCCTTGTCGACGGCTTGCTCGAGTATGAATTCGAAGCGCTCGCGATACTTGGCGCTCGCCAAGCTATCCTTGATCGCCTTGACCTCCTTATCGGTCCGTATGCGCGCCATCTCGTCGGGATTTGCGGCAAGAAAGAGCACCTTGACCGAATCAGGTACTGGTCTGCTTGTGGCCACGATAGGAAACAGTAACAAGCAATCTGGCTCTTCGTCGAGTTCCCGGCTCCATACTTGCCGCCGATGCAGCGCACTTCGGGCCGCCCGGCAGCCACGGCAAGTATCTGATTTTACGTCCAAATTGCCAGCTAGTCGGCGATCTCAAATCGGCACCTTGAGGCTATCATCGAAAATCAGACTGGTGCCTCAACTGATCAGCATTGTGGCTAGCCCGGCCTGGCCGGAGAACAGGGCGAGGTTTGCCCGGTTGAACCGGACATGCCACCGTTGCCGTTTTGATCGCCGTTTTCGCTGCCGCCGTCTCCGCCGCCATGTTGGTTTGGTGGCTCGGTTCCTGCGGGCGGCTCGGATTGCAACGGCAAGAGTACCTCGATCGCTTCGCGAATGGCGTTTGCCGATTCAATACGCTCCTCTCTGCGCTTGGCCAAACACGACAATATGAGCCGATCGACTCCCTCGGAAATGTCCTTGATCTGCGCCGATGGGGGCAGCGGCATGGTGTGCACTTGATGATAGGTGACATCGCCTTCCACAAACGGCGGTCGCCCGGTCAGCATCTCGTAGAGAGTACATCCAACCGCATAGAGATCTGTACGCCAGTCGATATCGGTGCCCAAAACCTGCTCGGGTGCCATGTACGCCGGCGTCCCACGCACACCCGTCTGCCGAAAACGCAACTCATCCAGAGCTCGCGCCAGACCGAAGTCGGCCAGCTTGACCGTCCCCTCAAAAGTCACAAACATATTTGAAGGCTTGATATCTCGATGAATGAGCCGTTTTTCATGGGCATAGGCCAGACCGTCACAGAGCTGATGGGTCAATGCAAGGGCCTTGATCACTGAAAAACGCCCTTCCTTGCGCAACATCGCAGATAGCGTATTTCCCTTGATCAGCTCCATCACAATATAAGGGCGTTCCGCATCCTGACCGCGATCAAATACAGTGACAATATTGGGATGACTGAGCGAAGCCAGGGCCTTGGCCTCCTGCATAAAATGACGGTACACTCCCTCGTATTGGTGTACCTCGCTGCGCATGACTTTTAAGGCCACCTCTCGCTCCAATACCCGATCGTAGGAGCGATACACCACACTCGAGGCGCCCCGACCGAGTTCGTTCATCACCGGATACCGACTCAGTCCCAAGAACTTCTTGCTTTTGTCCGGGGCATTCATGTTGCCGTGCTCGGCCCCCGAAGGCAGAGAATCCGCAACGTTCTGGAGCGAAGTGATGGTCGCGTCCGCCGCCTGGACCTCGTCCGGCACGATCACGGCTTCGTCGGGGCGCGCCAGATCAACCGTCAGTCGCGCTTTTTCGCGTTGAATGCGCTCGATGGCATCGAGTAATTCGTCGGGCTCGAATGGCTTGGCAATGTAATCCACCGCGCCCTGCTTGATCGCTGATACCGCAGAGCGCACCGTGGCATAACTGGTCATGATCAACACTGGAGTGCCCGGTGCATGCTCGATGAGCTGGGTGCCATCGCCGCCGGGCAGGCGCTGATCGGAGACGATAAGATCAAAACTGCCCAAATCGTGGCTGAGCGCTTCGGCCACTGCACCGGCCTCGACTACCTCGTAGCCCTCATGTTCGAGAAGACGACGAACCTCCCGACGGATGATCACCTCATCTTCGACGAGTAAAATACGGGTCATTGTATGTCGCCCTCGCGGTTGCTGGTTATACGAAACTCGGCCACGCGGGGCAGATACATGACAAAACTGGTTCCCCGACCCACCTCGCTGTCTACCCAGATATCACCGCCGTGTTCATGAACGATACTGTAGGTGATGGCGAGACCGAGCCCCGAACCCTGACCCGGATCTTTGGTGGTGACAAATGGATCAAAAATATGTTCCCGTATCTCATCGGGGATGCCCGACCCCTGGTCGGTCACCGCGATCCATGCTCGCTTGTGATCGGTTGCAGCAGCGCTGACCACGACTCGACTCTCCGGTGACGATGCATCGCATGCATTGGACAACAAATTGACAAACACCTGGCTCAGCAATTGTGCATCTCCCAAGACCTGGAGCGATAGAGGGCATTGTGAAGAGAGTTGAATCGACCGTGCTCGGCCGCTCAGTGCGACCAGACGAATTGCATCGTCGACCACATTGGCGATGGTGACCGGCACAAACGAGGTGATATCGGCCTGGGGACGTCCGGTGCGACTGAACGTCTGCAGCGATGAGAGGATGGCGCGGATGCGGCGCACAGCATCGATGATCGGCTCGAGCCGCTCGCTGACGGTGCCGGGGAACTCGCGGCGGAGATTCTGTGCCACCATCATGATCGCGGTGATGGGATTGCCGATTTCATGAGCAATTCCGGCAGCAAATCGGCCGATCGAGGCGAGGCGACCCTGATGGGCCATGCTCGCCTCGAGCTGGCGACGCTCGGTGAGATCTTCGACGATCATGACCCAACCGCCGAGTTGCTCAACCGCGCCACCGAGGTGCCCGGCCGACTCCACCGCCGAGGTACTGATCCGGACAGTGCGCAACGTTCCATACACTGGAACTTTCACCTCACGCGTACTGCTCTGGCCCTCGGCGTAGATATTGGCCAGCATCTCGCCCCAGGGTGCCGGTATGGCCGGGACGCGCGAGCCGGTGACCACGGTTTCGGACAGGCCGGTGAGCTGGGTGAGCATGGCATTCCAAACCACAATATCACCGCCCGGTCCCAATGCGCAGATGCCAACCGGTAGATCTTCCAGCACGCTGCGCAGATAGCGCCGGACCAGCTCGACTTGCCGGGTTAGTCGGTTGAATGAGGCCTCGGTGTGCGGGCTCCGCTGATCGACATAGCGCATCAAATCGGCCAGAGCCATCTGGGTATTGTGGTCCAGTTCGGCAGTGCGTCCGACGATGGCCCTGGCCAGAAGCGGACCGACGAGGCCGCTGAGATTGCGCTCGAGCTGACCCCAGAGTCGGAGCAAATCCATGGGAGCGAGCGACCTGTCAGCAAACCCGAGGTCGTCGAGGGCCCGGCGGACTTCGACGTTGGCCGCATGAGCACCGATAAAGGGAGCGAGCCGTTCTTCGAGCGCCTGTCGCGACTGTGGCCGGTAATGGATATCCGCGTCGGAAAAGGCGTCTTGTTGCATGCACGCGGCGGCCGCCTGTTGCTCTTGCGGACGTTTTTGCGAGTACATCGACACAGCGATAAAGAATCCGACGTTGACAACCAGGCTCAGCGAGGTAACCGAGGTCCAACGATCGGTTGCAAACATGGAATCGAGCTGCCAGGACGGGACAAAGAGTGGCGGTACCAAGATCAAAAACCACACCACGGTGGCGCCGCTCAGCCCGACCAGTACGCCAGTGCTGGTGGCATTTTTCCAGAACAGGGCGCCGAGCAAACCGGGAACAAACTGTATGATCATGACGAATGAGATCAATCCCAGGCCGACCAAACCACCCGCATATTGCATCCCGGCATAGAGCGCAAACCCGGCCAGGGTCACTGCCGAGATGACCAGTCTCCGGGTCCAGCGCAGGCGCCGATACAACTCACCAGTGGCAGGCCGGAGCGGCAATGCGATGTGATTGACCACCATGGTGCTCAGAGCCAGGCTGCTCACGATGATCATGGCGCTGGACGCCGAGACCCCGCCCAAAAACGCCAACACGGCCAGCCAGGGATATTGCGAGGCCAGGGTGAGTACATAAAAATCTGCGTTACCGTGGGGTTCCAGTTCAGTACCGGCCCACAAAACAGCTGGCACGCCAAGATGGACGAGCAGCAACAAAAGCGGCAGAGTCCAGGCCGCGTGCAAGAGCGAACGCTCACCAGGGCATTCGACGAACGCCATGTGGAACTGGCGCGGCAGCAAAAATCCCGCAAAGAAAGCCAGCAAGAGAAATGTGATCCACGACTCCTGCTGGACTGGTTGGTAGAGTGCTGTGAGCATCTCCGGGTGATCGGCAAGCCACTGATCCAGATCTGAAAAGCTGCCAAATACCCCCCATATGGCCACGGCGGATACCGACAAGATAGCCACGGTTTTGACCAGGGACTCGAACGCTATGGCAGTGATCAGTCCGGGGTGCTGTTTGCGCGAGATGGTGTGGCGGGCACCGAAAAGCACGGCAAAAAGCGTGATGACAATGCAGTATACCAGGCCGATCCAGCGGGAATCGGCGCCGCCCGACAAGAGCGCTGTCGAGTCGGACACGGCGCGAAACTGCAGAGCGAGATAGGGCAGGCTGCCGGCCAGCATCAACACCGTGACAAGCATGCCCAGGGACTGGCTCTGGTAGCGAAATGCAAATAGATCGGCCAGGCTGGAAAGCTGGTATCGACGCACGATGCGCAAAACCGGCAGCCACAGAACCGGTATGAGTAAACAAGACAGTGCAACTCCCAATCCTATCGCTATGTATCCGAAACCCTGTGCTTGAGCGAATCCAGTGCTGCCGTAGAACGTCCACGACGTGGCGTACACTCCAAGAGACAGGCCGTAGGCGAGCGGATGGCGAGCCACCTTGTGAAGGACGCTACCCGGTCTTTCAGTGGCCTCGGCAATGATGAAGAGAAGGCCGAGATAGGCCAGGGTGACGCCGAAAAGCGTGCCGATATCAACGGTCATCGCGCATCCAACTACGCGCGACCAGAATTCCCGCCGCCACGACGCCAATCCACAGAGCAGACAGCACCCACCATGGCGTGCTGGTGCGCGCCCACAACGCCCGCAGGGGGGACACGAAGAAAAGAAGCGCCAGCGCAAAAATAAACAGCACGAGACCGCGTGCACGGTCCGGCGACGAGTGCCCACTCACCGGTTATGTATAGCATCAAATGTAAGGACCCTCCAGCCGGGCACCCTGGCTGGAGGGGGGCCGATCCTGTCCAATACTCACCGCCGTGCGTTTTCAGGCTCTGAAGTTTCGTGAAGACTACATAATAATCATCGCCCATTCGATCGAGCCGAAACAGATGCTGTGGCAGCGCCGTCCACCAGCGGGCACAATGCCTCCACGGCGCCGTTCGGTCGATCAAAAGCGCCAGAGGACCCGGGCGCCCATGGTTCCCGGGCCGATGACCGGAGCGATCTCGGCAGTGGCCGCGCTCGACTCTGCCGAGCCCGCAGCGCGCGAGCTGTGATCGTGGACATATGCCATGTACAGCAACGCTCCACTGGCCGCGACTCCGACTCCTGCCGCAGCCCAAAACAATTTGTTGTTGCGCTCGTGGCGTTTGCCATCGTCGCACTTCGATTGCAGCTGGCCAAATGCAGCATCCGAAGAAGCAAGATCGTCTATACCGGTGCAGATATTGTCTATGTTGAGCATCCTCTGTAATTCAGTCGAGAGTTTATTTGCAGCGTCTTCCGCGTCATCCGTGGCCGCTTTCGTGCTACGCCACGTGATCACCACGCCGATTGCGCTGGCCGCAGTCAATCCGATGCCTGTCCACGCCGCGATACGCCAGCCGCGTGGTGTGCTGGAGCCAGATGAAGCATCGCGTGGGCCAGCGTCCGGGACCAGACGGGCAATCCCCGTATCACTGGCTTGCTTTTTCTTCGGCTCATTGGCTGTCGAGTCGTCGCCCGGGCCAGGCTGGGTTTGGCCGCGTTCGGCAGTCTTGTCGCCGAGCACATCACTCGGGTCCAGTGACGGATCGCCGGGCGCGGGTTCGCCCGATTGCCCGAGTTCGTTTTCGAGTTCCTGAATAAACTGTGTGGCTCGCTCGACCCCGCGGCCCTGGGGGGCGAGTTCGATGTATTTGCGATAGGTCCGCAGTGCCCAGTTCAGTTCGCCGCGCATGCGGTAGATCTGCGCCAGGTTGTAGAGCAGATCGGGCAATCGGCTGAGTTTGTAAGCCTGCAAATAGTCGCGCGCGGCGCGGCCGTACGCGGCCTGGGCCCGGTCCTTGTCGCCGTCATCGGCATGGGTCTGGCCGTCGGCCTTGTGCTTCTCGGCGCTGCGAAACAACTCTTTGGCGGCCTCGATATCACTCTGGCTCGGGGTTGCTGATTCACCCGGCTGGTCGTCTGTGGATTCCGGACCTGCGTCCTGGGCCAGCGCCGCGGGTGTACTGCACACCAGCACGGCGAGCAGAGAAGCCGTCCACGTAGTTGATGCGAAAACCCCGCGGACGGTCCGAGACTGAGGGAATGAAACGGCTGAGCGGCTGGCTGATTCGATCATTTTGCTGTGCCAAAGGGGTCGAGAGTTTCGTCGCGTTTGAGAGAGTTCTTGCGCCGCTCGCTCGCCTTGGACCTTGATGACGGTCGTGATTTGCGTTTGAGCGTGACCAATTTTCGGCCGTCCTCATCGCTTTGCAAGGTCACGCGCTGAGTTTGATAGGCGCGGAGCTTGATCTCGAAGACCAGCGTACCCATCTGTTTCACCGCCCGGTGCACGTGCGGAGTTTCGCCCAGTCGGTTGCCGGCCAGGAACACGGTGGCTCCGCTCGGTCTGGACTCGATGGTCAGATCTACCTCCGGCTGATCGGCCACCGGAGACGAGTCGGCCGGCGGGTCCGAAACCCGGTCGCCAGGCGCCCCCTGGCCCGATGTCGACGCCTCGGTCTGCGGAATGGCGAGCCCTCGGTTCGAGTCGGCTGGTTTGGCAGTCTGTCCTGACCGACCGGCTTCAGACCCGCCCGACGTGGCGACTGATGGCGTCGGCCCGTGCCGGATGGGCGCGTCGGACTCGGCCGGATGTCCCGGCAGGGAATCCGCGGCAGAGTTCTTGCGACGTGGAGCGGACGGGTCGCCGACTGTTCGCTCGGACTCGGTTGCCGACTGGTTTATCGAGCTTGTCGAGCCGCTCGATTCGTCGGAATCATCCGCGCTGCTCGGATTGCCCGACTCGTCCGAGTCTGTCGCGCCGGACGCCACGACATCGGTTGTTGCGGGTTCGGTCAGGGCAATAACTGCAATGCCGGCTGCGCTGGCCAGCAGGGCTGCGCTGGCGATGGCGATCCAGCGCCGCGAGCGTCGGGGCAGCTGGATTTGTTGCGAGGCGGCATCGCCCAGCGTGGTCGGTGCAGCCTGGCCCAAAGCAGGTGCAGCCTGGCCCAAAGCAGGTGCAGCCTGGCCCAAAGCAGGTGCAGCCTGGGCCGCAGGGGAAACCGCCCGGGGCCACTCCGATCCGATTGTGCTGGGCGGCGATATATTTCGTGAATCTCCAGGCAAATGCGGGTCGGCGGTGCTCGATCGAGCAGGGCCTGACACGTGCGGGTCGGCGGTGCTCGATCGAGCAGGGCTAGACACGTGCGGGTCGGCGCTACCCGATCGAGCAGGGCCTGACGCATGCGGGTCGGCTGCCACGGAGTAGGGACTGGACGGCCGAGCCTGGCCGTCCGCGGGCCGCGGTGCAGAAGGCCGTGGTGCAGAAGGCTTGGCCCGGTGAAAAACCGGTTGTGGCCCGGACTGCGATCGTCCACCCGGTTCCGAGTTCGGCAACGGCGAATGTGGGCCGCTGGCATTGCTGGCTGGTTGCTTCGCATCAGCATGGGTCGGGTGTTCAGCGTTGACTATGTCGGATAGCTCGGCCCGAATTTCGTTGGTAGTGGCCGGTCGGGCAGCCGGATCTTTGGCCAGGAGCTTCAAAACCAGGGCGTCGAGCCTGGCCGGGATCGACGGATCGAGCGAGCGCGGTGACGGTGGCCGCACGAACTGCTGCATGCCGATGACCTCGCCGATGCCCTCGCCGACGAACGGCGGACGGCCACACAAAATGTGGAACAGGATGCAGCCGAGCGAATAGAGGTCGGCGCGGTGATCGACTGCGCCCGCGCCCCGGCACTGCTCGGGCGCCATGTACGACGGCGTGCCCATAACCACATTGGTCGCAGTCTTGAGCGACGTATCGGTCCCGGCATCGGCCAGCTTGGCGATGCCGAAGTCGAGAATCTTAGGCCGCTCGCCAAAGCGCACGCCCGGGTCTGCGACCAGCATGATGTTGGCCGGTTTGAGGTCGCGGTGCACGATGTCTTGTTGGTGCGCGGCTCCCAGTGCACTGACCAGATGGTCAAACAGGGAGAGCGCTTCGGGTACGGGCATCGGCCCCCGGCGCTTGAGACGCACGCTCAGCGGCTCGCCGTCGAGATATTCCATGATCAGATAGGCCTGGCCGCCCTTGTCCGTGCCGAAGTCGAAGATATCGGCAATGCCGGGATGGCCGAGCTTGGCCATCCCCTGCGCCTCTCTGAAGAACCGCCTGACGATCTGCTGATCGTTCGAAAACTTCGGCAGCAGGACTTTGATGGCAGCCCGGCGCCCGATCAGAGTGTGGGTTGCCATGTACACCGCACCCATCCCTCCTCGAGAGATGAGCCCGTCGATCCGATAGCTCCCCAAAATCTCGCCAATCACCCGGATACTATAAAACATCGACCGGACTTCGGCGCGCTTATCAGCCCTCGATAAAACTCGCCGGCCCCGGGGAAACCCGAACTATTATGAGCGGTTTGTTGCAATTTCCAACAGGTGATTGGCGACTTTGATCCGGGCCGGGCGCAAGCCAGGCGCCGGTCTGCGGCAAGTGGCGCCGGATGAGGTAGACTTGCCGTCGACTCGATGACAGAGGACGCCGCGACCATCGTCGCCGTCGATGACCAGCCCGAGGTCCGGCGGCTTCTCAGCGATATCTTCCAGGCCCGCGGCAAGACTCTGCGCAGCTTTGCCAGCGGCGACGAGGCGATCGCGTATTTGCAGCCGCGCGCCGACCGGGTCGAGTTGGTCGTACTCGACCTCGACCTCGGCGCCGGGCAGCGGGGTGGCATCGAGATCTGCGCCGAGCTGCGCCGGGTCCATCGCGATTTGCCCATCATTATTTTGACCGGGCACGGAACCATCGACGACGCGGTTGCAGCGGTCAAGGCGGGAGCCGACGACTTCATCGTCAAGGACCCCTATCTCGAGGACAAGCTCGATCTCTCGGTCGAAAAGATCGAGCGCATGATGGCCCAGGTGCGCGAGCGACGCCGTCTCGAGGGCGAGATCTCCGAGTTGCGCGCGACCAACGAGCGGCTGCGCCAGATCGCCGGGCGCCGCTGGCAGATCGTCGGCGATTCGGATGCCCTGCGCGCGATCATGGCCAGGGTCGAGCGGGTCGCGCCGGTGCCCCGCCCGGTGTTGATCCTGGGCGAGCGCGGCACCGGCAAAGAGCTCGTCGCCCGCTCGGTTCACCATCTGTCAACGCGCTCGTCCGAGCCGTTCATCACCATCAACTGCGCAGCAGTTCCCGAATCGCTTCTCGAATCGGAACTCTTTGGTCACGAAGAAGGGGCTTTTACCGGCGCGACCAAACAGAAAGAAGGAAAGTTCGAACTGGCCGACGGCGGCACGCTTTTCCTCGACGAGATCGGCAACATGTCGACGGAATTTCAGGCCAAGATCTTGCGCGTCCTCGAATACCAGCGCTTCGAGCGCGTGGCCGGGGCCGAATCGATCCAGGTCGATGTGCGGGTGATCGCCGCGACCAACGCCGACGTCAGGGCCAAAATGGATGAGGGGGCCTTTCGCCGCGACCTGTACGACCGCCTGGCCTTCGAGGTCATCGAGCTGCCGCCACTGCGCCAGCGCATGGACGATGTTCCGCCTCTGGCAGTGCATTTTCTCAATCGCTTTCGCGAAGAAGTGGCCGGCATCGGCGTGCGCGAGATCGCCGCCGATGCGTTCGACCGGCTGGCCGCATATGACTTTCCCGGCAATATCCGCGAACTCAAAAATGTGGTCGAGCGGGCTGTATACTCATCGAGCGGTCCGATCTTGACCGGCACGGACATCGAGGCCGCGCTGCCACGCGACCGGATCAGCCAGCGAAAGCCGATGCAGATCGGCAGCTTTGCCGACGATCCGACTCTACCGCTGGCGGCCCGGGTCGAGGCATTCGAGCGCGCTCTGTGCAAAGACGCCCTCGAAGAGACACGGTATAACCAAAAAGAGGCCGCGGCGCTGCTCGGTCTGACCTACGATCAGTTCCGCCAACGCTACCGCAAATACGGCTTGAGGAAGGAATGAAACCATGGGCCTGTTTGAACGAATGAAGCGCTCGGCCAAGGCCAAGGCCAACGCGACCATCGATAAGATGCGCGACCCGGAGAAAGAGCTCGAACTGGCCATCACCGAGCTCGACGATATGCGCAAAAAAGCCATTGAAGAGCTCGTGGCCTACAAGGCCACGGCCAAAAAGATGGAGCAAGATCTCGAGCGCGAGGAGAAACGAGCTGAGGAGTGGGAAAAACGCGCCAAGGCGGCGGTCGTGGCCGGCGACGACGAACTGGCCAAAAAGGCCCTGCGCGAGCGACAGAACTCGTTGGAAGAGATCGCCAAGATCAAGCGCGATCGAGACGAGGCCGCCAGTTATGCCATCCAGCTCAACAAGTCGCGCAAAACCGCCGAATCGAAGCTGCGCATGCTGAAGCTGCGCAAGGGCACCCTGGCGACCCAGCTGCAGGCAGCCCGCTCGGGCTCCAGTCTGGGCGTGGACTCCGAACTGTTCGACAAATTTGCTGAGGCCGAGGATCGGATCGGCGACGAGGCCATAGAAGCCGAGGTCCAGGCTGCCCTCGACGGCGAGCTCACCTCCAAAGACGGACTTTCGGCCGACGAATTCGACCGAAAACTACTCGAAGCCGGTGGCGATCCGACCGCAGCCGGGACCGGGAAGGCCGATTCCACCGCTCCGAATGATCCACTCGCGGCGCTCAAGGCCAAGATGGCTGCGCAGAAAAAGCCGGCCAAATGAAGGCGCCAGAACAGGGCAGCGACGAAGTACTTCTCACCCGGCTGCGCGACCTCTCACTGGTCGATCTCGACGCGCTTTTGGCCGGCACTGCGGGCACGCAGTACGCCGAGCTGTTGACCTCGTACGCCGACGACCTGTGCGACGCTCTTCGCACGGCCCGCGAGCGAGCCCGGGATCTCATCGAGACCGCGGTCCGAGGACCCGATCCCATGGGACTGCTCGACGCGCCGTATCAAACCCGCGCTCGCAACGGCGGCCGGGAAGCTGCCCAGCGAGTGGCCGAACGCCTTGCTGCGCGCGCATCGGCATGCCGATCGCTGGCTCGCATCGACGATCTCGCCAGTCAGCTATACCCCCGACTGGTCGAAGCCGATCGCCGCCTGGCCTCATTGGGGACCCAATCGCAACGTGTGCCGTGAAATCTGTCACGCGGCCGTCCAAACGGCTGAGCTACTCGGATATAGTGCGACAGGTCGGGTGATGACTCAGCGCCCGGATTACTCATCACGGCACCGTGGCGAGGCTACAACTGCCGCGGAAGATCTGGCAAACGACCAACGCTGCGCGCTGCAGGCGTATCATGATCATGTCGAGGAACGGCGAGGACGTATGGGTTTCGGCAGATGCAAGTGCAGCAGGTGTCGTGGTGAATGATCCGGACGATGTCGTCGCCCGTGCCAGGCACGGAGATCGAGCTGCCTTTGGTATGCTCGTGCGCAAGTATCGGCGACGGGTGTTTGCAACTGCTCTGCACATCACCGGAAATCTCCACGACGCCGACGATGTGGCCCAGGAGGCGTTTATTCGGGCCTATCGCAGCCTGGCCAGCTTCGAGGGCCGGTCCGAGGTATTCACCTGGTTGTACCGCATCACGGTCAACACGGCCCTGAACCATTTGCGCAGCAAAAAGCGCAGAGTCGCCCAGGCCAGCGCTGACGCGGTCGGCCACGACGCCTCGCCCGACCAACCGGCCACAGAGCACAACCCGGGCGAACAACTCGAAATCGACGAACGCTGCCGGCAGGTGCTGGCCGCTGTGTGCCAACTTTCTGCGAGCTTGCGCATCACTCTTGTGCTCGCCGTGGTCGAGGGTCAATCGTATCGACAGATAGCCGAGATTCTGGATATTCCCGAGGGCACCGTGGCATGGCGCGTCAACGAGGCCCGCAAGCAACTCACAGCCCGACTCGCTGCAGATGATTCGGAGTCATCGTAAACTCGAATGAAACTGGCCGGAGGCAGACCGTGAGCAACCACGATCCACAAGATGTCGACGACGAAATTCGCACCGCGTTTGCCGCCCTCGACGCAGCCCTGCCTCGAGACCGTGGCGATGATTTTCAAGACCGGCTCGATAACCGGCTCGCAGCCATCGACCGAGAGGCAGCCGAACAAACCGGGGACGCGGGGCCGAGTTCGACCGCCCCGCCGCATACTCCGCGACCGGGCGACGCGGTGGGCGAGTCGGCGCAGATCGAGCAGGTTCTGAGCCGCGAAAAAAATGCCCTGGCGACCGTGTCGGGCCCATTCGGACACCGGGACGAGGGCGAGCAATCGGACCTGCACGACATTCGCGCATTGGCAAAGTCGGCCAAGATGCGCATCTCCCAGGAGAGGACTGCGCAGACCAGCGCCGAAGAATTGCTGTGGGCACCGCCCTCTGCCACCCTGCCTGCAGTGGCGTTACCGAAACCGAATCCCAGCTCAGTGCGGACCTCGTCTGACCACGCGGAGCGCAATCGCGAAGATCCGGCCGGTGCAGAGGAGGACGGCGCCGGATTGCCCGCGTGGCTATACGCTGCGGTCGCCGCAGTTGCCGCAGTCGCTGTGCTCTTATTCGTCGTCCGCGGCGGAGCCAGTGGTACCCAGCGATCGGTGAAACTCGATGCGATGATCTCGGATCCGACTCCGTCTCCACCGCCAATGCCAAATGGACACTTTGATCACGGCTCCGGCGATTTGCCGAAAGTATCCGCAGATATGGACAACACGAGCAACCTCGACCCGACGAGAGAAAAATGGCGCGAGGCGATGGCCGGTCTCGACGGTCCGATCCGAGAGTGTTATGAAAAACACGGACAGCTCGGCAAAGTAGAGACTCGCGTCCGCGTTGCGCCGAGTGGACAGGTCATCTCGGTCGACGTGGTCGGCCAATTCAGAGCCACCCCAACTGGCAAATGTGTCGCCAAAGCAGTCGAATCGGCCAAAATGCCAGCGTTTGATGGCCCGACCCAGACCGTCGAGCACGACTTTATCTTGGCCAGGTGATGTCGAGCGGTTTGTCCGCCCTCATCGGCGGTTTATTCGCTCTGTGGTAGCAGTCATTCGGCCCGATTGTGGGTCGCATGGGCCAGTGAGCGGCGCAGTGATGCCTTGCTCCTCTCGGCCACCACGACCCAGCTGGCCAGGGCGATGATCACGAGCAAGAGCAATGCTCCGACGACCTGGAGCAGACGCCTCGAATTCGCCGCCACGCGAAACGGCCCCACGTCGGCCAGGTCATCCTGCTCGTCATCCTGCTCAACCCCGGTCCGCGCGTCCTGCCCCGGCTGTGAGGCGCGGCTCACAACGACTGTGATCGCGTCCCGGTCGAGATCGCGCAGCGAGGCTGCCACAATGCGAACAATGGCCTCGCGAGTTGCCTGCGTTTCCGCCTGCGCATCGATCGCCGCCACCACCGAGGCGGTTGATCGCCGACCGCGATCGCCAGCCGGGCCGTGGGAATACGGCGAGCTGGCCGCCACATCGAGCATCACGCTGACCCGCTCGACGCTGTGCAGTACGCCGATGTGCTCGGCCAGCCGGTGCGACAACGTGTCCAGCCTGTGCGCGTGCTCCCTTTCGGGCGTGAGTACGAGTGGCTCGGTCACGCACCCGAGCGCGGCCAAAAAGGCCGGCAACACCGCGCCGGGCATGCTGACGTCGGCCCGCGGCACGACGCGATTGCGATTCGAATTTCGAGCTTCAGCTCGTCTGGCTGACATCGCCTGATAGGATGCGCCCAGTCACTCGCGGAGCACAATGCCGTCATGTCCATCGTCGACAGCCTTCGTCTCGTCGGATCGCCCGAGACCAATCGGGTGATGAAAGGCGAACTGATCCGGCTGGCCGGACGAGGACTGGGTCGCCGGCCCGCACAGCCCGACCGAGCGGGCAGCGGAGCTCTGATCTATCCCTTCGACGCCGAGCTGGCCTATCTCGCCGTTCGCTACCACCGCACCGCGACCCGCGTCCTGTGGGATCTCTACACCAGCCGCGCCGGTCGCCTGGAGCCGCTCTATGACGAACTGCACAGGGACGTGCGCAACGACGGACGGGCATGGTTGTGGAACCGAGCCGCGATTTCGGTGCAAGCGCGCAACGTCGGCGCATTCCCGGCCGGTAGCCGCCAGATCGTCGGCACGGTCAAAAACGCCATTCTCGATGGTGCAAGAGCCCATTCGATCGAACTGAGAGTCGATCCCCACAATCCCGACATCGAGCTCGTCGTGCGCATGCACGACGACGCGCTCACCGTGTCGATCGATCTGGCCGGAGCGTCGCTGAGCCGGCGGGGATATCGCATCGAGGGCGGCAGAGCGCCGCTTCGCGAACACCTCGCCGCGGTTCTGTGCATGCTCGCCCGCCACGATCCGCGCCGTGAGCTTGTGCTCGACCCCATGTGCGGCTCTGGCACCATCTGCATCGAGGCGGCATTGATGGCGCGCGGCGCACCGCTGTGGCCAGCTGGCAGAGCACCGGCCATGCTGCGCATGCCACTGTTTCACCATCTCGCCGGGGATGCGGGCCACTCCGGCCCACTCTTCGCGGATACCGAGCCGCTGGTAATCGGCAACGATATCGACTCAGGCGCATGTCGCAACGCTCGCGACAATGCGGCATCGGCTGGATTGACCGGCGCGATCTCCTGGCAGGTTGGCCATTTTCGCGATCTGTCCCGGGACCGGATCGCCCGTCTGGTCCGAGCTGAAAAACTGCAGAATGGACTCATTCTGTGTAATCCGCCCTACGGGCAACGACTCGGAGACAAGCAGCTGGGCCCGCTCTACCGCGATCTGAGTCGCTGGTGTGGCCAATTTCGTGGCTGGCGCGCAGCATTTTTGATCGGCAATCCAGCCTGGGATCAATGGTTCGGCCGCCGCGTGCGTATCCGGAAAACGCTTCGAAACGGCCCAATACGCGTCAATTTCTGCCTTTACGATCTTTGAGCGCTGGTCGCTCAGCGACCAACGCGAGTGCCGGTGTACATGACCCGCCCGCAGAGTTCCTGTTATGACCAACGGATTGGTCGTATGCCTCACCCGCCCTAACCGGCTTGGAATGAGATGGAAAAAGAGCTGGCCCAATCGATCGGTCAGGCAGCGCGCCAGGCCAGAAAGTCACTCGAACTCACGCAAGAAGATGCTGCCGAGCGCATCGGTGTGAGCGCCGAGTTCTACGCTCGTATCGAGCGAGGTCACGCGTTGCCGAGTGTGCCTACCTTTGCGCGTATCGTGGCTGCCCTTGGCGTAAGTGCCGATACCTTACTCGGGCTTCGCCCGGAACGCCCCGAGCGAAGAGGCGATGTCGTGCCAAACTGGACGGCTTCTCCACCCACGGATAGTCCGGAAGTTCGTCGTCTGGTACGCCGATTGCGCAGAGCATCGCCGGCGACGTTGCGCCTCGTGACCTTGCTGGTCAAAGAGCTCGAACGGCTCGGCGGTGGCACAAACGACGAGTGATCTCAGCTGGATCAGACCGCTAGATGCGGGCCGCCCGAATGTTGCTCGCCCGGTGCAGTGTGCGACCCTCGCGTCCGTCTGGCCGGACGATTCACCGCGGCATCGTCGCGAGGCAAAACAAAAACACATTGGTTGTCGATCAAACCAGACGTTGGGTTGCGAAGCCGACGGCCGGGCCGGCTACAGTCCGGCCGTCCGGGGCTTGCCCAAAGCACCCGGGGGGCTTGCCCAAAACATGATAGCCCGAACGAGAGCGGTCGGGCCGCGCACAGTCAAGTGGCATCCTGCCCGACGCGATCGCAGGTACATCTGGCAACGGCCTGAGCCGCATGGGGCGGGCGTATTACTTTGCTGATCGGCGGTGAGGATGGGTTCCCGGCAGATACAACCGCAACAGAACTGTGTAATGATCCGGCTGGTCATGATGGGTTGGTGGCACGACCAATGATACACAGACCGAGATTTGCGTTACCATCCCGGTCTGGAGGATGACGTGCCGAAGAGCAGAGCCAACCCACAGGCCGACTACATAGGTCGTTACTGGTCCAAGACCGACGACGGGCGCATTCTTTGCGAGCTGTGCCCACGCGGCTGCAAACTGCGCGAGGGTCAGCGTGCATTCTGCTTTGTCCGGCAGAATACCGACGGCAACATGGTGTTGAACACCTACGGCCGCTCGTCGGGTTTTTGCATCGATCCCATCGAGAAAAAACCGCTCAATCATTTCTACCCCGGCACACCGGTACTTTCATTTGGTACTGCCGGGTGCAATCTGGGCTGCAAATTCTGTCAGAACTGGAACATTTCCAAGGCCCGGGAATGGGATCGCCTGGCCGATCAAGCCGGCCCATACGACATTGCATCGGCTGCGTATGAGCACGGCTGTAAGAGTGTGGCCTTTACCTACAATGACCCAGTCATTTTTGCCGAGTATGCCATCGACGTGGCCCGGGCTTGCCGTGAGCGGGGCATCAAAACCGTGGCAGTAACGGCGGGATATATCACCGACCAGGCCCGGCCCGAGTTTTTCGCCGCCATGGACGCCGCCAATGTCGATCTCAAGGCGTTTTCCGAGGACTTCTACCGCAAGATCACGTTCTCTCACATCAAACCGGTATTGGATACACTGCGCTATCTGCGAGAGGAGACCGACGTTTGGTTTGAAGTGACCACGCTTTTGATCCCGGGCAAGAATGATTTACCTGCCGAGATCGACAGCCAATGCGAGTGGTTTGTAAACAATCTCGGTCCGGAAGTTCCCCTCCACTTCACTGCGTTTCATCCCGATTTTAAGATGACGGATGTGCCGGCCACGCCGTCGGACACGCTGCGCCGCGCTCGACAGCAAGCCATGGCTCACGGCATCAAGCACGTCTACACTGGCAATGTACACGATATCGACGGGCAGAGCACATATTGTGCGGGCTGCGGCGAGTTGCTCATCGAACGTGATTGGTACTCGCTGGGCAGCTATCGCGTCACCCCCGAGGGGGACTGCCCTGACTGTGGTCACCGCCTGGCTGGCCGATTCGAGGTGCACAAGGGAACCTGGGGTGGACGGCGTCTGCCCATCATGGTCTCCTGATCGAGACCTCGCAGACCCGCAAGGAGACCCAACCGCCGGCTGCCCAAGAAGATCGGGTAACGCCCGGGCCCGCACACCGCAGACCTAGTGCAGTATGGTGGGCGCTCGTGGTAGCAGCGCTGCCATGATCCGCGATGGTCGAGCGCTTTCGCGATCACCCGCCTCACCGTGAGCGGCCAGAGTCGCTTGTTTCAATATCCATGATCCCGGTATCCATGATCCCGATGTCCACTATCTCGATATCCATTCCCACATCACGAATTATCCATTCCAACATCACGAATTTGATACCGATAAATAGTATATGGTTTATTCATTTCTACATCGATAATTCTCATACCAACTAGCCCATACTAAATAAAGACTCTTGACTACTCACAATACTTGTGAAAGGCAACGTATGGCGCCATCCGATCGGGGATTTCACTGTTTCAGGAGCCCGCTGCAGGCACTGGGTTGGGCCGGGCTGGCAGCTATCATTTTCCTCTTTACCAGTGTCGGTCACGCCCAGCCGTCGCCGCCCTCTTCTCCACCTTCACCGGGTGGTGACAGCGACGAAAAGAGGCAGGCCAGGGCAGCTGCCCGGCGGGTCGATTTGCCGGCCCTGATACGGCTGGCCATCAACGGGCCTCGGGCGAGGATGGCGCGCCACCAAACCCGCGCAGCCGATGCTCGCATCGACGAGGTTACCGGCGCCGCGTATCCCAAGCTCACCATGACCGTGCACGCGAGTCCCAGCCCGGACATCGCCTGCGCCAATACCGATTGCACGCGGACCGATCCCGCGGACGGCTTGACCGGTTTTGGCGGAATCGCGGCAGGAGCCAAGATCACCGCTCTACAGCCGCTTCTCGGCTTTGGCCGCACGGGTCCGATCACCCGCGCAGTCCGCGCGGCGGCCCGGGCAAGTGCGTTTCTGGAGGATGCCGTTGCTGGCGATCTGGCGGTCGATGCCGCTCGGGCGTACTACGGCTTAAAGCTGGCCCGCGAGCTGGCCTGGATGCTCGACGGCGGCCTGGCCGACATCGACAAGGCCCTCGAGACCATCCAGCATCTCATCGATGAAGGCAGCGGCGAAGCCACACTGCAAGATCGCCTGCGGGTAGCCACCCTGCGGGCCGAAGTCGAAGCTCGCCTGACCGAAGCCAAAGAGGCCGAGGCCATCACACTGGCCGGGGTGCGTGCATTGGCCGGTCACGCTTCACTCGATATCGACGACCAGCCGATCGCGCCGGACGAGTTGACCTTGCAACCGGTCGAGGTTTACCTGTCTCGGACCCGATCCGCACGTCCGGAGCTCAAAGCAGCCCGCGCCGGTGCCGAGGCAGCTCGTGCCAAGTACAAATTCGAAGCGGCCCAGTTTCGACCCATCCTGTTTTTGGTCGCCGAATACGAGCTCAACCGCGCCAGCGGCATCGACGATCCGCCCACCCTCTTTGCCGCTGATCGCTACAACTACCACTCATTCCAGGCCGGGCTCATGCTGCGCTGGCACATCGATTGGTTTGCCCAGCGCGCCCGTGTCACCGGTGCTCGCGCTCAGGCTGACCAGGCCGATGCCCTGGTCCAGCTCGCCCACACCGGTGCGCAATTCGAGGTACGCCGGGCCCATGCCCAGGCAAGCCTCGCTCGAGCTCGCATGGAAGCGGCCAAGAAGGGCGAAAAAAGCGCCCGGAGCTGGGTCGCTTCGGTACTGCAAGCCAGTGCACTGGGCACCGTCGAATCCAAAGAACTCGCCGACGCCCTGGTCGCTTACTTCACCCTGCGCTCGCGCTACGTGACCAGCGTTTTCGAGTGGAACCTGGCTACTGTGCGATTGCGTCGCGCAGTTGGTGGATTCGCCGCCGCGAACTAGTTTTAAACCGCTACAAAGGTCGTACCGGATTGAATCCGGAAGGCAAGGCTCGACTCGGCCTCGCTGCGCATTCTGTTTGCTGGCGACGCACTGCAGCGCCACCGAGCTGATACAGTTCCGTGACACCAGGGTTGGCTTCCAGTGTCAGAAGCTCATTTTCTGCCTTATTGATCATACCGGTACGGTCGGCCGGGCGGGATAACTCGATGCACCAGGCCGCCAGCACCAACACTGCTACCATCTATCTATATCTATATCAGCCCACTCGCCCTATATCAGCCCACTCGCCCGTGTCTCATTCTTACACAGAAATGCATCAGCCGTGGCTCGAATATGGCGCTTCTGTTGCGAGACCCCGGCCGAGCCGGCCGCGAGTCTGGCCAGCCAGGGGCTTTGCCCCAAAACCGATAGCCCGAGCAAAGCGGTCGGGCCGCGCACGGTCACGTGGGATCCTTTCCAACGTGACATGGTGTAGAGCCAGCGACAAAACAACCGAGTGCGCCCTCGCCTTTAACTTTGAGCCCGTGCAAACAACTTCTATTTTGGTATCGATCCATCCGGCCTCGGCCCGCCGAACCGGGAACCTATTTGTCCGCGGGCCCTTACACCGAGCTGTGGTTTGCAGGGAACCATCATGATTGTGCAAAATTCCACTCCAACGGCCATGCGGGGCGTTGTGCCGGTCATCGCAGCCAAGATCGGGCAACCACTGCGGTGGTGGAATTAGTCAGAAAGTACCCCTCGAATTGTTTGACAATAACCGTGGCCAGGCGGTATATGAATCCTGCCAGGTGTTATTCTAAGGGCTTGGTGGTAGAACTGCTGTATACAGCTCGTGCGCTTACACAGTAGTTATTCAAATAAGATGTCGTAAGAGGGCGGGATTGCCGCAATGCTTGTCCGGTGTTCTGGCTCTTGCCCAGCTTCTTCCTCTGAAGGCTTAAATCCCTCGCGAATTGTTGCCGTGCCATGATCGGTGAAGCCCTCGTCTTCCTGAAGAATCACCTCAATGCCCACTTGAATGCGCAATCGGGTTGGGCCCCTGATGACTCCGGAGAGGATAAGGTTGTCTTTGTCGACGGCGACAAGATGGATCCTATCAACTTCAAACTGGGGGCTGTCTCTGCCCTTCTGATCAATATCGAGGAAGAGAGGACGCTGCGTGCCGCGGATCCCTATGTCAGGCTGGCCGAGGACGGTAGTCGCCGCACGGTCCAGCCGGATATCCGGATGAACCTGTACGTCCTGTTTGTCGCCCGATTCAAACAATACGAGCAGGGCTTGACCTACCTGTCTCGGATTATTCAGCATTTCCAGAGGCATCGGGTCCTCGATCACCGCAATGCGCCCGAATTAAGCGATCAGATCGACAAGCTGATCCTCGAGCTGACCACCCTCGCTTTCTCGGATCAGAACGAGGTCTGGAACGCATTGCGAACTACCTATCATCCGTCGGTCCTGTATAAAGTCAAACTGGTCATTTTCAAGGATGCGGGCGCAGTGCGACCGCGCGAGCTCGCAGAGAGGAGCTACAGGACGACACCATGAAGTTCTTGCCCTTATTCGACCTGCAGATCAAGCATTCTTATTATCCCGGCAACCGCTGCCCGGATTTTTCCATCGATCCCACTGCGGCCGGCCGCGAATTGTTGCGCAACCACCGCCTGGTCGTCAAATCTCGACCTGACGGCGTTCGTATCATCGCGCCTGTCGACGCCGGGGGCAATCCTTTTATCCCCTTTGCCGAGGACGTGACACTGCCCTTTCACCTGCGGCTCGAAAACCCGGATTTCGCACTGTTCACTGATTTGAGCGATCGGCATGGGCTGACCGCGCCGCGCTATGTCAACCCGGAGCCGAGTGGCGCCCTGGTCCTTACGTCCAAAACGGCTCGCCAGTCGGAGCGTTTTCACGTCGCAGAGCCGGCAGCCGCGGACACATTCGTTTTGGCTGGACGGCCTGCCCCGGGACCACAGCTGACCGACTTCGAGATTGTCGGCACTGATGGAAACGGCGGCGGCAGCAACGTCAACATCGCCATGGTCGATTATGACGCTGCCACCAATCTCATCACCGTGGATACTCGATCGGCAAAAGCCGGCGAGGACTTTGCCCTGTCCTATCCGGTTGTGCCCAGCCTGGGCAGAAATGTCTTCGCCGAGGTCGAAATTGCCGGCATCGACGCCAGTTGGCTGAGCGGAGGCCCGGTCGAATTCCATATTGACTTCAAGCCGCGGCAGACTCGATGGGTCTATTATGTTGTCACGAATATGGGAAATTCTTCCGGGCAGTTCCGCATCGTGGACAGCGATTCGTCGCAATCGGTCGCGAAACTTTTGTTCAGCAGGACAGATCTTGGGGCCGACTCCGACCCGACAGATGAGGTAGCCAATGAATTGGCCGACCAGTATCCTGGACTGAAGCGATTTCGCTTTATCTCCGACGATCTCGTTCCGTGCAGTCAGGCGGCCAGAAAATACCTCGAGCTTCACCTCGATAACGATCGCCTGTCGCAATCCTTGCGCCTGTCGCAATCGTTGCCCAATCCCTCGCTGCACAATTATTCTTCATTACGTATTGAAGTCGACAACAGCTCGAGCTTGCAGCGACAAGACTCGTTGTTTCATATTATCACGCATCTGATCCCAAACATCTGACCCCGGATAAGAAAAGAACATGGCCACGTACCAGACTCCAGGCGTTTACGTCGAAGAGATTTCTACCTTACCCCCGTCAGTGGCGGAAGTATCGACCGCCGTGCCCGTCTTTATCGGGTATACCGAGAGAGGTTTCAGTACCGAGGAGGGAAGCGGTCCCACAGTGGCCCGGGTCAATACCTTAATGGAGTACGAAGAGCATTTTGGGGTCGCCATGGCCGCCCAGTTCACGGCCGAGACCCATACCGACAGCGAAACCGGGCTCAGAGTACTCGACGGCATTACGCTGAGCCAGGCGTCGACTTCCAGCTTTCTGATGCACCACTGTCTGAGCCTCTATTTCAAAAATGGTGGTGGCAGCTGTTATGCAGTCTCGATCGGCGGTTACCAGTCCACTCCGGTCAAAGCGCATTTCGAGGCCGGGCTGAAACGGATCGAACAGGAGGACGAGCCCACTCTGATCGTCCTAACCGACGCGGTGAACTTGCCCGCGGACGATTATTATGCCCTTTGCCAGCAGGCCCTGGCCCAGTGCGAAAAGCTGGGCGATCGCTTTGTTGTCCTCGATGTCAAGGACGGCAACATCGAGGAGTTCAGAAACAGTATTGGTACTAACCATCTGATGTATGGCGCTGCCTACTATCCCTATTTGCAAACCTCGCTCAATCCGCGCTATGTGGAACAGGATGTCGTCATCACCGGAGGTACCGGGCCGGCCGAGCCCCCTGGCCCGGTGTCGAAACGCTGGGAACGGACTTTCGGGGACAACGGTATTGTTGTGAGCTTTTCCGGTAGCGAAGGAAACACACCTCGGGTGCAAATCTCTGCAGATCCCACCTCTGCAGATCCCACCTCTGCAGATCCCACCTCTGCAGATCCCACCTCTGCAGATCCCACCTCTGCAGATCCCACCTTGCCTGTCGCCTTCGTGGTCGATGCCAATCGAACGCTGACCATCTCGAATGTTGGCGGCCGCAATGGTGCAGCGGTGGTCGAAAGCTGGGCCACCTGGAAGAACGAAAACAACCCGCAAGGATTCGAACTTGCTGCGGCCGGCGATGGTAGTGGCACCGTCGAATCTACCGGAGATCGCATTGAAAATCTGGAGGTGATCACACCGGACCCAGCGGCCGGCAGCGACACAACCACATCTGGGTCCACTCTCGCTTCCCTCAAATCGACCGAGACTGCGCTGTACAATCAGATCAAATCGGCGTTGTCGGCCAGGCGGGTGGTGATGCCACCTAGCCCGGCGATCGCGGGAGTCTATGCCAGCGTGGACCGAGATCGCGGAGTCTGGAAAGCGCCGGCCAATGTCACTCTGTCGTCGGTCATCGGTCCCCTCAGCCGGGTCAGTCACGACGCCCAGGAATCCCTGAACGTCGATGCCAAGGCCGGAAAGTCGATCAATGCCATCCGATCATTCACCGGCAAGGGAACTCTGGTGTGGGGCGCTCGTACCCTGGCGGGCAACGACAACGAGTGGCGCTATGTCCCGGTCCGGCGGCTCTTTATCATGATCGAAGAGTCGACCAAAAAAGCCACTGCCTTCGCTGTATTCGAGCCCAATGACGCGACCACGTGGCTCAAGGTCAAGGGCATGATCGAGAGCTATCTGTACAGCTTGTGGGAACGGGGCGCATTGGCCGGTCCGACCCCCGAAGCGGCCTATTTTATCAACGTCGGCCTGGGCAAGACCATGACGCCGCAGGACGTGTTGGAAGGGCGCATGATCGTGGAGATCGGCGTTGCCGCGGTCCGGCCAGCCGAGTTCATTATTCTCCGATTCACCCATAAGTTGCAGGAAGCGTAGTACAACAAGCGAGTTAAGTTACTCAAAACCACAACGGCAGATCTGGAGCGAGAACCATGGCGGTATCCAAGGAAGATATAGGACAAGCATATCCGCTTCCCGTTTATAACTATAAAGTCGAAATCGGTGCCGATACGGTGGCATTCTCCGAGGTATCGGGCTTGAACATCACCTACGAAACCACCACATACAAGGAGAGCCCAACCGAGAGCGGTACGCCTGGCCCCAGAATCTTGTACATGCCCGCGCAGAGGAGCGCTGTCAACGTGACCCTCAAGAAAGGTCTGGTCCGCGGCATCAGCATCAGACACCTGTACAGCTGGATCAACGCGACCCAGCTCAATCAAAACGACAAGAAAGACATCTTCATTCGACTGTGCGATGAAAATGGCGATGCAGTGATCAGCTGGAAGGTGAACAATGCCTTTCCGACCAAGCTCGATGTGCCCACCTTTGACGCCAATTCCAATGATGTGGCGATCGAGAGCATGGAGCTAATGGCCGACCGTGTCACCATCGAAGAAGCCTGACCACAACAGGCCGACAAGCAGCCCGATAGACAGAGTCGCGTGAACACCGACCAACGAGATTTCGACCGCAAAAGTCGCCAAAAAATCCGATCGCAGGACACCCAGTCGCAATGGCCCAAAGCAAAGAATATCAGCGCTCGCACTATCCCCTGATGGTCTACAACTTCCGAGTCACTGTCGGTGGGACCACGATGGGTTTTTCGGAAGTTTCCGGCCTCAATCGCGAGTACGAGACGGTCACCTACAAACACGGGTTCAGCTACTGGGAAGGCGAAGAGATCACGAAATACCGTTATGACAAATACGTCTCGGTCACTCTGAAGAGAGGCACAGTGAAAGGTGTCAGCGACCTCTACGATTGGCTCGAGGGCAAGGACAAGCGCGTGGTGGAGGTCAACCTGTGCGACGAGCAGGGGACACCGATTGTCCGCTGGCACATTGCCAAAGCCATACCCATCAAGCTGGAGGCGCCCACATTCGATGCCAATTCCAACGATGTTTCGATCGAGACCCTGGAGCTGATGGCCGCCGGCATCTCGCTGAAAAACCCGGCCTGATCGAGTGTAATGCATGGCCTTGTATGACGACATAGTCCTCGGATTTCGCTTCGGAGTGTTCTTCTTCCCCGGCGGCGGACCCATTCCCAATCCCCTCGATATCCGGTTCCAGAAAGTTTCGGGTATCTCGGCCGAAATCGGCACGACCGATGTACAAGAAGGCGGTCAGAACCTCTATACTCACAAGCTACCCACCAGGGTCGGCTACAACAACCTAATTCTGGAGCGGGGTATGGTGGTCGGTTCTCTTCTCGACATCGAGTTCAACGCTGCCATGTCTCTATTCGAGTTCTCGCCGTCGAATGTGATGGTCACCCTGCTCAGCGAGAACAAGATCCCCCTGGCCGCCTGGCTTTTTCTCAAGGCGTATCCGGTCAAGTGGTCCACATCGGACCTCAATGCCGACGAGGCCAGCGTCGTCATCGACACCATGGAGCTCGCCTATACCAGGATGCAAATCCTGAGGATTTGAACCATGCCGGTGGAGATCAAGGAGTTGATTATTCGGGCGGTCGCAGACAAAAGTCGAGAAAGCGACGCGCCCGCGGGCGACTCGGCAGCTGCGAGTTCTGATCACGATGCCATTGTTGAACAATGCGTGAAGCAAGTATTGGAGATCTTGCGAAAGTCCCGGGAGAGATAACATGGGGCTCTTGAACCTCTTTAAGCTAGAAAAAGTAAAGATCGGTGTCTATGGCAACCGATTGCGCGCCGGTTTGCCACAGAAGACATTCACTGTCATGTTTAACCCCGAGTCGTTCTCGATGAAGCACGAGAACGTATTCCAAAACCTGCAGGGTATTCAAACCAGCGGTCGCCGGGCCATGTACTCTCACAGCCGCTCCGATCAGCTGAAGTTGGACCTGGTGATCGACGGTAGCGGGGTAACTGACTACAGCCTGATCAGACTGTTGGGGCTGGGTAGCGACAGTGTCTCCGAGCAGATCGACAAATTCCTCGAGCTCTGTTTCTTCATGGATGGCAACATCCACGAGCCGAAATTCCTCAAGCTCCAGTGGGGTGATGGACCGCTGAAAGAATTCGATTGTCGGCTGCAATCGGTCGACATCAAATACACGTCGTTTGACCGGGATGGATCACCGCTTCGCGCAGAGCTGACCACGGTATTCGTCGAGGATCTCGATTCGGCCAAACGCCTTCGTCTCGAGGGCAAGAGTTCGCCCGACTTGAGCCATTCTCGCGTCGTCAAGAGCGGCGACACCCTGCCTCTTTTGTGCAAAGAGATCTATGGATCGTCAGAATACTATATCCGCGTGGCCGAGGCCAACCAATTGGATGACTTCAGAAACCTCACGCCCGGACAGGAGCTGGTTTTTCCGCCACTTGAAACCTAAAACGACTCGGCCCGCAACCGAATGTGACACGCCACTGTATTCATGAGCTCTCCAACCGCCACGATTCTGAGTGAACGCAAGGCGATCGATCCGCAGTACGAGTTGCTGTACATCGATGTCAACAAGGAGGTCAATCGCATCCCGAATGCCCGCTTGATGTTGATCGATGGCAGCTCGCCCAAAGACAAGTTTGCCATCAGTGACACGGCCGTCTTCGAGCCTGGCAAGGAGATCGAGATCAAGCTGCGTTACGAGAAAGAGAAAGACGTCACTGTTTTCAAGGGGCTTGTCGTGCGCCACGGGATCGAGGTAAGTGGCCGGGGGTCGGTCCTCAGCATCGAGCTCAAGGACGCCGCGATCAAACTGACTCATCCCCGAAAAAGTGTTGTTTTTACCGGGCAGCCGGATAGTGAGATCATCGGCCAGTTGATCGAGAAGGCCGACCTCAAAGCCGGCCAAATCGCCACCACACAGCCCAAACAGCCCGAGCCCCCCGAGCTCGTCCAGTATTACGCCACCGATTGGGACTTCATCCTGTCGCGGGCCGATATTTGGGGGCTGGTCGTCGTGGCTGACGACGGCGAGATCTCACTGAGTACGATGGAGGTGAAAGGCTCGCCGAAACACACCTTCGAGTATGGCATCAGTGAAATTTACAATTTCGAGATCGAGATCGATGGCTGCTATCAACCCAGCAGCATCGAGAGCATCGCCTGGGACATCAAGACGCAAAAGCTGACCCAGGCCAGCAAAGCCAAGGAATTTCCCCGGACACAGGGAAATCTCGACGGCCAGAAGGTCGCCGACGCAATCGGCTTTGCACCCTATACCCTGACCCACCCTGTATCGGTCGACGCCAAAGAACTGCAGGCCTGGGCCGATGCCAGGATGGCGAGAAGTCGAATGGCCATGATCCGCGGTCGCCTGGCCGTGCCCGGCTTCGCAGATATCAAACCACTCGATGTCATGGAGGTAGCCGGCGTTGGCAAGCGCTTCAATGGCAAGACCCTGGTCACCGGTATCCGCCATCGGGTGAGTGAAAAGGGCTGGCAGACCGACCTGCAATTTGGACTGTCCCCCGAGTGGTTCAGTCATCGGGCGGGCATCTCGGAAACACCGGCTGCCGGATTGCTGCCGCCCGTCAGCGGCCTGCAGATCGGGGTGGTGGACAAATTTGCAGAGGATCCGGATAAGGAGTATCGGGTCAAAGTCATTCTGCCCGCGATCGACGAAAAGAAAGGCGCGGTATGGGCCCGGCTGGCATGTCCCGATGCGGGCAATAAACGCGGTTTTTTCTTCCGCCCCGAAAAGGGCGACGAAGTAGTGGTCGGTTTTTTTAACAGCGATCCCCGACAACCGGTCATTTTGGGCGGCATGTACAGCTCGAAAAACAAGCCGCCTCCGGCTCTCGCCGCTCCTGGCGCGGACAACATCGAAAAGGCGCTCGTCACCAGATCCGGGACCACGATCGGGTTCATCGACGATAAGAAAGCTGCTGTATTTATCGAGACGGCAGAAAAAAACAAGATCATCTTCGACGACGATTCGCAGACCGTTCAGATCTCCGATCAGCACGGCAATGCGATTACCATGGACAAACACGGTATCGAGATCAAAAGCGCCAACGACCTGAAAATCAGTGCCAGTGGAAACGTCGAGATCACAGGGAAAAAAGTGGATGTAAAATAATAGTGCTCGGCGCAGCTAATCGTGCAACGAAAAGCTTGCGTTGCCAGGGAGTACCCCGATGAGACAGATCAACCTCGAAGTGACGGTGGAAGAAGCCAACTTGATCCTGGAAGGATTGGGTCAGCTTGCCTTTGTCAAGGTCTATGCCCTGATCAGCAAAATCCAGGACCAGGCCAGAGAGCAGCTCAACGGCGAAGCTGTCCCGGGTGAGCGGAGCCAGGCCGACCCACCATCCCCGACCGTTGCGGAGAAGTCCCATGTCAAGTGAGCGGCCAGGTAATAATGCCGGCTCGTTTCTGGGCACAGGTTGGAGCTTTCCGCCTCGCTTCTCGGCCGGTGGGGCAGAGATCGATATGGTGGCGGGCGCTGAGGACATTCATCAGAGTTTGCAGATTCTCCTCGCCACAGAACTGGGTGAGCGGGTCATGCAGGATGAGTTCGGCTGCGGCATGAACAGCGTGCTCTTCGAGGAGATCGATCAAGGCCTGGTCAACAGTCTGAGCAGCCTGGTCTCCAACGCAATTCTCTATCACGAGCCCCGCATCAAGCTGGAGAGGTTGGATGTCTCACAGAGCGAGTCGGACTACGGCAAGCTGCTCCTCACCATCGACTACACGATCAAATCGACCAATTCGCGCTACAACATGGTGTATCCCTTCTATCTCAATGAGGCAGTGACACCGGGAGGGGTTTGACAGGAGGGCGCGTCCGCGCCGATCGTTCGACACGAGCGCCCTGGGAAACAACTGATAGCAGACGACAGGAGACACTGAACCATGGCCGACTTCATACTCATCGAGGGCGACAAGGCCACGTTCGTGGCCGCTTTTGGGGCTGCGACCGTCGCGGTCAAGCCCGGCGATCTCAAGGGCAGCGGTCCAGCGACCATCGGCGGCAAAAAAAACTGCGTCGACAGTGATGAGAAGAACGTCTCGGTTCCGGGCTGTGCCTATACGACTCCGCAGTATTCGATCCCGGGCACCGGGACGCTCAAGATCGCAGCCCTGGCTGGCAACCAGAAACCCACCAAGACCAACACCGGAGGAAAAGCAGTGCTGCTCAAGGGGGGTACCTTTACAGCCAAATTCGAAGTGCAAAACCCGGCCAAGCAACCCCCTCCGGGCCCGGGCTCGCCGATCCCAGACGCCACACCACAGTACTCTGGCAGCGGCACGTTCACCGCCACCAACACGAAATTTCAGGGTACTTGACCCGGTTTCCCGAGCGCGTTTGTCGTCATGCCCAAGTCATTTCCGCCGCCTTTATTCTCCAATCGCGATGGCACCAGTCAAGCTGGACGCCGTCACGCTGCGCTCGACCCCGCCTACGTGAAGGTCGACGAACGTTCCCTTGCCGATCTCTTGTCATTTGCCCACGCCTACGCTGCCGAGCTCCATTATTTCGACGATCGAAACCAAACCGTGGCAGATTGGCGGGCGTTCTTCGGTCCGGACTTCGACCCGGACGAGATCGCTGCGTTTGTCCAGTCACCGGACAAGATGTTGGGCCCGCATTCGCCGACCTCGAGAAGTATCGCAGATACCAGAGCCGAGCAGGTCGGCCGGCCCCATTTTGCCCTGTTTCTGACCTTCTTACACCTGCTCCGTCACGCCCAGGACCATCTCAACGACCTGACCCGCCGCCATCTGGAATTTTATTACCGAGACGTTCTGCGCATGACCGGCAAGTCGGCCGTGCGCGATCGGGTCAACGTCTTTTTCGAGCTGGCGGCCGGTGTCGATCAGCTTCGATTGCCCCAAAACACGCTGCTCAGCGCCGGTCCAGATAGTGAGGGCCAGGATCGAATTTACCGCACTGATCGGGAGATCATCGTCAACCAGGCCCGGATCGACCAGCTGAGGTCGATCTATGCCGAAAAGAAAATCACCGGTATTCGCGAGGCCAGAGAGCTTCACACCGGTACTCATGAGCAAGCCGTGGTCTCGATGTTCAACATCGCGCTCGGTTACCCAGCGCCCGGAGATCCCATACCTGCCTATCCAGCCGCAACATCGGGCGACAAAACACCGATCGATTTCGATTTTCTGGTCGAGTTAAACGCACTGGTCGAGTTCACCCAAACACCGCTGTTCATGGAACTCTTCGAGCTGCGCTCGCTCATGAAATGGAAGGATAGGCGCGACCATGCCGACCATGAGTGGCAGGAGATCAATGGATATCTCGACAAGGCCGGCAGAAAACGAACGGGCGACGCCAGCTGGCAGGTGAGTCCAGCTAATTCGAGAGAATTCGATGCCAATCTGGCCCGGGCAATCGGCAAGGAGCCCGACTTTGCCGGCCTGCCCGAGGTGAAGAACATCGACGAGCTGTACCAGCAGCGGCTCAGGCAAGACGTCCAGCAATTCGTCCGCGACCAGCTCTACTTCGAAAACCTGGACGATTTTATCCGCATGATGCAGATCAAAGTGCGGATCGACAGCGAATGGCGAGAGATCAATTCGATCTTGGAGCGGTCCGGACAGCGAAAACGCAATGGTGACCTATCCTATCACCTCAACCCGGCGCATCCCACCGACTTTGCCGCCAACCTCAATGCGGCCATCGGCCCCTTGAATTTTTCTGCGCTGTCTGGCGTGTCTGATCTCGACCAGTATTACGCGGCGCTATTGCGGCTAGAAAACCATTTTAGTATGTCGGCCGAAGAGTTCGGCTACATCATGTCGACATCCACCCAGGAGGATGCCAAGCCGACGCCCAAGCAGTGGAACAAAGTCTACGACATCCTGGCCGAGGCCCATGCAGAATACATCTATGCCAGGCGCAGGAACGCATTGGCCAAAGCCCGCGAGAGCGCAGCAACACTGGCCGACGGGTTCGATGCCATGATCCGCACGGCCCTCGGTGAAGACCGGACCACCGCCGAGGCATCGCCGCTGAACCGCTTGCAGGAATTTGTCAAGAAAGAGTCGGATTACGCTTTTCTGCAGACGATCCAATCCGCTGTCAAGCCCGACCAAAACGGTGGATCAGGCGCCGAGGCGGCCGAGGTCACCGAGGACGATTGGCAAAGAGCATACCGCATCGTCGAAATCGCCCAGCGCGTTCGCGAAAACATGACCTACCCGGTGGCGCGAAGAGTTGAGTGGGTCAACCTCTATGCACGCAAAGATGCCACCTCGGCCGCAGTATCGCTGGGACTCGATTCTGACCAGGACACCCCCCGGTGGAAAACCTTTGGCCAGGACAGGCCGGACGCCGCTCAAGACAGCCCGCCAGCCGAGGTGTTCGGCTGGGCCATCACTTCGCCGTTACTCGTTTTGAGCGAGGGGACGCGCACAGTGGTGTTGACCCTGGGTTTCCGACCGGATGAATTCGTCGCGGACCAGATTTCCGCGGTTTTGCCTGTCGAAGCGCAAACGCCCGAAGATGTACTTCCCGTGGCGCAAAGCGCCTTCAAAATCGAGATCAGCACCGACAAGGGATGGATCGAACCGTCGGTCCAGACAGTCAAATTGGATGATTACCAGTCGCTGAGTGGAATTTCAGGCAAGACTCAAAAATCACTAAAGGCGCTTCAGTTCTCGCTGCATTTTGGCCAAGACGTCGATCCGATCGCCGCTCTGCCAGCTGATGGCACCCAGCTCGCCACGCCGTGGCCCATGCTCAGACTGATGATGCGCCAGATATGGCGGCCGGATAGCAAAAAATTCATCACTCACTACAGGCCGTTTCGAAACCTGGTACTCATGGCCGCTCACCTCCGGGTCGAGGTCGGCGGGTTCACGTCGCTTCAACTCCAGAACGACGACACCGCACTCGATGCAAAAAAACCGTTCGAGCCGTTCGGGACCAGTCCGGCCGTGGGCTCGCGTTTCTATCTCGGTCACCCAGAAATCGTCGGCAAACGCCTCGACAGCTTGATATTTCACCTCGAGTGGATGGGCGGCCCGAACAATCTCACCGAACATTATAAAAACTACGGACTCAACAACTCGTTTAAGACTCAGATCAGCCTGATCGACAAGCGGCTGGAATTCTCGCTTGCCGACGGCGCCCCCTTATTTGCCAGTCGGACTGTCAACAATGCCTCGGTTGCGGATGCAACCAAAAAACACGCGATCGCAATCTCGAATGTCCCGGCTGCTATCGGCGAAAAGAGCCATGGCTACCGCTACGATCGGGTCGTCGAGTTTGCCGCTGAGGACGACCTGCTCGAATGGCACCGCTACCTGCAATGGGAGCTGACCCCGCTCGATTTCCAGCACAAAGCGTATCCGGCCGTGGCGAGCCAAAAATCGCTCGAGATGGCTGCTGCGATTGCCAACAAAGACGACAACACAACCGTCACGGCGTCCGACTACCAGGTCACCCCCCCGTACACGCCCAAGATCAAGAGCTTGATGCTGGATTACACATCCTCGGTCGAAATCCTGCCAGTTCAGGCCAGCTCGACCCAGGCCGCTGGGCACCAGCCGTCCGACCAGATGTACCACATCCATGCGTTTGGCCATCATCCGATTCAGCCCGAACATGGCGGCCACGGAGACGAAGAGCAGGAGACGTTCTTCTTGCCGCAGTATGACCACGAAGGAGAACTCTACATCGGTATTCGCGATCTCCAGCCGCCGCAGACGCTGTCCATACTATTCCAGATGGCCGAGGGCAGCGCCGATCCGGACCTTCAGCCAGTGCCGATCGAATGGAGTTACCTCAGCGGTGACCGCTGGCTCAGTCTGCACGAAGGCAATATTCACAACGATACCACTCGAGGTATGATCAACTCGGGAATCATCGAGTTCGACCTGCAAAGCGTCGAAAGGAGCACTCGGCTGGACCCGCAACAGTACTGGATCCGGGCCGCCATTGCGCAATACCCCAACAGCGTGTGCGACACAGCCAATATCCATGCCCAGGCAGTCGCGGCAACATTTGTCGACGACGCCAGCGATCCGGTTGTCCGGGCCGACCACTACCGCCAACCGCTGCCCAAAGACAGCATCAAGGGGCTTTCCGAGCCAACTCCCGAAATCGCCGCCGTAAAGCAGCCCTACACCTCGTTGGGCGGCAAAATGGCAGAACAGGACGAGGCCTTCTACACCCGGGTCAGCGAGCGTTTGCGCCACAAACAGAGAGCGCTGACAATGTGGGACTACGAACGGCTGGTCCTCGAGCACTTTCCCGAAATCTACAAGGTCAAGTGCCTGCCCGCCAATCTCGCCGCATTTCCCGATGACCCGGGTAAGGTCGAGATCATCGTCATTCCGGACATTCGCAACAAACTGCCATTCGATCCATTCGAACCCAAGGCTCCCGCTGACTTGATCGCCAAAATCGAGACCTACCTCGACAAAAAGAGCCCGACGTATGCCGCGGTCAAGGTGCGAAATGCCCATTACATTGC
The DNA here is from genome assembly GCA_022360315.1 of Pseudomonadota bacterium. Classification (GTDB taxonomy): domain Bacteria; phylum Myxococcota_A; class Polyangia; order Haliangiales; family Haliangiaceae; genus JAKSDA01. The sequence goes on from JAKSDA010000397.1 coordinate 118,412, forward strand.
AGTTAAAGTACGCTTCGGCGTGCGTTTCAAAAGCGACCGCGATGAGGGATTTTACAAGAAACAGCTCGTCGATGAACTCAATCGTTTTCTCTCTCCGTGGGCATACGAGGAAGGTGCCGATATCGTCATCGGTGGAAAGATATATGCCAACGATATTATCAATTTTGTCGATCAGCGCGACTATGTCGATTACGTCGCTACGATCAAGTTATTCCGCAGTGAGGACGGGCGGACATTTCAACTGGTATTGCCCAACGAATCATCCGGGTACGCGGTTACGGCTCATCGGCCGGACGGCGTGCTGGTGGCCGCCCAGCAGCACGAGATCGATATCATTTCTGACGTCGGTTACGAAGAAGAGTCGTTCAGAGGAATCAATTACATGAAAGTCGAGCTCGATTTTGTCGTCGATTGAGAGAATATGCCGACAACTCGCGATCACTGAAATCGCGATCATTCGACCCGCGCTCATTGAACTCGCAAGCATCGGTCTGGACATGGACCAAATCGATAGGACAGGGCCATGGAAATCAAAAAACGAAATCGCAGCGAGCTAAAATCGTATTTTATCAAGAATGCCATCCCCACGGAGGCCAACTTTTCCGAGCTGGTCGATGCGATGATCAACCAGCGCGATGACGGCATCGCCAAGTCACCGGGAGACCCGCTCAGCATCGAAGCCTCGGGCGACGACAATAGCCAGAAGAAGCTGATCAATTTCTTCCAGACCTTTGCCGACGACAATCCATCCTGGGTGATCAGTTTAAACCCACGCGCCAATCCCAACCAGCCCGCGACCGCGCGGGTTGGTTTCAGCATCAGTGACGGGGTCGGAAACAGTCGATTGTTCATTGACCGCGCCACCGGCGATGTCGGTGTGGGGACAGTTTCTCCTCAAGCCAGGCTCCAGGTTCAGGGTGGAGCGATCATGCCCCAGTCCGGCAATGGCAACGACGCGGGCATCTGCTTTCCCAAAGACCCCGGCGGTGGAAGTGGCGATCTGGCCTGGATCCGCCATTACTCTCGCTCCGGCGAGAACACCACGTTCGAAATCGGGACATCCAACGACTCGCAGGACCATATCGCCCTGATGGCCTCGGGCAACGTCGGCATAGGAACCGCCGAGCCCAATCACAAATTCCATGTCCGGGCCGGCGACGCAGTCGGACTCTTCGAATCCACCGGGACCCACGCGACTCTGCGCTTTTCCACCCGCGAAGGGATCAATAACCGGGTCGAGATTGCCAATCGCCCGGGCGGCCGCCTGGCCCTGTGGACAGCAGGCGCCGGAGATTGTCTGAGCATCACCCGGGACGGCCGGATCACACTCGGCGTATCCAATCCAGTCAATTTTACCTCCAGCTGGGTGGGGACCCCGGATAGAGTCACCAATGTCGCGGAAATCTCGAATGACGTCGGTTCGTACAAGACTCTGATGATCGTCGGCAACCGATCTGCCGGCCGGACATCGCCCGGCCAAGGCCGCCGAGTGTCGATATGGGATATTCTCGAGGTCAACGGAAACCTCGCGGTCACCGGAGAGTCCCGCTTTCACAACGGTCTCAGAGTAGACGGAAATCTAAGCGCTCACATCAACGTCGATGGTGCGCTCTATCGCCAGAGCAAAGAGGTCTACCTCACCGTCGACAACAATTTTTATATCCGCGACTCGGGCAGTGGCAACACGATCCATTTTAACACTGATGCGCGCAGGTTAAACATGAGGCGGGGAATGGTCACCTTCGGAGGTAGCGCAACGAGAGGCCAGGTCATGGGTGCGCTCGGTTTCTACGGCTCTGGAATCCAGCACGGGCAGATTTCATTCCGTGCTGGCTCGGGCTTCGAGATGGTCGACCGGTCGAGAAATGGACCGAGTCTCGATTATGCGCTCAATAGTCATCCATATGCCGACTTACGGGTGCGCAAGTTGCACCAGATCTCGTCTCGCGCGTTCAAAGAAAACATACGCGACCTCCCTGCCCATGAAGCCATGAGCGCCCTCGAGGCTCTCGAACCAGTACAGTTCAACTACCGAGAAGACCCGGACAAGCATTCGCACCTCGGGTTCATCGCCGAAGACGTTCCGGAACTGCTGGCCAGTCCCGAAAGAAGCCACCTCGACGCCATGGACATCGTGGCATTGTTGGCCAGGGTGGTGAAAGAGCAACAGAAAACCATCCGCAGCCTCACCGGGCGACATGGCCCCGGCCCGGCCGGACGCGCAACTACCGATCACCAAAACACCGATCCTGGAAAGGCCGACTGACAATGTCGAGTGCACCACCGGTCCTTTCCACGGCCCCGCTCGAGCATCCCGCCATGGATTACGCCTTCCTGCGCCAGGAGGGCATTCGCCACATCGAAAAGCTAGCCGGCCGGCTGTGGACCGACTTCAACGCGCACGATCCCGGGATTACCATTCTCGAACAGCTCTGTTATGCCATTACTGATCTGGCGTATCGCACGTCTTATCAGCTGCCCGATCTACTGGCCGGAGAAGGTGACGATCCCTATCGCAGTCTGTACAGCCCGGCGACTATTCTGCCCTGTTTTCCGGTCACACTGACTGATTTGCGCAAGCTGGTCATCGATGTGGAGGGAGTCAAGAACGCCTGGATCGAAAGGGTCGAAAAACCAGCAGTGCCACTGTTCTACCACGAAGGCAGAAAAGCGCTGTCTCTGCAGAGCGAATCGCAATACGTCGAGCCGGTTTTTCTCAAGGGCCTGTATCGAGTACTCATTGAAAAATCCGAGCTGGCCGACAAAGACGGCAGTCTGGTGCAGAGTGAAGCGGCTCGGCGATTACATGCCTTTCGCAATTTGTGCGAGGATTTCGAAGAGATCCGAGTGCTCGAATCACAGCCGATTCAGGTCGATGCCTACGTCGAGGTCGGCCCGGTCGACGACGCCGAGGAGGTATTGGCCGAAATCTACCGCAAAATCGCCAACTACGTCTCACCCTCGGTCGCTTTTGCGACCCTGGAAGAGATGCTCGATAAGGGCAAGCGAGTCGACGAGATCTTCGAGGGGCCGCTTTTGGAGCACGGATTCATTGACTCGGACGATCTCGACGCAATGCAGCGCAGGACCGCGATCCACACCTCCGACCTGATTCATGAAATCTCGAGTGTTGCGGGTGTGCGAGCAGTGCGGGAGATCGCGGTATCGGCGGATGGCCAGACAGAAGTATGGTCACTCGAGGTGGATGCAGATCGGGCACCCAAATTCGATCTGCGCAATTCGACAATCACCCTGGCCAGAGACAATTTGATGGTCAGTCTGAACGTCGACAATGTCATCGCGACGTATAATGAACGGCTGCGCAAATCCACCGTATTTGGCAAACTTTCCCGAAACCAGCGCGATCTGATCCCGCCCCCGGGACGGGATCGAACGATCGGCGCCTACTACTCGATTCAGAACCAGTTTCCGGCGCTCTACGGCATCGGCGAGCTGGGCCTGCCCGAGTCGGCGAGTGGGCAACGCAAGGCCTGGGCCAACCAGCTCAAAGCGTATCTGATGTTTTTCGATCAGCTCTTGGCCAATTATTTCGCCCAGCTGGCCAACGCCCGAGAGCTGTTCTCTTACCACAGCACAACCCCGTATACCTATTTCGCCCAGCCGATCGACGATTCTGCCCTGGGCCTGGACAAGATCCGCAAGAGCGAGGCCAGCGAGTACAGGGCTCATGTCACGGAGCATACCGAGGCCAGCTCGGCCCGATCGGGCGGACCGCTGCGCCGCAAAAACCGATTCCTCAACCATTTGATGGCCCGGTTTGCCGAGCAATTTACCGATTATTCGCTGATCCTATATGGAGCCATGCCCGAGCAGGCCAGTTCGCCGGACCAAAAGCTGGTCGCCGACAAGCAGGTCTTTTTGCAACACTACCCGGAGATCAGCGGGGCTCGGGCTGCCGGATTCGATTATCTGGAGCCGTGGAGCAAAGACAATATTTCCGGTCTGGAGCGGCGGATCCGGCTCAAGCTCGGTCTGGTCGAAGAAGAGGGAGAAGATTTTTTTCTCGTCGAACACATTCTTCTCCGCCCCATTCAAGAAGACGAGCGACAGCTGAACCAGGAGGATCTCAGCCAGATCCCACTCCTTGCAGAGACTTGCTATAGAGATCCGTTTTCGCTTCAGATCAGTTTCGTATTTTCGAATTGGCCCAGGCGTTTGCGCACAGCGGACCCGGCGCAGAAAAACCCGACAAACGGCTTCAGGCAGTACATAGAGCAGACCATTCGAGAAGAAACACCCGCTCATTTGACCCCGTATATTCACTGGTTGGACGAAAACAACTTCACTCGGTTCAAGAGTGCATACCGGGACTGGCTGGAGCGTCAGCGCGTCTACTGGACCGACCGACTGGGAATATGAGCCATGGCCGATACCAAGCACATTTATGTCCGCGATGCTCGCGATCGGCTCATCGATCTCCTCGGCCTAGGTGAGACCTATCCGCTGCAAGACCTCGAGGTGCGCGGCGAACGGCTTACAGTGCCGTTCAACTCCTCGGCCAAGATCCCGGTGGAAACCACCCAGCCAGAGGTCCGCTATCAGTTGCGCAGCCGCAGGGACGATCAGGTGATCGAGCGCATCGAGGACGACAAAAACGTACCGGTCGAGGCAGATGGAAACAGTGGGACGATCACTCTGGAAACCCCGGCGATCCAGGAAGATGTCACCTACAAGATCTTGGCCGAGAAGACCGAGACCAAGCGCAAGGCCTACCTGCGTCAAACCGCCACGGTCAAAGTGGGACTGGATGTCACTCTCCACGCCCGCATTCTCGGCGCAGCACCTCTGGATCCCACTATCGAGAGCCCGGCTGACTCCGATGCCCGCATTGTCGCCCATGGCAGCCAGGTCAATGTCGCCATCGATAGCAGCCAGGAAGGCGTGGATTATCGCCTGATCTCCGGCCCCGATGAAACCGTGTTGTCGGAAAACGACGTGAGAGGAACGCGAAGGACCATCGTCCTCCGTTCCAGGCCATTATACGAAGATATCGATATCCGTATCCACGCTACCAAGAAATTCGATCCAAACGAAGGTCGCGAGGATCAAACCGATCGTCTGGACGTGGTGCTTCCGCTCAAAGTGAGGGCCAATTCGGCTCTTTCTGTGTCGGTGACACCCTCGCCGATCGTCGGCCACGGACGAGATGCGAGCATCGTGATAAGCGGCACCCAGCGCAGCGCCAAATACAAGCTTTACACCCATAACATCCGCGACCGCGAATATATATATGACAGCGATTCTGCGCCGAACCTGCTCGAAGTAGCTGTGGCGGGCGAACAGCCGGTGCGCATCAAACGGCCAGCGCACTCCGAGATATGGCGAGACATTGATGAGTTCGCATCGCTCGGTGAGTATCACGCCGGTACTGGCGGCGAATTGCAGCTTCCGCTGACTGCGGTCACCCAAGACACTGTGGTCATCGTTCAAGCGCAAAAGGACCACCGGGCTGCGGAGTCCAGAACCATATCGTCAGCTGTGCAATTGCAATCAGCGATCTTGGTTCTGGCTCAGCCCAACGCCGTGCCTGCGCTCGCGCTCGCGACGTGGATCGCAGGTGATGAGACCACTGGTACGCTCGAGGTCATAGGCGGCCAGCCGGGGATTTATTACTATTTTCGCCCGACTCCCCAGGGAGATGAGTTTGCCAGGCCGGCTTATATTCACAAGAAGGACGACAGCAACTCGCGCTTGAACAAAGGACTGGACCAGCTACGGATCGGTGTGGATTTCGCGATCGCGCGCGACAATCCAGCCACCGCAACCGGCGAGTTCTCTCTGGCCACAACCCCGCCTCTGCCGCCCGTACTCGAAACCGGCGGCCTGCAAACCGGCACCACCCTGCACGTCCGCGCGGTCAAGGCGCAATCGCGGGTTGCAGTTGCGTTAGAGCAGACAGCAAGCATCACTGCCGTACCCGCAATTCAACTCGATGTGTCACCGATCACAAAGGGCCAGACCGCCCGGATTGTGGTCGTGGCCAGTCAAACGGGCGATCGGTACCAGTTGATGCTGGATGGCAGACCGGTTGGTGCAGCTCACAATGGCGACGGCACGGACCTTGTCTTTGTCACCGAGGTAGTGCAGGAGAATACCACCTTCGAGATACGAGTGACCCGGCCCGATGAATCAGGTATCCCGGTACAGCGGTCAGTCCGCATTGACGTACCAGTAGAGCCAGAGCCAGAGCCAGAGCCCGAGCCCGAGCCAGAACCACAGCCCGAGCTCGAGCCGCAGTCAGAATCTCAAGCTCAGGCTGAGCCACCGTCCGACTCTCAGGTCCAGCCAGACCCCCCATCTGAGCCCGAGACCACCTAAGCCAGCGTTGCGGATGTGCGATGGGCGAGCAGAATCACCGGATCAAGCGTCAGATCGTGGAGCTCAGGGTGACGGAGGTAGAGCGGGCTGAGTCGCTGCAGTCGCGCATCAGTCGGTTGCAGCAGCAATACATCATCCCCCTTTTCGAGCGCATATGCGACCACCTGAGCGCGCCCGATCGCATTCATCGTATCGACTCGCTGCAACTCGATCTCGGCTCGATAGAGATCGACCGTTTCGAGCAAAAGTTTGTCGCCAGACTGGAGCGGGTTTTACCGGGTGCACTGGCCGAACAGATCAGCCAAGAGGAGCGCAAGGCCGACAACCGCGGCGATAGTTCGCGGATCAGTTCTCAGCTGGAACTATTGGCTCTGTTCGCCCGTACCGGTAGTTTGCCGTGGTGGGCCGATCTCGACCAGCCCGATGTGCTGGAACAGAGCATGCGCATTTTGATGAGCAACGCGCCGCGAGCTCTGGCTCGATTGATGCGAGAGCTGGTCCAGGAAGAGCGCGCTCTGCGTCGTCTTGTTCTTCACTACGACGATGCGCTGCTCGCCGAGCTCCTCGGTCTGCTTGCCCACTCATCGGGCTCGCCGAGCTCATCGTTGCCGGAACAACTGACCATACGGTTGCAAAAGAGCGAGGCTGCGGCCGGAATATCGCGAGCACATTTGCGCAACGTGCTGTGGCAGAGCATCTTATCAGCGGCCCTTCAAATCGAAGCGAGGCAGTCCGATGCAACGGCACTGTGCAGAGATGTATTGTTCAGTGTTGCCATTTCGCTGTCCACCCCCTATCACTCGCTGATATCCAGTTTGCACCGATCCCTGGACGAGCGAGGTGCAGGGTGGCTGGACAGTGTGATTACCGGCCTATATCGAGAGATCTGGCACGACAGTGGACAGGATCTTACGTCGCCAGCGTTGGCCGTACGATCAACCCCAGAACATCCCTCGACTGCCGAGGAGCTGGCCGCGATTCGGGCAGGACTGGAACAGGCGAAGAGTCCACTGGCCCCACTGGTCGGCGCACTCTATTCGGTCGCGACCCGGCTTTCCGACCCTGTCCAGGCCGAGTGGCTGGCCCTGCTGAGCGACTTCGCTCGTGTCGGGGCCACTGGTTCATCGGCCAGCGATGTCGGGCGGTGGCTCCGCGGATATCTCGAAAAGGCCCTCACAAGCCGGCTGGTGTCGCCGGCCCATTGGGCAAAGATCGCAGAGATCATGGAGCAGTGCCTCGTCGATATGCCGAGCGACATCGCAGCTGGTTTGTCGCCGCGACACCAGGCCGAGGTGGACAGAGTTTTCCGCGAAGCGATTAACCGCGCCAGGCAGGCGGTCGACCAACCACACCGTGCCAGGGCCCGGCAGGCCGCTTTACCAGCCAAATACGCCGAACCCAGGAGGCAAGCCCGGCAGCCAGAACTACCTCGCACCACGAGTTTCAGCGATTCGGACGAGCTGTATATCAACAATTCCGGCCTGATCATCCTGTGGCCGTTTCTCGACCGATTCTTTGGCCGACTCGATCTGGTCGCGGACAAACGCTTCGTCGACCAGTCGGCTCAGATGCGGGCGGTCGCTGTGCTGCAGTACGTAGTAGACGATCGAATAACCGACCGCTCGGCTGCTCCGGAATACCTGCTCGATCTGAACAAAGTATTGTGCGGGATGGATGTGAGCGAGGTATTTGACCCCGGACTGCCGATCTCCGAGACCGAGGCGGAAGAGTGCGCCCGGTTGCTCGGCGCCGTAATCGAGCATGCACCGATACTCAACAACATGTCGATATCGGGATTTCGAGGCACGTTTCTTGCGCGCAAAGGGATTTTGAGCAGCCGGGACGGCGCCTGGCTGCTGCGCGTCCAACGCGAGACCTACGATATCGTGCTGGACCGCTTCCCATGGACGTTCCGCTGGATAAACCTGCCCTGGATGCAGGTCCCGCTCGTGGTCGAATGGTAATCGCCGAGGAGATCCGCCGCAATGCTCGCGATCTCGAGCAAGAGTTGGCCTGGTTCCGCCGTATCCTGGACACCCGTTTTAAACTGTACTTCGATCAGGAGTGCGAAATCCAGGACATATTCGAGCTCACTCCGCCTGATCTGAGCCAGTCCGAGTCAGCATATGCCCGTTTCGTGCGCCACTACCAGCTATCATTTGTCGAGCGAGTTGCTGTAGTCCTGGCTCTGGTACCGCACATCCGGCCCCAGATATTGGATGTATTCTTCACCCGAAATCACACATTTGACCGCAAGTTCGCCGAGTTTGGTGGGATTCGGCAAGGTCCGGAGGGAGATTTCTGGCCCACTGGCGAGACCCTGGCATTCATCGTGGGCGGAGCTGATCTGGAACTGCGTTTTGCTCTGCAAGCGCTCTTCGATGTCCACCACGTTTTTGTGAAACACAATATCTTGCGTCTGGTACCCTTGCGTGGAGAAGATCAGCCCGCGATAAAAGCGCCGCTGCGAATATCGCAAGAATACCTCGTTTTCTTCACCACAGGACAGTCGCACCGGCCCGACTTTGGAGTCGATTTTCCCGCCCAATACATAGAGACTCGACTCAGCTGGGACAGTCTGGTATTGCATCCCGGTACGATCAAGCAGATCGAGGACATTCAGACCTGGATCGAGCACGGCGAGACTCTCATGGTTGATTGGGGTATGGCCGCCAAGCTCCGTCCCGGCTACCGCTCTTTGTTTTACGGCCCGCCCGGGACAGGCAAGACCATGACCGCCTGTCTTTTGGGTAAATCGACCGGGCGAGACGTGTACAAGGTCGATCTTTCGCTGATGGTATCCAAGTATATCGGCGAGACCGAGAAAAACCTAGCCAAAGTCTTTGATCAGGCGCAGCACAAGGGCTGGATCCTCTTTTTCGACGAAGCGGATGCGCTCTTTGGCAAGCGCGGTGAGACCAAAGCCGCCCACGATCGCTACGCCAACCAGGAAGTGTCATTTTTGCTTCAGCGCATCGAAACCTTTGATGGTCTGACGATTCTGGCGTCCAATCTCAAAGAGAATCTGGACAATGCATTTGCTCGCCGCTTCGAATCGATGATCTATTTTCCCGTGCCGCGTCCTGAGGAGCGGCTGCGCCTGTGGAAACAGGGGTTTTCGGCCAAGGCAAAACTCGACGACGCACTCGACCTGGATCAGATCGCCCGCGACCATGTTCTCACCGGCGGGTCTATCATGAACATCATACGGTATGTGTCGCTGCAGGCCCTAAAAGAGGGCAATCGGAAGATCGCGCCCGACGACGTGCTGCAGGGAATTCGGCGAGAGTACGCCAAAGAGGGCAAGGCCGGCTGATTCTACAAGCTCACATATACAGTCTCACCTACACACGATCACGTTGGAAAGGCTCCAACGTGATCGTGTGCGGCCCGGCCGCTTTGCGCTCGGGCTATCATTTTGGGCAAAGCCCCCGGACGGCCGGACTGCCGGCCGGCTCGGCCGTTGGCCTCGCAACAGAAACACCTCGTTTGATCCACAACCAATGTGTTTCTGTTTAGAGCCGGTCCAGAAACCTCGGACCGAGTCAGAGCGACGAGGCGCGCCGCCATTGGGTGGGCGAGGAGTGGACA
>JAKSDA010000611.1 GCA_022360315.1 Pseudomonadota bacterium
TCTTGTTTCTTCTGCTCATCGAGCGCTCCTCTGGACCGGCCGATGACCGGTCCAATGGGCGCCCGCTCCTCTCAGCTCAGGTTGTGGCTTGCTGACTTTTCGGGGGTATTTTCGGCAAGACGTTGGGCTTCATGACACTTAGCCCCGTCGGTTCTGCACCAGTGAGCTCGATTTCGCGGGTACGTTCGGTCAACGACCAACGTGTGGGGGTAACGCCCCAATGGGTCGCAAGCTGAAACGGGAGAACTTGTTCAGGCCAGGTCCGGTTGTCTTGTTCCTGCTGCAGTCCAAAGACCGCCAGGATGCCTTGAGCGAACCGTGCAGATGTTTTTCGAATCAGCAGACGCTCCTCAGATGGCGTGATGCGCCGCTGGGTCAGCGGGTATGTCGAAGCATATCCGGCGTGGATCCCTTCTACTGGGCCATTCCGCCAGCAGTAGTTGACAATTGCATTGGCCAACACGCGGTTGGGATGGGCCTCGACAGCGGGAGAGAGTGCGGTAGTTCGCGCCAGCTGTCGTTGGATGAGTTCGTCAGCTACTTGGGGGCGGGTCAACACCAACAAATTGGGGGGATCTCGTTCGATCGTCGTGGTTTGTAGAGGCATCGGCAGATAGTGCAGAGCCAAGTCGACAAGCTGGTAGTACCGGTTCGGCTCGGAACGCATAAAGCCGATCCACTGCGCCACTGCGGCGGAGGCTTCGATCTGAATCCGCGCCATCTCCGAATCGTGGATTCGACTACATCGATTTGGTTTGGCTTGAGCCCACAGCGGCTTGTCTCGGTCTGCCAAGATCGCAAAGTAACTGCCCCATCGCACGCAGACCGCCATCATGGCCACCGCCTCCCGCCCCGTACGTAACCCAGAGTAATTCCGATAGGTAGATTGGGATGTGAGATAGTCGATGATTTGCTCGAATAGCGTCCTTTTCGGTGGAAGGACGCGACGAAGGATTCGCCCCTCGTTGTCAGCATCGAGGCACCAAGCCCCTGCATCGAGGAGGAACTCTGCATTCACGCGGACGTTCAACGGCGTGAGTGAAGGAGGATTGTCTTGGGGAGCATCAGCAAACGGCAAGGGTTCCGACACTTATACGCATCCGCAGATGCGGGACACAAGGGCCGAATCGCTGCCGAGTCCGTAACCATGTCTCCCGCAGCAGAATGATCGCGAGCTTATAGTGTAGTACCAGGTGTGGCGTCGATATCTACCAGTGTAGCCGCTGCTGGTGCCAACTCATGATCCGGGTCGAGCTCCGCAGGCTTCGCTCGCTGATGGGCTCGGTGCCGTCGATGGCTTCGAGAAAGAGAATGTGTTCCTGGATGTCGGGAGCCAGCAGGGTGAGGTCGAGGAGCTGGGTGATGCGGGCGCGGGTGAGTCCGAGGCTGCGGGCCAGGTCGGCGCGGTCGCGGTAGTCGCCGCGGTCGATGGCGGCTTGGAGGCGGTGGGCGAAGGCGAGCATGCGGGCCACGTGGGCGGGACGGCGGACAGGCTCAGGATTTGCCGCGGGCGGTTGTTGCGCGAAGCGAAACCCGTGTCCGTCGCGTATGCGGAACAGGTTTCCTCTGATGATGTTGGTGCGGGCCGGATTGCTGTCGGAAGCGGCGTCGTCTGTGCTGTCGGGCTCGCGCTCGCGATCCGCGTTATCGATGAGTTCGGCTGGTTCGCTCATGCGGGTACTTCGCTCGGTTGCGATTCGTTCGTGTTGTGAGCGGGCAGTCGGTTATCCCTGCTCGCCGGCCGCGCCACCTCGTTGGCAGCCTCGAGGTCGGTGAGGAACACGGTTACGTTGCCGCTGGCTTCGTCCAGTTCGACGCACTGGACCAGGGCGCGGACGAGGCGGGCGCGGTTCTCGACGATCATGGATTCCCATACGGTGTCGAAGTGACGCAGGGTCTGCTCGACCCAGGTGGCCTCGAGCTCGTGCTCGTCGATGGCGCTGAGTGCTCGTTCGACGTCAGCGAGGCGGGCCTGTCGGCGGCCGAGCTCGGCGCCGATCTCTTCCATATGGGTTTCCAGGAGGGGTTGAGCGGTATCGTTGAGGGAGCCGAGGCGTTTGACGAGCTGGCTGCCCTCCGAGGATAGGCGGGCAATCACGGCGGGGAGTTGGTTTCGTTCGGTGTTCAGATCCCTTCGCCGTTGTTCCCTATCGGTTTTGAGCCGCTGGGTGATGCTGGCGATCAAGTGGGTGTCCTGGGCGACGTGGCGGATTTGGTCCACGACGTAGGTTTCGATGGCTTCGGCCGGCAGAGGCCGTGAGGGGCATTCGTCGCGGCCTTCCTTGGTGCGGCGGACGCAGCGGTAGTAGCGATACTCGCGGCCGTTGTTGCGCGTAGAGGCGGGGGTGAATGCCTGGTTGCAGCGCTAGCAGCGGAGCAGGCCGCGGAGAAGGTATTCGGGATTGCGGCCGTGGGATTGGCCCTTGTGGCGGGATTCGGCTTTGGCGCGGATGCGGTGGAATTGAGCGCGGTCGATGATGGCGTCGTGTTCCCCCTCGTGGAGTTCGTCGCCATACGGGCTGTAGCCGGCGTAGAGGGGATTGTGCAGGACGCGGAGAACCCCGTCTTTGGTCCATTTTTTGGCGCTGCGTACGTTGCCGTTTTTGGCTTGGTGGCGTTTGGTGGCTCGGCCGCGCTGATTGAGTAGTTTGGCGACGGTCTGAGCCGATTGGTGCTGTTCGTACAGCTCGCACAGTTCGCGGACCACAATCGCCTCGAGGTCGTTGATGACGAGTTTCTTGTCGCGGACGTCGTAGCCGAGTGGGACTGGGCCGCCGGTCCATTTGCCGCGTCTTCGGGCCGCGGCGATCTTGTCGCGGGTTCGTTCGGCGATCATTTCGCGTTCGAACTCGGCGAAGCTCATGAGCATGTTGAGGGTGAGCCGGCCCATGGCATCGGCGGTGGAGAAGTTTTGGGTGACGCTCACGAAGTCAACGCCGGCTCGATGAAACTGGTCCATGACCTGGGCGAAGTCGAGCAGGGAGCGGGATAGGCGATCGACTTTGTAGACGACCACAATATCGATGTTGCCATCGTGGATATCGTCCATAAGGCGCTGAAATGCCGGGCGGGCGAGGTTTTTGCCGGTGAAACCGCCGTCGTCGTATCGCTCGGTCCCCCATTCCCAGCCGCGTACGGCCTGGCACTGGATATATCGCTCGCAGGCTTCGCGCTGAGCATCGAGAGAATTGAATTCTTGCTCCAGGCCCATGGCAGTCGATTTGCGCGTGTAGATGGCGCAGCGTTTGGTTTCGGGCAGAGAAGGCGAGACGTTACTCATGCCGCCGCCTCCTTGGGGCGTTTGCGACTCCTAGTTGTCATGAAGCCCAACGGATTACAGGCCCGTAGATGGGGTGCCTGGTAACCCGTTGCTATTCAAGGGGAATTCCTGGTTGCAGTGCGGGCAGACCACGGCATCTTCCCGCGATCTTCCCGTTTCTGTGCAATCACGCGGCTCCTCCTTGCCGCCGTGAATGAGTTGGAACATCCGCTGTGCGGCTTCTTTCTTTTCGCTCGTTCGCACGGTGGAGTAATGCGCTGTCATCTCTGGCTTGGTGTGGCCGAGAATCTTGCGCACCACGCGATCCCGCGCCACGTGTTGGAGCAAGTCGTTGTACGTCCGGCGAAAGCCATGCACTGTGAATCGGAACGGGATTGTCGTCTGCTTGAGCACGTTCACCAGCACATAGCGTAACGGCTGACTGCGGTAATGCTCCCCATTGCGCTTGGCGAATACCCAGCCCCTGGCGAGGGATGGATGTTGCGCCGCTAGCAGCGCCTGGCGGTGGTTCGACAGGATCTCTGCCAGCTTGGGGACCATGGCGATCGTGCGTCGGCCCTCGTTCGTTTTCGGCTCCCCGATACTTCCGTTAGTATTGGTCCGTCGGATGTGGATGAGCCCTGCGGCGAAGTCGATATCGTCCCACTGAAGACCGAGCAGTTCGCCAACCCGCGCTCCGGTATAGGCCAGCGTGGCAAAGTGTGCAAACCACCGCTTGGGGATGGCGCCCAGAACCTCGTTGAGCTGTTCGATCGTGAGCGAGTTTGGCTCGTCCTCGGTATATTCACGGCACGGCCTGCGCACGCGTACGGTGGCACAGAAGTCATGCGTCGTGATGCGCATAACTTCTCGCGCATACCGCGAGAGGCTACGCAGAACCTTCAGGCGCGCTCGCAACGTCCGTCCTTCGTATCCGGCCGCGATCTGTGCTGTATGGAAGTCCTCGACGTCCGCCGGCGTGATCGCATCGACGTAATAATGGCCAAAAAACCTCCCGATGTGTTTCAAATGGGTCACGTAGGCTCTAACCGAGCCCGGTCGGAGCCCGATCTGAGAGTGCTTCAGCCAGGATTCGATCAAGGACTTCATCTTCGTCTTGTTGGGCGTGTCTGCGCGGGCTCCCTTGAGTTCGTCCTGTTTCGCTTTTGCGTCTCCGACAGATCCGTGCACGATTGCTTTTTTGTCCCGGGCTTGCCCCGTCTTTGGGTCTGTCCAGCGGACTCGGACGGAGTACTTCGCTCTGCCGATGCATGTGATTCCCTTGTATCTGGTTTTGCGTGGATAAGTCTGTGGTGCCTTACTCATTGGCTACTCCGAACTCGACGTAGCCAGCCGTGAGTGTGCAGTATTCCGCTGCCTCACAAATGCGTCAAGCTGGGCGCGTGTGAAGAGATGCGTACCGCGCGGACCTCGTCCGGCCGGCGTGAGAAGACCACGGCGAACAAGCTGGCGAATGCCCGCTGTGCTGCGATAGCGCAGATAGGCGGCGGCTTCCCGGGTGGTGAGATACGGCGATTCCATACCTATAGGCCCTTTTTCTCTGTGGCCAGGAAGTCGGCCACGCTCTGGAGACGACGGCTGCGCAACATCTCCGGCAAACTGCGCAAGAAGTGTGCGCCGTATCGCTTGGTGACGATGCGTTGATCCAGAAGGACCACGACGCCCCGATCCCGTACGGAGCGAATCAGACGACCGACACCCTGGCGAAACGCGATCACGGCACGTGGTAGCGAGTAGTGAACGAACCAACGCGCATCCTGTTCGCTGATGGCGTCGGCGATGGGATCATCCGGCGAGGGGAACGGCAGGCGATCGATGATCACACACGAGAGCGACTCACCGGGCACGTCGATTCCTGCCCAGAACGATTCGGTGCCCAGCAGAATCGAGTGGGTATCGCGGCGGAATTCGTCGATCAGCCGCATGCGCGGCGCATCGCCCTGTTTGAGCACCCGATACGGGGAGCTGGCCATGCCCGCGTAGGTTTGCTCGAGGTTCTTGTACGATGTGAATAGCGCCAGGGTGCGCCCCTGCGCCAGGTCGGTGATGTGTTTCACGGTCTGGGCGACCGCTTCTGGAAAGGCCTCATCGTTGGGATGGGGCATCGCGTCGGGAACGACGAGAATCGCTTGCTGGCGAAACGCAAAGGGCGACTCGACGGCGATCGTGGCAGGGTTGACCAGGCCGAGTTCCTTGGCGATGTAAGCGAAATTCCCATGGGTGGACAGCGTCGCCGACGTCATGACCACACTGCCGGCTGCCGCAAACACGCCCGCTTGCAGGGGCTCGGCGACGTGGACGGCCTTGGTGCCGAGGGTGAGCTCATTGTCGATGGTGGCGATATAGCTGACGTGATCCGGCTGGGTCAGACACACCGCCGACTCGACGCGCTCCGCAAGAAGTTCGGCCCGGACCCAATACCGTCGCAGCATCATCCGTCGGTGCTCGTCCCTCTCGCGGGCCATCGCTCGCTTGTACGCCCAGCTCACCTTCCCGAGTGCGGCCACCACCGGCTGCCAGTCGAGCCCGTCTCCGTCGCGGTCGTGGTCGGCGGCGCGGAGGCGGCCGCCGGTTTCTTCGCTCCGCGTCTGTAGGGCCGCATAGAAGCGGTGGACCGATTCATGCAGCGCGACCA
>JAKSDA010000315.1 GCA_022360315.1 Pseudomonadota bacterium
AGCGACAACGAGATCTACGGCGGCGACTTCGCCAAGGCGCTCGGCGCCATCCAAGCCAAGGCCATCGTGATCCCCTGCGCCACCGACCTCTACTTCCCGCCCGAGGACAACGCCCTCGAGGTGGCCCAGATGAAAGACGCCCAGCTCCGCGTCTTCGACTCCCCCTTCGGCCATTGCGTCGCCTCGCCGGGGGTGCACAAGGACTTCCAAGCCTTCCTCGACGACGCCATCGAGGAGCTGCTGGACGGCAAGTGACCGCCCTTCTCGCCTTCGCGCTGACCCTGATGGCCTCCGCCGCGGCGGCGGAGCCGGAAGCGCCGGCCCAGGCGATCCTGCAAGCGGCGCCCGGCGCCCTCTGCCCCGCGGGCATCACGGAGCCAGAGGCAATTGCCCCGGACCTCGCCGGCGCGCTGGCCGGCTTCGAGCTCGCCGAAGTGAGCGACCAAGGTGACTTCGGCCTCTGGGCCCGGCGCGAGATCCGTCTGGAAAATACGGCCGAGGATCTCACGCTGCGGGTCACCGCGACCCGCCGCTCGGGCGATCTGCGCCGGGTGGTCTTCGAGGTTCACCGCCTGACGGACGAGCGGCCCCTCATGGTGGCGCTGCTCGACGGCGACTGCCGGGTCCAGCACAGCCGGGCGCTGCGCTATGGCACCACGGGGCCGGCGAGCGAGCTGGTCCATTACGACGCCGATCTGACGACGGTGACCGCGGTCGAGCCCCTCAACCCGCCGGTGCCGGCGGGCGAGGATCCGGGCGGCGTCACCGTCGCCCACATCGACAGCGGCGTGAACTACCTGCTGCCGGAGATCGCGGCTCGCCTGGCGCGGGACGGCGAGGGCAAGGTCCTCGGCGCGGACCTCTGGGACGGCGACGCACGGCCCTACGACGGCGACCTCGGCCGCTCCCCCTTCTTCCCGATCCGCCACGGCACGCCGGTCGCCAGCCTGCTGATCGCCGAGGCGCCGGAGGTGCGCTTGCTGCCGATCCGCTATCCCCGGCCCGACATGACCCGCATGGCCGAGGCCGTCCGCCTGGCGGCCGCGGCCGGGGCCGGCATCGTCGCCCTGCCCATGGGCAGCCGGAAGCCGGCGGACTGG
>JAKSDA010000625.1 GCA_022360315.1 Pseudomonadota bacterium
TAAGCTCCAGACTCGTGAGGTCGAAATTGCTGGCATTCGCGTGGCTCCAGATGATGCCTGGATGAAGCAGGTCGCTCGAAACCTCACGGACCCGATCGATGGCTTCTTGCGCAACGCCACTCATCTCATTCATGACCGTGAGCCCTTCGGCGAGAGAGGGCCCGCTAGGGCGGGGAAAGCCGCCGAAGGCGCCGAAGGGTATCTTTCCCCGGTCGGGCGAAGCTCAGACCGACAGGGTCATCGACCGGCGGACGGGTGAGGGACGCTTTGCTCCAGCTCCTCGATCCGCACGTCCTTGGCTGCGAGCTCTGCGTCCCGCTTGGCAAGCTGAGCATCCTTTCCTCTCAGCTCGGCTTCCAGCTCGGCAATTCGTCCCTGAGCGTCCAACATTTCTGACTAGTTACGCAATACAGTGCCCATTATGGGCACCATTTGCCGTCCAGAAATGTCTTCCACATAATGTCTTCATGGCCGGCCGCACCGTCACAGTCACACTGATGAAAGACCGCTTGTTGTTAGAGAATACGCGAGTCTTTGGGCTTGTGAGAATCTCTCCTAACTATCCTGTTTCCTACTTCCAGCAAGACAGTGACTCGTTTGTGCTGGGGGCTGACGCGACATCTAGCATCTGCGCAGACGACCCCCATATCAGCCGAGCGCAAGCGATTATCAAGCAACATAATTCCAGGTGGTGGTTGCTTCCAATGCCACATGCAAAAAACCCGACCTGGCTTAACGGAGTGCCATTGAACTCACCACAACCCATGCTCGTCGGGCAAGTGATACGCGCTGGCCTCACAGGCTGGCTGATCCTGGGCTTCCCTGGCGTGAATCCGCTGATCGTGGCAGCCACTTCAAAGAACGATTTTTTCGCGTTGGCCGTCGCTGCCTATGGTTCCGTGAAGTCAGCGGCAGAAATGCTCAACGTACCTCGGAGCACGCTAGCACGTGCTATCGAGTCAACAGAGTTTGGCAGTTATATCCTTGAGCAGTTTGCTGAACATGGCGTACTGAACCGAATACGGCGACTAGTGCAGAGGATTCGGCGACAAACAGACCGTACCGCTAATTGTGGCACGAACTCTGCGCCACAAGGCAACTATGGATTCACAACTTCGTTCCCAGACATTCATACAATGCCCACGCTTATTCTGCCTCGTAAGCGCTAGACTGGTTCTGCTCGTAGATAGCGTATTCACCGTGCGGAAGAAACGGCAAGGTACGTATAAGCTAAAGTTAGGGCAAGGCCAGGACGGACAAGTGCGAGCCGCCATCGGCCAGGTCAGTCGTAGAACACGTAAAGCCAAAAATCTCACCCAACTTGACATAGCTGACCGCATCGGCGTGACCGGAGAATTCTATGCTCGCATAGAGCGCGGCACGTGTTGGCCGAGTATTCGAACTTTCGCTCGAATGGTTATTGCATTAGACGTGCAAGCCGATGTGCTGTTGGGCCTCAAGCCCGCCGATCACTTCGTCTCTACACCGATTCAAGATATAGAAGACGAACGGTCTGAGATCCGTCGGGTCAGCCGACTGCTACGCAGAGCACAACCGCGAACTCTTCGATTAGTAAAGAGATTATTGGTTGCAATCGACGGTTGGTGACCACTCGAAACCGAATCACCCTTTCAGTAACTAGAAAGCCCTCAGCATGCATCGTCCGCCAAAATACCGATCCAGGAAACCCGCTGACTGGGCCTCGAATTCATGGGCAAGAGCCGTCAGTTTCGGCAAAGCCTTCTGGATCTGCGCCTACGTGTCACTCTATCGCGATGTAGAGGAGTCCGATACTCCGATGCCGCTCGATGAGCGAATAAGGGCGAGGGCGATTGATGATGCAATTTCACGTGCACATCGCCTGGTTGCCAATATCACCATGGAGACTCCCAGGGTCTCAGATATCCCCAAAGGCTGGAACTATGCTCACTGGATCCAAGCGCACGCATTACCGCTAGAGCTGTGGATCCAAGTGTATTGCCGGCTATTCGCGATGCACCGAGCGAGTACGTTTTCCAAGCGCGAACGAGATGTCCGAGACAGCATGGCCAGAGATGAGTTCTGCAAGGCAGCGATCGGCGACGCGCACGATCGCATGATGGCATCAGAGGAGTTTTGAATGGACAAGATCACTGTCCATCTGCAAGCTGTTCACCGTCACGCAAGGGTCGTATTTCGAACGTATGCTGACAATTTGCGCGGCGAAGATTCATAGTCCCCTCTCCCCGGGCCTCATCTTTTTCGTTTAGGCGAAAATTCATTTGTAGACTCAGTTCATCGTCTGGAAACTCCTTTGGTCGCACTTCGTTGCTCATTGCTGTCATTAAACAATCATTTGTATCTACCGTAATTTCCTCATTGCTACGACCAACGATCTGATACTTGTCTCCCACCATAGTAACGGAATACCGGCGAACCCAGGCCGCATTTGGGACTTCACAATCACCTACCTGAAAATGTATAAATATTTCCTTATTTCCTAGCCAGTCACAATCGGCATTACAACCAATAGAAACAAAAAATAGCATACACATCAAAATGTAATACATACGAACTTTTTCCCGTAATGGTTGGCCATTCCATTCCCTTCTATTGTAAATTCAAATGGCATCCACATACTGATCACCCGATTGCGTAGCCAGATGCCCCCCTCTCTATTCACAGCGTCTGTGTCATTCTTTGACTGTAGCTGAAGCAATGAGAACGTCGGAGCGACATTTTTCACTTTAATCCAGTCTTGACTTGCCACTGCTCGGCCGTGAGGTACGCGGTGGTCTTGTGTACGGACTTGGCCGGCTCTGCGGCTGTCGAGGCCGCAATCTTACGCCGTGGGGTGGGCTTTGGGCTCGTCCGGTTCAGGCTCGGGGTGCAGGCGAGATACCAACGGACGCACAGCAAGATGATTTCGGGGCGAAAGGGGCGTCCTTTGAACAGGTTGTTGCTTTCGGTGGGCACTCGGCAGACCTAACCCGGACGAGCCGGAACCAAACAGGCCTCCAGGGGCTCTGCCCCTGGACCCCGCCGGGGACTCGTCCCCGGACCCCTCGGAGCTTCGCTCCGAATGATTCGGGTAGGGTAAGGGGAGCATCAGGCCGAAGAAGA
>JAKSDA010000150.1 GCA_022360315.1 Pseudomonadota bacterium
CGGGTCCGCGCTCGGGTCGAGCACATCGATGTCTGCGACGTCGGCGCCCGCGATGGCGGCGCTGCGATCGCTGTGCCCCCACATGCCCGCGAGCTCGTAGCCCGCGAGCCACCTGGCCGGCGCGACGGCGCTGGTCTCGGCGTAGAGCTCGAGCTGGTTGATGACGGGGCGCCAGTGACGGTCGAAGAAGAAGAATCCGCGCTCGACTCGATCGCCGTCCTCGCTGACCTGGAGAAACTCGGTCGAGAAATAGTCGTAGTCGTTGCGGGCGACGAACAGGCGTTCGCGCAGCTCGACCTGGTCCGTAATGCGCAACCGGTAATCGAGGCTGACATCGCTGTTCGCGTACAGCATGCGGTCCTGCGGCGTGTTGTAGCGGGTGTCGAGGCTGACGCCGGCGGGTATTGTTCCGTGGACCGTCGGGATGCCCGCGTCCGTGTCGTAACGGTCGCGATGCACCGACGCTCGAAGCGTCAGCCGATGCCGACTCGTGGGCAACCATTGCAGCGTTAGCGTGCCAGCATTCCGCTCGGTACCAGTACCGCGGAAATCGCGCGAGAACGACTGGCCGAGGTCGATCCGGTAGCGCAGGTCTTTTTGCCACACCGGTCCGGTGACCCCCAGCGTAGACCTGCGTGTCTCGGGTACGCCGAGCGCTACGCCGAACTCGTAGCCAGGCACTGCCTGCGGCTGTTTGCGCAAGAGGTTGACGGCGCCGCCGATCGCGCCGTAGCCGTACAGCACCGAGCCGGGCCCCTTGAGCACCTCGATGCGGTCCGTATCGACCAGATTGCTCTGAGGCGCACTGGACACGAATGTATGCCGGTCGTCGCGTACGCCATCGTTGAGCACGAGGAAGTCGGAGAAGCCGCGCACGGTCATGTACTGAAATCCGCCGTAGCGAAACACGGGATTGACGCCGGCGACCCATTCGAGCGCGCTGTCGAGATCGTCCACGCCCCGTTCGCGTAGCTCGCCAGCATCGACGATGGTAACAGTTGCGGGCAGCGACTCCAGCGGCACGCTGAGCTTCGAACCGGTGTCGCCGTCGACTGCTGGCGCGATGTCGAAGATTTCGATGACCTCCGCGCCCTGCGTCGCCGTCGTTACCGGTTCAGTTGGTGGCTCCTCTCCGTCGTTGGATTGAGCACGTGCTGTAGGAACTGACGCAAGGGCGACAGCGACCGCACATGCGACGGGTCCACCGCGCGCCGTGTGCAAGAACTGCTTGATGTCTGACATGACAGAGCCCTTTTTAGCGGATCGACATCGGGGGCTCTCGCGGCGCGCAGGATTGGACGCCGTTCCAGCGACCCCTCCGTAACACCCGCGGAAAGACCGTTGATGCGTTGCGGGGAGGTCTCCTGGCTCGCAGGTTCGAGGCGCCGTATTGCCTCACGCTGCTCTCGCCTTCCCCAGCAGTGCGCCGGGTGGCTCCGTTGAAAGCAGCTTCCCACTTACAGTGGCGGGGACCGCGCCGGCGTTTCACCGGACTTCCCTGATCCCGCAACGCTATGTTTAGTTGCGCGCAGCTATACGCGATCCGAGCACCGAGTGTCAAGCGTGTGAGCCGGCCTCGCGATCTATGCGAGATGAAAGATTCTAGTGGTAGAATCGTAGCATTCCTACTACGTTGATAGGAGAGCCTGAGGTGGAACGCAAGCTCCGCGCCGAAAACCCCAGACCATCACTTACGGTCCAAACATCGTGACGACCGCGAAACACTTGACGACCTTGCGGTCAGAAAAGGGGACTGATCTCGGAGTGGCCTATTCGGCCTTACCGAGTCGAGAGCCATTTTCCGATCTGCTCTATGCTGTACCGCTCGATGGCCGGCAGGCGTTCATCTATCTGCTGCTCGAGCACCAGAGTAGTGCGCCATGAAGTTCAGGAGGGACCGATGACCTAACCCGGACGAGCCGGAACCAAACAGGCCTCCAGGGGCTCTGCCCCTGGACCCCGCCGGGGACTCGTCCCCGGACCCCTCGGAGCTTCGCTCCGAATGATTCGGGTAGGGTAAGGGGAGCATCAGGCCGAAGAAGA
>JAKSDA010000193.1 GCA_022360315.1 Pseudomonadota bacterium
GAGCTCGGTGAGCTCGACTATTACTTGCGCACGTTCTTTGCTGCGCAGGAACGGCGCAAGATCGCGCAACGCACCCAGGCCGGACGCAAGCGCATCGCAGCGGACGGCGGCTATACGGGCGCGGGCTTTGTGCCCTATGGTCTGGATTGGGATCGCAACAGGCGCGAGTGGAGCATCGACTGTTACCGCGCGGCGATCGTCCGCGATGTGTATGGGCGTTGCCTGGACGGGCAAGGTGCAGGGACCATCGCCAATGAGCTGAATGCGCGCGGCGTGTCCACGCAGCAGGGTAAGCACTGGCATCAATCGACAGTCGTCAAGATGTTGCGCATGCCGGCCTATGCGTGGATTGACCAGCTCAAGGAGATCGCCGCGGATCGACGCGTCCTGGAACGCAGCCGCGACGCGGCCCGCGAACAGCTGGCCATGGCACAGGCCACGGACTACTCGATCGATTTAGTAGAGGCGCAGCTGGACGAATTGCAAGATCGAGTGCGAGCCGCGGCCCCCGAAGACCGCAAGGCCATCATCGAAACGGTCATCCCGGGCGAGCAGCCCTTTGGCATCGTCCTCTGGCCCGACGGCAAGATCGACATTCGCGGCGCCATCCCCGTACCGCCCGAGAGCGAAGTTGCCAAACCGAACACCTTGCCAGGTCAGGCTATGTCCGATTCATCGAGAGCTCTACCGATTGCGTTCTTGAATACGCCTGCCGCGGCGGTGGTCGCGAACTCCGCGCCGTTCGATTTTTTTGCCGCGCCGCTGAATTTGCCTTCCCCTGCGCTCCACCCGCTTGTTACCTGTAGCTCGACCGGCTCGCTCGACTTTTCGGCCGCGCTGTTGAACCCGCTGGCCCTTGCGTATACGCCGGTCGCCGCGCTGTTCGATGCGCTGCCCTCGTTGCACTGACCTGGCCCGACGCTGTCGGATCTTGCCGTCGCGCCAGGTGCGCACGAACGGTTTGCGAGCCGTCTTCATGTGGCGGACCTGGCGGACTCGATGGCGACGCTTGACCCGAGATTTGTCGCCGCGTGTCCAGCGTCCAGCTACCCAGCCGTTGGATCCGCGATAACCGGCGGTCCAGTAGTAGCCCGGCTTGGATTTCACCCGCCATCGTCCGTCGAGCCACCGGTTGCCATTCCAGCGTCCACTTACCCAGACATGGCCGGAACGCCGAGCCACAGGACGCCAGTATCCCGTGTGCCAGCGGCCGTATTTCCACCGTCCGGTGACCCACATGTAACCAGAACGGCGCGTGCGTCGCCAATGTCCGTCGACCCAGTAACCGGCAGGCGACCAGTAACCGGGCGTCCAGTGATAACCCGGTCGCCCGCGAACCGGTGTCCAATGTCCGTGAATCCATATTCCGCCGCTCCAATAACCGTTTACCCAGCGGAAGCCGGCACGGCGCACCGGACGCCAGTATCCATCGCACCAGTAGCCGTCGCTGCCGCGCAGTCCTACTACCCATACATGGTTGGCCCGGGGGGCCAGCGGCTGCCAGTGACCCGCAACCCATATGCCGTTGCGATACCCGGCGTGTACCCAACGATAGCCGGGACGATGACGCAATCGATAAAAGCCGTCGACCGCCCTTCCATCCTCCAAAACATAGCCGTCGACCCACATGTAGTCGGCGTCCGGCGCGTCGTAATCCTGTTCAGATGGGTCCCAGTCATCGTCGTATGCAACTACGGTGTCATAGTCGTAATTGGCCGGGTCATACTCGACGTAGTCGTTGCCAGATCCCTCGTCGAAGTCGTCGTCGTAATCGCCGTCGTCGTAATCGCCCGGCTGGGCCACCGCGACCGCAGGTAACAAAAGAAGTGCGAAAATCAGGGAAAAACGTCGCATAGGCTGTTCCTGAGAATATACGTCCCATCCCGATGGGACAGTGCATCAGTATACGCTGTCGACGCTACGCGCTGCCCCGGATTCAATGACAGGTGTCTTTCGCTCCTGCCGATTGCGCCTACTTCCTTGATTTTACAACACTCTCGAATGATTCTTTGGCACTGTACCGTGCTGAGAATCACTGCGTCATCGGGTCATTTCGATGACCAGGCGGCCGTTGCGCCGGCGGACAACGACCCTGGGGCGTCGAGATGGTTCGCGGGTCCAATCCTCGTAGTCGAAGAATCCTCTCGGCAGGACTTCGACCTCTCCGTAGGCCGGGCTGCCTCGATACTGGTATCCCCCGCCATTGTAGGAGAACTGTTGACCGAGGAATCGAGCCACCTTCAGCTCATTGGTGGCCATGAACCAAAGGACCACTGCCAAAAGCGGCAAGAAGAGTTGCAGGGTAGCCAGGCCGTAGACGCCGAGCAGGATGGCGAAGCCGCGGGTGATCGTGACCGATATCTCTGTGGCGCGCTCAAACGTGTATTTGCGGGTTAGCAGCGCGCGCAAGATGCGGCCGCCGTCCATGGGCAGCGCAGGGATCAGGTTAAATCCGCCGAGAATGACATTGATCCAGCCGATCCACTGGATGAATGACACTCCGGTCAGCCCACCGAGCAGAAAACCGAGCCCGCCCAGGGCGAAGGATACTGCCGGTCCAGCCGCAGCGATAAGGACTTCGTCGTTGGCAGTCTTGGGCTGACTCGCCATCTTGGCAGCACCGCCGAAAAAGTGCATTTCGATGCCCGCGACCGCGACCCCCAGATAGCGGGCCACCAGGGCGTGGCCGAGTTCGTGCAAGAGGACCGACGCAAAGAGGATGAGGACAGCGGAGACGCCGGCCAGGCCGCCCCAAAACAGCAGGACAAAGCCGAGCAAGATGAGGAAGGACAGATTGACCTCGACCGGGAACCCCAACAGGGAACCTATTCGAAAACTTCGAAACATGTTATCAGGCTAACAACGATCTCACAGCCGTCAAGCAACCGCTCGGCAAGATCTCCTCACCGTGTTGCCGGCCGGGACGGCCGGGCGATTACCTGCCCTTCAGCTCGCGGTGATGCCAGGCCGGCAGTTCGGCGAGAGTATCGAATACGGCGTCTGCATTGCTGTTTTCAAGCGTGGCGCGATCGACCGAGCCGGTCGCCACGGCCACGGCGCGCACTCCGCACGCTCGCGCTGCGCGAACGTCGCGCAGGGTGTCGCCGATGACCACGATGCGCTCGCGCGCGATGCTCCGCCCGATGTGGCGGTGTCCTCGCTCGATGGCGCGCTCGACCAGGACCGCGCGGTCGGACACATCGTCGCCGTATCCGCCCAGGGCGAAGCGATGCCACAGACCGGCGTGTTCGAGCTTGGCCCGCGCTCCGCCTTCGCTATTGCCAGTTGCCACGCCGAGGTGGACACCCGGCTCGCCGGCGAGAAAGTCGAGGATTTCCACGACTGCGGGCATCAGCCGAAACCGCGTCGCCGCGGCCAGAGTGGCCCGCAAACAGGGCACGTACTCGGCGAGGATGGTGGTCACTTCGCCGGGCTCGGGCGCGCGGTCGAGGTGACGGGCAAAAATCTCGCCGAGGATGAGCAGATCGGTCTTGCCGGCCGGAGATATGCTCGCCATGGCACCGCGTATGCCGTAGCGGCGCTCTAATACCTGATCGAGAGCCTGCGCTCCCGCCCCACCGGACAGAAGTAGAGTGCCGTCGATGTCGAATAGGTACAGAATTTCAGACTGCTGCATCGGTACAGACTGCCGCATCTCTAAAACGTGCCGGGATATTTGCGCTTGGCCACCAAAAGCACGCCATCAAACGTATCCCGCATGGCCCACGCCTTGAGTGTATAGCCCTCTTCGGTGCTGGCCCGCAATAGACCCTGGCCGAGGGCCTCGCGCAGACCCTGACATGGCAGTTCGCGCTCGAGGCGGATGGCCGTCCCCTCGTATATGCGATAACACGCCTCGTGATTGCCCTGATTGTACAGCGGGGCACCGTTTTGTATGGCGCTTCGAATCCCTTCGACGGCAACGCGTACCGAGTCCTGGGAACAGTCGTCGAGAATGGACACTTTGTGCTGGGGGATGTTGCGCTGGACGCGCGGATTGCGTTTCCCTCCCGACGGTGCCGCCTGGAGTTGGCCGAGCCTCTCGGCCAGGCTGGCCAGTGATAGGCCCTCGTTGCGAGCCAGGAGCGGGCGCAGATAGTTGCTGGGGATACCGAAGTTGAGATTCTGCCCCTGTCCGATGATCGCCGTGGCCACACCGATGACCTCGCCGTACGCGTTGAACAGCGGCCCACCACTCGACCCTTGTGAGATCGGCGCCGATATCTGCAGCACCGTGAGCGATGAGTTCAACCGCCGCACCGCGCTGATCAGCCCGTCTGATACCGAGTAGTCCAGCACGCCGAGCGGATTGCCGATCACGATCACCGGATCGCCCGCGGCAACCTGGTCGCTGTTGCCAAGCGCGAGAGTGGGCAGGTTGGAGCGGGAACGGACGCTGATGATGGCGAGGTCGCGATCGGTGTCGATGGCCGTGATCTCGTGAATCGGCAACTTGGTGCCGTCGAGCAGGGTCACGCGAATGTCGGTGGCTCCGCTGATAACATGGAGGTTGGTGGCGATGCGCCCTTCCGGGCCGAGCACAAACCCGGTACCAAACCCCGAACCGCCGGGCGCGTCTACTTCGATGCGGACGATCGCCGGCTTGGTGCGCTGAACTAGCTGCTTGGCCGAAAGTGGGGTTCGCTGGCCGCTCGCGTTGATGTTTGCAGTCGAGGTGTTCCCTCGGGCCCGAACACCCGACTGCGATGAACTCGCCGACGAACAACCGACCGCAAGCGCTGCGACCAGGGCGGCCCACAGGGCAAGTGAACGGCCGTGGGCAAGGGCACGTGCACGGCTGTGTACGAGGCGCCTGCAATAAGCCCACAGCTGACCGCCGGGTCGAACGAATCGATTTTCAGGAGAAACAGGCTGAATCACTCGCACAATTGTAGCGTGCTTTGTCCGCGCCAGCAGAGTAAACCGCGTACAACACCGAGCCGGCCGGGCGCCCGTGGGATTGCGACAGCGCGGCCGAGCATCTGGTGGCCCCCATACCGCACAGAATCCGTATAGATCCAGCGCCGATCGGCCGGACAGCCAGCTATTCGACGAACCGGACGTCCCGGCCGGGGATGCGAAGCCGAGTTCATACGGAGCGGACCGGCCGGGCGGTCGGCCATTCGATCAACCGGCTATTCAATCGTCCGTTGACAGCTGTGAGGCACCGGGCTACGCCTTGGCCCATGCGTCGATCTGCTCCAACTCTCGCTGTGGTTTTCTTCTGCGCCGCTCTCGCCCTTTTCTGCACCAGTTGCAGTGGCACCGGGGCAGCGCCAGGCGTCGACAACCCCGCTCCGGTCGAGCCCACACAGGCCGAGCGCGGCCCGACCAGGGCACCGGCGATCGCGTATCCCGACGTTCGTCGCGGCGAGGTGATCGACGACTACCACGGCGTCAAAGTGGCCGATCCGTATCGCTGGCTGGAAAACGCGGACTCGGATGAGGTCAAGGCGTGGATCGCGGCACAAAACCACATCACCTTCGGCTTTCTGGACCGCATTCCGGCCCGAGAGAGTATTCGCAAGCGTCTGACCGAGCTTTGGGACCACGAGAAATACGGCATACCCTTGCACCGGGGCGGCGGTTACTTCTTCACCAAAAACGACGGCTTGCAGAATCAGAGCGCGCTGTACTGGACCCACTCGCTATCTGCGGAACCCTCGGTCTTGCTCGATCCCAACCAGCTCTCCCAGGACGGTACGGTTTCCCTGGCCGGGTTCGAAGTGAGCGACGATGGCAAATATCTGGCCTACGGTCTGCAAAGCGGAGGCAGCGACTGGCAAGAATGGCGCGTGCGCGAGATCGTCACCGGCAAGGATCTGAACGACCATATCAAGTGGATCAAGTTCTCCGGCGTATCGTGGACCCCCGACGGCAAGGGATTCTACTACAGCCGTTATCCCGAGCCCAAAAAGGGCGACGACCTCACCGGCACCAACTATTTCCAGAAACTCTATTACCATCGCATCGGCACCGAACAATCTCAGGATGTGCTGGTGTACGAGCGACCGGACAAAAAGAAATGGGGTTTTACAGGGCGAGTTTCTGACGACGGCAAGTACTTGATCATCTCGGTGTGGAAGGGCACCGGCAATAAGTTTCAGATCTACTACCAGACGCTCGGCGGCGATCGAGCGGCCGGACCCGGAATGACCAAAAAGGCGACGACCACCGCGATCCGCGGCCTGATCACCACGTTTGAGGCCGACTTTCGATTCATCGACAATATCGGCCCGGTATTCTGGTTCTTCACCGACCTCGATGCGCCGCGCGGCCGAATAATCGCCATCGACACCCGCAAACCGGAGCGCAAACACTGGAAAGAGGTCATTGCCCAATCCGAGCATACGTTGCGCCAAGCCAGTATGGTCGGCGATCGCCTGTTTGCCCACTATGTCGCAGACGCTCACTCCCAGGTCGCCATCTTCGGCCCGAACGGCGAGCGAGTTGGCGAGGTCAATCTGCCCGGCATCGGCTCGGTCAGAGGCTTTGACGGCCGGCGCAGCGACCGGGAGACCTTTTACGCGTTTACCGGTTTTACCTCGCCGAAAACCATCTTTCGCTACCGCGTCGAGAGCAAAAAAAGCGAGGTATTCCGCAGGCCCAACGTGGACTTTGACGGCAGCCGCTACCAGACTAGGCAGATCTTTTACCACAGCAAGGACGGCACCCGCATACCCATGTTCGTGGTGCATAAGAAGGGCCTTGCCCGCGACGGCGACAATCCGACCTATCTGCACGGCTACGGCGGCTTCAACGTCTCCCTCACGCCGTACTTCAGCGTGGTTCGCAGCGTGTGGCTGGAGATGGGCGGGATTCTGGCCATCGCCAACCTGCGAGGCGGTGGCGAATACGGCGAAAAGTGGCACCAAAGTGGCACCAAGCTCAACAAGCAAAACACCTTCGACGACTTCATTGCCGCGGCCGAGTGGCTGATCAACAACAAATATACCTCGTCCAAGAAATTGGCCATTGTAGGGGGATCGAATGGCGGCCTTCTGGTCGGCGCGGTAATGGCCCAGCGGCCCGAGCTCTTCGGCGCAGCACTGCCCGCGGTTGGCGTCATGGACATGCTGCGCTTTCACAAGTTCACCATCGGATGGGCCTGGATGGACGACTATGGCTCGCCGGACAACCCAGACGAATTCAAGGCGCTGTACGCCTATTCGCCGTATCACAACCTGAAACCGAACACCTCGTACCCGGCCACCCTGGCCACCACGGCCGACCACGATGACCGCGTCGTGCCTGCACACAGCTTCAAGTTCATCTCGGCCCTCCAGCACGCCCACAAAGGCGAGGCACCAGTTCTGATCCGGGTCGAAACCCGGGCCGGACACGGCCGGGGCAAACCAACCTCCATGCGCATCGCCGAAGCGGCCGACAAACTGGCGTTCATGGTCAAAACCCTGGGTGTCCAGATCGCAAAGCATAAAGACAAAATGTAGGTACAAATAGGCGCTGCTGGCGCGGTATCAGGCGGGGCATTGCATATACTCAGAAATACGAGGAGGGAGTAGCTGTGGATGTGCGGCGAGCAAATGTGCAGCGAATCGTTCACATCACTATCTACTGCGGTCGTATCTGCCGGGAACTTTTGGCAGCCTCTCGGCCGGTGGTTGACATTGGCAAGTTAATAGTACTTTTCAACATCTAGCAGTGTCCAGGCGTGCCGCGGCGGTTCGTTTCGACACCGAGAAGTAGGCCCCGGAGTAGGCCCGAAACGAGTCCTGTTGACCAGGGCTGCAGACGGGTGAGATAAATTGGTCTGGACTTTACTTGGCAAGCCAAAACCCGCTCGGTGCTGACCTCAGAAAGAGGGAGTCTGGAACAGCATGTCCAATCCCAAGCAGGATTCCACAGTCGCGATTCTCACAGCTCTTCCGGAAGAACTCGACGCTGTGCTCGGACATGCAGGCGATTGGACCAAGATCCCCGCTGGGGAAGGCAAGATCCGAACCTACTATGCCACTAGAAAGGGCGGTCGAAAGGTCGTCACTGCGAGTGCCTTGTCAATGGGGCAACTTAACGCTGCCCTTCTGGCTCGGGATGTACTTCTTGAACATGCCCCTGACTACTTTCTGCTGGCGGGCATCGCTGGCGGACTGGGTGACGCCCGACTTGGCGACGTCGTAGTGTCAGACCAAATCGTTGACTACGAACTGCAGAAGGTGCGTGACAGCGGGCCTGATGTCCGATGGTCTGTTTACCGTAGCGATCCCGGCTTGCTTGATGCGGCGCTGAACTTTCGGTCGGACGACTGGAAGAGCAAGATCGGCACTCCTCGCCCAGACGGGCAAGATAAGTCGCGTACACAGCTTCATGTGGGCGTCGTGCTGTCGGGCAACAAGGTCATCGCAAGTGCGAACGCTGCGGGGGCACTCCGCTCGGTGTGGACTAAGTCGGCGGCTCTCGAAATGGAGGCTACTGGTGTGGCGGCGGCACTGTACCAATCAGCCGAACGCCCAGGTTTCATGATGGTGAAGGGAGTGTGTGACCGTGCTGATTCCCGGAAGGACGACCAGTGGCACGAGTTCGCAAGTCACGCTGCCGCGGCTTATTGCTGGGCGATACTTGATGTACTCCCGTCCCACAGACCTAAAGTAGGGCCTTCTCGGCCAGAACTGAGCATTGAGGCTGATGTTGGTTCGATAGATTGGCGGGGCCTCCGGTTTGCGTTGTCGGAGGCATACAACTTGGACGAGCTTGAAGTTCTCGCCTTCGACCTCGGGGTCGACTGGGATGAAATCCCGGGGCGAAATAAATCAGGAAAGATCGTTGGTCTTGTCAAGTACCTCAAGCGACGCCGGAAACTCCCCGAACTAGTTGTTGCGGTCAATCAGGACCGCGATGGCTTGCTTGCAAGCTACGAGGCTGATTTTCGCGGCCCTTCGTAGACCCAGCTTGGCATTTCGCACCAGCCAAGTCGGGGGTTGAACATGGTGCCAGTTCGAAGCACACGACGCAACAGCCGTTGGGTGTGGCCGGGGGGAACACTGAGAGCCTTGCGCTTGCGAATAAAATTCAGAGAGAGACTACGATTCCATCAGACTCAAGGAAGAGACTGTTGATTGTTCATAGGGTGACAAGTGTTGCGTGGGTTCACGGAATAACTCGTCGGTTGCAACAGTATGGAATTGAGCTTGAATCTCGAAGCCTAGGTCATTCGCTCTCGGGAAGCGATTTTGGAGCAGAAGACATCTCTTCTATCGATGCTTGTGCGGTCTGTGTGGATTCTGGTTGTTCAGCAGATTTGGTAAGAGAATTGTTGACCTATATCCATGCCATAGCTCAATCGCCCAGAATTTTTCCACTCCTAACCCGGACGAGCCGGAACCAAACAGGCCTCCAGGGGCTCTGCCCCTGGACCCCGCCGGGGACTCGTCCCCGGACCCCTCGGAGCTTCGCTCCGAATGATTCGGGTAGGGTAAGGGGAGCATCAGGCCGAAGAAGA
>JAKSDA010000362.1 GCA_022360315.1 Pseudomonadota bacterium
CCGAGCCAGAGCGACGAGGCGCGCCGCCAGTGGGTGGGCGAGGAGTGGAGAATACTGGGTGTATTTGACCGACGAGCAAGCCCGCTGGCGGTGATGGATCGCCGCTCTGGCGACGCGGAGAGTTTTTGGACCGGCTCTTAGGTCGAGTAGGCACGGGAGGTACCTCCCGTGCCTACTCGACCTAAGCCGCGCGACGCCTCACACGCCGGGCTGCCATCTGCGCCGGGCCTGACAGTCTAGGACACATTTGCGGCGAGCGTTTCGTCACCCTGATGCCGAGGAGACGATGGAGCCGAATTCACTCTTGAGCGCAAGTCTCGAAACCCATCGTGTCGAGCTCCCAATCGGTGCTGCGAGCGCTCGGTATGGCGAATGATATGGCCAGATTTCCGTCTATATTGGACGGTTTTGACGTCAAACTGCTGCCCAACCAACGCATTCAATGGCCCGAGCGACCGTGGACCGAGGACATTCCTCTCCGCTACGGACCCGGAACCACACATCTCATCGAGTTGCGGCACAGTCCGGGCCGCAAATCCCTGGTCGGCGATCCGATCCATGAACCCCTGGTTGTCGAGACTGCGCCACAGACTGAACAGTCTGTGCAGCGGCGAGGGAGCAAGCGGCTGAGCTAGGAGCTGGTTACGATGGGTGAATGCCCCGGAATCATTGCGAGCTACCCCCTTTGCGGGGCCCAGCTCAGCCAGCAAGTGCGAAATACAGGCTAGAATATCCCGCCGTGGCCACTGATCTCGAATTACTAGACCGCTGGCGCGCCGGTGACCTGGCCGCGGGCAATGCGCTCTTCGACCGCTATTTTGACGATATGTGCCGCTTTTTCGAGAATAAGCGGTGCCACGAGGTCGAGGATCTGGTCCAGAGCACCTTCATGGCCTGCGTCAAGAGCCGCGATCGCTTCCGCGAGCAGTCCAGCTTCCGCACCTATCTGTTTTCCATCGCGCGAAACCAGCTCTACAAGTATTTTCGCCAAAATCGCCGACATGGCGCCGACTTCGACATCGGTGTGACCTCGCTGGCCGACCTCGAAACCGGGCCGGTCACACAAATGGCGCGCGACGACGAGCACAGAGCCCTTCTCAACGCTCTGTGCACACTGCCCCTGGACCAGCAGCTCTTGCTCGAAATGTATTACTGGGAGAGCATGGATATCGTCGATCTGGCCGAGATTTTCGATATCGCTCCCGCGACTGTGCGCACGCGCCTGTTCCGGGCTCGCCAGATGCTGCGCGAAACTCTGGCCAAAGCGGCAGGAACGGACGAGCCGGACAAAAACAGCGCCGAGAATTTCGATGCATGGGTCCGCTCGATGCAAGACGCCCAGCCCGGCAAGCCGTGAGCCCCCGGCCGAGGCACCATGGGAGAGCAACCCCCATCCCACGAGCAGAACGCCGGCGATCGGATAGTTGGGCCCGACCCCGCCGGTGGAGTGGTGCGCGAACGCATGCGCGCCCGGCTGGTGGAAAAGATGTTCGGAGCCCGGCAATCCGAGGTCAAACTGGGCCGATTCGTCATCCTCGACCGGCTCGGCCAGGGCGGCAACGGAATCGTCTACAGCGCATACGACCCGCAGCTGGACCGCCGCGTCGCGGTCAAGCTGCTCAGTCCTGCCCACCGCGGTGACAAGGCCAAAACCCGGCTCTTGCGCGAAGCCCAGGCGCTGGCCCGGCTGTCTCACCCCAACGTGGTGCCGGTCTACGACGTCGGAATGATCGACAACCAGGTCTTCATCGTCATGGAGTTCGTGGTCGGGCAAACTCTGCACGCCTGGGCAACGGCCAAAGCCCGGTCATGGCAAGAGCTGTGCGCGGCTTACCAGCAGGCTGGCCGCGGCCTGGCCGCCGCTCACCAGGTCGGACTGGTGCATCGCGATTTTAAGCCCGACAACGTGCTTGTCGGCGATGACGGGCGCATCCGCGTACTCGACTTCGGTCTGGCCCGCGGCTTCTACGCCGCCGGCAGCGAGCCAGATCCAGACCGCCCGTCCCAACCAGACGACCCGCCCGGCGACCACTCGCCCGAATCCAGCGATCAGCCGGACGCCACAGCGCCGGACCACGACCAGCGGCTCGATTTCGTGTCTACCCTGCCCCGCGGCCACGCCGAGGGCGACGCGGCTCGTGGCCTACCTCGCTCGCCGGCCTCTCCATCTGGCCCCCTGGCCGTCCCGCTGACCAGGCCGGGCGACCTGCTCGGCACACCGGCCTATATGGCCCCAGAGCAGCTCGCCGGCATTGAGGTAGGCCCGGCCAGCGATCAATTCAGCTTCTGCCAGGCGCTCTACGAAAGCCTCTACGGGCACAGCCCGTACGCCGGCGAGACCATCGCACAACGGGCCTACGCGGTCAGTTGCGGCGAAGTGCAACCGCCGCGCAAAAACAGCCGGGTTCCCGGCCGACTCTATCCGATCCTGTGCCGCGGCCTGGCCGCTCAGCCCGATCAGCGATATCCGTCCATGGACGCCCTGCTGGCCGCACTCGGCCACGACCCAGTCCGCCAGCGCATGCGCTGGCTGTTCGGCATCTCGTTTGCCGCCCTGGCCACTCTGGCCGGATATCTGCTCGTTGAGAACGCCACCACGACCGTCGATCCGTGCCCCGGCGGCAGCGATAAGATGGCCCAGGTGTGGGGCCAAAAACAGCGCATCGCGGTGCGCAACGCGGTCACCGGCACCGGGCGGACCTACGCCGAAACAGCCTGGCCACGGGTCGATGGCGGTCTGTCGACCTATGCTGAATCATGGGCCACAATGTACCGCGACGCCTGCCTGGCCCATCGGCGCGGCGATCAGTCGGGCCATCTGCTCGACCGGCGCATGTCGTGTCTCGACGACCGCCGCCAGGCCCTCGACAGCGCGGTCTCGGTGCTCGCCGAGACCGACGCCGAGTCACTCGACCACGCAGTCGCCGTGGTGCAGAAGCTGCCGGCCATCGAGTACTGCGCCAATGCCGATGCGCTTCTCGCCGAAGTTGCGCCGCCTCAGGACGCCGCAGTCGCCGACGCCGTAGCCGGGCTGCGCGCCCGTCTGAGCCGGGTCGTGGCGCTCGAGGACGCAGGTCGCTACGACGACGCCATCGCGCGCGGCCAGGCCGTGGTCAGCGAGGCTTCCCGGCTCGACTACCGGCCTTTTCTGGCCCGGGCTCTGCTGGTACAGGGTCGCGCTCTCATGGGCATGAGAAAGTACCAGGAGGCGGCCGAGCAGTTGCGCCGGGCCACTGTGCTGGGTCTGGCGACCAGGGCCAACGACGTCGCGCTCGAAGCGCTGGCCCGACGCATCTACGCCGAAGGGATCCAACCCCAGCAATCCGAGCTGGCCCTGGCCACACTCGACATTGCCGAAGCCCTGATCGAACAGGTTGCCGACCCGAGCTTCGTGCACGCGCTCTTGCTCAACAACGCGGGTGCCGTGTACATGGCGGCCGGCAACCGCGAACGGGCGCGAACGTACTTCGAGCGAGCTCTGAACGTGCGAAACCAGACCTCGAACAGCCATGTCGAGCTCAATGGCATCCTGCTCAACCTGGCCCTGGTCACGCCCGATCCCGGGCGTCGCAGCGCTCTTCTCGACCTGGCCATCCGGGACAGCGGACAACAGCTGGGCCCGGCACATCCCCGCACGCTGCAGTGGCGAGGAGTGCGCGGCAAATACACTCTCGACCCCAAACAAGCACGCGACATTCTGACCTCGACCTGTGCGCTCTACGCCCGCCATCACCCCGAAATGTCCCAACCACTGGGCGACTGTCTGTACTATCTCGGCGTTGTAGAAGCCGAGATAGGCGATACCTCGAACGCCTCCACACACTGGCTGCAGGCCGCCGAGATCGCCTCTCGAACAACCTCTCGACCCGACACAGTCGATTGGACTGCGTGGTTTCCCCAGCTCACACAGGGCTATGGGTTGCTCTATAGCAACGATCTGCGCGGAGCGCTGAGCAATTTCGAACAGGTGGTCGCAACCCTGCGCAACCAGTCGAGCTGGTGGACCAAGGAGCGACTGGCTCAATCGCTGCTCGGCCTGGGCAAGACTCTTTTGTCACTGGGTCGGCGGCAAGAAGCAGTCGCAGCGCTCGAAGAGGCCCACGCGGAGTTTGTCGCTGTGGCCAAAATGAATGAACGAGCAGCAACTCGGCGTTATTTGGCCAGCACCGAGGTAGCTCTGGCCACTGCACTGTGGAGTGAGGAGGAGACCGGCGTCAACCTGGAATCGGCACAGGGCACACACCGGCGCGCCATCGAGCTACTCGACCGAGCCGAGACACTGTACAAGAGGGCCCCGTCGGGCTTCGAACGCCACCTGCAGGAGATCGCGTCCTGGCGCCAGGCACGCGGTCTCGACCCGGCTACTCGCTGACCGGCAACGAGGTTTCCCACCCGTAGTGTTTACTGTTGTCGCTGCAGGGAACCATCGTTTTGCCGACAGTCGCGCACTTGGCGTGAATCTTGTCCAGATAGCCGGGGCCCAGTCGGGGCACGTCGAGACAGAGAGCGCCGTCGGGGGACCACAACGCCTCTCTCTGGCGGTCCTCGGGCGGATTGTTATGTGACCATCCGGCCGGGTTTTGCCAGTAAAGCGCGGTGCCGTCTTTGGTATGCACCGTGCCGGTGCCGCAGTAGTCGCCAGCCAGCATTTTGAGAGCCGCCTGGCGTTGGTTGGGGGTAGTGACGTAGGGACTGTTGGGCGGGGGCGAGGGGTCGTAGCCAATGAGTTTCACCTTGGCCAGAGCGTGGCCCACGCATGCAATGTTGAACCAGCCCGCGGCGAGGTGGCCCGATGCGGTGACCTCGATATCGCGAAACGAGTAGCGCTCTTTGGACACCACGACAGTCCAGGCAGCCTGGTCGCCCAGGTCCATGGCCGCCGAGCACACGGGCTCATACGCGTCGGCCACACCGTCGCCGTCGGTATCGACTTTCTTCTTCAACATGTACTGGTCGATGCCGAAGGCGTTCTCAGTCCAGCTGAGTTCGTTCCGGTAATCGGTAATTTCAACCTCGATGACTTCGGTACTCGCATTGCTCGATATGATGAGCGTGGCGCCGATGAGATCGGAACCGGTCAGTGTTTCGCTGGCATTGGCGGCGGTATACCGGCCCTGTCTGGCATTCAAGACAACATCGGTCGCCCCGTCGGGAGCGATGAAGTCCGAAATATACAGTTCTCGCTGGTTGGCCAGTCCGGTGTTTTTCCCGGGCAGGAGGTGAAGCTCGCCAAATGGTAGATCGTTAAACGTCGACGCATTGCCCCCGCAATGATCGGGTGGGCACACCTCGGCAAGCTGTGCCTGACCAATTGTGTCGGCAGCGGTGTAACAGCCGCCAGCACTGCCAAGGCCGAGGATGAGTCCGAGCATGGGGTTGATGAACGTGGACGTATGGGTTTGGTGTGTCATGGTCGTGCTTGTCTTCCTGTTGCATTGCGCCTGCTGTGCAGCACAGCGCCGGTACCTGCGTCCCTATCAAGTTCAGTGCCAGTCTCGATGCCGGCCTATGTGGCTGATTGTTGGTGTCAGCGGCCGATCAAATGCCGCAGCCGCGTGGTCCACTCAGGCCAGGTAGCCAGCCTCTTGCCCTGACCCGGCGCGACGCAAAGTGCAAACGATGATCGACACGTTGCCCGGTTCAGCGCACCTTGGCCGGGGGTGCCACCCATTGCGCAGCATGCCTCAGCGGCACGAGCCGGACCGAGATCGCGGCGAGATCGACTGTACAATCAACTGGATTCGTCCCGCTAGAAACCCAGGTTTCGGGGCAATTTCGCCCGAAAACGCGGTTTTTGTTTTTATGGGAACGCGGCCGGGCAACCGGGAACAACCAAAGACCCCCGCGATGAACCAGCAGACGATTTTTTGACCTCAGCTGCCCACGCACCACGCCATGGCCGGGTTTTAGCTGGTTACATCGTCGCTGCTAACGCTCTGCACCGCGGAGCGAGGACGCTCATCGACGAGCAGCGTGAACACGTCGGGGCGCGCGTAGTGGCCGGTCACGTCCAGGTCGTATTTGCCCTGCACGATCGCATCGAGGTCGACCTCGGCGGTAATGATGCCGGCCTCATCGTAGAGAGGACCGGCAATCACGTTGCCGAAGGGATCCACCACGCAGCTGCCACCCCGGATCGCAACGGCGTCGGCTCCGCCCCCGAAATCGGCCGGGTAGTCATCGGGATAGTCACTCCGCCGCGCAAACTGGCAACTCGACAGCACGAAACAGCGGCCTTCGACAGCAATGTGGCGCACAGTGGGTATCCACGACGGGCGGTCGTCCACCGTGATGGCGCAATAGAGCTGAACGCCCTTGGCGTACATCGCTGTGCGCAATAGCGGCATGTAATTTTCCCAACAAATGACCGTTCCCAAACGGCCCACCGCGGTATTGACCACCGGCAGGGTCGAGCCATCGCCATTTCCCCACACCACGCGCTCCATGGCCGTGGGCACGAGTTTTCGATGGAGGCCCAGCAGGCCGTCCTCTGGCCCTACGATCAGCGCTGTGCAGTAAAGCGTGCCGGCCGCTCGCTCGATGACCCCGACAACCAGGTATGCGCCGCACTCCTTGGCCACGGTGGCCAGTGCGTCGGTTGCCGGCCCGGGCACCTCGACAGCGCTATGCCAGTAGCGGGAAAACCACCGGCGCCCCTCGGGGCTGCGCGTTCCCACCCGGGCCCCAAAATCGATGCCCTTGGGGTACGCGGAGAGAAAAGCTTCGGGAAATACAACCACCTGAGCGCCCTGGCCAGCGGCCTTTTTCGTCAGTCGCGCAACCTTGTCGAGCGTCGCTTGCCGATCGAAACCGATGGGGGCATCCTGAACGATCGCAACACGGATGAGCGTCATGGCCAGCCATTATGGCCCCGTGGGCTGGTACATCCATAGCCGATTCGTGGCAGAAAATCGCCCAAGCGGCGACCGTATGCGCTTGTAAACCCGGCTCGACACACCCGAATTCAAACCTGTACCCCGTCACCGTCCCCACGATGCCCATTTTTTCGTTTCCCTGTATGACCTGTATGAGAGGAGAGGATAGGCAATGGACCAGGCACGATCTGCTTTTACCGTTCTGCGCAGCTCTGGCAGTCCGGGCGTCGGCACACCGACTGCCGCACTCGCGGTGTTCTTTTTCGGCATCAGCAGTGGCTGCACGCCCAGCCCCCGGCCAGAAACCGGGCAAGCTCGACTCGACGGACCATCGGTCGGGAAGCTGCTCGAGATCGCGTTCCCGCATCACCCCGATACCAGCGATGAGGTTGCCATCGAGGCGGTCTCGGGCTGGCCGCTGACCATCTCTTTGACTGCCAACGAAGACAGGCTGTGTGGCATCTCTGATCTGAGGGTCGGGTTGCCCGATCGGGCTCTTGTCTTTGGGGAGCCGAATTGCCGGCCCTTCCACGGGGTTCCGGCGACGTCCATTCCGGGCCGACTGAAGGTCCTCTTCACACCGGGCCACACGGCTCTCCCTATGCCTGAAGGACAAGCCAACTGCCCGGGCAGTCCGTTGCTCCTGACCTACAATACGTCCGGACTCAACACCAGAAAACAATCGCTAGTGCCTTGCGTTGGATCCGAACCCAACGAGCTGCGGTACGGCCGCAATCATCGCTTGCCGGGTCTGGTCGTGGTCGCGGATACCGGGCCTGGGATCGTGTTTGACTTGCATTTTAAGCGCTCGCATCCCATCGAGTTGAGAAATCTGTCCGGTCTATTTCAGAGCATCACCTACGAGCTCAAAGACAATCGAGCGCACACGACCATTTTCGCCCACATGAATGTACCATTCGGACTATTCGCTCCGGTTGCGCTGGTCGACGAGTGTTATCAGAGCCCCATTCGTCCCTGTGGAGAGGATGAAATCCGCGCCCGCGTGGACGGCGGCGCCGCGATGTGTGCGTCACGGGATGACTTCTCTCCGTCTACCACCCCCGCTCCATTCTCCAGCCGGCAGGTCGTTACCGTACGTGCGTTCCTGGTCGAGGGAGCAGCGCCCGACAGTTTGGTCGATACCGACCAAAACGGAATTGTCGATATTCGGGATGCCGAAAAGGCCGGCTGGAAACCAATGTCCGGTCAGGCTGTATTCCGCTTTCGGCAGCAGGGACTTTTCGCGTCCAACTGGCTTTATTACCTGTTCGATTACGATGGCGATCGGAATGCAGGTTGTCCCATCCACGGGCCGGGCAACCCGGGCGGAACGACGTCTCCTCCGCGCTAAGG
This sequence comes from Pseudomonadota bacterium, assembly GCA_022360315.1. Taxonomy (GTDB): domain Bacteria; phylum Myxococcota_A; class Polyangia; order Haliangiales; family Haliangiaceae; genus JAKSDA01. Next base: position 8,229 of record JAKSDA010000362.1, read on the forward strand.
GCCGGTCCAAAAACTCTCCGCGTCGCCACAGCGGCAGTCGCATTGCCAGCCGGTGGCACATACCTGACATACTTGATCGGTTTCAGATCAGCCGGGTCATGCCGCCTGATCGAGCAGATCTTCATACAGCTCGGCGGCCAGGTAGAGACGCTTCTCGGATCGCCGGATGAGCGGCAAGAGGCGAGCAAACTCGAGGTGTTTGGGGTCGTTCACGCCCAGGGTTTCCTCCACGCCTTCGGCCACCACCGTCGCAACGCGGTGACCGGTCCGGGCGATGTGCCTGGGCACATCGGTCAGATACTGCTCGCCAGCAGCGTTGTTGTCGTCGATATAGGCGAGAGCCTCTCTGAGTGGACCTGACTGGAATGCGAACATGCCCGCATTGAGTTCGCACAGTGCGCGCTCCTTTGCGGTGCAATCCTTGTATTCGACGATATCGACAAAATGGCCGTCCCGATCGCGAATGATGCGGCCAAACTGCGGCGGATCATCGAAGTGATAGGTCAACACCGCGGCGTGAGCGCCGTCGTGGATGGCAGCGCAGAGCCGGGCTGCCGAGTTCGGGTTCAACCACGGCATGTCGCCAAAGGCAACCACGACTACCGTGTCGTCACAGGTCAGATAATGCTGCGCCGCGATGATCGCCGACGCTGTACCGCGCGGGCGTTCCTGAACCACCACCTCCACATGCGGCGGCAAAACCGACGCGGTCTCATCAGAGCGGTGAGACAGCACAGCAATCAGTCGTTCGATACCGCTGTCTCGCAGCGCGTCCAGAGCCCGCACGACCATTGCCTTACCTTCGACACGGTACAGTACTTTGGGCAGATCTCCGCCCATTCGGCGACCAAGTCCGCCAGCCAGTACAAAGCCAATTTTTTGCATGAGATCTCCTTGCGGTGCAAACGGTGTCGCGCAGCTCGTCGATGCGCAGACAGGGGAAGGGTGGGTCGCGCGCGCATCCCGTCGATGCGCGGGCGGGGGAAGTGATTCATCTGCGAGGCGACGATCGCAATCGCAGTTATGATCTGCGGTAGATCAGGTGGATTTCCAGGCCGTCATCACACCACAAAACCTCACTGCAGGTATGGTAAATGACGTGCATACCTCGTCCCGAGGTACGCTGCGGAGTCGGCTCGTCGTGGGGACGATGCCGGTGGTCGACCGGACAGGGTGCTCCGTTCCATCGAATCTGAACCCGGCAGGTGGTATTGTCCCCGACGATCAGAAGCTCGATGGGTGGGTGACTGCCGCTTTCCGAGCAGCTGTGAATGGCGGCCAGATAGACGTCGAGATCATCGCGCACACTCCTGTCAAGACCAAAGGAGCCGTGGATGAGTGCGTTGGTGAGCGCCTCGGTGAGACCCGGGCGGGCCATTTCGTGGTCGACCCAGCCGGCCAACCGCGCACAGGTCCACTCGACCGCGGGCGCAATGGCATCGACGTCGGCCTCTATCAAGCGCTGCGCACTGGCCCGCATTATTCACCACACCATCTGCTGCGGTCGTATCTGCCGGGAACCCATGGCAATGCCGCCCTCGCCGTCGTACCCGGTGGATTGTAATACGCATGCGGTGTGCGGCTCCGGTCGTTTGCCAGATCTTCCTCGGCAGCTACGAGCTCGCGACAATACCATGGCGAATAATGCGGGCTAGTGCTCACCGCGGTACTCCAAAATAAGCGCAGAAGCATCGTCGGACTCTCTGGCCGAGGCATTGGCCACCAGGTTGGCGATGCGCCATTTGACATTCTCGGGGGTCATAACCCACTCGGCAACCAGAGCGGCCGGGATGCCGTGGCCGGAGATATCGATCAGCGCGACGATCCGCCGCTGCCCGCCAACGTCCACAATATCGAACAGGTCGCCGCCAACGTGCTCGCAGGGCAGGACCGCGCCAGTCAAATGCCAGCCGCGCCACACGGTGGGCAGGGTGGGAAACTGACTGTGGTGAATCCGGCCGGCCTCGTCGAGGCTGGCCTGCAGAGCCTCGCGCTCCTGGCTCAGGACCTCGCGCTCCTGGCTCAGGACCTCGCGCTCCTGGCTCAGGAGTTCGGTCTGCCAGGCCCGTTCGTGGTCGATGCGGGCGTCGAGGGTCGTCGAAAGTCGGCGGACCAGGATCTGCGGGTCGATCGGCTTGTGCAAATAGTCGTCGACTCCGGCGGCAAATGCGTCGCCGATATGATCGGCGTTGCGCGACACGGTGAGCATCAAGATCGGCATCGAGTGCAGCCCCGGCAGCGCGCGAATGGCTCGCCCCAGTTCCGGTCCGTTCATGCCGGGCATCCAGTAGTCGATAACGACGATATCGGGTCGCACGCGATCGAGCAGGGCCAGAACCTCGGCTCCGCAGTGCGCCGTGCATACGAAAAAACCGGCCTGTTTTGGCACACAACCCGTGAAACCGGCCATGTCCTCGCAGTCGTCGACGACCAGCACGAGCGGCCTGGTCTCGTCGGTTCGCGGAGGAATCTTGAGCTGACTTATCACTGCGTTCCTTCCAGGATGTATCGGCCGGGCAAGGACAGGCTTTAGGTGGCCCTATTCGATTGCCCGACCGCTGTTTCGGCGCCTCCTGGCCTTTTCTCTCATTGTCTCTTCCTTGTCGGGATCGCGCTCGATCCGGTACACGTCGAGTGTTGTGGTCGAATCTCGCCCGGCTCGTTTGCTGTCCACTCCAGCGCTGCCGAGCTCGGCGATCCAGCGCCGGATCTCGCGGTCAGCGGCGCTGGGGTCCGCGCCCGCGACGATATAGGTGTACCGGGTGGCGATCATGAGTTCGGGCCGGTCCGGATCGTATCGATAAGTTGCGGCCGGATAGAGTTCGCGTACGCGGAGGCCGTCGACGTACCGGGCAGTGCCTGCAACCGCGGGCAGGACCCGGGGCGGGCCAACCACAGTGAATCTCCAGGCCAGGTGACGGCGAACCAGGGTGTCGCCGAGGTGAGCCAGATCGGCGCGCAAGCCGCGGGGTGGCTCGGGATTCACTGTGGCCACGGCCACGCCAATTGCCACCAGCATTGCCAACGCTAGGGCCAGAATTCCGCCGATAGGGTGAAGCAGACCCAACATGAGGGCAACAAAAAGCGGTGCCCATGCCCTGATCTCACGTCGCTCCATGGCCAGACACGCCCACGGTGTCAACCCGGCGGCGAGAAGATCGAGAGTGACAATGCGACCGCAGAGAAGGGCGTATGTCGGTGCAGACGCGGCGCAAAAGCGCCGACCAGGGGGTGGGCATTGGGCGCAAAACGCCGGATCGCGCTCGCCCCAGACCAGGCCGCGATGAATACAATCGGGGCAACCACGGCGATGGACGCCGCGACCGGCGTGGTGAACGCCATCCGCTCGGCCCACTCACCCCGACCACGTCGGCGATCCAGGTGCCTTCTGAGGGCAGCCAGCCGTGCCGGATGAGAAGCTGCCGGGTCTCGGTACTGCCGAGCGGATATTCGCGCACAGCAGATATGCAACTGCTGCGACCCAATCGACCAACGTGTTGCGCGACAGTTCCACTCCTAAGCGCCGATAGACCCCGGTTTGTCGATTGAGCGGAAGATGGTCGCGGTATTTGGCGATCACGACTTGAGTGGGTAGGCCCGGTCCTGGAAGGCCCTTGTCTCAACACGACGATTTCTCCATTATCGCCAGCACGCGTTCTAGTTGCTCAGCGTCGAACCCGGACCATACCACCACCTTTCGCTCTCCATGAATATAGATCTCGAAGCGGCGGCAGATCTCGAAGCGGCGGCTGTTACTACTTTTGTCCGCCAGCACAACCTCGATGAATGCAGGCGGAGCTGCCCGTCTGCTTGGTGTCTGCTTCTTTAGTCGATTTCTCCACCAATAGATCCGCTGCGGGCTTACCCCCAGCTTCCGAGCCATCTCCACATCACTCTTGCCACTGCGCTCTATCTGCTCCAGCACTTGCCGTGCATAGTCTTTTGTCCAGCGATTCTTCTGTTTTTTGCTGATTCGGACCAGCGTGCATGCCCATATTGTCGGCCCGCCATCCTTCGTTCATCGGGCGCTTACTTTCCAAGTGATCAAAATGATCCAACTTTTCGGGGGGCTGAACGGTCACGGGGAAATTAGCCCATACTCTCCTCAATATTTTCATCATGCTGGCACGTTCGCGACGCCGAGACGAGAGTAATGGCAGGGATGTCCGCCAAGCAAGCCACAATTACCAAGTCACACGCCAGCCTCACTCAAAAGCTGCCGCGAAGCGGCTTTGTCCAACCGCGCTTATGCGACGCAGGGGCAAGGGAGTACCTTCGGGCGGCGACGCTTGTTGAGTGCCTGGCCAACGCACTTGATATCGAGCGCAGCGGTGCCTGCTTCGAGCAGGTGGGTAGCAAAAGCTATGGAGTCGCGTTCCCGCGGAACGAAAACACCCTCGGGCTACGCTCCTCGTCGTACCTGCCACCCTACGGTTCTCCCGAAGCGATCCAGGTCGATCCTTTCTCTCGGGCCCAACGACCCGGTGCAGTAAAGTGGACGGGTGTGACGCTTCGTCTAAATAGGAAATCCTCAATAAGCTACACTCACACTGCGAAGGCGAGTGAGGGCCTGGGTGTTTTGGCTACCCAACTCCAACGGCAGGGGAGCCTGAGAGGCTACCTTTCGTTCGTCTCGATCCCACACTGTGCCTTGGGTCTCCTACCCTCAGCCCTCGCCCGAAATGGCAATCTGTTCGATCACTTGGACAAGTGTAGCGAACCGACGATCGTCTATTTAGTCAAGAGGACACTGTTGCGGACAAGTGTCCTATCTACTGAAAACTCTTTAGCTATCTGCCGCTTCAATAGCCTGTAGTCGTTGGCTCCCAACGTGGTACAGCGATTGCTTTAATTGGCTGAGTGTTTAACATACGCTAGCGGAGGCGGTTGTACTCGGGCGACTGGATTCTGGCGGAGCTGGCCGAGCTGCTGTATGACATGCCGCTTCCGCCCCTGTAGCAATGACTGCGGCCAGGAATTTCTGTGGGAGCTGGCACACCCAGTCCGGCCTCATTTGGTAAAAATATGCCCGGATGCCCATCAATCACGATGGCTGAAGTCCGCAAGAGCGGATACTGGGCCTCGCCCTGGCATTGCTGTGTAATGGTCTGTAATGGTCTGTAATGGTCTGTAATGGTCCGTAATGGACTTTTCCGGCCAAACATGGCAAGAAAGGATTGTCTTGTGGGGCGTAAATAACACAGGGCGGTTCATATCGGAGACATTCTGGTTATTGATAGTTTTCTGTCGTGAGCTGTGATACATGCTCGGACGGTTGTTCTAGCACATCAGCGATGCTCACTGGATTCGTTCGTCGAACGAGGAGAAATACTGATTACCTCTGAATCGAGCAGAGAGCCCTAATATGAGTACTAGGTACAATAGTGGGAGTCGTAGTGACATTGCGGGTGAGCGTTCCGGGCGCTCCGCATGGAGGGACGCCCCATATGCACGTCCCAACGGCGCGAAACGACGACCCACCAGCCACGAAACAGTTTGTGAACGACCCCGTGGCATCGAGCAACCAGTAGCGTCACCGTTGCCTGACGCCAGTCACCGACAGAGTTGGTATCGGCGGCTAGAGACATTATTTGATGCAATGATAGAGCTGGCGCCAGGGGCGCGTACAGCATTTCTCGAGCGTGAATGCGCCAATCAACCGTCGATGCGCAAGGAGCTCGAGAAGCTGATCTCGGCCGATGGGCCATCAAAAAGAGATCTCTCACTGGGACTGGGGAGGCTGCAGCAGGCAGTCGGTCTCATGCCAACCAATAAGGCTTGCGCAAATGAGCACGACAGCGTTGGTACGGACAGCGTTATTGGCAAATACCAAGTAATCCGCGAACTCGGTCACGGTGGCATGGGGCGGGTGTATCTGGCCCGCGATCTCGAGCTTGGACGTCTGGCAGCATTGAAGGTGCTCGGCAAGCAATCAGCTGAGCTTTCCAGGCGGCTTGTCACCGAGGCCCAAACCACAGCTCGCTGTGGTCACGAAAACATCGTGGTCATCTACGAAGCGGGGCAGCATGCAGGACGCGCCTTCATGGCGCTGGAATACCTCAAGGGACAAACTCTGCGCGAGTGGATGAATGAGCGTACTCGGGCTCGCGGTACAAGGGCGCCAGGCGCAGCCATCCCGGCAAGCCGGGTTATTGAGCTGATGATTCCCGTGGCACGTGCACTGGTCGGTGCACACAGCATGGGAATTGTACACAGAGATCTCAAGCCGGAAAACATCATGTTGACCGAGTCGGGTGGGATCAAGGTACTCGACTTTGGTATCGCCAAACTCTTGTCTGAGTGCAGTGACGATTCCTTGCAGCCGACCCGGCAGCCTGCATTGTCTGCCGCGTTGGAGGGTACCCAGCCAGGCACGCTTGTTGGAACACCGGCGTACATGTCTCCCGAACAGCTTCGAGGCGAGCGTGTGGACCACCGGACAGACCTGTGGGCGGTGGGCATTATGCTGTACGAACTGATTACCGGTCGTCATCCCCTGGACCCGTTGACCATGCCAAGGCTGGGCTTGGTGGCCGCGCTGGACGAACCTATGCCACTGGTGAGCGAGAGCGTGCCCGACGTCGGCCGGCTCGGTGAGCTAATCGAGCGGTGCCTGATCAAGCGCAGGGACGATCGCCTTGCCACCGCCAGCGAGCTGGTAGCCGATCTCGATGCCTTGGCGTCGCGCGACAGCACTCCAATGCTGGCAGCTGGTGCGAGCCCGTTTATCGGTCTGGCAGCGTTTCAGAAAAGCGATGCTAATAGGTTTTTCGGCCGCTCGCGCGAAACAGCTTCCGTGGTGGCCAAGGTAGACAGCCACCCCCTGGTCACTCTGGTCGGTCCGTCTGGGGCAGGCAAATCGTCTTTGTTGCGTGCCGGGGTGATTCCCGCACTCGAGCGGTTGGGCGAAGGATGGCTTTGCCTAGTTCTCCGGCCTGGCCGCGGGCCTATGGACGCGCTCACCAAGGTTTTCGAGGAGCTGCGGGTCGACAGCGAAACCGCAATGCAGCCATCAATGAGCGCTCGCCTGCGAGACGAGCCTGGTTGGTTTGGCCAAAAATTGCGCACTTGGGCGCGCCGCAAGCGACGACGCCTGGTGCTTTGTATCGATCAATTCGAAGAACTCTACACCCTGGTTGCAGAGAGCGATACGCGGGCCGCCTTTGTCAAATGCCTGGAAGGAGCAGCTGACGACGCCTCTTCTCCGTTGCGAGTGGTACTGTCCATTCGCTCGGACTTTCTTGATCGGGTCGTCCAAGGCAGCCACTTTACGAATGAGTTGCTCCGGGGCCTGGTTTGGTTGCTGCCGATGAGCCGGACCGGCTTGCGCGACGCTCTCACCAAGCCTGTGTTGGCCGCAGGCTATCGATTCGATAGCCTTGAGCTGGTCAAGGACATGCTCGAGGCAGTAGAGAGCACCTCGAGTGCGTTGCCACTTTTGCAGTTTGCCGCCAGCAAGTTATGGGAGAACCGAGATCGTGAGCGCCACGTACTCACCCGGGCGAGTTATGAATCGTTTGGCGGCGTGGCCGGTGCCTTGGCGGTGCATGCTGATGCAGTAGTGGCCAGTATGTCCTCGGCGAAACTGCGCGTTGCGCGCAGTATTTTTGAGCGTCTAGTGACAGCTGAGCGCACCCGGACACTGATCAGTCTCAGTGAGTTGCGCGAGCTACCGGGCAATGCCGAAGATATCGAGCAAGTAGTCCATTATCTGGCGGATGCCCGCATGGTCGCCATCGAAAGCGGGACAAGTGGTGAAACGAGTAAGGCCAGTACAGCGGAGCTCAACCCGAGCGGGCACGGCGACCGGGGCAGTGATGGCAGCACGGTTGAGCTCATCCACGAGTCGCTTATCGACACCTGGCCGACGTTGCGCCGCTGGCTCGATGACAGCCATGAAGACGCCGAATTTATCGAGCGATTGCGGACAGCCTGACTGCTCGTGAGGCCAGTTTTCTCGATGCAGTATTTGCTCAGGCCCGGCGCGCCAGCCGGGTCCGTCGGGTGGTGATTGCGGGGGCTATGGTGTTCTTGTTGGTTTTTGCCGGGGCTGTCGTCGCGTCGCTGGCTCTGGTCGAGATTCGCGCGGCCAACGCCGAGGTCGAGACAAAGGCCGACGAGCTGAGCGAGCAACTCAAACTGAATCAGCGATTGAGCGCGGCAAGGCAGGATGCGTTGGAAAAGGAGAAGGCAGCGCGGCAGGAGGCCGAGCAAGCCATGCAGGAGGCCGAGGAGGCCCGAGTCCTGGCAGAGGTCGAGGCCAGCAAGGCCCGCGTTGCCGAGCGCAGTGCGCGGCGCTCCGAAGAGAAAGCCAAACAAGCGGAAGCAGCTGCACGCAGGGCCGAGGCGGACGTGCGCGTCGAGCGAGACAAAGCCCGGGTGGCGGCCAAGAGCGAACGCCGTGCCAAGGTAACCCTTGATCGTATCATCCGGCGCGCCAACGACGGCCGGCTGGAAGAAATAATCAAAGACCTGGGAGACACGCAATGAATGCAGTGCATTGCCGGGACTTCATCCCGGGGTGGACTTTTTTGTTTCTTCTGGCCCTAGTGCGGCCAACAATGGGCGACGCGGAGACGGTTGTTCCACCTCCTTCTGTACCGGGCCACAACCCATCCGATGAACACAGGCGCGCAGCCGAAACGTTTTTTGAGCGAGGAACCGCGCTCTACCACGAGCTGCTCTACCGCGACGCTGCCGAAGCGTTTGGCCGGGCAGCCGAGTACTGGCTGCATCCGCAGATCCAACTCTATCTCAGCCTGGCGCTCTCTCGCAGTGGGCGACCGGTGGCCGCCTATGCCAGCTTGCAAAAAGCAGTAAACCTAGGCGTGGATCGGCTCTCTCCAGCTGATCGGCAACGCGCCCGCAAGCTACACGACACGCTATTGCGCGAACAGCTCGCCATCATCGAAGTCCGTTGCGACGAGCCGGGCGCGTCGGTCCGGCTCGACGGCGAACCGCTCTTTGTCGGCCCTGGGAGCCATACTGCCCCAGTAGTTCCCGCATCCCACGTGGTGACCGCCGACAAGCCGGGCTACTTTTCCGCCCGTCAGTCCATCACATTGCTGCCGGGCCACCGGGGCTCGATCGTCATCGAGATGGGCCCGGACACTGTTATCAAGAGGCGGCACTGGGCGAAGTGGAAACCGTGGGCCGTGGTCGGGGCCGGCGTTGCCCTCGGGTTGGCCGGAGCGGGCGTTGTTTGGAAGTCGGCTCGCGATTTCGACCGGGCCGAGAGTGCCGCGAGGTGTGGCGAGCCCGCGTGTGCGCCACAAACGCCGCCTCCCTACGATCGCGCGGTCTTGGAGAGCCGGGTGGGGTTCGGGACGGTGGCTACAGGAGCTGCAGTGACAGTGACCGGGTTGCTTCTGGTCGCGCGCAATCGACCTAAGAGCGTTGCCACCGAACCCCCCGACGCCCCACAATTCAACATCGTGCCGCTGATCTCGAGTGATGGCGCGGGTGTGCTGTCGACATTGCGCTTTTGACTGATTTTGGAGACAGGGATGACTTGGAGAAGCCATGTAGTGATATGCATCGCGTTCTTGGCCAGCGCATGTATGGACAGTCGGGGCGTGCCATGTGGTGAGAGCAGGTGCCTGGCCCAGCACAGGTGCGAGAAGATCGCTGGGCAGCCAACGTGTGTGCGCGTTGGCGCACAGTTGGGCTTGTGTGGCAATGGGATACTCGAGCACGACATGGGCGAGGTATGTGACGACGGCAATACCGCGAATGGAGATGGCTGCAGCGGTAATTGCCGGTCCCAGGAGATATGTGGCAATGGGATCGTGGATGCCGACGAGGAATGCGATTGCGGCGCCGGCGAGCCTGCTCCGAGGGTAACTGCTTGTGGGGGACAGCCGAACCGAGACGGGGGAGGGTATTGTCGTACGGATTGCCGGCTCCATTGTGGTGACGGGGAGCGTGCGATGGAGGAAGCGTGCGATACGGCAGACCTCAAGGTCTCCTGTGTAAAGCACGGCTATGACTTCGGCCGTCCGCTCTGCTCGGAGGCGTGCGATGCAGTGTTAACGGCGGCCTGTGGCCGTTGGAACTGGACAGTCATGGAGAGCGGTGCCTCCGCATGGTTCTATGCGATTTGGGGCAGTGGGCCCAACGACGTCTATGCTGTAGGTTACGGGGGCACGATGGTGCACTTTGACGGCACCACTTGGCGGCCCGTGCCCTCTGTGACCGAAAATCCGCTTAGTGGCGTATGGAGCAGCGGGCCCACCGATGTCTATGCTGTTGGTAGCTACGGCACGGTGGTGCACTTTGACGGCAGCTCCTGGAAGCCCATGCCCTCTGCGACCGACGATTGGCTTTTTAGCGTGTGGGGCAGTGGGCCCAACGACGTCTATGCTGTTGGTAATTGGGGCACGGTGGTGCACTTTGACGGCGCCTCCTGGAAGCCTATGCCCTCTGCGACCGAGCAACACCTCTATAGCGTGTGGGGCAGCGGGCCCACCGATGTCTATGCTGTTGGCACAGCTGGCACGGTGGTGCACTTTGATGGCGCCTCCTGGCAGCTCATGGCCTCTGCGACCGACGATTCGCTTAGTGGCGTGTGGGGCAGCGGGCCTAACGACGTCTATGCTGTTGGTAATGGGGGCACGGTGGTGCACTTTGACGGCACCTCCTGGCAGCGTGCGCCCTCTGCGTTCGACTATGCGCTTAATGGCGTGTGGGGCAGCGGGCCCAACGACGTCTATGCTGTTGGCACAGCTGGCACGGTGGTGCATTATTACGGCAGCTCCTGGCAGCCCATGGCCTCTGCGACCGACGATTCGCTTAGTGGCGTGTGGGGCAGCGGGCCCGACGACGTCTATGCTGTTGGTAATGGGGGCACGGTAATGCACTTTGACGGCACCTCTTGGCAGCTCATGCCCTCTGCGACCGACGATTCGCTTAGTGGCGTTTGGGGCAGCGGGCCTAACGACGTCCATGCTGTTGGTAATAGGGGCACGTTGGTGCACTTTGACGGCGCCTCCTGGCGTGCCTCCAGCACGGTCGACCCTGAGCTGCTACAAGGCTTCTGGGGCATCGAGCTCAACCAGATTCACGCGGTCGGTCGAGCGGGTGCGCTCGCCCTTTTTATTGGAGATTCCTGGGGAGGCGTGCGATCGCCCACTGCAGAATCGCTGTGGGACGTGTGGGGGGGCAGGCGCTGACGATGTCCATGCGGTTGGCGACTCGGGCACGCTTTTGCACTACAACGGGAGGTCATGGCAGAGTAAGCCTTCTCCAACCTTGGCGGCGCTCTACGGCATATGGGGCAGCGGCCCTCGAGACCTCTACGCTGTGGGCGACTCGGGCACTCTGTTGCAATACGATGGGTCCTCGTGGCGGGAAACAGCGCCCCCGACCCCTTACTCCTTGTACGCCGTATGGGGTGCCGCCCCGAGCAATGTCTTTGCGGTCGGCGATGCTGGTACGATTCTGCACCATAATGGCTTGTCGTGGCAGACTATGGAATCCCCCACACATGAGGCGCTGCAAGCCGTATGGGGCTCCGGGCCTGACAACGTCTTTGCCGCGGGAAGCGCAGGCACCATCCTGCGCTTCGATGGCACCGCATGGCAAATCATGGACTCGGGTACCGATGTATTGCTGAGCGGCATACAAGGAACCGGGCCTGACAACGTCTATGCAGTGGGGGCCTCGGGTACGCTCTTGCATTACGATGGCAAGGGGTGGCTGCCTATGCGCAGCCACATAACCGCCAATTTCACCGCGATTAGCCCCCAGCTGGGCCGGTGGTTCATAGTCGCCGGCCCCCGCGAAGGTGTCTTTCGCCTCCGCCGCTAGCTGCGTTTACCTCACATTGACCAACTACTCGTAACGGTAACAGAAAGAAGCGTGGTGGCCGCAAGTAGCGCTGTCGCGCGGGACTTCGCAGAGGTTTCACTGCTCGTTTGATCGCGCGCAACGGGGAGTGGTCCAAAATCGAGACGCTTGTCGATCTTCACCCGAACGATGCCCTCTTTCCCCCTTCTGGTGTGTGTGCGATGTCGCTGGTGTACCGTTAGCCCAACTTCGTCAGTTACGCCTGCCCAAGCCGGTGTTTTCGATATGTTAACCGAAAAGTTGGCACTACATTTGGCTATGGAATTCGTGGTTGCAGGCGCTTGGGTAGGCGGAGGCCGAGGTGGTCCAAGAGCGCAGCCTGCGAGCGGTCAGGGCGGACGACGCATCGCAGACGTATCTCACGCTCGGGTTTGGTAGCGAGCGGAAGGATCACGTCAGTGCTCTGGATCGTCCCCAGTTCGTCCAGGATGGTGCGCGGGCTGTTGCCGAGTCCGGCGCGTATCTGCCACTGCTCAAGAGTTTTCCAGAGCATGTAGGCCAGGAAACAAACCAGGATATGTGCGTTAACACGATCGGGTCGCTGGTGCCAGATCGGACGCAGCGAGAGTTCGGTCTTGTGGATGCGAAAGGCGGCCTCGGCCTCGGTGAGCTGAATATATGTTCCCCACAACTGCTGCGGCGTCCAGTCGCCCACGTTGGTGCGAAGTACGTAGCAACCTTCACTGCATCGGGACCAGTCGTCCCATTCGGGGCGTGCCGTCCACTCGACGCGAAGTCCAGCCTGGCAGTCGGGCTCTCCAGCTCGTCTTCGATGCGCTTGGCAAATCGCTCGTGCATCGCTCGTTCCTTGGCTGCGACGCTCGGTTGAGCGCACCAGTAGAAATGTCTCGGTGCCGTCTGGCTTAGGGCAGATTTTTGCTTCAATGCCATCGCGAACTTGCTTCCAGTCGCGTGCATCCTGCAAATGGGGTCCACACTTCTTCAGTTCTTGTTTGGTCGCGCCAATGAGATAGCGACGACCAGTGCGCTGCAACCAGGCGACGTTGTCCTTGCTCGTCATGCCGCGGTCCATCACCCATATGCGTCCTGCCATACCGTACCGTTGTTCCATCGAGGCGACGATTTCCTCATACGGTCGTCACATCGCTGCGATTGCCATCGAATACCTCATAGCCCAGGGGAATGCCCTCACGAGTCACAACCAGGGCGATACATACCTGCTTGCAATCGGCCGCTGTGCCCTCGTCGAGCCATCGGATTACGCTCGGCCTGACCTTCGAAGTACGTGCTCGTGACATCGTAGAGGAGCAAGTCGTAGTCGATCGAGAATAGCTCTCCCAGCCGCTTTACCAAGTGCTCCTGTAGCGCGTTCTTATGGGGAAGAAGTTGGTCGAGCGCACGATACAAGCGAGCGTCGTTTACCTGGCTGGCACTGACGCCGAGCAAGTCTTCGAGGGCAGTTCGTCGGTACCAATTCTCTGCAATGTACAACTCGCTCGATGGCTCACAGAGACGTGCGATCACCAGAATCGCGGCCATCGTGGCCCACGGAACCTCCTCGCACCCGCAGGGCATCTTTGCCTCGCACACCTCATCCAGGCCCAATGCCTTCCACAGGGTCATGTCGCTTCGCCCAAAGGCGCTCAGATTCCCCATCGTCTCGGGCAGGTGGCGTGTCCCCTGCCTGGCTCGGTCCGATTGTTCAGATTGGGTCCAGCCAACAGGACAGAATCTCAGCTCTCACCGAGCTCACCACTTTTTGCGTAGCGTTTGCATCACCGTTTTGCACACCCACTGCTGCAGCCGTAAAAGAGAGAGACGGCGGCACGGTCGGGTTTGGCGGCGTCTCGAGGTGCTCCGGCGCCTACCACGATTACGCCGGCGTTCCTGC
>JAKSDA010000264.1 GCA_022360315.1 Pseudomonadota bacterium
AGAGCATACCTCGGGAAGCGATCAAGGGATTTGTGCCATGAGAACCATTGATGAGATCGAGAATGACCTGAAGCGGGGGATCACTGAGACTGTGGTTCCACTTCAGACCACACGGGAGGTGGATGCTGCGGGGTTTGAGCGTCTAGTCGCTTGGGCACAGGAAGCAGCCACTGTTCTGAAGGGGCAGCAGCATCTGCTGAGGTCCTTTCTGAACGAGCTCTATGTCGTGTCGCACGTGATCAGAGCCGAGGGCCAGCATCATCCTGATGCACAGCTCAGGGAGGTGGCGGACCAGCTCGAGATGGTCTTCGCCCTTATCCTTCGAGGCGAGGCACCTGGCGACCGTCATCCGGGAGTTCCGCGAGTCGTATAGGTTTTCCCTGACTAGAGCTCGAGTGCTCGTGCAACTTGCCGCATCCAATTCTTACCGTATTGTGTCGTAATCAGCCTAGAATCAGGCGAAGCTTTCTCAATAGTCATCAAAAAGCTCTCCACCCCATGATCGCGCACTGCCGCTAGAATTTTACCGGAGATCACATTACGCGCGCTCGCCGCAAAAACAGACGGGTCCGTCTCATTATTCAGCGCTTGTTCCATAAACTGAACGGCGGCTGCAAACTCTTTTGCAGCCACGGCGTGGCCGTTATCTGGCTGTGGCTTACGCGGAGCCCGTACTGTAGGGTTCTGTACTGTGGGCGTTTGCGTGGTTGCCTGTGCCTGTCGCATGACGGTTGGCACCATTATCGGCTGTGGCTGTTGTATGGCTTGCGCCAGCATCGATGGATGCTGCATCAGATGCGGCCCTATATTTTCTACGAGCGTTGTTAACAGCCGCTCCCATGCTGGCCCTTCCTCTATCCCCAACCCCTGTAATGCCTCGCGCAATTGCGACAGTTCGCCTACCCGCTCCAACATCGAAGGGTCCTTTTGGCTGCGGAGCTGCGCGATCTCTTCGTCTCGCCGACGTAGATCATCTTTTGCTCGTTCGAGCTCATGGCGATAGAAGTCGCGTTCCCGTTCTAGCGCTGATTTTTATCTGTCCGTAGGCTTCGCCTTTGTTGTCACCATTTACCAATGGATATCCAAGATCGTTCCAGAGCTTCAGTAGGTGAAACCAAACGCGCTGATGTCGCTGACGCAGCAGTCCACGTTCCTTTGCGGTGTCACTTGTCCTTCCAATCCACAATCTTTCGATCACTGGTTCGCCGGATTCAGGGTGCTCGCGTGACCACTCAAGGAAACGACTCTCGCCGCGAAAACTGTCGGCTACAAAGATGGGTAGCGAATCTGTGTATAGCTCGGTTCTGAACGGCTGTGTTGCAACCCGTGGCATCGGTATAAGGTTCACTCTGCCATCCGACACTTGTTGCTTTACGGCGGTCTTGCGCCGTTCATTGTCCATGGCCTCCCACTGTTGAAAGTATCGCTGGAACTCTCTTGCTGTTGTCATTGCGGCCCATAGCTGTAGTTGTGGAGGGCTGCAGTATGCTTTCCCGGTATGACAGTTTAGGACAACAAGGCCAGCCTAGGCCGTGTGGGCAACTCTGACAGTCTCCACAACCACAGAGATGTACGGCGGTCTAGGCTGGCAACTAACGGGAACACATTGGGCCAACTGCTAACAAGCCAGCCCGCGGTAATTGGGGCGAGAGCCCGCGGTAATTGGGGCGAGAGCCCGCGGTAATTGGGGCGAAGTCCCGTGGTAATTGGGGCGAGAACCCGCGGTAATTGGGGCGAGCCCCGCGGTAATTGGGGCGAGCCCCGCGGTAATTGGGGCGAGAACCCGCGGTAATTGGGGCGATCTGTTTGCGGACGCTCGGCAGGGTGGTCTGATCTTTTACATAGAACACACCCCGATAGAGATAGTGCTGGATGTATATATCGATCTGCTCGGCCTCCAAAAAATGGTTGTGACCCTCACCGTACGGTGGGACTACATAGCCGCCGTTCAAATCGATGGTGAACGCCACCGGGCCGGGCCCTGGTTCGCGAAACACGCCATCGACGACATGGCGAGTGCCCTGGACGAACGTCTGTCCATCGAACCATTGCCCATTAACAAATGCGATGATTTCGGGTAAAGGCGCTGGCTTGACCGGCAGGTCGCTCGACCCAGCGCAGGCAACCGCAAGCATGCAAGCGAGCAACGTAGCGGTGAGTTTGATCGTCATGGTAGATCCCGGCAATGTAACCACAGCAGGTGTCGTGGTGGAGCGTCCGGGCTGGCCGGGGCTAGCCGTACCCTGCCCAGTAGAGCAGCAAGGCCCGATACTTATGCGCCCGGTGGGCACGATCCAGGGTAGCTGGTGGGTTGGAGAATTTGGCCAGGCCCGGCCACGGGTCGACCATGAGCAATCCGTTTTTTGGCGCTGCGTCGGCGACACCACTGGTGGAGTCGTTGACAGTGAGTCCCACGGCGTGCGACGTGGACAGAGAGCTGTCGTTATGAAGAGTGGTCCCATCGGTCATGAGGATCGCTGCACGGTATCCGTTGCCTCGCGCGGTCCACTCTTTGACAGCGTCGGTGGGCACAGACACCCGGCGAGCCAGTATGTAATAGCCGAGCGTGGACAGAGTGTCAGAGTGGGCCTGGATCCATCGCTCGACCTGTTCCAGGCCGACTCCGTTGAACCGCTGGCCGATCTCATAGAACAGGTGTTCCTGGATTCCCGGCGCATATGAACCCGCCCGTGCTGCGAGTCGACGCATGAGATAGGCAGCCGCAGCGCCAGCAGATGACGATCGCGACGACTCGAGCCTGATGACGAGTTTTCCCTTGGCCTCTTCCACCAGAGGACCGAGGTTACACGAACTCGGCCCCGGGGGAAGTGGCAGGAGTGAAGAAAAAACCCTGGATCTTCCACAGGATGCCTTGCTCGAGCGGATTGGCATGGGGGCGCATACCGGGTCCAGGCGCGGCTCCGAAATCGCTCGAGTTGCGACTTGCGACGGATCGACCGAGTTGCCCGGACAGGCCTCCACGGTTGCCGTTCGAGCTTGCTCACCCACCCCATCGCAACATGGAACCAGACCGAGAAACCCGCCGAGCGCATCGAGACACCTGAGCTGACAACCGAGTCAACGGGTCGTCTCCAGCCGGCTCTTCGAGCACTGCGTCGAACAACCCTCGCCAGCTCACTCGGGCCAAAAACCTGACCGTATTGAACTACACTGCATAGGTTCACAATCGAAGAATGCAAACGTTCGGCCACGAAATCGGCCAGAACTATGTGCAGTGATCAATAATTGCGTATCGCGAGGAAGAACCTCGAATACTGGCGACGATGGCGGCTGGCTATCGCGATAAGCGGTCTGTGACCGAGGACAGTCGCCACGAGTCCAAAACACCGTGTAAACGCGAAAGCAGAACTACAACGGCAACAACGGGTCTCTGGCGAATTTGCGCATGGCCGGACGAATACGCGTTTGCCATGCGGTTATACTGCGCTTTTGCACTGAGTTCGGATGGCACGCCCCCTTCGCTACCTACGTGAAAAAAAAGCGTTTGGTTGCCACGTCAGGCATGGCATAATGAGGTTATCTTGCCCGGTACATCGGAAAAGAATAATTGTGATCATTCTTCGCTGCCTACTGCGCGCCTCAAGCCGCGCGGTGTGTATGCCCGCCTGTTCGGATTGACTTCTGATCTGCGTACCTGGTCAGTGCGGAGGGCAGTGGCCATCGGCCGAACGGTGAGCCGATGTGCACCAGCGGTATTTACCGCGGTGTTTATTGGCGCTGTCAGTGTGGGAATGAGCATGATCCTCGACAATCGGGGGGCGAGCAGCTTTCAGACGCGCTGGCAGCTTCCCGAGCCCGGTTGCGATCTATCTCCTCTGAGAACCGAAGCTCAGACCAGGATGATCCGCCGCTACGTCGAGACGCTGCGGGGCCAGGCAATGTCACCTGAAACCCGCTCATCGAAAATCGTTTCATCAAGTAATGCAAAAGGTAGCTCGACAGACAACGAAACTGTATGGGTCGAGGGGTTGAGCGATAGATCGTGGGACTCGTATGGCCAGTCTCACAGCGAGCGGACCCACCCCGTCGAGCTCGAGTAACTCACCCACGCGGCTCTGTCGAGCAATTGCCGACCAATGCAGCCAGGCGGAATGGATCGGTGACCAAAACGGCAGTTTATTTTGCACGGCCCTTACTGCCTGATGCCGGCGGAGGTTGGTTTGCTGATGTTGGGTGGCTTGTCATTTGTCTTCTGGCGGCGGAATTTTTTTCCCCTGCGCCGAGTCCATCGCCTTCTTTTGCCCGATCGGCTCGTCCATAATCGGCCGATCATGGTAACTCACACGACGACTGCACTCGTTTTCGTTCTCGGCCTCGGATTCGCAGCACCTGCGTGCGGCAGCAAGAAGAACGCGCAATCTGCACCGTCTGCCAGCGAAAAGAGCGCTGATCGAGCCACCTCAGCTGCCAGCTCTTCTGTATCGCCGGGCAGTGGCGCTGCGGCGCCCGACCAATCGAGTCCTTCCGCTGCCAGCGCCGAACTCGCCAGTCCGGCCAAACTGTGCGTCGATCTCAGCGATCTCGCCAGCGAGCCGCTCGATCTCGAGGCATTACAGGACGAGATGCCGTCTGTGGATATCAGCGGTGTCCTCGGCGATGCCCTGCAGAACATGACCGCGCATGGCACCCCGGTTCCGCTCGATGGCGGCAACGTCGTCGTGCCGCTCTCACACTGCAAGGGCGACTCGTGCGAATTGGGCATTGCCATCTTCGACCAGTCGGGCGCACAGCGCGCGCTGACCATACTGCCCGGTCTGGACGCGGTTACACCAAATACCGAACTCGATTTCGTCACAGCGCTGGCCGATGTCAATAGCGACGGCAGTGTCGATTTGTGGGTCGGTTACCAGCACAGGAGCTCGGCAACGATGTCCAGTACGTACCACGTGACAGCCCTATCCCTACCCGATCGGAGCTTTCAGTGGTACGGCGTGATCCGCCGCACAGCGGCCACAAAGGAAGAGCAAGGCTGCGACGGCGCGATCTACCCGGTGGACGCGGACTGCGACGGTGACGGCGATATCGTCCAGATCGAGCGCTGCGGCCCGATGCGCTGCCTGGACGACGAAGGCGACGGCAATCCGGGATGCCAGGGTGTCTCGCTCAAAGAGTACGTGACCGTTCACCAGTGGAATTCAACGCGCAAACGATACATCCCGGGCGCCAGGCAGGAACTGTCGGGATGAACACTTTTCTGGCCGTCATCCTCCCCATCGGCGTCGCGCTTCGTGGTCCGGATCGGGCGGCAGGTTGATGAACACTTCTGGGAAGTGCTCGACAATATGGTTCAGAATGTCGCGAATCGAAACAATGCCCACAGTGGATCCATCCTCATTTACCACCGGCAAGTGGCGAAACGAACCCTGTTTCATCCGACGCATCGCCGTGGCCAGGGATTCCTCGGCCAGGACGCGCACGGGCTTCTCGGTCATGACGTCTTTAACTGCAGTCTTGTGCCAATCCTGATTCTGGTGATTCACCCGCAGCATCAGATCGTACTCGGTGAAAATGCCGATGATATGCCCGTTCTCATCTTCGATAATCGTTCCGCCCCGACGCCGCTCGCGCATATGAGTGACAACGTCGAGCAACGTTGTATCGGCTGTAGCACGAGCTGGTTTGCGTAGAGATATTTCGCCGATAGGAGTGGCCGCGATGTCTTCGAGCATGTTTTTCCCCGCATGGATGAGAATGGATGAGAACGGAATGAGCGCGTAGCTGGTCGCGTTCGCAGCGCGCGACTGTACGCAGCTACCTGCTGGTAGACGAACGCCTCGAAGCTACGACCCACCGCCAATGTCGACCCACTCGTCGACTTCCTCGGCAGACTGGTCCTCTTCGAGACCAGCAAAAACCTCGGTCATATGGTCCATCACATCGCGTACATCGATCACAGCAATGACGCGATTCGCTTCGTCGATAATGGGAATGTTGCGAAACCCGCGCACGGCCATTCGGTTGATTGCATAGGCAATGCTGTCGCGCGGACGCAGGGTTTCTGGCTCGGGCGTCATCACCTCGCGCATCGGAGTCACCGTCGGGTTGCGTTGCTCGGCGGCTACCCGATTGAGAAAATCGCGCTCGGTAAATATGCCTAGCAACTGGTCGTTTTCGATCACCAGCACACAGTCCGAACCAACCGATTGCATCATCTTGGTGGCTGTGCTCACCGGATCGTCCGGCCCCACACTAGGCACAGGTCCCTCTGACACAAATTCGGAGATAGTTGTTTGCATGCTGTTTGCTTTCCGCGTATCGGGTTCACAGGGAGAGCCAGGACCGGAGTCCCGAGGCTCGAACAACCTCAAATGTGCAACCTCGGATAATGCTGAGCCACTTTAGCAGAATGTAGTCGGTTCTACGCAAGCCTTGGCTGCGCCTGTGCAGGCAAAACACTCAAGTCTCGGACATGCCTCGCCACGGAGGTGCCAATCCATCGGATAATCGAGAAGATACAGGGATCACCTGGTTCATGACGCCATGCGGCGTAAGACCCTGTCAGTCCGGATTGCGCGATTCGGACGTCCCGGCAAGGAATGCTAAGCGGGGTTCATACACAGAGAGCGGCCGGCAATTCGATTATCCAGTCGTCCCGGCAGGCATTGCAAAGCGGAGTTCAAACGCAGCAGAGCGGCCGGGCGTCCAGATTGTTCGATCGGGCAAAGAGAGCGATGGAAGGAAAGAGGAAGGAATGATCTACATGGTGTATGGGAATGAAGAGATGCCAAATCCCACGAAGTAAGCCATGACCACGAGCATGAGAGCGTCGAGACGTACGCTTCTTTTCTGCCGGGCCAGGATGTTGTCGATACGGGTAGTTTTCATGAGCTATTACCTCCTTGCCCATTGCCTGAAGCAGCGTTCGTGCCATCTATCCATCTTTGTCTAACCTGTTGTTTTACAAGGAAGCACCTCGGTCCTAGCGGTCATGACGTCAGGCTCGCGGCAGGTTTTGGCCGCGCGATCAGGACAGCTCTATGTCCCGATGCTGTCGCACCCTGACCCGCCGATCGGCGTGGCGGGCCAGGCAGTCGCAGCAAAAATTCTACGCTCACCTGGGTGGTGCTTTGCGCAGCGCGTGCGGGTTCATGATCCCGTTGGGATCAAGGGCGCGGCGAAGGTTTTCGAGATAGGGTTCGACCGTCGGATTGCCGCTGTCGAGAAGTACAGCGCCGGCGCTGCGCGCACGGTCCTCCGCGGCATCGCGCACTCGGGCCAGTTCCTCGCCGTGAAGGACCTGCTGGCCGGCCGCGTCGGCAAAGGTAAAAAAGAAAACCGCACCGTCCCGGTCAAAACGCGACGCATACCCGCGTGCCGCTCCCCCGGCCTCGGTCGCCGCGGTGCAAACTGCCCGATATACAGCCTTTTGCTTGCCGGGCGACACAGTCACCTGCAGAGCTGGCAAGCGCGGCACCTCGTCGGACCCGGTCTCCTGGCCGGTGCGACGGCGCCACCAGATTTCGGCCACGGCCTCATCTACCACCTGCCCGCCCATGGCTTCGACTGCGCTGGTCAAAAGATCGCGGTCGCACGCCGCCAGATCGCTCGGCCCGGCAGTTGCCGCGACCACAGCGGCATCCGACCTCGGCCACATCTCGGATCCGAAGTGCGCGCTGGCTTCGGCGCTATCGTGGGCGCGCAATGCCGCCGGCGTGGCTTCTTCCCGTAGGGCCAAATTTATGGCTGAGAGAGCTGCATCGAAATCGGGCAGCGCGTACGCAGCCAGAAACCGAGCTTCGGGACGGCGGTGAATGCGCAGCACGGCCGAGGTAATGAAGCCCAGCGTGCCCTCACTGCCGCAAAGAGCCCGGGCCAGATCGGGTCCGGTCGACCGCCTCGGCGCCACCCGGGTATGGATGGTACGACCATTGGCCAGCACTGCGGACAGCCCGAGCACCGCGTCCTCGACAAAACCGTGCCGGCCCGACGATTTGCCCGGTGTGCGCACCGACAGGAGTCCGCCGATCGTCGACCCCAGCACTGCGGGCGGGTAATCGCCGAGGCTCAGCTGGCGCGGAGCCAGCACGTTTTCCAGGCCGAACGCCGTGACCCCCGCCTGGACATGAGCGATGAGCGAGGTCTCATCGAGGTGAAGGACATGGTTCATACGCCGGGTGTCGATAAACATGCGCATTTGGCCGTCGAGCGCAGCTGCGCGCGGTGCGCGGGCCTGGTTGCCGACCGGGATCACCGCGATGCGATGGCGTTCGGCCAGGCGAATCAGCTCGGCCACCTCGGGTGCCGAACCGGGCTTGACCAGCCACGCTGGCGCAACAGAGCCGGTCACCCCCAAGTGATCGAGTGTCTCGGCCGCGCCGGTCAGGTGAGCTTCCTCGACGATGTCGCGGATCGCGCTGGTCACGACCGCGGCGGTCACGCCGGGGTTTTTTCCGCTCGGGGGGTTCATACATCGCCTTCCGACAGTCCAGCAACAGCGCCCAGCCCCAGCTTGCCCGGGTTCATGATGCCCTCGGGATCGAATGCTCGTTTGATCCCGCGCAACACCGCCATGGCCTCTCGGTGCTCGCTGTTCATGTGTGCGGCCTTGAGCATGCCCACGCCGTGGTGATGGCTGATGGTTCCGCCGGCCCGCGTGGCCGCGGCCGGGCCGTCACGCCAGATCGCGTCGTAGATGCGCCGACATTCCACAGCGGTTTTGCCCTGGCCCACAAAGGTGAAATAGATCGAGCAGCCTTCCGAATAGGCGTGAGAAAAGTGCGCCATGACCACTGCATGTGGTGCGATGGCGTCGCGCACCGAGTCGTACAGATCGGGCAGGCGTTCCCAGCTCGACGCCACTTCCATGGTATCGACGAAGGCGCCCTCGCGAAAGAGCGGCGACATGTTGTACGAGACATCATAGCGGTGCTCGAGCCAGTCGCGGCCCGGTTCTTCGCCCAGATTTCGGCCGCCACAGCGCTCCAATTCGTCGAACGTGAGCTGGGCTTCCACCTGAGTTCGGATACGCGCGCCTTCGAGCCCGATAATCAGCTTGCAGCCCTGTCGGGTCAGCCGCTCGGCGACCGTGCCGGCCAGACTGTTGAACAGGCGCGGCCTGGACAGCACCGCGGACATGGCTCCCTGGCGCAACAGCCGGCGCAGATTTCCGCCCTGGCTGGCCTGGCCGAAAAGACTGGACACCTGGCTCAGCACCCCCCGCCGTCGAGCCTGGGCGCTGGCCGGCGACTCTTTTGGCATACGGGGCAGAGCTGCGGTACCCGGTTCGGGTACTGGCGCAAAGCGATCGGGATCGCGGTTGCTTTCTTCGTCCTCGCCGAGCTGCACGGTGTGGGCCAGAGTGTCGACTTCGTCGTAGAGTCGCACTACTGCGGGGCGCAAGCCGCGCTGCATGACCTGGCGGATCGCGTTCAATCCGTGGGCCACGCTTTCGAACTCGTAACCGCGCAAGACCCGCAAGGCAGGGGCGACAGCGACCCGCAGGCGGGCCGCGGTGATGATTCCGAGGGTGCCCTCGCTGCCCAGGATGAGCTGGGTCCAGTTGGGGCCGCGGGCCGCTCGGGCAAGGCCGTCGGTTTCGATGACATCGCCGCGGCCAGTCACCACGGTGAGACCGGCGACGCGGTCTTCGACCTTGCCGTACTTGGTCGACATCTGCCCGGCCGCGCGGGTCGCCAGCCACCCGCCGACGGTCGAGCAATAAATCGACGACGGAAAGTTGCCAAACGTAAACCCCCGGCGGGTCAGAGCACGCTCGAACCGCTCGCCATTGACACCGGCTTCGACCGCACAGAGCATCTCGTCGCGGTCGATGTTCTGAATGGCGTCCATGCGTTTGATGTCGACAGTGATACCGCCGTAGAGCGGGACCACGCCGCCGCATACACCCGAGCCGCCGCCATAGGGAATGATCGGCAGCTGGTGGGCGCGTGCTGTTCGCACGATCGCCGCCACTTCACGAGTCGATTGCGGCCACACCACCACGTGCGGCCGCGGCACCTCGGCGAATCCGCTCTCGCGCACCGCGAGCAGTAGGCGCGGCCACATGTCGCGGCTATAGGCGACGAGATCCGCCTCGCGCGTCGACACTCGCTTGCTTCCCACGATGGCTTCCAGGTCGCGCCGGAGCTTGTCCGAGCCGGCGTGCACGCGCGTCATGGAGCGACGTTATGCGGAGCACGGTAGTCAATTCAAGAGGCCGGCCTGCGTTTGCTCGGCCGGAAGAACATTCTCCAACCACCTTTGAGCCCTGCTCTGCCCACTCCGTGGTACATATCGGCGATGAGCCAGACCGAGCTGGTATCGATCGAAGAGGTCCGCAGGGTCGCCGTGCTCGGTGCCGGGACCATGGGACACGGCATCGCCCAGGTAGCGGCCATGGCGGGCTACGACGTGGTCATGCGAGACATCGACGACGGCATTACCGGGCGCGGCCTGGAGCGGATCCGGGCCAATCTCGACAAGGGCGTCAAGCGCGGCAAGGTGGCCCCGGAGGATCGCCAGGCCACTCTGGCCCGGATTCAAACCACGGCCGATCTGGGCCGGGCAGTCGCCGATGCCGACGTGGTCATAGAAGCCGCGCCCGAGACCATGGCTCTCAAGCGCGAGCTCTTTGCCGCCATCGACCGGGCAGCACCGGCGCATGCGCTATTGGCGACCAATACCAGTTCGCTCTCGGTCGCCGACATTGCCACGGCCGTTTCTGTGCCCGGACGCGTGGTCGGGATGCATTTCTTCAACCCGGTTCACATCATGAAGCTGGTCGAAGTGGTTCACCACGGCGGCTCCCATGCCGCTGCGGTGGCTTGTGCCCGTGGCCTGGGCGAACAAATGGGCAAGACGCCCATCACGGTAAAAGACGAACCCGGCTTTGCGTCGAGTCGACTCGGTCTTGTCCTCGGTCTGGAAGCCATGCGCATGGTCGAGAGCGGCGTGGCCTCGGCGGCAGATATCGACACTGCCATGAAGCTCGGCTACGGCCACCCCATGGGTCCGCTCGAGCTCACCGATCTGGTCGGCCTCGATATTCGGCTCAATATCGCCGATTATCTGACCCAGAAGATCGGCGAGCACTTCCACGCCCCGGACATTCTGCGCGACAAGGTAGCCGCTGGCCAGCTGGGCAAAAAGTCCGGTGAGGGCTTCTACCGCTGGAAAGATGGCAAGAAAGTATGAGAGCGCGCCACCGGGCCCTTATCAGGTGTGACCGACCACGGCATGGGGTCGATAGAGCTCTTCCAGACTCGACACCTCATCGTCGCTGAGCTCGACGTCGAGTGCACCGACCGCGTCGTCCAGATGCTCGAGCCGGCTCGCTCCGATGATCGGCGCAGTGACCACAGACTTGGCCAGGAGCCAGGCGATGGCGATCTGTGCATTGCTCACCCCGCGCGCACTGGCTAGCTCGGTGATCCGGCCACGTACCGCCAGATCGTTTTCCGCGCCGATCTGGAACAGGTCGGCAACCTCGTCGGTCTGGCTGCGGCTGGTCTTTCCCTGGCCTGTGCGAGCCAAAAACCCCCGGGCAAGAGGACTCCACGGCAGCACACCGACCCCTTGATCGGCGCACAGCGGCAACATCTCGCGCTCTTCCTCGCGATAGACCAGATTGTACATGTTCTGCATGCTGACGAACTTGGTCCAGCCGTTGACGTCGGCCACGTGTTGGGCCTTGGCGAATTGCCATGCCCACATCGACGAAGCACCGAGATAGAGCGCCTTGCCTGCCCTGACCACGTCGTGCAATGCCGCCATGGTCTCCTCGATCGGCGTGGTCTCATCAAAGCGGTGGATCTGGTACAGGTCCACATAGTCGGTCCCCAGCCGTTTGAGCGACGCGTCGATCGAATGCATGATGTGCTTGCGGCTCAATCCCCGCAGGTTGGGCGAAGACCCCATCGGGTGAAAGACCTTGGTCGCGATGACGATCTCGTCGCGCCGGGCCAGATCGCGCAATGCGCGGCCGGTGACCTCTTCGGACACGCCCTGCGAATACATATCTGCCGTGTCAAAAAAATTGATCTCGTGTTCGAGGGCTTTTTCGAAGAACGGCCGACTCGATTGCTCGTCGAGCACCCAGTCGCGCCAGTCCGGCGTGCCATAGGTCATGCAACCGAGACAAATGCGCGAGACCACGACTCCAGTGGAGCCCAAATTGACCATTTGCATGCTGATTTTCCTCTCGGGTGTGAGCCATCGAATCGCCGGCGAGTCACTGTTGGTCGCCACCGTGGCGACTTGCCGTCGGGATTCGCCATCACCTCACCATCGAACGACCACAGCGCCCCAGGTGAGGCCGGCGCCGAGACCGCAGTGGAGCAGCGTCATGCCATCGCGGAGCTGGCCGGCGCGTACCGCCTCGTCGATCGCGATGGGGATCGATGCCGATGACGTATTGCCGTAGTTATCCAGATTGATCATGAATTTTTCATTGGGGATCTTCATGCGCCGGGCGACTGCGTCGATGATGCGCAAATTGGCCTGGTGGGGAATGACCAGATCGATATCGCCGGGCGTGAGGCCTGCTTTGGCGATGGCCTGCTCGGATGCGCTGCTCAAGTTGCGCACCGCCTGACTGAAGATAACCCGGCCGTTCATGCGCAGATAATGCAGATTCTGGCCGACCGTCTGGGCAGTGGGCGGATGTTTGGTTCCGCCGCCGATGATGTTCAGGTCGCGCCAAAAGCTGCCGTCACCGTCGAGATGGCTGGACAGAATGCCGCGTGCCGCGGGATCGCTGGCCGGCACGTCCTGGTCCTCGGCCACCGCGACCACAGCCCCGGCTCCGTCGCCAAACAGGACACAGGTGACCCGGTCGTCCCAGTCGAGAAACTTGCTGAGCGCTTCGGCGCCGACAAAGAGCACGGTCTTGTACAAACCGCTGCGGATCAATCCGTCGACCACGGTGGTTCCGTAGGTAAAGCCGGCGCAGGCTGCAGCCACGTCGAACGCCGGACCGCGGATGCCCAGTTTGTGCTGAGTCATGATCGCGCACGACGGCATGGGCATGTCTGGCGTGGTTGTCGCGACCACGATGCATTCCAGATCGCCCGGCTCGACGCCTGCCGCATCACACGCCCGGCGCGCAGCTTCCGCCGCCATGTCACTGGTGGTCTCGTCTTCGCCCAGGACGCGGCGCTGGCGAATTCCTGTACGAGACCGGATCCACTCATCCGAAGTCTCGACACGGCGGGCGATGTCGTCATTGGTGACCACCCGTTCGGGCACGTAACTCCCGGTGCCTATAAAGCGGGTTCGTATCATTTACATCGTCTCGTTGCTTGATCGAGGCTGTGTTTCTACACGGTTCGCGCTGCCGCGTCATCACGCCGGGGCAACAACAGGCCATCCACGCTGAATTGCCCGCGCTTTTCTCGCCGCCCGGCCCGCTTGCAGGCCGCCACGCCGTTTTGCCGCGCTGCGTTGGCCCGGGTCGGCTGATGTGGGTGCCCCGACCGTCGATCCAGGCCGCTTGCCGAGACGGGCGGCGAGCGTGCGATCCCTCGCATTCCGCTCTCTGGTCACACAGACTACTGTGGGATTATATATCCTGACAATCTCCTTGTCGCCCGGATTTCTCCGTCCCGGCAAACTGGCCTGATACCGGAAACCATGACCGTATTTCTCACCATTGACGGCAGCCAGGGTGAGGGCGGCGGGCAGATCCTGCGCAGCTCGCTGGCTTTATCGATCATTACCGGCACGCCGATCCACATCGAAAACATTCGGGCCCGGCGCAGGCGACCCGGGCTGATGCGCCAGCATTTGACTGCAGTGCTGGCCGCTGCCGAGGTCTGCCAGGGCCACCTCGAAGGTGCCGCCGTGCGCAGCCGCGAGCTGTGGTTTCAGCCCGATGCGGTCCGCGCCGGCAAATATTGCTTTTCGGTGGGTACTGCGGGAAGCACATGTCTGGTTTTTCAGACCGTATTGCCCGCGCTGCTCATGGCCGAGCAGCCGTCGCGGGTGACCTTCGAGGGCGGTACCCACAACCCCATGTCGCCACCGTACGATTTTCTCGCCCAATGTTTTGTGCCTGTCCTGACCCGCATGGGTGCCTCGGTAACGCTCGAACTCGAACGTCCGGGTTTTTACCCGGCTGGAGGCGGCCGTTTCACCGCGGTCATCGCACCGTGGCAAGAGAAGCGCCGTATCGAGATGATCGAGAGTGGCGCAATACGCAAGCGGCGTGCCCGTGCCCTGGTCGCCCAGCTCGATGTGGGCATTGCCCGTCGCGAACTGCGCGTGGTGCGCTCCGAGCTGGGCTGGAAGGAGCGCGAATGCTCGGTGGAAGTCATCGACAACTCAGCCGGTCCCGGCAACGTTCTGTTCTGCCATATCGAGCGCAAGCAGGTCTCCGAGGTGGTCACCGCCTTTGGCGAAAAAGGCCTGAGAGCTGAGCGGGTCGGCAAAAAAGCCGCGACCGCGGTACGGACCTATGTCGACGCCGATGTACCGGTGGGCGCGCATCTGGCCGATCAGCTCCTGCTCCCCATGGCCCTGGCCGGCGGCGGGCGTTATCGGACCCTGCCGCTCAGCCAGCATGCCGAGACCAACCGGGACATCATCCGAAAATTTCTCGACCTCGATATAACTGTCGAGACCAAAAAAGAAACCGCAACCGTGTCGATCGCAGAGCGCTGAGGTGGCTGTCACCGACCTCGAGTGATCCGCGATGGCGGAGCGCAATGCGTTTTTACGATGCCAAGCCCAGTCCACCGCCACCGCCATCTCGGTGGCACCCACTACCCGGGCTCGGACGGATGATACCCCTTCGATCCAATGGCACGCGCGAGCGAGCTTCGCGGGTCCTGTCCGGCGATCAGGCGCGCGAGCACCGAGCGAAAATCGTGGCGCGGGCGCCAACCGAGATCGCGTCTGGCCCGTTCATTGACGTACACTCGCCCGATACTCGGAAACATCGTCCAGCCGCGCCGGGCGTATTCCGCCTCGTACTCGGGCACGTACCGGCGCACCACAGTCGGCGCGTCGCGGCGCAGTTCGGCCAGATCGTGGGGGGTGAAGGGAGCTGTGGCACTGATGATATACTTGCCAAAGCCGATCTCGGCAGCGCGCTCGATCGCGAGTAGATGAGCGCTGACAGCGTCTTCGAGGTCGACCCTCCGGTGCAGGAACTCGTTCGCCTTGAGATTGGCGTCTGCGTACGCCTCGCGCGTCGCCTTGTGATCGTCTTCTTCCGGAAAGAACCGCGAGGTTCGCAGGACCAGGCAGGGCAGCCTGTGGTCGTTGGCAAAGAGCTCGCAGAGATCTTCCGCGGCGACCTTCGTGACCCCGTAGATGTTCTTCGGTACCGGGACCACATCCTCGGTGATCCACACTGCGGGCGCACCCTCGGACGGGACCAGTGCGTGGCCGAAAGCGCTGGTCGTGCTCGTGAACACGAACGAAAAGACTCCCGCGATCCGCGCTTCTTCCAGGAGGTGCAGGGTTCCGGTGATGTTGGTGTCGACAAATTGCTGGCGAGTGTGGGTCGCGACGTGCGGCTTGTGCAACGTCGCCGTGTGCACGATCACGCCCACGCCCTGCATACAGCCGCGAACGAAGTCCCGATCGACGATCGAGCCCACGACGTCCGTATACGGCGAAGGAATGATGTCCAGCCCCACCACCGGACGGCCAGCTGCACGCAGCTCCCGAACAAGTGCCTCGCCGAGATGACCCGAGCTACCCGTGACGAGAATCTTCATATTCGCCGAGCATACTCGATGTAGGCGTCACCCATCGACAGCTCGACCGGTGTTCTCGGATCTCGGATCTCAGGTCTCGGTTTTTGGCCTCGGTCTCGGGTCTCGGCCACAACGGAGTCCGCTCGGCTGTGAGCCCCGGGGCTGCCGTCCCTGC
Source organism: Pseudomonadota bacterium (assembly GCA_022360315.1). Classification (GTDB taxonomy): domain Bacteria; phylum Myxococcota_A; class Polyangia; order Haliangiales; family Haliangiaceae; genus JAKSDA01. Next base: position 15,838 of record JAKSDA010000264.1, read on the forward strand.
ACGTTGTGCAGCTCTCCCTCGGCTTGCCGGGGCCGCGACTGTCAAGCCGCCAACAGATACGCGAGTGCCGCGCCGCCGGCCAGCGCCGCGACCACCACGGCAACCCACAGCCAGCGCATGGGCTCGGTTCGTCGGCTGAGCTCGGCGGTGTGGTCGGGCTGGTATGACGGGGGAACCCGGCGAAGCAGCGAGGAGCGCCTGGCGCCGACTCCGCGCTCTTTCACCAGGTGCTCGCCAGTCGCCCCCTCGGGGTCGAACGGCAAGCCCGTGGTCGTCGAAAAACCCGGGGGCGATTGTTTGCGCTCGCCCGGACCGGCAATGCTGTCGCGGATCAGCACTTGGGTCGGCGCCTCGTCAGAAATGTCGCCCTCGCGCGATTCAATGACCAGCACCGGCTGACTGCCGTCTTGCTCCCGCCGCAGCGAATGCTCCGCCATATGCGGCACCCCGCGCGCCATTGACGGCGGAGTGCGGGCGTCGTTGCCGCGCGGAATGTGCATCTCCGGCCCCACCCGCTCATGGGGAATCTCTTCACCCGTGAGACACGATGGCGGAATCAAATTGTCGTTGAGACAACTCTCCCAGGCACGGCGCAGCGCCTCCTCGGCGTCAGCGCCATTTTTGTAGCGCGTCTCAGCCGACGAATCGAGCGCTGTCATCACCACATCGGCCAGCGGCTGCGGAATCGATCGATCATAATCGCGCAGCGATGGCGCAGTGTCCTTGAGGACATAGCTGTTCGTGGTCTTGGTATCGGGCCCCTCGTAGGGAATATGCCCGGACAAGATCTCGTAGAGGACAGCACCCCAGGCAAAGACGTCGGCCTGGGGCGTGTAGCGGCCCAGGCGAATGGCCTCGGGCGGCGAATATCCCGGCGTCCCCATGAAAATCCCCACCTGGGTCAGGTCGGAGTCGGGCAGCCGGGCAATGCCAAAGTCGGCCAGCTTCCAGCGATTCTCACCGGCATGCAGCACATTGGCCGGCTTGACATCGCGGTGCACAATGCGCTGGCGGTGGGCGAACGCCAGAGCGTTGGCCAGATCGAGCCCGATCTGAATTCCCTTGCCCAATGGAATGCGCACCCGGTCGAGCCGATCGGCCAGTGACTCGCCGGGCAAATACTCCAGGACCATGAACGGCGCGCCGTCGTCCACCCCGACGTCGAAAATGGTCACGATCGAGGGGTGCTGCATCTTGGCAGCAGCCTTGGCCTCCCGCTGAAACCGCTCGATGTACGCCGCACGCGTACGCTTGCCACCGCTCTTGGGCGAAACGATGGTCTTGACCGCCACGACCCGGTCGAGGAAGGGATCGCGAGCCTTGTAGACCACACCCATGGCCCCCTTGCCCAACATCTTGATCACCTCGTAGCGACCGATCTTTTTGACCCCTCCGCCCGGTTTCATCGACATGCCGGGCGGAGCGACAAAGCGCATACGCGAGGCGGCGCGATCGTAGCTCGCGCCACCCGAACTGAGCTGGGAACGTTGGTCAGTCATTTGCCGACAGAATATGAGGGTACCACGTCCGAGCGATCACCGGCAGCCATGCCGGTGATGCAAGGGGCACCGGCCAATCGCCCGCGACTCCGATCGCGCTGAATAAGTGTGAGTACGGGCACACGTACAACACATGACCTCTCCAGCTCGGCCAGATTGCCAGCAGAATGGACCCATTCCGGCGTTTTCCAGGATACCGGCGATTCGATCGAATAGCCGCCGCCCGGTCGCTGGCTCGGTCACAACTCAGCTCCGTATCCCCTGCCGGGACGTCCAGCCGCCCGATCTGCCCATCGGTAGAATCGGCAGGTTCCCTCCATGCGATTCCATGGCAGCGGATTTAAACCACTATTTTGTCGACGAAGCGTCGTCTTTCCATTCGCGAATACGCGTCTCGGACGATCCGACACATCGAGAACTCAAGGTGACCATGGCCTGGGCAGGAACCGAGGACGTGACCCAGCAGTTGCCTCCGATGACCGCGCCCCGGCCGATGATCGTGTCGCCACCCAAAATCGTCGCACCGGCGTAGATCACGACATCGTCCTCGATGGTGGGATGGCGGCGCTCTGTCTGGGACGGGCGCCCGGCGTCTCGGCGTATTGACAGAGCTCCCAGGGTCACGCCCTGATAAATGCGCACCCGCGCGCCGATTTCGGTTGTCTCGCCGATCACAACACCAGTGCCGTGATCGATGAAAAACGACTCCCCGATGCGCGCGCCGGGATGAATATCAATACCGGTCCTCTCATGGGCCAACTCGGTCATGATGCGGGGTATGATCTTGGCCCCGAGAGTCAACAGGGCATGGGCGATGCGATAGACCGAAACCGCGTAGAGTCCGGGATAACAGAAGATGATCTCGTCGGTTCCGGTCGCCGCGGGATCGCCTTCGTAAGCGGCCCGAACGTCGGTGGCAATGAACTCGCGCAGTCGGACCAGGTCATCCAAAAAACCATCGGTGATCTCGGACGCTGCCGCCGCACAGTGCGGGCAGTCGAGATCTTTTCGGCCCAGTTCGGACTGCGCCTTGTGGTGCAAACCGCGATAGAGCTGCTTGCGCATCGAGTTGCGCAGCTCGTCGATTCGCTCGCGCACTTGGTCGCGCAACTCGGTCGGCGTGGCTCGAGCGAGCGATGGCCCGACAAAACCGGGAAAGATCAGAGCGCGAACTTGCTCGATAATGCGCGCCACGGCCTCGGTCGATGGCAACTCATACGAGTTGACATGCTGCATGGCCGCAGGTGCTTTCTCATAATTCTCCAGAAGACCATCGGCGAGCTCGTCGGTTTGCAATGGCACTTGACGCTTTGGCTGAGGCAACATGGATAAACTCCTATCCCCTATTCATTCGCACATGAATCACTGATTTCCAATGGACCAACACGAGCACCTACAATTACTTCCATTGCGATCAGTAAGAGCCTGAGCTCGTGCGTGAACATGCTCAGACTCCCTACAGGGTAACTTCGATCGTCTCGAAAATTCAATGTTCAATACTGGCATGGTTTTACCCACTGACACGGTTGCCCTGGCCCGCAATGTGGGCGGTTGTTGCTCGTGCAAACTCTACGGTCATGGGCCGGCTCTTTCAGTCATAGGCCCGCTCTTTCGTTCGGCTGGACCGCTGCATTGATGGCGCTCAGCGCCTCCTGCAGACGCGATTCGGGCACGGTGACTCGAGTGGGCATGCCACCCTCAAGGCCGAGGATACGCAGAAAATCCCAGCCCGAGTCGTAACGAGCCGCGATCGTCACCATGCCCGAGTCGTGAACCGCCGCGACCTGGGCGCGGGCCTGACCGCGGAGGAGAAGATCGGTCTTGTCAAATGGCTCGCTCGGCCCTCGGGCATCCACGTAGGCCACACATCCACGCATCTCGTATCGCGCGGCCAGCCTTTCGGTGCCCCGGTTGCGTTCGACAAACTCCCCGGCGGCCTCGTCGATGAGATCGCGGTGAGTGCCTCGCCGCATGCCCTCGACCAGATAGAGCACCACGGCACGCTTGAGCGTGTTGTCGCGAAAACGCGCCCGCAGGCCCTGATCGATGCGCACAGCCACGGGGCTGGGCTGGCCGGTACGGGTGTCGATGCAATGAGCGTCGTGGTCGGCACCGCGATAGGGCTCGCGGCCGCCCAGGATCCACTTGGCTGCCGAGTACAGTCCGTCGAGATCGAGATGGGCCACAATAGTGTCGATCGGGCCGGTCCTGCGCACCAGATCAGGTGTCACCATCTCGGGACACGCGCCGTGCTCGGCCTTGCTGGCCAGCGAGAAACGCGAGTCGTCTTCGTAGTCCGAGTGACGTTCGTGGTCGTGATGATCGACCCAGGCGGCCAGTCGATGTCCCAGTCCGTCGAGAAAAGGCCTGGTCACCAGGTCGAATGATACTCCGCTGCCCGCGGTGGCAGCAAATGCGACATCCAGAACCACGACACGGCCGACCAGAGACGACGCCCTGGGCAATGATCGGGGCGATGCAAAAGCCAGGTACGGGATCGTGGGGCGTGGCACATCCGCAAATGTACGTTCGGGGCGAGGGGCTAGCAAGCTCCGATTGCGCGACTGGCTTTGCCATTCACAGTACTACATACTTGCACAGGTGCGCAGAGGTTTGCCGAGCGCTTGTGCAATCACCGCCTTGCTGGTCACCGCGGCCGCCGGGGCGGGCACCGAAGAGCCCGGGCAAGAGTCGGTCAAGGCCGGCCCGGTGGCCAGTCCGGGGCAGCAGAGGCCCGATCTCGACCCGGCCGAGGCGATCGAAGTTGCCCCCGAGAACAGCCGGCTCGACGGCGAGTTTCGCATGGAAGGCGCGGCCGAATTGGAGCTGGTCTTTGCCGACAGCGAGCAGTACAAGCGACGCATCGACCGCTTTTATGCGACAGCCGCGGCCATGGACGAGCAGCGCCGGAGGTATTTTCGACATTTGCTCGCAGCCCTCCAGGCAATGGGCTACACCGGGACGGTCAAGCCGGCAAAGCGGCGGTCCGGCTGTCCTCGCACTGTGGCCGAACCCTATCGCCTCGCCTACCGGGCTGGCCAGCGCTACCGCGCGCTGGGCCTCGAGCTCGAAACCGATCACGCTCTCATTCGCGAATTCGATCGACTCGGTGAGAGCGCCGGGCTCACTCCAGACTATCGCTGGAAAGTCAACCGGGTGCGCCATATATACCGGACCGGCCTTGCCGACTATCGCGAGATGCGCGCGGCAATGCTTCAGCAGATCCAGCCCGAGCTACGAGTGCGTCGGTGCAATCACCGCGAGCTGATGTCAGAGCGTGCCCCTGCCGGGCCAGAAATCGCGGCCGACACCGGCGAGGATGCGAAACCGGCCGAGCAAGCCCCGATGACTCCGAACGATCAAAAATCCGGACGCCCGGCTGCTCCGGTGACGTTTTTTATCGACAACCGGGCGTGCCAGGCCGACTTCGAGTTCTACCTGTCTGGCCAGCGGGCCGGGCGGGTTCCGGCCGGTCAGCGAGTGGCGTTTCAATCGGGTGTGGGCCGGCGCAGAATGTGCCTTCTGCCCGGCCCACAGGGCGATTCTGCCGCGCGGCCGGAGTGTGGTCGGCCCGGAACACTGCGCACCGCTTACATCCACGCCGGCTGGACGCTGGTCACCGAGTGCCAGGAAGCCCGAGACGAGGTGAATAATCCGGGCTAGCGAGCTACACTGGCTGGCTCAACCGGAGCACGCTATGTCCATCGAACAGGATCTGCGAAGAAAACTCACCGCTGCCATGAAGTCCAAGGACTCTCGTACCCGCAACGTCATCCGCATGCTCGATACCAAGGTGATGGAGCGACGCACCGCCAAGGACTTCAAGGGCGAGGTCGACGACAACCTGTACCGCGAGGTCATCGCCGCGTACAAAAAATCGATGAGCAAGGCCAGGGCCGAATACGAGGCGCTGGGCGAGCGCGGCCGGGAAAAGGCCGAAGAGCTCGCCTTCGAGATCGAGTTCTGCAATCAGTATTTGCCCCGGCCGCTGAGTGAAGACGAGGTCCGCAAGGCGGTCCGCGAGGCCATCGACCAGCTCGGCGCAGACAGCCCGAAGATGGCCGGTCGAGTGGTCGGTGTGGTCATGAAGCAGCACAAGGGGCGAGTCGAAGCCGCGCTGGTCAAAAAACTCGCCACCGAGGTGCTCGGCTAAGTACCGCGACCCGCAAGTAAGTACCCATTACGGCCGACCAGCCCGCCGATGGCTGTGTTGCTCATCGGTCACGTAGGCCCACTATGCTCCCTCTTCGCGCCTTGCCCTCGACGCGCTGGACCGACCCTACTGGG
>JAKSDA010000014.1 GCA_022360315.1 Pseudomonadota bacterium
ATAAGACGTGCCTTAAAAGCTACATCAGTGATTTTCTTATCCCATAGCTGTCATTATTTTTCCTGGCTTCATGTTTTCTGGCCCCATACCACCACCATCGCCAGGCAACTGGCTCAAATCAGACAATGGTTTTGTCCGGCGATCGCCCGTATAGTATCTCCAGCCACAAGTCACCTTTTCCAAGCAGTGGTTTCTCGACAATTTGCAGATTCGCATCAATGACCAGCCCGATCCCAACTGCCTGGCCGAGCAACGCTGTTACGCGATCCGGCCAGATCAGTTTCGCCATGGCAGTGGCAACAGGACCGAGCAAGACGTGCCGGATCGTGCATGGAGTATCCGCGTTTGGGATATCACTATGGCATCACACATGGAACTACTAGCCTGTGACGACTGTGAAGCAGAAGAATATCGCATCGCACCTCGCCTCGGACCCACGCGGCCGCGGCACTATCGAGTTGTACTGACACTACGCGATATGGAGTTTCTGTTCCCGGACGATGACCCGCCTGTAGTACCGCAATACGTCGACGAACCACTCGACCTGTTTTTTCATCCATCCACATATTTCACGGGAACTCTCGGCAAACTCTGGCTCTATTGCAACCACGAGCAACCAGTCGGAATCTGTAGCAATACCACGCTATATCGTCATATCCGCTGGCTCGACTCAGCCATCATTCAATCTTCTGCACCCTTGCAAGTGGTCGGCCGCGTGTCTGCCACGTCTCGTCTGGAGCCCCGACAGCCTCGAAGTAATCACACATTTCGAGACCCTGTCCTGCTGACTGATGAGTTCCGATGGGACACTCTGGAAGACCCCCTGCCACCCAGGGCTCCATTGCCGCCGGCAACAAACCCCTAAGATTATAGCCATCATGACGAAAAATTATATCCGTATAGGCGTTTTGAGCTGGTTTGTGGCAGCTTGCGGCGGAACGACGGGCACAGGCGATGGAGTCAGTGACGCAGGTACATGCAGATGTTCCTATGACGATCCATTGGATGTGAGTCGCCTCAACCGTGGGTCATTTCTACGCCTCGCATCTAATCTACGCCTCGCATCTAACCAGCCCAAGATTGTGGCAAACACGCTCCTCAGCGGAGACTGTGCTGGTAAGAAAGCGATGATCGGTGGCAGTTGCGAAGAACGAAATTTCAATCCCGAAATTCATATCTCTAGCGCCGGTATTCATACTCTGGTGGTTCAGGCGTACGCCCGTTGGACATGCGGCTATAATCGTCGCTGGGGCGATTACGCTGGCATTGCAGATAACACGACTGTCGACCCGTCTGTTCCTCGGCCGCAAATCATGTGCTTCTCTTATCAGGAAGATACACATGGGATTCCTGTGTCTGGTAACGCATGCGATTGTCCCGACGTGCAAGCTTTGCAAGAACGCATCGTTTGGGTTCAGCACCAGGATCCGCTCGGACCGACTCAGTTCGATCAGGTATCGGCTCAATGCGATGAAAACAGCTTTCTCATCAATGGCGGCTGCGCTCTCATGGACTGGGATAGGGTGACGGGAAACGAATTTAATCTATCACGCAACGGCCTTTCGCCCGACCGGCCCAATTCTTGGCAATGTGCGTGGAACAATCCGAGTTCGGGCGGAAACGACATGCTGGCCACGGCTCTCTGTCTCAATCCACCCGATTATGGCCCCGACCTGGCGCAAGGCCGGATTGTCCGGATCAAGGCACAAAGGAAGCTGGACAGCCAGGGCACGACCACGTTCCGAGCGGCCTGCGAACCCGGCCACCAGCTGATCGGCGGCAGTTGCATGATCGACGCCGATGATTCATCCAGTCACTACGTGACCATGTACCATCACGGCATCGAGCGGTTCGATGATGGCAAGAGCGATCCATTTCATATTTGGCGCTGCGCCTGGAACAATCCCACCACCCGAACGCCCATGGCCATCGTCACTGCCGTTTGCGTCGCTCCTCCGCCCGGACGAGAAGACAGAGTCGGTCGAATCACAGTCACGTTGTGAAGCGATAGCGTGCTATCGATGCTAGATACCAGACAATGGCTGTGTTCGGCGGTCTCGGCTGGCCGCATACTCGCCTTTCGGGCGACCAACCTGTTGCAAAAGCGCAGCGCCGAACAGACTCGCTGCTGGACCCACATCCCACTGGCCGCGCCTGTCCAGGTCATTGGCCCTGCAGTGCAATCCAGCGGACCCGGGTCGCTGCAAGCGGCCACTTTGAGCCCGGGCAAAAACAATCTCGCCCCCAATATCAACGGCACCGAAAGCCGGGCAGTCATGGAATTCGAGGTCCGCAATGGCACCCCTGATGCCGCCTACGTTACCTTTCAGTATCTCCAGCCACAAGCCACCTTTTCCAAGCAGTGGTTTCTCGACAATTTGCAGATTCGCATCAATGACCAGCTGCCGATGACCTGGAGACTCTTTTAAAAGAGATCATTGAACTCGAGTTCCAGATGCGCACGTTGGAGAGCAACCGATGAGGGGACGTGGAGGTTCCATATACCTGGTCCGGCCGGATTGGGATGGCGACTACGAAAACATGGACCAAGCTGTTGTTGAAGAGTACGAATGGGCTCGACACCATCTGAGAGTTGCACCCGAGCTATGGCGACTGGCCGGACAAGACCAGCGAGCCGCCGACATCAAGGCCATAATTCGGTGCGTCTACGAGCGCGATCGGTGCTGGATGACCTCTGACGAGATCGAAAGGTTACTGCAACTTCTCGATGGTCTTGAGGAGGCGCTAGTGGGCACGGTGGTCGATGAGCACTGGATGCTTCGGCCAGAACAACTTCCCAAACTGCGGGCGCGAACCAAGCATCTTGACCTCGATGACAAGCGCGGAGAGCTTGCGCTGGATGCAGTCGCAGAGGGAATTTCGGATGTGCGCTCACTGCGAGCCATCCTCCGCGACGCGCGTGATCGTGGCCTCCTCCTATCCCTCGACTGAAGCTCAATACTTACTCCCACCGTCCGATCGGTGGGCCGAATTGCGACCCCGACCCATCGGGCAGCCGCACGCTCATCCACCTTGATCGCGACCGTCGTTCACTGGAGAATAGAGGAACTCTGCATTGGCGGCCGAGTAGGCGGAGAATCCCTACAAGCACGGCGACCCCGCCGCAGGCCAAAACTCCCCATACAACGAGATAAAGCACAGACAGGAAAGTGAGACTGCCATGAGTCTCCCCCACGTGGCAAGTCTCGAAAAGCCCGACCGCGCTGGCCGACACCTTCATCCGCTGGCTGGCCTTTGCAGTAGCACCATGTCCTCTGGCAAGACCCCGTCGCGTGTTAGCAATTACACGGAGCTGATTACGTGAAGAACTAACATTCCCGCCAACGACGAGCTGGAGGCGGCCCGGCCTGGTCGTGCCGGCGGGCAGCGTCGGCTATTCAAACTCGAACAGCCAGTCCAAATCCAACTCGCGCTCGGCAAACGGTTCGGCGCGAACGCGGTTGCCAGGGTCAGCGGTGAGAATCGTTTGGTAGCCGTCCTCGGCCCAGGCCAGTACCGTCAGGGTCTGCTTCTCCGGGTCGACGAGCCAATAGTGATCGAGGTGGGCACGATGGTAGGTGTCCAACTTGACGCCTTTGTCTCTATCAGCGGTGGACCGTGATAGCACCTCGCATACCCACTGTGGCCAAACTTGGATCCGAGCGCCTCTCGGTCGCTCAGGAACTACGGCAATCTTCCATGCCGCCACATCCGGTTCATACCAATGCGAGTCCGGATCGGACTGTCGCAAGTGGGGAGTGAGCACGATGCCGGGGCAAAGGGAAGTCCACCACCCGCCTGGCGTGCTTTTTCGGCCGTCAAACGGCATGAGAAAGAAACCCAGTCGTTGCTGGACCAAACCGTGTTCGTTGCTTGCCAACGCCTTGCGCACGAGTCTGCCACAGATGAGTTCGTGGTGCTCGGGCAGCTCGTCGGGAAACTCCTCGCCAACTGACGCTATCTGAGGGCTCGTGCTCATACGCTAAGCCTATCGCTGTGGTTTTTTCTATCAAGCCAAAACGTACAGGCGCGCCGCTGTAACTCGCCAAAATTCGTGTGTTTTTGGTGAGTCTACGACGATCCAGAGCGCGCGGTCGGCCGAACTACGACTTGCCGATAGTCTGCCCGGCGAGGACGCCGATATCGCGCTCGACCATAGCCAGGGCGTGGCGCGAGACCTCGGCCTTGATGCGCGAGGCTGTGTCCGGCGACATGCCTTGCGGCAGGTGCTCGTCGACCAGGAGCGGGATCGCCGTCGCATAGTGCCGCAGCAGCGAGCAGGCGAGCCCAGCCAGGCGCTTGAACACCGCTTCGACCGCCGCGGCCTCGTACAGCTCATCGGCTTCCTGACGCCCTCTCTACCGATACGACACGCGGAACAGGATGGCGTAGAGAGTGGGCACCACGCCGAGGGTGAGCAGGGTGGAGAACAAGAGACCAAACAGGATGGCGATGGCCATGGGTTCAAACATGGCGCCGCCGCCCAGCCACAGCGGGATCAGGCCGCCAACCGTGGTCGCCGTGGTCAACAAAATCGGCCGCAGTCGGCGCTGCGCGGCCTCGACAACGGCCTCGCGCGGCTCGAGCCCGGTCTCCTCGATTTCCAGCTTGATGCGCTCGAGCAATACAATCGCATTGTTGATGACAATACCGGCCAGAGATACCACACCCAATAGGGTCATAAACCCAAAATAGGACTGGGCGACCAGGAGGCCAAATACCACGCCGATCAAAGCCATCGGAATGGTGAAGAGAATGATCAAGGTGCGCCGTATCGAGTTGAATTGAACCACCAGAAGAATCAAAATGATGAATCCGGCAATGGGCATCTGCTCGCCAATCGACTGATTGGCCTTGCCCGAGGTTTCATACTCGCCGCCCAGCTCGTAGCGATAACCCAGGCCCCAGGTCTCTTTTTCACGGTCGAGCCAGGGAATCAGCTGGGCGTTGACCTCTGATGCGGTTACCCCGAGCTCGAGCTGGGCCTTTACCGTCACGGTGCGAAGTCGGTTGCGCCGGTGCACCTTGGACGGCTCGAATTCGATCTGCGTGTCGGCAACCTGCTTGAGCGGCACATTGCGGCCGGTCGCCTGGGCGTACACGGCCAGACTCTCGAGCCGACCAAAGTCCTCCCGGTCCTCGGCCTTGGCTCGCAACGTGATGGGAATGACCCGGTCTTCCTCGCGATACTGGGAGGTTTCAAGGCCGCTCACATTGGTCAAAAGAGACACCGCAATGTCCTGGTTGGTCACCCCGGCGCGAAACGCGCTGGCCTGATTGACGTCGATGACCAGTTTCTTGGTCCGCACCCCCCAGTCGTCGATGATACCCGTGGTTCCGGGCAAGGTGCGCAGCTTGGCCTTGACCTTTTCGACCAGGGCAAATAATTCGCCGGTGTCCTTGCCCGACAGACGCACCTCGATGGGATAAATAACCGGTGGCCCGGCCGCCTGCTCGGCCAGTTTGCTGTCGATATCTGGAAAACGCTCAAAGGCAAACGTGCGCACAGCCGCCATGATGTCCAGATTCACCGCCGGCGACGTGGTATTGACGATCATCATGGCAAACTCGGGCGAGGGCGGCTCGGGATTATAAGACAGGACAAAACGCGGCGCCCCCTCGCCAATAAATGTCGTCCAGTCGACAATGCCCTCGCTTCGCTCCTCGCCGACCATGAAGTTGTCCCGCATGAATCCCTCGATCTCGGTCGCCATCTGCGCGGTCCGCTCGATCGGCGTGCCCAGCGGCAGACGGAATTCGGCCGTAAACTGGGGTTCGGCAATGTTGGGGAAAAATAGCTGAGGAACGTAGCGAAAGCCGAACATGGCCACGACAAATACGGCCACTGCCACACCCAGGGTGACAAACTTGCAGCGTAAGAGCAGGCCGAGCGTATAGCGGTAAAAGCGATAAAACCCGGTATCAAACGGATCGGAAGGCGCGGCATCGGCGCCGCGGTCGGGGTCGGTGGCCCGGCGAGCCCGGCCGATCAGGCTCACGATCCAGCCGAGCAGCCCGGTCGTGCCGTGCTTTAGCGTCTCGGCCTTGAAGAAGATCGTACACAAAAGCGGCGTCATGGTGAGCGCCAGGCCCCACGACACCAAAAGCGCGATCGAAACCACCTTGAACAGCGGATTGGTATATTCGCCAACCGCCGATTCGGCGAGATAGATGGGCAAAAACGCGGCAGCCGTGGTCAACGACGAGGTCAAAAGCGGAATTCTCAGCTCGCGGGCCGAAGCCACCGCGGCCTCGATCGCCGCCTTGCCCTGGCGCATCTGGACCAGGATCGACTCGGTCATGACAATGGCATTGTCCACCAGCATGCCCAGCGCGATGATCAGCGCGGCCAGGGATATCTGATCGAGCCCGATGTCGAATGCCTGCATGAGCAGAAGGGTGATCACCATGGTGGTAGGAATCAGGCTGGCGACCAGAAGGCCGGTACGCAAGCCCAGGGCGACCAACATGACGGCCAGAACGATGAGCACACTTTGCAGCACATTGCCGACGAATTCGTCGACTTTGAGTTCGACCCGGGTCGGCTCAAACGCAATGACGTGAAAATCGATGCCGTGGGGATACTGGGGCGGTAGAGTGGCCAGAAGCGCCTCGACCTTTTGACCGAGCGTGATGATGTTGCCACCTTCGCGCAGCGAAATCGCCAAACCGAGCGATACCACGCCATTGGTGCGCAACTGGCGCTCGGGCGGGTCGACATAACCGCGGTAGATGTCGACGATGTCGCCGAGATAGGTCAGCTGCTGCGTGCCCGGCAGCGACACCACAGTGCGCCGCAAGTCCTCGACCGACTCGAAATTGCCGGTCGGCTCGAGGCTCAGCTTGGCCGCGCCTTCGGCACTGGTATCGACCACGCCGTTTGGCTTTTTGACCTCGCCCATGGCGATCTGGCCGCCTGGGATGATGATGTTGCGACTGGCGATGACCCCCTGCAACTGACCGGGCGACAGGCCCAGACGAGCCAGGCGAGCATTGTCGTACTCGATAAAAATGCGCTCTTCCTGGACTCCGAGAACCTCGACCTTGGACACCTCGTGAATGAGCAAGAGCTCGTCGCGCACTTCATCGGCAACTTCCTTGATCTCGGCCGGACTGAATCCATCGCCGGTGATGGTCAGGACAATGCCGTAGGTCTCGCCAAATTCGTCATTGACGTTGGGACCGATAACATCGGCGGGCAACGAATCCCGGACATCGTCCACCTTGCGGCGCAGCTTGTCCCAGATCGGCCGCATATTGGTGTACTTCTCCTGGATATTGGCCACCACGATGGACACGCCGGTCTTGGACGTGCTGGACACAAAGTCGAGTTCGGGCAGCTCTTGCACCACTTTTTCGATCTTGTCGGTGACCAGCTGCTCGACCCGCTCGGGGCTGGCCCCGGGGAAAATGGTCATGATCTGAGCTGCGCGGATGAGGAAGCCCGGGTCCAGTGCCCGCGGCAGAGAAGCATATGCGCCCAGTCCTGCGAAAAACAGACTGAGCAAGATCACCGCGGTGACCCGGTTGTTCTGAATGGCTCGTCGCGTGATCATGGATTTTTTTTCTCGGCTACCTTGACGTCCAATCCATCGGTGATACGGGTGAGTCCGGCGGTGACGACCAGGTCACCGGCCTTGATGCCCTCGAGAATCTCGATGCCGTCGGCTGTGGGCTCGGGGTCAATGGTGATCGCAGTCCGTTTGATCACGCCGAGTCCCGGACTCTTGCGCTGGATCAGGTACACGAACTCGCCGTCTCGGTCCTGACCGACTGCGGCCGGGGGCACGACATAGCGCAGCTTGTCGTCCCTGGAGCCAAAAGTGAACTCGACATCGGCCGACATGCCGGGTCGGACGTCGTTCTGGCCGTCGCTGACCAGGGCGGTCACCGAGGCTCCACTGCCGCTCGAGGTCGGCGACACTTCGGACACCACAGCGGCAAATTCTCGGCCCGGCAGGTCGGGAAAACGCACCTTGACCGTCGCACCGGTCTGAACTTCGCGGATGTATTTGTCGGCCACGAGTACGGTGACCTTGGGCCGATCACCCGATGTGAGAACCACGACCGGCTGGCCAGGTGAGGTGTTTTCGTTGCGCTCGACCGGAACCTGGGCAATGGAACCGTCCACCGGGGCGACCAGACGGGTGTAACTCAATTGCTGCCTGGCCAATTCGACTTGCTTGCCAGCTGCATTGACGTTGGCCCGTGCAGTCTGAAATCCGGCCCGCGCCGCGTCGAGATCGCTGCGCGACGCACTTTCGGTCTCGTACATGCGCTCGACTCGCTGGTAGGTGGCTTCGGCGTTGCGCCGCTGTGCCCGGGCGCTGGTCAGGGAGGCCCGGGCTTGCTGGACCTGAAGCTGGTAGTCGGTCTTATCGAGTTCGGCGATGAGCTGGCCCTTTGTGACCCTGTCGCCGACCTTGACCGCGATGGTTTCGATGGTCCCCGCAACTTTGAAACTGAGTCGTGACTCGACGCCAGCCGATGTCTCGCCCGAAAACACGTGGGTCCTGACCCCGCCGCTCTGCTGGACGACCTGGTACTTGACTGGCCTGAGCGGCGGCACGGAGGTCTTTTTGGCCTCTTCGCACCCGGCGGCGAAGAATGTTCCGAGAACGGCCCATTGCAAATATCGGACATGGCGATTGTGGGTGAAGTCGTGCATGAGGTCTCCTGCCTTGGTCGGCCGATCGGTCGTCTGCTCGGGCGCCCGATCAGTTTCGATTCTGCCCTCTTGGTCCTTTGGCTGGTGTTTCGGCTGGTTCTGTCGCCGGAGTCGCGGCTGGCTGGCCTGCCGCGGGGCTCGACCGCGCTGCGCTCAGGTAGGTATTGGCGCGGCGAAAAAAGTCGGCCCGTGCGCTTTTGTCCATGAGCACGTCGAATTGACCCACGGCGCGCTGCACGTCCATCCAGTCGATCAAAAAATCGTATACCGCATTGGCCGCGACCTGTTCTGACACCAGCGCGGCATTTTGCGCGTCGATCAGGTCGATGATCGACAATGCGCCCTGGCTGTACGCCTCGGTGACGATTTCGAGGTTCTTGGCCGCGGCCTCGGCCGATTGTCGGGACAGATGAATGCCTGCGTACGACGAGCCCACAATGTGCAGGGCCGAGCCGATTCGCTGGGCCACTGCGTCGCGCACAGCGCGGCGCTGAAGGCGCAGCTGGCTCAATTCGGCCTCGGCCTTGCGGATCTCGGCCGAGGTGGCGCCGCCGGAAAAAAGCGGCAGGGAGACCGACAGGCCGACCGACCAGGTGAAGCTGGCATCGTTGCTCTGCTGCTCGGGCGGGAGCATGGCATTGGGGTCGGATCCCTCTCCGGCGCGCCAAATCCGTTGATTGGCCGATCCCTGTACGGCCACTGTGGGTGACCAGTGCGACCGCCTGGACGAGGTGAGCACTCGCTCTTGCACAGCGATCGCGGCGTCCAGTTGCTTTAGCTCGGGTGCTCGCCCGACTGCTTCCCGGATCATGAACTGCCGAAATACCCGAAAGATCCAGGGGTCGCGCAAAAAGCGAACGAGTTGTTTCTGGCCGGTCAACAGGGCCGGATCATCGATGGCGGTCTCTTCGGTGAGGTAGGGCTCTTCCATCGGCCGGCCGAGGATGCGATTGAGCTGAATCTCGGCGACATTGCGCCCGGCCGAGGCTTCGATGACCGACTTGCGGTCGTTGGCGATCTGCGACTCCCAGCGATACACCTCGGCGCGGTTGGCGGTGCCGACATTGAGCCGGGTACGCGCTAGATCGAGATTCTGTCGGGTGACCTTGAGATTGTCCTGCTGGATTCGTTCGAGCGTCTTGGCCCGCAGAACATCGAGATAGGCCACGGCAGCGGTCCGCACCACGTCGAGCTCGGTGACCTGGTATTCCTCGCGGCGCGAGCGCTGCAGGTGTTTTTGCGCTGACAGGGCGGCCAGGGCCGTTTCGGACCACACGATCTGGCTCACGGTGAGCGAGCCATTCCACAAAAATTCCGGCTGGGCGCCGCGGGAGTCCTGTGCGCTGTTGGCATCGATCAGGCGGGCGGTGGACGAGAGATCGACCTGGGGCAGCAGATTGGCCCGGGCGCTGCGGATCTCTTCATTGCCCGCGACCAGGACCTGGCGAGCGGCGGCCAGGTCCACATTGCCCTCGATCGCCTGTTCGATGACGCCGACCAGACTGACCGTGCGTGCGACCTGGTCCCGGGCCTGGTTTAACAGCTCGGCTTCGGTGAGGACGACCCAGCTCGGCCACACTTCGATCGCTCTGGCTGTGGCCATGTTAATGACCAGTTTTTCGGCCAGCTTGAGAGAAACCGTAAATCGGCTCGGGTCATCGCCCAGAAGAATGCGCTGAACGTTGATGGCCAGACGGCGGCCCAGCTGGGTGAAGTTGGAGTCCGGTCGGATACCAGCCATGATACCGCGTTCGACTTCGCGGCGGCCCAGTTGCGAAAAGCTGGGCAGCTTGCGCGCGACAAGGCCAGCGGCCAGTTTGTCGAACTCTGCATTGGAGAGCTGGAGTAGCGGAGTGATATAGACTGCCGTGGTATCGGGTGCGATCTGAGCCAGCGCCTGGTCGGTCGAGTCGCCGACCGGGATCAGGGTGACCGAGACACCGACGCGCCTGGCGCTGTCGAGGATGCGGTCTTTGAGACCCGGGATAGCGTCGAGAAAGACGTTGCCGGCCAGTACCACCACATTGTTGAAATGAGTGATCTCGCGAAATGCCTTGAGGTCGCGGTCGAAGCTCCACGGCACGGTCAGATAGCTGAAGTTTTTGCGCCCGCTCCGGCCATTTTTCAGCGGCAAGCCCTGCAGCACGGCGTCGATGACAATCGGCGCCAGCACCGGTTTGGGCAGGCGAGCGCGCCGGCCGACTTCATTGGCGGCCAAGACGCCCAGGGCCAGGACAATGTCGACCTCCTGGTCGCCCAGCGCCCGGTCGAGCGCGTTGTTGATACCGGTCGGGGTCCAGTCGGCAATACCGCCTTTTTCCAGGGAAAAGCGCACGTCGAATTCACCCCGGGTCAAATCGACGATCTCCTGCATGATGACCGGAAAAATCTCATCGTTGCCCGGCCACGGACCGTCGGCGACCACTCCGATGGTCACGGTCCTGGGCTGTTTTGCCGGTCGCCGCGCGTTCTGCGCTGCGACCGACGCGGCGAACCAGAGCAGGATAAAAGCGGCGATGGCCAGTGTCTTCTTCATGAACTCCCCATACGGTAAAACAGGTCGCGTGATCGGTTCGTTTCGAGACCGCCGGGCGGCCGATACGTTGCGCCGCTGCGAGTGTACCCGAACCGGCAGATTCCGTGCGCCGATCGGGTATCACCGGGCCGATAGTTTTGGCAACTGCCCTCGGTCGCCGGATCATTCGAAGATTGCAGCGTAGCGATGCCAGTCCACTGCCGGGACCGTGCCCATGCTATTGAGCTGGCCGAGCAGGCCGCCGTGGGTGGCGGGGAGAACCGATCGAAGCATCCGTCGGCCAGGGCGCAGCTGCAGTCGATGCGCCGGTGCTGGTCGCCATCGAGTTTGTCCCAATGCTGGAGAAACGCATCACCGAGGCCGTCTGTCCAATCCGCGCCGCGGGCCAGGATCCCGCCCACGATGTCGAAGAGTGGACGCTCTGGCACTATCTTGCCGGAACTGACCATGGCGACCGAGGTTCGCTGTAATTGGCGCACAGACGCGATCTTGTCAGCTGCATAGTCCAGGGTGTGGACCTTGATGGTCTGATTGACCTCAAACACTGCATACACGGCTTCGGCCAGAATATAGGCATAGCCACCCTGGCCCAGTACTGGCGGAGTGTAGTGGCGATCGCGGATGATGATATCGATTGGATCGCTGGTATTGCCCTCGCTGTCGAGAACATCAAGAGCCGGGCCAGTTGACCCTCAAATTGGTCGCCTGGGGGTCGTTGCACAAGTCTGACTCCTGTTGCTACACTGCGGCTGCACATACTAGCAGCACTGGCTCGAGGTCTTCAAAAATTGTCCTTGAATGAGGACACCGCGAGGAGACTGGGCGACCGGGCCAGCCTCGGGGGTCACTTTTCATACAATGGCGGAGCAGGGCAGACTGTGCAGAGGACATCGAAGCTGCAGCACAGAGCTACACGCTGTCGCCGGTGAGGGTCCGCCCGCGTAACACCCCCAGCGACTCCCCGCTGGCACCGCGCCCTATCCCAAATGACGAGTCCCTGCTCAAATCGAAATCGAGAAAAATTGATTGCACGCACCGAACCTCGCGTACATCCGTTAAGGAAACGTGGACATTACTACAGTATTCCGGCACCCGGACCCCTGCTGCACAGGGTGTTTGCCATGCGCTATCTGAGCTACTCGGCCGATGACTATATTGAAAAAAACGATGCCAAAATATTTCGGGATGAGTTTGACCTCAAGCCCAATTGTCAATCGTATCTTACGTATTATGAAGGCACAGCTATCGGCTCAATACGCTCCTGCACATATCAACCAGGAAAAGAGTACGATATACCCGTGTTTGACGTGTTTATCAACGAGATCAAAGATAGTATTGGCTTAGCCGACACCATCATTGAAGCCAATAAATTTGTCGTCGATCCGGCTTTCCGGAAAAGGGGTGGGGCACAAGCGCGATTTAGCATATACAAGAATATTACCGATAGCATTGATGACAACGACGCCAAATATCTTGTTGCTGGAGTCAGAGCGGAGCACGTTAAGTTTTACAGGTTGCTCAATTTTGAGCAGGCATCCGAGGAGCGCGCTTACCCTCATGTAAATTTCAAAACGGTGTTGATGATCTGTAAAGATGTCCAAGCATTCAAAAACTTCATTGACCAAAACTCGGCATTTAAGAAACACCAACTGACGCGTCAACGTCGTAGCGGTCGAGGAGCGTGACCCGCCAAGAGCAGGTGGCGGCATAGAGTGCCGAGTCATCTTTGAGCGCCGATGAAAACATGCAGTATTGCAGGACATTGTGTATATCGAGCTCATCGTGAACGGGAGGCCCGATGGTGGCAACCGCGAGATGGCAGGAGGCTGCTGCGCTCCTGTGGCGTCAGATTCAGCCCGGCGAGCAGTGCATGGACCCGGGCATCGAGCTTCACCGCGCCCTCGATTTGGACCATGTACAGGCCCTCCAGCTTGCACAGCCGGTCCACAGCGACCAGGGCGTGGCGGAGGTTCAGCGCGCTCGGGCGGTAACTTTCTGGCGTTGCATAGAACGCCAACGTCTGTCCATACTTATCTTTGAACGCCGATGAAAATATGGAGGATTACCGCGGAGTTAGCCGGGATTTCTCACCAGGCTGGCAACTGAGCATCAAAACCAAGCTCCAGATCGCTCAGCAGACCCAGCCATTCTGAACAGACGGTCAGTGGAGGATGCCACCAAGAGCTTCCGAGAGCAGTGTCGCCTCGTGTGGAGCATGAATAATGAGCGGACCTGGCCCGATTTCCCTGGCTTCGCAGCGTTGGCGGGCTTTGTCCATCTCGCTTTCGATGGCGGACATCAGGCGACTATTCTTTGCCAGACCCAAGACGTATTTGACTTTGTTGACTTCGCACCAGGACATGATTTCATCGCGGGCGAAGCCCGAATCGCCGCGAATCGTGATTTCGACCTTGGGCCAGCGGTGCCGAATTCGGGCCACGATACGTTTGAGTTCGCCGACACGACCAGCCGCCCCATCGATGTCGGCAGTGCGCAGTTTGGCGCTCAGCAGGAAGTCGCCGCAGAAGATGTATAGCGGCAGGTAGCAATATTGATCGTAATAGCCGTGGAAGAATCGGCCTTCCTGTTTGCCGTGAACAGGATCATCGGTGGCATCCAAGTCCAAGATAATCCGCTTGCGGGCCTTCTTATGGGCATCGAGGAACCTATCGACGAAGAAGTTCTCGATGGCCTCATGGTTTGTGATGATCTTTTTATATCGGGCGTTGTCCAACAGGTGCTCCCCGGTCAGCTCCAGCCACGACGACAACATCTACCTGAAGCTGATTGTGGTATGCCACAGCCCAAAAGCTGGTCCTGACACGCTGCTACCGAGCTTGTAGCTCAGACTTTTCGCGTGATACAAACCCGACTGGGAGAGCGAAGCCGTGGGTTATGACCACAGACGAGACGCATGGAATGAGTACTGGGCGGCAGACGTCGTTGGTCACCTCGCGGCAGAATATAGATTATCCGTGGAGGAGGCGGACGAGCTTTGCTGCGAAGTTATCGACTCGCTGGGGACTCGGGCCAGCCGGGAGGACATCGAGAATCGATTCGAGGAGTTGGTCCAAAAAGACGTTGGTGGAAAGGATCTACGGCTGCCCGGCGCCGTGGCGCGCACCGACTCTGGGTATGGAACCAGGCAAGCGCCCCCGAACACTGGCCGTCGCGGAAGAACAGAAAAAGAGCCGTCGAGCCCAGCCGCAGGCATCGGCCGATTTTCCGGGATATTCCGAAATTCGAGCCATAATTGCCAATAACGAGGTACGAGGGGAGAATAATGGCGCGCTGGATCAAGAGTTGCCCGGCGATGTCGCAACGGATCCATCGGGCCCCGCTGTACCAGAGCCTCGTCCAGGCTGGTTCGACGTCTTTTCCCTGGGGGCATCTCAATCTGAGCAGACGGAGAGCGAATTGCCTGTGCCAGCCGAGCAAACGCCGGTCGAGCTTCTCCGGCGTGTCCAGCAGGGCGACATTTCCTATGAACACTACTGGGAAGCCATCTCGAAACAGATGGTTGGCAGGCCCCGTGGCCATCAGGACACCCGGGCCGAGCAACTCGGGCGACACAACAATGCAGGTGCATCGTCGCCGGAATCGAGGCTAAGGCGCCTGCCGCGAGCGATTAGAGTTCGCATGGAGTCAGCGTTTGGCCACGACTTTGCCGACGTGCGAGTGCACGCAAACAGCAGCAAAGCCGGCGGCGCCACCCACGCGGTGACCGAAGGCCGCGATATCCACTTCGCACCAGGCCGTTTCTCGCCCGGGTCAGAGCGTGGCGTTTGGCTGCTGAGTCACGAGCTAGCCCATGTCGTCCAGCAGTCTCATACTGGCACTGTGGGGGATCGGGTGGCTCTTGAGGCAGAAGCCGACCAGGCGGCGACAAATGTCCTCGCCGGTCGCCGCGCGTCTCTCAGACTCGCTGCGCCACACGGGGCCCTCCAGGCCTACCAAGACGGCGATCGCAACGAGGGAGGTCAGAACCATAAAGAAGATCAGGGTGGCAAGGATGGGCCAAACAAAAGCGACGGAAGTGGCAATGCTGATCCGGAGAAAGGTGCGTCGAATGAGTCCGCGGACAACAACGACGCCAGCGGCGACAACAAAACGTCAGACAGGAAGCAAGGAGACAACGAGGACAGCGGCGACATCCAAGGCGACGCGCAAACCGATGAACAGGGCGACGCGCAAACCGATGAACAGGGCGACGCGCAAACCGATGAACAGGGCGACGCGGGAGATCTGCAAGGCGATGCCCAGGCAACGGACGACAAAGACCGCGGTGGCGCTCCGGGCGATGCCGAAGACCTCCAGTCAGAGGGTGCGAGCGGGTTGTCGGCAGAGATCGACCTGTCGACCGGCGATCTCCCGGAGAAGGTGCGTGCGCCGGTGGACGGATTTCGCACTTCCATGCAGGGGCACGCGCAATCCGTCGTCGGTGCCGTCGACAGCGGGATCTCTCGGCTGACGACGCTCGCGAGGGCCGCGCGGAGCAAGGCCACCCAGGCCCTTGCCGGGGCTCGCGTAGGGATCATGAGCGAGTTTCGCACCCGACAGTCCGAACTTCAGACGCTTCGGGCCGAGCGTAAAAGGACGATTAGGGAGAATAAGAGCAAGGCCGAGGGCGACCTCGCGAGCACGCTCGCGGCAGCGCTCAAAACACTGGGCGAGGCTGTCGGCGAGCGTAAGGTGCTACTGCGCACCAAGGGTGAAGCGCGGGCCCAAGAGATCGAAGATCACGCCAAAACCAAAGCGGCGGAGGTTTTGTCCACGAGCGAATCCAACGCCGGGAAGGCCGCAGCGATCGGCGAATCGAAAGCGTCGCAGTATCGCAACGCCAAGCGCAATGCTGACGAAATTGCGCGAGTCGCGCGCAAGA
This sequence comes from Pseudomonadota bacterium, assembly GCA_022360315.1. Classification (GTDB taxonomy): domain Bacteria; phylum Myxococcota_A; class Polyangia; order Haliangiales; family Haliangiaceae; genus JAKSDA01. Next base: position 16,087 of record JAKSDA010000014.1, read on the forward strand.
TGGCCAGGCAAGTCGCCGACAAGTTGCGCAAGACGGGCCGCGAGGCCAAGAGCAAGATCGAAGCCGACGGGCGCTCGATGGCGGGAGAGATTCGCGGCCAAATCGGCGATGCACAGGCCAAACTCGATACCGAGACGCCCAAGGTGCGCGCAGAGCTGCAAAAGTTTCACGACGACGCCAAGGGCTGGCTGGCCGAGCCGACGCGCGAGGCCTACAAGCAGGTCGATAAGACCGTCGGCGCTGCAAGCGGTGAGCTCATCAAGCTCAAGACCGGGGCAATCGATCGTCTCAGCCGCATTGAGAAGCAGCTCGCGCCGGCAATGACCGAAATAGTCAGCAAGGCGACCGGCGCGCTTCGCGACGTCGGACAAGAGGTCATTGCGACGATCAACGAAGTCGTTCAGGACACGGTCGGGGAGGTCTCGGGGAGCGAAAACTCCAAGGAGGCCGAGATGCTCCTCACCGGCATCGCGGTCGACACGGCGACAGCGACGGGCGACATCAATGCCGAGATCGGTCGGCAGGTCGAGGTCATGGGAAAAGACCTCACGGAGCTCGCCAACCGAGTCGTCGTCGGCGCGAAGCGCCTCGGTGGGGCGTTCTTGCGATCGTCCGCCCAGCTGGTCGGCAAGGCGACCGAGGGCGTCGACAAAGTGGTCACCAAACTTGAGGGTCAGCTCGGAACCATCGTGGAGAAGAGCAAGACTTCGATGACCTCCACGGTGACCCAACTCGTTGGCAAGCTCGACCAAGCGGTGAACTCGGCCGACTCGGAGTGGCTCAAGCTCGTGACCGAGGCCAGGGGACAGATCGACGAGCGCGCCGGTCATTGCATTGGGCCCCAGGCCGAGGCCCTCGCAGACCTCACCAAACGCATCGACGCCAAGGCCAAGGATCTCCAGCGCCACTGGTTGTTGCGTGGTCTCCTCGGCATCGCTGGAGCGCTATGGGGCGCCCTAAAGGCGATCTTCAAGTTCGTTGTCGGCCTCGTCCTGCTCGTCGTCGCACTCGTAGCCATCCTGGCCGCGGTGATCGCGGCCCTCGCGATCCTGTTTGTCGCTCTCGCTGTGTTCCTCGGCTCGAGTCTCGCGGGCCTGATCGTCGGCATCATCGCCCTCGTCGTCGTCGCGGTTCTCGCGATCGCTGTCGTCGCGGTTCTGGTCTACGGCCTGATCACGATGATCGTCGACATCGTCAAGGGGCTATACACGGCGATCACCGACGACACACTCACGGCGTTTGAGCGCGGCAGCCATGCCGGAGAGTCCATCATGAACATCGTCCTCTTGCTTCTACCGTTCAAGGGTAAGATCAAAGGGCGCTTTGGACGATGGTTCGGTCGCAGTAAGTCCTCGGGCAAAGGAGCCAAGATCGAGCAGCCCAAGACCGGCAAGCCGAGATCGGAAAAGCCCAAGACCGAGCGGCCCAAGGCAGTAAAGCCCAAGACCGAAAAACCGAAGGCAGAAAAACCCAAGACTGAAGAGCCCAAAACCGGCAAACCAAAACCGGAAAAGCCCAAGACCGAAAAGCCGTGGCCGGACAAGAAGGGCGATCCGGCCTACGCTCGCTATGGCCCGGCGAGCGAATCACATCCCGAGCAGCTGGCACAGACCATCGCCAAGCTCGAGAAAGCGGGTGTGGAAGTGATCCGGCGCCCCGATGCCCTGGCATACCAGCCCAACTCGACGCCGGGGAGACCCGGTCAGATGATGCTCGATCCGGACGCCTCGTGGAGCGCCATTCTTCACGAGATGCAGCACTTTCTCGACGACGCGGCGAAGGGCTTTCCCGGTGCGGAAAGACTCTATCAGCCGAATATCCGCTGGTGGTTTGAGAGCCGCGCCTATGCCCAAGAGATTGCGCTCGCGCGGCGCAACGGCGATAAGGCGCTCATCAAAGAACTTGAGGCGCTGCGCCTCAAAGAATGGCAGAACATCTTCATGCCGCACCTCGTCGGCAAGGGCAACAAAGTCAAACAATGAGCAGGATATTCCGCCCAGAGGATCTAGCCGATGCATCGCTGGAGGCATTGATCGAGTACGCAAATGCCGATGTTCCGACGTTGCGGCAGCTGCATGCAATTGCCGAGCTCGCGCGCCGCGCCAGGGAAGATGTGGACCTGCGGGCTGAAGCAATCGCCGCCGTCACCTCGCATCTCGGCCACGACTCGCGGGCCGGCAGCCTGCCGACAGGCTATTTTGGCGCCAAGGCTATTCGTGAACATGGTGGTGACTATTGGCAGTCGCTGCTTGCGGCGCTGGCGACGGCGCCTCCATACGAGCGCGATGATGTTCTGCGCTGGCTCTCTCCTGGAGAGCGGCTCGGCGGCGCGCGACCCACGTCGGCGACCAATGTGACTATTGACGTGACATCTGAAGTCGAGTTGATATTTTCGCACGCGATCACCGCCGAGACGGTAGTCGAAGCCATCTGCGCTGCGCTGCGGCACGACATCAACGTGAAGCTAGAAGTGTTGCCGCTCGAGGGTTCTCCAGCGGCAGTAGCGATGATCGAGCTTTCGCTATCTGCATGGCAGGAACTCGAACCGCGCGCTACCGAGCTTTCGCGACTGCTCGGAATGACCATCTATTGGCCGGCGCCGGAGGACATGAGTGCTGTGGGGCCAGACGTACGTATTGCAGTTGCGGCGAACGGATCGAGAGAACTCGTCAATGCACGCTATACTGAGGATGGCTACGACATCGCACCTTTTGCCCATTCGTAGAGAACTTGAGATTTCAGCTGGGGCTCACGCAAAAATAACTTCATGGTTTTGAGCACATTGCTCCGATAACTCGGATAGGTTCGACCTGAATGCGCCTAGGGGCTAAGTAGCATTAATGACTATATATGGGGCTATCTAAGGCATTCCCCCGGGCTCGAGGTGCGGGCTCGAGGTGCCTGGCACCCTCCCGAGGCGGCAGGGCCAGGGCCGCAAAAACTGCCGCGCGAAATGTCCCGAAATAGACACCTACATTGCTTTTCCTTTTTAAATATTCGAATCATGAGGAAAAGCAACACAGCGAACGCGGATAGCAACCACTCCTGTCGGACGCTCCTTGGTATTGCAACAATCGCCACGTTATGTGGCTGCTATTACGGTGATGACGCTCCCGTGCCGGTGCGATTTGTCAGCTGCTGGGACACCACACTAAACGCCATCTGTGATCTCGAGAGCGAGGACGTCAACGGAGACGGCCGATGTGATGTTCAGGATTGTCAGGGGCCGGCTGGCAGCCCAGGCAAGAATGCCACCGCACCCGTGGGGGTTCTCGCTGCGTTTGCAGGGGAGGTAGCGCCGGCAGGGTGGATGCTCTGCGACGGTCGCGAATTGTCGCGTGACCAATACGCGGAGCTGTTTGCTGTCATCGGTACGCTCCATGGCTCGGGCGACGATATGACCACATTTAACCTGCCAGACCTTCGTGGCCGCTTCCTACGCGGCGTTGATCATGGCGCAGGAAACGATCCGGACGCCGAGTCTCGCGTCGAAGCAATGCCTGGTGGTGCTCGCGGCGATGCTGTCGGCTCCTTGCAATCTGATAGCTTTCGCCGTCATCACCACGAATACACGCGGATGGTTTATGATAATAATGTTGATGGGGTCGACAGCACCGTTACGCATTCAGGTGAGCACCACCTCCGGGGCGGCCATCACACTTCCGCCGCCGGGGGAAACGAGACCCGCCCCATCAACGTTAGTGTCAACTGGATCATTCGGGTCCACCGTTAGGTCTGATCAAACGGCAGCGAATTCGCCTCCCCCGGCTTCGCACTCCGCAGCGGTGCCGGCCAGTAGAGCGCGTACCCGATCACATGCTGGTGTAGAGCCTGACACTTGGCCTGCGGATCGACCCCCTCAGTCTGCGCCCCTTGGACTTCGGCGTACAGCACCTCATCGAGATCGCCGGTGGCAACGCGCTGGTACCCGAGACCGGCGGCTGCGGTGCTACTGCAGTTCCCACTCACGGCGGTAAGACTGGTCTGGCCCAGCTCGGCCCCCCCCGAGGTGCCAGGCACCCCCCGAGGGCACCCCCTCGAGGTGCCAGGCACCCCCCGAGGCCCGTAGAGGCTACTGGCCTGGATACAAGCCTGCTGAGGGTTCAGGGCCGCTTGAGCACGCTGCGGCGGACAGCGGAGAGCGAGCGGCTGGAGTTGCGAGCCTGCACGGGTCTGCACGCGAGGAGGTGCATTTTGATTGCACATCCCCAACTGATAACAACCCTAACCCAGCGGTAATCCTCAATATTTTTATTGGCGGTAAGAGCTGAGTTGACGGAGAATACCCAGGGTATTGACTATATCCGTTGTCGAGATGTCTCCCTGCCGTCGCTTCTGGATGCGGCTGCGTAGACTCGGAAGAATTTGTTAAAGATCGCGCCAAGGGTTGCTGCTCAAAGTGTGGCCACGCCGCCAATGAGCCACTGCGCCTGGATTTTGGGCGGATCTGTGCTCACAAAGATCAAAGCAGCGGCGGCGGAGCCGATACCCAAGAACGCGATGCCATAAAGGATTCCTCCCCCCTGCGAGATTGGGATCGACGTTCGTTTGGACGCTCCAATGCTGATGCCGCCGAAAAGCACGTCGCGAAAGCCCAACAATGTTGCACCAACTAGTGGAGCGTACGACGATAAGATCTGCGCTACGTATTCCTGCCGCAGACCGAACGAGCGGCGAACCGAAGGATCGTAGACAGCCCAGCAGCACAAGAAGAGCAATACCACGCCGAATGTGCCGAGCAATATCGCTATGGAGAAACCATCTACAGTGGACCAATACCTATAACGTCGTGTCATGATTCACGGGTGACGGACACATGCCGCCCATCTAACTTTAGGAAGGTACGCGCCGTCACCAAAATGCTCTAAAACATTCTTATCAGCATGTTTCTTGAAGACTCGATGCCAAAAGAGAGCATACGTGTCCTTGATCTGGCGAATGATCTGACTACTCGCAGCTGGTTGTTGCTCATTCAACAGCTCATTCAAGTAACCGCCCAAGCGCCGTGATTTACCATGTCTGCTCTCGTAGCCAGCGATTTGCCACTGCCAATAAAACATTGCCACGCCACCCCATTTGGCTTCCGCTTCCTGGAATGCGAGGAGTTCTTCAACTTGAAACTCGAGTTCTTCGACGCGGAGCTCCACAGTCGCTAGGGTCTCACTACCCTCATCGCTATCGCAATACACCGTAGCGGGTTGCTCTTGAAACTCCGCAAGATTTGCTGCCACTAGACACTCAGCCGAATCCTTTGTCGGGCGCAGTTCACCGCCGAGTATCTCGCAAAGGCGCTTTAACTCGTGCGCTGAGCTCGCCAACGCCTGCAGACTCTTTCTGCACAAAATGCCTTCGGTGCTAGCGCCGCTTGGCCACGCCTCCCACGGAGCTGTGCAGAGTCTTCGCGCAGAACGGTCGGCGGTGCGGCTGAACCATAACGTCAGCGTACCGCTAACAAGTGTGAGAAGGACCGCCAGTAGCCTCCACCTCCTTGAAGACAGCACCGTCGTCTCTGAGCCTGACAGTAACGCTGAGGCTTCGGGTTCGGGCGCGCAGACCCGAGGCCCTAAGTATTCAGCGTTCATTTCGGATAGCTCGGCCCGAATTTCGGTGGCCGTGGCAGGGCGGACCAACTGTCGCCTGGTTGCCCACGGCGAAGTCGATAGCTCGGCCCGAATTTCAGTGGCCGTGGCAGACCCGAGCCGTACTCGAGTCGGACATGATCGAGAAGTCGATAGCTCGGCCCGAATTTCAGTGGCCGTGGCAGGGCGGGCAGCCGGGTCTTTGGCGAGGAGCTTCAAGACCAGGGCATCCAGCCTGGCAGGGAGCGACGGATCGATCGAGCGCGGGGATGGTGGCTGCACGAACTGCTGTATGCCTTCGCCGACAAACGGTGGACGGCCACATAGAACATGGAACATGATGCAGCCGAGCGAATAGAGGTCGGCGCGGTGATCGACGGCCCCTGCGCCGCGGCGTTGTTCGGGCGCCATGTACGACGGCGTGCCCATGACAACGTTGGTCGTGGCCACGGGCGAAGTATTGGCCGCCTCATTGGCCAGATTGGCGATGCCGAAGTCGACGATTTTGGGCCGTTCCCCAAACTGCAGGTATGGGTCTTCGACCAGCATGACCGAGCCCGGTGTGAGACCGAGGTGCACAATGTCTTGTTGGTGTGCGGCTTCCAGTGCACTCGCTAGATGGTCAAACAGCTGGATGGCTTTGGGGATGGGTATAGTCGCTTGGCGTTTGAGCCGCATCCTCAGCGACTCGCCGTCGAGATATTCCATAACCTGATAGGCTAGATCTCGCTCGTCGATACCGATGTCAAGGACGGCGACGATTCCGCGGTGACCGAGCATGGCCACGTCCCGTACTTCTCTGAAGTAACGCCTGATGCTCTGGTTCGAAAATTGCCGCGAAAAAACTCTGATGGCAGTTCGGAGATCGAACAAGGTAGAGGTTGCCAGGTATACTCTTGATATCACTCCATAAGAGATGAGCTTGTCGATCCGATAGTCCCCTAGCCTCTCACCAATCATCCCGCCATTATAAAATCAGCACACAGAGTACGACAATCCCGGAGAGGCATCCGCCGCTCATGGGGAAATGTCCGAGATCGAGGACAATGGGGTGATCAGTGGTGAGTAGTAAGTAACCGCGACGACGACTACCCGCATCACCGAGGTCGCCGGGGAGGGGGCGCCTTCCACAAGGATGACAGGTCGGCGCTAACCAACTTCCGCAGTTAGGCCATGCGGATCAGTGATTTCAGCAGGTTAGGTCGAAAAATTGGCACTACATTTTGCCTTCCGACAGTAAAGGCTGCAGACGCTTGGGGAGCCGTAGGCCGAGGCGGTCGAGGAGCGCAGCCTGGGCGCGGTCGGGGCGGACGACGCAGCGAAGCCGCAGGTCGCGTTTGGGAGTTGTAGCAATCGGGAGAACGACATCGACGCTTTGGATAGCGCCCAGCTCGTCCAAGATGGTGCGCGGGCTATTGCCAAGGCCGGCGCGCATCTGCCATTGCTCCAAGGTCTTCCACAAGACATAGGCCAGAAAACAGACGAGTATATGCGCTTGTACTCGATCGGGGCGTTGATGCCAGATTGAGCGTAGAGACAGCTCTGTCTTGTGGATCCGAAATGCAGCTTCAGCCTCAGTGAGCTGCATGTATGTTTTCCACAGATCGTCGTTAGTCCATTCCTTGATATTGGTGCGCAGCACGTAGCAGCCTTCGCTGCATTCGGACCACTCGTCCCATTCCTCATGTGCTTTCCATTCAAGGCGGAGCCCAGCAGGCAGGCTCTCGTCTTTGACAAGCTTGACCGTATACCGACCGGATGCGCGAGAATTTCGCCCCCCCGAGGTGCCTGGCACCTCGGGCCCTGAACTTCGATACTGCATGAGGAGCTTGAAGAAGCCGCGACCAAAGGACGGGCTACGCGACTACCCAAGCTGCACACGGAGACAGACACTGCTTCCAAACTGACGCCGCATGGGGCTTGATCCTGGACTCGGCGCTTCTGAAACGGTTCAAGTTCGCTGAACTGATCGACGAGGAGATCTCGGTACTCAAGCGGTCCCCCCCGAGGTGCCTGGCACCTCGGGCAGCCAGCCGGGAAACTAACGCAATCCTATTTTGCAGAATGACCTCGATAATATTTCCCAGGAGAGTCCAGGCCCTCTCAGCAATCCGAGTATGAAAATTGCGTCACGAGATGGCTCGACCGAGAGATCTCGCCTGCCCAATTTTCTGGACAGCTCGCCGATCGAGGGTCCAGCCTTGGGGGCAGTCATCCATAGCCGATTCGCTAGCCTGCCGCAAGGCCTGGGCATTCGGCCGCGTTGGCCGAACTCTCTGGACTGTTTAGGCCGAGAGCGTTACCGTGCAGCACCTCTCCATTCAGGTCTGTAGTTGAGCACTGGGAACCCAACGCAAGCCGAGGTTCTTAGAGCCGGTCCAAAAACCTCGGACCGAGCCAGAGCGGCGAGGCGCGCCGCCAGTGGGTGCGCGAGGAGTGGATAATACTGGGTGTATTTGACCGACGAGCAAGCCCGCTGGCGGTGATGGATCGGCGCTCTGGCGAC
>JAKSDA010000489.1 GCA_022360315.1 Pseudomonadota bacterium
AATCTGCAGCAACTTAAACAAAGGCAGTAAGGCACTTACCAAGGCATTCAGGCATGAGAGAAGGTCGCCATCTGCTCCGGCCCCACAGTGATTTGACGCGCACTCAAGAAAGCACCTTCGTGACATATCCCTCTTGTTTGCGCAACATACTTCTAAACTTTAAGAATATGCACTTGAGTCTAAGTAAGCGTTTAAAAATTTGCCCTGTTCGTCTTGCGTTCCTCTACTTGTTGCTTTCGTGTTCGCTTGCTATGCAAGCGGAAAAAGCAAGCGAACGCAAATAGACTTTGACTTGTTGCGAACGCCACTCATACAAGGGCGCAGCGGTTTGCGTTATTCCCAAAGGGCCTGCGGCGAAGCCCTTCGAGTCGCCCTTGCCAAGCGAGCCCCTTTGGCGAAGCCAAAGGCGTCGAGATGCGAAGGTGCAAGCACCCGACGGGCCGCGTAGCTTGTTCGAATCCGTAGGGCCTGCCGTATTCGTTGTATAGCGTATGCTTTAGCTCAAGCTTGAGGCGGCGAGCCATAGCGAACAAGTGCATGCGCGATCACTTTGATGAAGGCGAAGCGGTTCCCATTGGGAGCGCCCAAGCTTGAGATTCACCAAACAATCAGCGGGAACACAACGTCAAGCGAAGAACAACGAAGAACGTTGACTTTAACCGCTGAACCCTACGTGACTGCCCTAAAGGCGCTGCGAGGTTTGCGTTATTCAACCAATAGCTGCCTGAATGCCTTGGTTAGCGAAGCGCAAACTTTGCTTGGCTTTGCTGAGCAAACGCACATGCTTGGTTATTCAACGGGAACCGCTCCGCCCAGAGGTTCGGGAACCGCTACGTTCTTCTTCGAAGTCCAAGCCCCGTTGAAGGTGTTCGGTTTTCAACCTCAAGCTTTCGCGTAGCCTTTGGCGCCTTGAGTTCTTGATGGCTTAAGCTCGATGCTCCTACAGCTTTATCGCTTTCAGCCATGTAATGAATTGGAAGCGTGAGGCTTAAAGATGTTCTTCGCTATCGCTTGAAGTTGTTTAAGCTTGAATAGGTAAGGCGGCCGCCGGGCTTGTTTCAGCTTCCAGCTTGACCTCCGGCTTCAAGCTTTCGCATTCGCGATCGCTTTGCCTGTCTTAATCGCTTAAGCATTCATATTTCGCTTGAAGTGGCGCCGCGCACGGCTCAAGCCTCTTCGAGATAAAAATCCCTTGCATGGCTTTCGCTCAAGTAGCGGAGAATATTTAAGGTTGAGCTCTCACTTCTGCTCGCTTGAGCTCCCGCTTTCGCTGCAGATTACACTTCTGCTGACAGCTTAGACCCGCGGTTCTGAATCGCAACAGCTCGAAGCTGACAGCTATTCCAGGAGCGGTCGGGCTTTCAATTGCTGAAAACCAGGACCTAAATGCGCTGTCAGGTTGAAGGCCTTTTGCTTTGGTGCAGCTTCGCTGCACTATCTTGGGTATCTAATTCCCAGGTGCTCCTGGTAAGTTCGAGTCTTGCCCAGCGTTGTTTATGCAGAAACATATTATCCTTGCGTGTAACATATTCAACTTGCATAATTAGACAATTGGGCGAAGCCAGACAAGCTAGCACTTGCCCACCCAAACCATACGAAGTAAGCCTCAAGTCAGCTCTCGCTTGAGTGTCTGATTGGCTATCGCTGAGGGCCAAAGGCTCGCGGCTTCGCCGCTTCGGCGTTCCCTGTAGGTGTTGCGAAGCATCTTGTTCGAATCAGGTCCCGTAGCCCCTTTGCTTCGCAACTCGAAGAGGGCCGACCCCCAAAAGGGGAGATGCTCGAGGCCCCCAAAGGGGATGGCGCAAGCGCGAAGCGATCCCCGGGGTCATCGCCGTGCTGCTAAGCTCGGCGTGTTATGAATAACGCCCCTTGATCATCAAATACAATTCTGTTGAATTTTTCTATTGTTTACGACGCGTGCCTTCTAAGTAAATAAAAACACCTCTTAGTTTTTAAATGCAAATACCGAAGATTTTTTGGCGATAGCTGCGTTGCTCTCGGCCATTGAACTGGTGATTTTGGCATATTGACCACCATCAATTTTGCCCTTTTCAAGGGCATCACTCGCTTGACGGACGATTTCTCGATTTGAATTGAGAGCGTTGTCTGCTGTGTATGCACTAACAGCAGAATTTAAGGTATTTGCAATTAATGCACCACCAACAGCAAGTCCACCTATTTGAGCTGCTTTTTGTAAAATTTGCAGACCGCTGGGATTCATACCTACAGCCTTGACTCTTTCGCGAGCTATTTCAGCGTAGACTAAATCAGGAAAACGTTTGACCAAAAACACACCAAGCAATACAACCATCGTTTCACTAAGTAGGAAAATGCAACCTAATTGAAAACTTGCTGGAGGCGCTGCAAAGAAGTTCATGAAATTCTCTATGGTAAATCCGCAGGAGTCTAACATTGAAAACAAGTATAAAAATCCGTGAAATAACAGAAGGATATCGAATACATACATCACCTGGCCCATGACACCTTGGAAACAGAGTTCACAAATGCCCACGAGGGTGCGCACCACAGGCACAACAAAATTATAATTGACCACAAAAATCAAAAAAAGTATAAACATGACAATAAGTTCGAGAATAAACATAACCAAAACATAATGTAAATCTACATTTATACTTGGAATGATGTAACTGACAATAAAGCATAAAAACACAATAATAATTTTAAACGTCAACATATTTATTTTAAACGTCAACATATTTTATGAATAGATCAAATGAATTGACGTGACGTCCGTAATGCACGGTCGTTCCACTTTTGTTGAAATCGCTTGCATACAGTGTTTGAACACAACTGTACGG
>JAKSDA010000121.1 GCA_022360315.1 Pseudomonadota bacterium
CTGCCCCACCGGGATGACCTGCGCGGCCAACCAGGACGTGTGCATTCGCGGCTCCTGTGGCAACGGCATAGTCGACTATTTTCTCAACGAGGTGTGTGACGATGGCAATATCCTCAGCGGCGATGGCTGCAGTGGTAACTGCGAGACAATTGACACCTGTGGTAACGGCGTCCTGGATCCGCCCTTCGAGCGCTGTGACTGGTCCATCGAGGGTTCTGAATGCAGCGCCGACTGCGGCTCGGATTTGATCTGCGGCAATGGCTTTCGCGACCGCCACGAAGTCTGCGACGATGGCAATACCGTATCCGGTGATGGCTGCGACGCCCAATGCGCAGTGCTCGAGTACTGCGGAGATCTGTTCCAGGATCTCGGCGAGGACTGCCTGCCCGGCGATGTCGACGGCGACGGCACGATCGATAACGAAGAAACTTGCGACAGCGACTGCACCTTTCCACTGTGCGGCGACGGCCACACCAACCCCCTCGCCCTGGTCGCAAATTTTGGCCACCGTGAAGAGTGCGATGAGGGCCTGCTGAATAGCAACGCCCCCAACGAGTCATGTCGCAAAGATTGTCTGCCGCGACGCTGCGGCGACGGCATCGTCGATCCTCTGTTCGACGAAGAATGCGATGATCCCGCCGGCAATAGCGACGTCGCCAACATCGACCGCTGCCGCACCGACTGCAAGCCCCGCCGCTGCGGCGACGGCATCCTCGACACTGAATTCGATGAGTATTGCGACGACCCGGCCGGAAATAGCGACGCCGCCAACGCGGTCTGTCGTACCGATTGCAGCCCGCGACGTTGCGGTGACGGCATCCTGGACGATTTGACAGGCGAGCAATGCGACAACGCCAGCGACAATAGCGACGCCCCCAACATGGACGTGTGTCGCACCGACTGCAAGCCCCGCCGCTGCGGCGACGGCGTTGTGGACAACGCCGCACTATTCGGCGAACTATGCGATCAGGGAGCGGACAACAGCAACGCGGCCAACGCCGATTGTCGGCCCGGCTGCCGACCCCAGCGCTGCGGCGACGGAATACACGACGGCGGCGAACAATGCGACGGTGGTAACGGCGCCCCCCTGGATACCGCCAACTGCGACTTTGACTGCACCGTCCCTCGATGTGGTGACGGACATCGCAATCCTGAAACTGATGAAAAATGCGATGCAGGAGGTGATAACAGCAATGCTCGCAACGCCGCCTGCCGAACCGACTGCACCCTGCGCCGCTGCGGCGACTACATCCGCGATGACGCCTTCGGCGAGCAATGCGACCGGGGCGATGATAATAGTGACAACGCCAATGCCGAGTGTCGCACGGATTGCCTGAGTCGGCGCTGCGGTGACGGCATCATTGATGATACGTTCGATGAAGAGTGCGATCAGGGCGACAGCAACAGCCAGTCACCGAATGCTCTATGTCGCGTGGATTGTAGGCCAAGACGGTGCGGGGATGGCGTAATCGATGATGCTTTGGGGGAAATATGTGAGGGTGATAGCTGTGGTGGATCGAAAATATGCAGTGATGACTGCACCGCCTGTCAATGACTACTAGGACAGTTCCTTGTTTTGATTGACTTCGGGGAGTGACGTGAAAACGTGTATTTATCTTACGTTTTGCATCTGTTCATTCTGGGTGTTACCGACAGAAGTTGCCCTCGGCCAGTCCTTGCACAAGTACATTGAACAAGACTCTAGACTTTATTTGGCTGCTGAAGAGAGTGATGAGCAAGACCGTCCTGGCAAGAAACCCAGAGTAGATAAAGGCTCCTCTACTGCGCCTCGCGCTGTTGAGTCTGATGCAGATACTCGTGGCGAGCACGCAGATGACCAGCAAGAGAGTGTCACACCACAAGAAGCAGAAATACATTATAGGCTGCATCTCCTCATCGGCGGCAAGCTAGGCGCGAATGTGGCTACATTCGGAGGGCGTGACGGTGACCGCGAAGCTGTTGAGTCTACATATTCCCTTGGGGGGGCATTCGCCGCATTTGTAAGAGTCGCCCTAACAGAGCGTTGGTCAATAAAATCTGAGCTAGCCTACACGACTCGAGGTTCAACACCTGTAGTCGAGGGCATTGAGCGGTCATCGTTTGACTTGTCGTATATTGAGTTAAACTTCGCTCCCCACGCTGAGTGGCTTCTACCCCGTACCCACGAGCGTATCTATGCTCATGGTTATATTGGGCCTGCGATTGGTTACCTACTCAAGGCGCAGCGAGACGGGAGAGACTTGACGGGATTTAAAAGTATCGATTTTGGAATCCAGGCAGGAGGAGGACTCTATATTGCTCTACCATTCGGCAGCCTTCTGCTTGATATCCGATACTTCCTGGGCATCCCTGATATCGATGAAACAGATCTGCAGATCAAGAACCGCTCGGCTTCGTTTCTTCTAGGTTATGAGACAGCTATACCCTTCTGGTCGTCGGTGACCCGGAGAAGAAGCCAACAGGTCCACCAAGCAGAGTAGCGACATGGGTGGATTCGAGCGAAAACCCGGGGGCGTCTTCATTCCGCCCGTGCGCGACCGCTATCGCGATTATACTCTCGATCCGCTGGCCAGAAACAGCGTGATGCCGCCCCGGCCCAGGCCGAGCATGCCGGATAAGGCGCCGCCGCCGATTCGCACACCGGCGCAAGAAGAGGAGGAGCAGATCGTCGCCACCCGCGCTGTCCTCGAGCGCGCCCGGGAATCCGCAAAGACCGGCTTCGAGGTGGCACGAGATGCTCTGTCTCACCGCAAGCGCCTGACCGGCACAAGGCTGGCCGATTTTCTCCGCGCCGTGAACCACACCACCGCGAGACTGAACGATACCCGACCACCCGCCAGGTGCCCGGCGAGGCTGTGCGACGTGGCAGCGCAGACGTCGGCGGGGGCGCACCAACTGCTCGAGTTTGCCTTCAACCACGGTCTTAAATCGCGCTATCTGGAACAACTGCGCGCGGCCGTGGTCGCTTTCGACCGTTCGTGGAATCAGGCCCGAGCCGCGGTCCAAAAAACTGCGCCCCCGTCCACGATTGCCGATGACTCTCAGCGCGGAGTTCCACGCTCCGGTCATGGCGGACGCTGGCTGCTGGGCGGGCCGGCCGGGTCGTCTACCAAGCCCGCTGGACTGTCCCCAACAGCGACACACGCGGCCAGCAAACCCGCGGCCACGGCGCCAAGTCCAGCGTCGGCGGCCAACAAGACCACCGGCGTGGTGCAGCGCAAGCCGCATGCCACAGCGCCAGCCATAGACATTGATGCAGCGGTCGAGCGCATCGTTGAGCGCATTGACGGCATCACCGGCGACGACGAAGAGCAAGAGATCCTCGCGACTCTGCGCGCCCTGACCCCGGAGCAGTACAGCCAGGTCATGGCCCGTATGAGCCAGCGCAAGGACGGATCGGACACATATCTGTCCCGACTGCACCAGGACCTGCACGGCGACGAGTTTCACACCTGGCTGGCCGTGGACCGGGCCAAGCGCCTGGCCGCTCGGGCTGGTAGCCC
>JAKSDA010000606.1 GCA_022360315.1 Pseudomonadota bacterium
CGCAAAGGACCACGTGCCCGTTACATTGGCGTTCGCAGGAATACGTACGATTTGCGACGCGCTGCTGCTGTCCAAAATCTCGAGACCATCCAACGCAACTGGCAGCATGACTAACGATTCAACCTGTTTGGTGCTCTAGGCCTTGTGCGGAATGCCGCACCGGGGGTGGACCGTGTGACGTGGGATGACTACCGGGTGAACCTGGAGGAAAACCGACCACGATGTCAAACTGAGTCATGTGGGTGCCGGGGTGGCGGGTGCAGGTGTCTCGATGGTCACGTCGAGCTGGCTGGCGGATCGTGAGTGGCTGGACTGGCTCTCGCCAGAATGGCAATCGGTGGTGCTCACCGGGCTCGGTGCCACTGGCTCGTATTTTGCGTATCGATACGATCGGCCGCACCTGGCCTGGGGACTCGGCGGCTGGGCTGCCTGTGCGGCGGAATGGTCGCTGCACTTCGGCGCTACTACTGGCCACCCTGCCCGGCGATCTGCTCGAGGACTCGCTGGTAGTTGCGGGTTAGGCGAGGATCGGGTGGGAGGCGCTCGATCGCCGCTTTCAAGTGATCGGCCGCTTTTTGATATTTGTGGTCTGCAGCCAAGACCAGGCCCAGGGCGTAGTGCAACTGTCCGCTGTCCGGGCTGTGAGCGAAGGCCCCGTCGAGGACGGCAGCGGCCTCGCCGAGCTGGCCTTGGCCCTCGAGCAGGCCGGCCAGGTTGACCGCGGCCGGGACATAACCCGGGTCGAGCTGCAGCGCTGCGCGATACTCGCGCGCAGCATTGCGACCATCGCCGCGCGTGTGATACAGAGTGGCCAGGTTCAAGCGACCGCCCGGGTGGTCGAGATTGGCCCGCTGGGCTGCGATATACTCGTCGAGCGCCCGGCGATACGCAGCATCGAGCGCTGGCGAGCGGCCAAATCTGGCTTCCAGGTCGACCAGGCCGCGCGCGGCCTGAATGCGTACCGCGCGGACCGGATCTTCGAGTAGCGGAGCCAGGGCCAGAAACCGCAATCGAGGCGGCCAGGCTGCTGTGCTTTCAGCTGCAGCGACACGGATCAGCGGCTGGCTCGCACTCAGGGCAGCGCGAATGGCGGCCTCGGTTTCGACCGGCGGATATTGGGCCAGGAGCTCGATCGCAGTGGCACGCACAATGGCCGCCTGGGCGTCGTCGCCGGCCAGGGCGATCAGTGCCGACAAGGCCGCGACCGTGCCGCGTCGACCGGCGGCCAGGATCTCGCCTGGAGAGGTTTTTCGTGCAGCGGTCGGGGCCAGACCCGTGGAGTCGGGCGCTTGACCGCGTAGCCGAAGTCTCGGCCGGCGCCTCTTCGCGGCAGTGATGGCCTGAGCAGCCCACGCCGCGCTCTTGTCACTGTGGCAGCCTGTACATGGATCGGGCGTGCCCAGAGTCTCGCTGAGATCGGGGCGGGGCACGCGAAAACTGTGATCGCGGCGGGGATCCACCCCCATATACGTCCGCTCGGGCATGTGGCAGGATACACAACGCGCGCCGTCCGAGCCCGGCTCGTGAAAATGGTGAGCGACAGTCGCGTACACGGGAGCTGGGTGGCAACGAGTGCAGAGCTGACTTTCGGGCACGACCAGGCCGCCGCTGTGAACGTCGTGGCAGGTGCTGCACAAAACGCCCCTGCGATGCATCACGCTCTGCAAAAACGAGCCGAGCACAAATACTTCGTCCTGGATCTGTCCGTCGGCGTAATACAGGCCGGGACGCAGCAGTTCCGGTACATAGTGATCGAGCAATGGCTCGCCAAATACCGGCTTTTCGGTAATGGCCTGACGCCGGGAATGGCACGGTCCACACACTGCAATCTCATCGTCGCGGCGCACCGAAGGCACCGCTTGCGGCGATTGGCCAGCGCCGGCATCGAGGGGGAACGGCTGGCGATCGACCACTTGCGCTGGCTCGATGAGACCGCGGTCAGCCACGGTAGGATCGGGATTTTTGGCCCACTGAAGATGGCCCTGACCGGGACCGTGGCACGCTTCACAGCCCACCGAGATCTCCGCCCAGGAAGTGGCGTAACTGTCGGACTCGGGGTCGTAGTTTTTGCGCAGGTCGGTCGAATGACAAGTTGCGCACATGACGTTCCAGTTGCCAAAAACCCCCCGCCAGTGCAGGCCCTCGCCGACAAAACTGGCACTAACAGGTTTGGCCGCACCGCTGCCGTGCAGGTGAAACCAGCGTTTGCCGGCCACATCCCAGGCGACCGGGAACACCTGCAGGCGACCGTCGGGAAACGGAATCAGGTACTGCTGCAGCGGAGTGAAGCCAAAGCTGTAGGCGACCCCGAAATGTTGCCGGGTGCCGTCGGCCGCATCGATGGTTATCCGCAACTGGTCACCGTCGACCGAGAAACGCATCTCGCTGCCGCTTCGCCGATATACCGCGCCGGCAAAATCGCCTCGCACCGAATCGGGAGTGGCCGGTGCCATGGCGCGGACGTGATGGGATGATCGCCAGGCGCTGTACTGGGTGGGATGGCAGTCGCGACACAACGACGAGCCGACGTATGCAGCGATTGCATGGCTGCGGCTGTCCCGGGCTCGCTCTTGTGCAGCGGGTGGGGGATTAGTCTGCGGCCGGATCGAATCGGTGGGCGACTGGGAGTGGGACCGCCAAAAAACAATCGCCACAAGCATCAGCCCTGCAGCCACAGCAGCAGGAAGGGCAGAACGACGTGGTCCACTTGGTTTCATGGCTTGGCGATTTGAGCTGGCTGGTATACTGGCTTGCGCGTTTCAGAAGCCAAGCGGTTACGATCCCGGGCATTCGCTGGAAGGTGTGCACGGCCGTTGGCCGGCCAGACTGTCGCAAACCGATGCGATCGGGGCGTCGACTTCGTCGTATTGGTTCGAGGTTTCACCGGCATCGTTACTCAGGTCGTAGCACTCTTCGGTGCCCTCGTTGTAGAGGTACTTGGCCGTGCCATTGGTGACCGACCAACGATCGATGCTGCCCGACAGGCCATAGAGTTCGGAGTATACCGAGCTGCGCGGGCTGCTCGCAGTAGTGCCGGTCAGGTAATCGTAGAGACTCTGCGAATCCACCGTGATGCCGCTCGACGACGAGCCATTGCCGATCTCGCGCATGGTGGCGAACACGTCGAGAACTTGGACCAGGTCGCTGACCTCGACGCCGGTGTCGACACCGGCTCCGCTGATGATCAGCGGGACATTGACACCGCCCTCGTACACCGTGCTCTTGCCATGAGTAGTCGAAAACACGCCGTTGTCGATGATCACGTTGCCCGGAGTGCCATTGTCGCCCAGGAAGATCACCAGTGTGTTGTCGCGTTCGCCCTGGCGGTCCAGCCAGGACAGCAGGCGTCCGATGTACGTATCCATGGACTCGACCATGGCCCGGTAACAGTCCGCCTGGCTATCGGTACTGCCCGTGCACGCATCGCCGACGTTGCCGCTCAGGCGCCCGGTATAAAGCTCGTGCGGAGGCACATGAAACGGCGAATGGCCGGCATTAAACGCGATGGTAGCAAACCACGGGCCGGTTTGCTCGGAGATCCACGTCCGGGCTTCTATCTGGTTCACGCGGGTGGCATAGCTGGTCTCGGTCACGGTCACGCTGGTCCCGGCAGCCGCGTCGATTGTGTCTTTCTGCCACGAAAAGTAGTCTGAAATATTGCCAGCAAGCGAGCCAGAAAAATAATTATAGCCCTGATCCGTGGGTTGATAGCCGCTGGTCTCGCCAAGGTGCCATTTGCCGAACATGGCGGTGGCGTAGCCGGCGTCCGAGAGTACTTCGGCGATGGTCTCCTCGGCCGGATTGAGTTCGGAATCACTGGGGTGAAGCACACCGTGGCGGAAAGCGTGCCGTCCTGTGTACACACTGGCTCGCGATGGCGAGCACATGGGGTTGAGCCAGGCATTGCGGAACAATACACCGCTGGTGGCCAACGAGTCGATTTTCGGCGTATAGGCGCTGTCGTTGTGCTCGTTATAGCCGCTGATGTTATCGACGCCAATATCGTCGGCAATGATGAGTAGGATGTTGTTGGTGCCATCAGTGGCGAGTTGCTGCTTGGTGGCGGCGACAACATCGCCACCGGGTTCGTCGTGTCCGGGCGTGGTGTCGAGGGCACAGCCGGCCAGTGAGATGGCTGCAGCGGCAACTGCGGGCACACTGTGAAGGCAGATGGTTCGATTGGTTTTGTTGGCCATGGGAAATCCCTTTACTATCGGGGCTGGCTTGCTGTTGCAGTGACAGATGGAGCAAAGGCAATGCCAGCTCTTAGAACGATTTCGTGGTCGGCGATTCCGCCATCCAACCGGGGCGCGATCACATGTGCTCCGGTTGGATGGCGGAGGTATTCGGTAGTACCCGCCCGCCGATTTGCGTTCCCGAGTGAATCAAAATAAGGCGTTTCGACCGACGATGTGCAGAATATCGAGCTCCATACTCAGTCGAGCCCGGTATGAACTGCAGGCGCCACTTTGTGGCGGCATGCCACCGATGCATGCCGCACTACATTGTCATCGACAAATTCGCACGGAAGGGTGGTTTCGAATCGTTTCCCGGGTTATCGGGGGTTTCTGATCAGCTTGCCGTGGAGATCGACTTGCACCCTGCCGGGGGCCGGACTGCGCGAAGTGTGCACAGAAGCGCGATCGATGCGAAACTGTGCTGTTTCGAGATCGATCGTCCGGCCGAGCGCGATGTCCTCGAACAATTCGGTGAATCGGCGCGACAACACGCCGTGAATGTCACCGGCGCGGTCGCGAAAGGCCGCGACCAGATTGCCATAGCAAGGTTCGAGTCGGCCCGGGCGCGGGTGGCAGGTAAGCGCGAGATCGGTCAGAGTGAGCCGGGCGATCAAGCCGGCAGGCGCCCGGTCGCCAAAGCCAAGGCCCACCGAGCCAAAAAGCCGCGCGTCGGTCGCATCACGGCCGTCGCGGATCGATACCGCGGCCTCGACACCGAGGATAAAGTCCTCTCCACTGTCCGTACTGCCGGCCTGCACGGTGGGCGGAAGGGTCAGGCCGAGTTGTCCAATGCGCACGCTCAACAGGTCGCGAACCAGCGGGTCGCTGTTAAAACGGCCGGATAACCGGGCCGCTCGCAGGGTTTGATCGAGAAATCCCGAACCCCATAGTTGGTGTAAAATGCCGTTTATCGCGTCGAGCTCGAACTCGACCGCAAGCGGCGCGGCAATGGGCCCGAGCCCCACGGCATCGGGCGTGCCCAGTGCGACCGGCATGATTGCGCCGGAATTGGCAGCACCAGCGCTGACCGGGCCAGATTGACCCGCCTGGGCGATCAGACGCATGGGTACAGCGGCATACTGACCCGTGGCAACCTCGATGGGCTGGTCGGGGCAATATGCGAAGGCCAGTCGTTGCCCGCCCTGCAATTCGATGGGCGGAGGTAGGGCAAATCCTTCAATCAGCGCCTTATCGAGTTCTCGTCGAGCGAGCTGGCTGATCAGATCGTCTCCGTCGAAGAGATCGGCCAACCACTGATAGATCCGGTTGTCCAGGTCCAGCTCGGCCTCGACCCGAGTATGCAAGCGCAGCGAGTACTCCGATGGCTGTGGGATCACTGCGATCCATAGCGGCACTTCGCCATCCTCGAAGCGCATGACCAGCGAGGTGCGCAAGATACCGGCCGGTCTGTTGTGGGAAGCATTGCGCACTATCTTGCGGCGACTGGACAGTCCGACATCGTCGATGTTCTGCCAGCGCATGCGCAGGTCGGACACGCCGCGAAACCGACCGATCGGCCAGCGATCGAAGCCAGACATCTGCTGGGCGACAAGGTCCGACACCAGTTCTGCAAGGGTTCCGGCGGCCGGCTTTCCATCCACGTCGGGTCGGTCGAGAAACGACTGGCCGATGATGATACGCAGCGCGCACGGCATCGACGTCGGGTCCTGAAATGGGCCGACCAGCTGGGTTATCCCGACCCGCCGCTCGACGCCACCTCGGTAGCGCACTCGCCACTCGACTCGGTGCATGCCCGGGGCGACGTTTGGTCCAGGGCCGGCGAGTGTTTCCAGTGGAGTCGGACGATTGTCGACCACCAGCTGAACGCGTCCGGACAGTCCGGCGGGCCAGGTCGCCCGGGCTTGCAGCGCTTCAGCAGCGGGCCTGGCCGCGAATTCGACGCGCAGCGAGTCGCGGCCGAAATGGTTGAGCAACCCGGGCAAGAGTGCGCCGTGTAGCGCGACCAGGGCGAGGCCAACGACGGTCGCCAGCCAGTACTCGACCCGGCCGCTCATGTTGAAAACACCACCAGCACTGAGGTCAATTCCCAGGCCACCACCCACAGGGTGCAGGCTACCACGCTCGCGGTCATGCCCCGGGTCACCGCGTCGGCCTCGCCTTTGGCTGCGCCGCCCTTGGCGACCACATCGCTGGCAATACCCCAGGCATAGATCCACACGGCAAACATGGCCCGTACTGTGTTGCCCACCCGTTCTGGCCTCGGGTCCAGAAAATCGGCTGTGAGCAATTGCCAGGCATCGGTGACTCCGTATTGCGCGCACACGGCAAGGCCGCCGGCGACCATGCCACAGACAAAGAGCGCCGCCGTGCCGAGATACGCCACGGCCAGCGCCAGCCAGGTCGGGCTCCACAGATAGGCCCGGCTATTGATCCCCAGCGCCTCCATGGCCAGCACCTGTTTGGTCAGGCCCATGCTGCCGAGCCAGGCATTGGTCGCGCTGCCCGAGGCCGACACAAAGAGAATGGCCGACAGCGCCGGGGCCAGCGCAACCACATAGCTGCCGCCAATTTGCCGGATGAGGGCATCGGGGCGCACGCCGGCACCGCCCACTTTGCTGATGACCAGGAGCACGGTGTAGCCGATCAACGCCGAGACCACGGCATAAAACGGCAATGGGCGGAGCAAGGTCTGGGTCAATACCCGGCGGCCGACCGCATAAAAATCGCCCGGTCGAGCGATCAGATGACCGGGAAGGTAACGCAGGGCAGTTGCGGCCACGGCAAACGGCGCTGCGATGGCAAGCGCGGCTCGGCCGAGCCAGGAAACGAGCGCCCTCCCGGTCCGGCTCTCGCGTGCACTCGAGGGGGTTTTTTCGCCCTCTTCGATGCGCTCGACCAGTGCGCGTTCCAGCTCGACGATCCAGGCGCCGCGCTGCTCGGCCGAAACCTCGGGCGATTCGACCGGACCCGGCCATCGATCGGCAAACAACGGCTCGAAGCGCCGCGTTTCTGGACTGAGCAGATACAGTCGATCGGCCACGCCCGCGGCCAGAGCCACGTCGTGAGTCACCAAGATAGCGGCCAATCCGAGCGATTCAACTTGCTCGCGGACCACCCGGGCCAGCATGCGAACCCGGTGTGGATCGAGGCCCACCGAGGGTTCGTCGAGAAACAGCAGCTTGCGCCGTCCGGCCAGAACTCTGGCCACAGCGACCCGCTGGGCCTGGCCTCCGCTGAGACTGGATACCGGGAGTTCGGCCACACCGCGGTCGAGCCCGACCCGGTCGAGCCACTTGGCTGCCTCGTCGTCGTGGCCAATGTCGCGTTTTCCGGAATAGCGCAGAGCGAGTTCGAGATTGCCGCGCACGTCGAGATGGTCGAAGAGGGCGCCGCGCTGGGGTACCAGGCCGAGTTCATCGGCCCGCACCTCGAGCCTGTCGGCAACCACCTCGAACCCCTGCCGCGCCAGCACCTCGGGTTCGAAAAGGACTCTGGAGAAAGTCGATTTGCCCGAGCCGCTACCACCCAGGACGACCGCGACCTCGCCTGCAGCAACCTCGAGCGACAGGTCCTCGATCAGTGTGCGGCCGGTCGGCAACACCACGCGCAAGCCGCGTACCGACAGACGAGACGTGGATTGCGGTGACTCGGTCAAGCCCGGACAACGGTACGTCTTCACGCTGCGCTGCGCAACCTGGACCGGCATGGACGATCGCCCGGATGGGCGATTGCCCGGATATGGGCCATAATACGGCCGGTGTTCGACTATTTTGCGTATGGGTCCAACATGCTGCGCCAGCGGCTCGAGGCACGGGTCGGCTCGGTGGTCTTGATCGGCACTGCCCGCCTCGACGGGTACGGTCATTCGTTCTCCAAGCTCGGCCGCGACGGCACTGGCAAAGGCAATATCCTTCCCGCTCCGGGCCAGGTGGTCCACGGCGTGGTATATCGTTTGACCGGAGAGCAGATTATTTCTCTGCGCCGTTTCGAGGGCGGTTACGAGCAGTTCTCGCTCTCGGTGATCCTGCACGAGCAGGGCGAGCGAACGCCGCAAAAAGGGTTGAACGTCCAAGTCGAGTCGTTTCGTGCTATTCGGCCGGTACAGCCCTTGCGTCCCACCCGCGAGTATGTCGCCTACTACGAGCGCGGCATGCGCGAACACCGGTTGCCCGGCGAGTACGCCAGGCTGATCCACAACCAGGCCCGATTGCTGTGGGGAGTGGACTGAACCCGTGGATGGCACGGCAAGGAGCAGTCCTGCGGGCAAAAAGCGCCACCGCGGCCGCCATCCCGCCGACGAGACGCTGTTCGCCCCGGCGCGACTTCCGGCCTTGCGCACAGCAGTAAACGAGCTCTCATGGCTGCTCGAGCGCGGCTACAGCGAAAGCTCATCGCTCGCCCTGGTCGGCGATCGCCACGAATTGCGCAAACGGCAACGCAAAGCGGTGTTGCACTGTGCTTGCAGCGACCGTGCCCGGATCGGACGCACGGCCCGCAAGCTGAGCTGGTCTGAACTGGCTGGTCGCCATCTGGCCATAGACGGCTTTAACTGCATCATTACCCTCGAAACAGCCATGTCTGGCGGTGTGGTACTGGTCGGTCGCGATGGCGCCTATCGCGACCTGTCCAGCGTCCACGGAAACTACCGCCGAGTCGAAGAAACCCACAGCGCAGTAACCGCCGTGGCCAACCTGCTGGCCGGCTGTGGTGTCGCATCGGTGCACTGGCTGCTCGACCGTCCAGTCTCCAACAGCGGACGACTCAAGGCACTCATCGAGCAAGTCGCCCCCTCTGGCATTCCCTGGCAGGTCGAACTGGACTACAACCCGGACCGCGTGCTGTCCGAAGCGACCGATCGGGTCACAGCAACCAGTGACGCCTGGATCCTCGACCGCTGCGGTCCGTGGATCGATCTGCCAGCGGCGGTGGTGGGCGATCATCCAATAGACCAGACCTGGATTCTCGACCTGGGTGTATTGCATGGTTAACTGACCCAGGAACAAGCCACTGGCTATGCCAGTGGTATCAGTAATGGCTTTAGTAATGGCTTTGCCAGGGATTAGAGCCGGTCCAAAAACTCTCCGCGTCGCCAGAACGCCGATCCATCACCGCCAGCGGGCTTGCTCGTCGGTCAAATACACCCAGTATTCTCCGCTCCTCGCGCACCCACTGGCGGCGCGCCTCGTCGGTCCGCTGCCTCATCCGTTTGGCCCGCGATCGCGACCTCATCAATGACGACGAACTGCTCGGTTTTATCGGTCTGCACATTTGCTGCACCGGCACCAACGGTAATAACGACTACGCGTAGTTGCGACAGGCGGCGACAGCGCCGTGGTGCACATTTGGTGCAAAAATCACTACGCTTGTAGTTGGATTCTCATTGCTGTCGTAACCGCGTTTCAGGCTCCTAAAAACGTAGCATCTGATACACATATGACCACTTAAACGAAGGCGGCCGCGAGCACATCTACCTACCTAGCAATCGGTCCGCGGCACTCCGGCAATCCGCTGGGCAGTCGCCGCACACCGCGGGACACTCGCCGCAGTCTTTATTCCCTCCAGCGGTGGCGACAACGTCTGCAACCCGCATCTCGAAACCTGCCGCCGCCTGTGCCCGCAAGCCCAAAACGCAACCTGTGCGACGGCGTAGCTCGGAGGAAGCAGCAGCGCTGGGCGAGCGGTTCTATAGCGTGGCATGCGACAAGCCTGGCGAGACGATGTAAACTCTAGTCGGTGCTCGGAACAAAATCAGTCCGGGCATGGTAATCAGAGGAGAGCATGACAGCGCCAAATGTACCAGAAACACACGGGTTTTCAGTTGTCTTGCTGGGAGCGATGAACCCGGCGCTTCATCATCCTACTTGGTACAAGGCAGTCGGCGTGCTTGATGATGCTCAGGAGAGAGAAGCACTAGCAGCAGAGTTTGTGTTTCTGCCGCAGCTAGCACAATTCCACACGGCGGATCTCCAGTTCTTCTGTGACCCACAGCGTTGGCAGCTCGCTACCGCCAACATTGGCAACGTGGATAAGGTCGTAAGCATCACCGAAGTGAGCTTCGACGAAAAGCTTACGGAGACACCACTCCGCGCCTATGGCTTGAACTTCAACTTCCACGAAGAAACGAAGTGCTCGAGCGTTGGCGTCGCGTTGAGCAAGATGGTTGCGAGCCTGCCTCTCGGATTCTCGCCGACCGCCGAGACATCAGCCCAGCTGGCTTTCACAGAGCCGGTTGACGGCGGGCGGCTGCGCTGCAACGTCGAGCCGTCCGTACACGGTCCCAATTTCGTGTTCGTAGGCTTCAATGCCCATTATGAACTCGGCACGGCGGCGGAACCTCAGCAGATTTCCATGAAGGCTCTGCTCCAGAAGCGACTCGGTGACATCCAAGACAAGATCGATTATCAAGTCAAAGCAACGATTGAGGGCTTGAATGCTGAAGGGACTGACTAATGGCGCTTGCGATCGGAGCTCTTCCCGACCAGTTGATCAAGACAGATTGGGTCGACACTGCGCGTACGAACAATCGAGCTGGGGGCGAAACTCAATTCCAGACAAAGGACTTCGCTACTTTCTTCATTCGGGGCGCGAAGGTCCCTCGACCTGATCCCGGCGAGAACGCCGCAATCCAAGGTGAAATCGACCGTGGTAAGCGGGGTTTGGGTCATCGATGCGAGGACCGGCTCATTCAGGCTGTGCGTAAAGCAATCGAGCTACTGGCGTCCGAAAAAGCGGTGCGGAGCCTATCCCAAGTCTACCCAACCATGGGTTCTCCGAGGGGGCGTGCAGAACGTCAGCGTATCTGGCGCCGCTACCCGCGCATAGCGCTGGCAGTCCTGCTGGCGAAGGCACGCTCCGATGAGGACATTGAGCGGCTGGCCGAGGTGGCGGCCGTATTGGCGGAGGTCGGAGCGACCCTGCGTGACCTGTTCTTCTCGGAAATCCAACGCCTAGCGCCAACTGGAACCGACTCGTTCGCCGAAGCCGCGCTCCAAGCGATCCGGTGGCTAGATGGTCCATTCACTACGAACGATCAGGCAAGGCTGACGGTGATCCTCACCTCGCTCTCTCAAGCAACAGATGCTGATGTTCGCCAGTCGGTAGCGGAAACTGCTGCACAACTTCCCCAAGCTGAGGCGCTCGATCTTCTCAACTCATTGCAGGAGAACGAGACAGATGAAGACGTAATCGAAGCAATCGAGGAGACCCGAGCTGCTCTCGAAGGATAGAGAGAATGTGGCTTCGGATCGGGAAGCGCGGTCGCTGGAAAGAGCGAAGCGCTCAGAGCCCTGACGACGTAGCGGAAGCGTCGAAAGACCTCGCTCCCAGAGAACACGAAGACCTTTCGGTCTATAAGGTCGACTCGCTTGACGAAGCCACCCGCGTAGCGACCGCGCACGCTCTGACTCAGAAACCAGGCCCAGCAAACATCGACGCTGTCGTTTTGCCGGATCAGGCACTGACGACTGCGGGTTTGGAACCGATACCCGTCCCAATGGAGGAGCTACCGGCATACCTGAGTGATCGTCACTACGAGATCCGCGGGTTAGAGGACCCAGACGTTCAGCGCGTAGTGGCCGAGGCCGCTCTGAACCTCGGCAATGTTGATGCCCAGCGACTCCCAAAGGGGACACTCAAAGAAATGGCACTCAACGGCGTTCTCGAAGAAGAAGGAGTCAAAGCCGCAATCAGCACCAAGTGGAAAGAGTACCTAGACAAGAACCAGTAAGCGTTCACGGGTTGGCAGCCAGGATGCAGTCAACGCAGAATCCCATCCCCGCACACCTCATTCGTGCAATCGGCCCTACAGCCGGCGCCATCCAAATTGTTCCCATCGTCGCACGTCTCACCGGCCGGGAAATCGGCAACTCTATTGCCGCAGGTCTCGTCCGATTTACAGTCCGCCGAGCAGCCATCCCCGGGAATGTTGTTGCCATCATCGCACACCTCATCTGAGCCATCGACAATCCCGTAACGCAACTGAACCCGATGCAAATATCTTTGATTTTCAGCGCAGAACGTCCCTATCGGGCAACGCCGTCCACTCTCACAGAGAGTTGTAGCTGTGTCGAAGCACGAGCCGGCGGTCAGCACGGCCACAATGAAGGCCAGATACCGAATCACAGCGACGCTCCGATCGCCGATCCGCTGCGTGCGAAGTGATCACGATGCCTGGAATAGGTGATCACGATGGCCGGAATGCGCAATCCTATCGTACGAATCCTGTGCCGCGCCCTAGCGAGATTGACCCCTGTGAAGGATACGTTTATTCCCACCTTGAGGTCGGTGAAAAAATCACACCAGCTGTCGTTTACAGCAAAAATGGCAACCAGTGCGTAGCGAACCCGGCCGCGGCAGACCGTAACTATTATGCGCTTACCCCAGTTCCGGACAGTATCTTTCAGTCGGCCACTGAATCGCTGGATTAGTCGTCATCTCCTGTTGCCTTGTCTTCGCTCGTTGCCTGACCGAGACCCAGTCCTCGCTTCAATGCCGGTGAGAACTGCCTGCGAATAAAATGGTCGTAATGCCGTCTGGTGACGACCGGGGAGGAATGGCCGAGCGCTGCGCTGACTTCATCCAGGGATGCACCGGCTTCGAGAAGTCGACTGACGAAGCTGTGCCGTGTGGCCTGGTACCATGTGAGCTTGAGCTGTAGACGGTCGCGTACTCGCTCCCAGTGGCCTTCGATGTATTCTTTGCGGCAGGGGCGCTCGGGAAACCGAGGCCCTGGAAACACAAAATCTTCCGGCTTCGCCGCCGCCGCTTTGCGATGTGTGAGCCATGGCGCCAAAAACTCGGCGCAGTCATCCGCGGCGGGTGCCCACTTGACCTTGCCCTTGTTGCGTTTGTCCTCCTTGAGCGGACCGTCGTACGAGTACCGGACGCGGATGACGCCTTCATCGAGAAACTCAAAGTCGGACATTCTCAGACCGGCAATCTCTCCGGTCCGCAACGCAGAGCGGTTGCCGAGATAGAACATGTAGTGGATGGGTTTGGGCAGTTCTTCGATGAGCTGCTGGACGATAGCGTCATCGCGCAGCCAAGGGACGTTTTTCTTCTCACTCCCCTGGGGCCGCTTGCCGGTCGGGATTTGCCTCACCGGGTTGATTTGAGCGAGACCTCGCTCGATGGCCCACGAGAAGAAACGCGACAGCGCATTGAGATTGTGACGAATGGACGCATCGGACAACTTGCCCGCGGCAAGCTGCTCATCGAGCCACTCCATGACAACGGGCAGGGTAATCTCGGCTGGAGTCATCTCTGCAAATCTCGGCAGGACATGTCGCCGAACACGGCTTCGATCGTCTTTTGCGTTGCGGTTGCGCAGTCCGTCGAGCCAGCGATTCATGAGTGGCTCGCAAGTCACGCGTGCCGGCTTGTCTACTGGCGCCGACGAGCCGGTCACCAGGCCGGCCCGAATGTCATGGACCCGCGCCTCGATCTGAGCGAGGAATTCGCGCGCTTGCGCCTTGGTCGGTCGCTTCGACGGGATTTGCTTCCACGTGCCATGTTCGTTCTTGTACTTGACGTACCAATTAGGTCGCTGGCGTGTGCCGCGGTTCAAAACGCTGCCCATGTAGCGACTATAAACGTGGTGCATATGTGGTGCAAAATGGCGACAACTGGTGCCCGAGAAGCCATCCTCGATAACTAAAAATGCCAGGAAACTTTTGAATTTCCTGGCATTTTTCTTTGCGGGGCGGACGGGACTCGAACCCGCGGCCTCCGGCGTGACAGGCCGGCGTTATAACCGACTTAACTACCGCCCCATATTGAGTTGTCAAATTATCAAATGAGTGGGCGAAGTAGGATTCGAACCTACGGCCACCGCCTTGTAAGGGCGGCGCTCTCCCACTGAGCTATCCGCCCGTACC
>JAKSDA010000158.1 GCA_022360315.1 Pseudomonadota bacterium
ACTCCATTCGGTCACACGTGGACTGCGAGACGGGTCGCTGGCTATCGCCGTACTAAGAGCCGGTCCAAAAACTCTCCGCGTCGCCAGAGCGGCGATCCATCACCGCCAGCGGGCTTGCTCGTCGGTCAAATACACCCAGTATTATCCACTCCTCGCGCACCCACTGGCGGCGCGCCTCGCCGCTCTGGCTCGGTCCGAGGTTTTTGGACCGGCTCTAAAGGCATTCCGGGCTATGAGTCAGCGGTCAAGGACGGCAGGTGCCTCACGATGGTTGAGGCAGCAAAGAAGGCCGGCGTGACCTGCCACGTGATTCGAAAGCTCATAAAGGACGGAATTCTGCCCGCTAAGCAACATGTGTTCGACGCTCCATGGCAAATTCTTGCCGAAGACCTCGAACGCCCAGAGGTGCAAGAAGCGCTAAGCCGTCGTCAAAAACGTGCAGGGCGCCCGTGTCGCAATTCCCAAGACGACCGCACGTTGCCGATTTCGGGCATTTAGAGAAAGGGTGCACAATGAAACGAAGATTGCCGGGCCACGCATGGTTCGTTCGACATCGCCATTGTCTAGTTCGAGCGCGCCGTCTTCGAGCGGTCGAAGCAATGCCTGCCACTGATTGCACATTCCCAACTGATAACAACCCTCACCCTGCGGTAATCCTCCATGTTTTCATCGGCGGCAAGGGGTGAGTGTGCTGGCCATGGGGGGCTCGTGTCCGCGGGTAGCCGCAACGGCGTGCAAAATCGAAGTGTCCTGACAGAGACAACCGTGCCCAGGAGAGTCTGTTGTCATCGAGACGACCGCCCGGGCTCGCTGCGATTGCTGTCCGGTAGCACGGCGACTGGACGGGGTAGCTGTTGCCACGGAGTCGATTCAATCTGTCACCACGAGGCGTAGTCGGGTTACGCGGGTGTTTGGTGCCGCAGACCAGTGCCCACGGATAGCGACCGCCCGGCCCGGTTGGCTGCCTGGCAATTCCACCAAATGGGTAGTCGAGGATTTCGTCGAGCTTCCATCAGAGAATTGCATCTCCGTGGTAACGAGGGACTTGCTTGTCCTGTCGCCCACCACTGGGGCACCCTCTTTGGACAGAGATAACTCCCACCTTTGTTGTTCACCGGCCGACACCTGAAACGGCCCGCGAACCTCGAAATCATTTCCTCGATAGGCGACCTCAAAGTCAAGCCAGAGCTGATGCGGGTCATTGCTTTCGGGTGTGTAGTTCAACTCAAAGGCTTGCCCAACATCGATAGATTGGCTGACGCCCAGTTCACCCAGTTCGGACCCGGGTTGATATGACCCCCCAGTTCGGACCCGGGTTGATATGACCCCCCAGCAGTTCCCCAGTTCGGACCCGGGTTGATATGACCCCCCAGTTCGGACCCCCAGCAGTTCGGACCCGGGTTGATATGACCCCCCAGCAGTTCGGACCCGGGTTGATATGATCCAGTTCACCCGGCTCCCCAGTTTGGACCCGGGTTGATAGCAGTCCGGCCCCAGGTTGATACGGAAGTGGACCCGGTGGACCCGATTGATAAACAAAGGCCGAAATGAAGCAGTTTTTCGGCTAGAGCCAAGACATGGCTCTGCCACCTCCACGTGCTGGAGGCTGAATATAGCCCCAATGATAGCTCAAAAGCCATCCTTGCCACGCATGACCGGATCACAGACGCAATGGACTGATGCACAGCCCACTTTGTGCGCAGGCTTCTCGAGGTACCGTAAACCGACTATGACTTACCAGAACGCCCGCTCTACGGCGAGGAGCCTGACGCACACGCTGCCCCGTGAAACACGCGCATGGCATACGTGCCGGCAGGGAACTCTACATCGCGATCACCGGCGCGCCATAAAAGGAGCGCCTCGCGATGCCCCATCCAGAACGACTTGAGCCGCAGCAACGCTTCCACACGCGACCGTTTGCTCTTGGCGACCACTCGCGGAGACAGACTCCGGCGTCGCTCGATCGTGTTCGGACTATCGGATGGCTGCTGTCGCAGTACCGCCTTCACGCCAAGAAAGCGGCGTCCCGAGCAAACGAACTCGTCACGGATCTCGGCTTCCCGGCGAGCCACCAGTTCTTGGACATGATCGGCAAGCTCAGCGTCCGAGAGATGAGGGCAAATGGCCGGTCGTTCGATCGCGAGCGTTGCTGACACTGGCATCGGTCCATTCTCACGGAAAAAAATCGGTGGCCTGAGCACTTCGTACCCCGTGCCGCCGACATCTCGCGGCGACGTGCGCAACCCCGGCCATTGGCTGCCGTGCGGTACCAGGCCAGACGATACCGGATTGGCCAGACAGTAAACCAGCTTATCCAGCACAGCGGCATCATCCACGAGCCAAACGACGTTGGGCGGCTCGCTGGCCCACAGATTCTCCCATCGACCATAGGAGGCATTGACGCACTTGGCAATGTACTCATTAACCCAGTGAAGAAACTGGGGCAAGCGCCCTTTTGGATCAGTTATTACGGCGTGATAGTGGTTCGAAAGTACACAAATTGCGTGCAATTTGATCTCGGCTCGAGCCGCACCAATCGCAAGACAATAGGTGACAATCTGATTGGTCAGCTCAGAGGGAAGAAGCCAGAATTGGCGCTGCGTGCAGCGCCGTGTGATCAGGTAACTTCTACCAGGCAGAACCTGTCGCGGTGCGGTCATGCTCTAGGTATCGAACTCGCGACCTCAATGTTGCGTGCATTTCTGAAATTAACCCTCCGAAAATCAACCCGGTATTCGTGAACCCGGGTCCGGTATTCGTGTGAGAATCAACCAAAATCAACCCGGGTCGGTATTCGTTCGGTATTCGTATCGCCAGCTGGGTGATTATCGGGCTCAAAAGCCGAGATCCACGCTTTCCAGCTCGGCTGGAGTCGCAGCGATAAAACCGATGTCGGCGAGCTGGTTGGCCAGTGACTCGAAGCCAAGGGGTGGAGGGCCGCCCTCGATGATCGTGCCCTGGCTGTCCAAGTAGAACGGATTGTTGTCGCCACACATACTCTGACCCGAGCCCGGTGGCGTGACGCCAGCCTCTTCGCGCTCGCGCGTGATATACGAGCAGAGCGAGTGCTCCTCGAGTACGCTGTCGGGCAGCGGATGCTGGTCCCGGGGCAGGGACTCCTGCACGCCCAGGGCAATCGCGTTCATCACCGCGCTCGCGCCCTCAGAGGTGCCGGCAACGGCATTGACCATGATCGCAGTGGGCACGCCGGAGTCGATTTCAGGAGCGAGCCAGGTCGGATGGTAGGTGCCAATACGCACGGTCCATTGATCGCCCTCTTTGCTCGCGTCAAAGTGCATTGCGGTCGGTGCGCCGGGATCATCACCGGAACCCTCGCCGCCCGGCTGGTCTATGACCAGCCGCAGGGTGAGCTGCTTGTCCGAGCCGTCGGCATTGGATCGGAAATGAAGGATGACTCCCTGCAAGAAATCGCCGCCCTGCTGCTGTGCTCGTTCGAATAACTCGGCGTGCATCGCCACACTTCCCTCGAAAGTTTCGTCGGCACGGGCAGTCCAGTGCCAGTGGCCGAGCTGGCGGTCGCTGGCATCGTCAAAAAAGTCCACAGTAAACTCCCGGTTGCCCTGGTCTTGGGACCAGCTGGCCTCAATGCGCAGACCGTCGTCCAAGACACTGAGCGACGCGGTAGTAGGAAGCGGATATTGGGCCAGTTTTTCGGCGATTTTGCGCATCAGATGGTAGATCTGCTCGGTCGAAAAAGCACCCTCTTCGACGGCGTGACCCAGGATGAGACAGGCCACCTCCCGGCCAGGAGAGTCCTCGCTGTGGCACTGCGAGCCCGGGTCGTCTCCCTCTTGCACCTGGCTGTCGGCTCCGCTGTGCGGGCTGGAGTTCGAATTGTCCGCCTGGCCCAGCTTCAGAATACGGGGCAGATCGAGGACGACCTGTTCGAGCGATGGCGGCTCGAGGATCGGCTCACCCTGTTCGCGGTCCGGTATCAAGTCGTCCACCGAGAGGTTGCACGCGGCCGTGGAAATTGCAGCGATGACCGCAATGCCGGCGAACCGACAGCCGCTGACGGGGATGGCTTCTCTTGCTGGGTACGTTCGGGGTCGGGACATTCGGGCACTAACTCCTTGACTACTGGATTTCCGGTACATCGGTCGCCGCACTGGAAACTGCAGGGGCCGGGCTGGAGCAGTCTGCGGCCCGACGTCCCCGGCAATAAATGCGGAGCAACGTTCATGCAGAGCGGCCGGATTGTTCGATCGAGTGCGGCCGGGATGCTCCAGCCTCCCGGCCATCCCGGACAGGCTGCGGCCGACCGAGAAGATGTGGGCCTGGCAGCTTGCGCCAGGAGCCGTCGGCCACGTAGTATCCAGGCTTCAAATCTTCGGATTCATTCCAGGAAAGGACGTCGATGGCGACACATCTTCCCGTTCTCGGTGGACATCCCGAGGGAATCGGCGCAACCACCCGGGCCGATCGCTGGTGGGTCGGTCCGTCGCTGACCTTCGCCTTACTGTCTGGTTTCGTCGTCTACACGACGTGGGCCGCGTTTCAGGGTGTTCACTATTTTGCCGATCCGTATCTGAGCCCGTTCTACTCGCCGGCTCTGTTCGTCAAAACCGGGGTGGCCGGCGCTCCCGAGATCGGCGG
Source organism: Pseudomonadota bacterium (assembly GCA_022360315.1). Taxonomy (GTDB): domain Bacteria; phylum Myxococcota_A; class Polyangia; order Haliangiales; family Haliangiaceae; genus JAKSDA01. The sequence continues at coordinate 4,618 of JAKSDA010000158.1, forward strand.
ATTTCACGGCTGGTTCGGCGAGTGGCCGTCGTGGTGGCCGGAATTCTTGCCCGCCTCGCCGGCATTTCTGATCCTGGCCTTTCCCGGACTCTTTCGCTTCACCTGCTACTACTACCGCAAAGCCTACTACCGGAGTTTCGCCGGGTCACCGCCTGGCTGTGCAGTCGCACCGCTGGCCGGAGGCCGAAAATACCGCGGCGAGACCGGCCTTCTCATCTTCCAGAACCTGCACCGCTACGCCCTTTATTTTGCCCTGCCGTTTGTGGTTTTCCTGTCGTACGACGCGTTTGCCGCGCTCTTCCGCAACGGCGAGTTCGGCATCGGAGTGGGTACGGTAGTCCTGTTCATCAACGCCGGGCTCCTGGCCGGCTATACATTTGGCTGCCACTCGTTCCGCCACCTCATCGGCGGCCACGACGACTGCATGTCCTGTGGCAAAAATACGATGAAATTCAAGGCCTGGAAGCGGGCCACCTGGTTCAACGAGCGGCACATGTTGTTTGCTTGGTGCAGTCTGATTTGGGTTGGTTTGAGCGATGCCTACGTGCGCCTGGTCTCGATGGGCATCATCCACGACTACAACACCTGGTGACAGTGATGGACGTTTCCGAAATTCAGACCATCCACCACGACGTGGTGATCATCGGCGCCGGTGGAGCCGGCCTGCGCGCGGCCATCGAATGCAGTGCGCAGGGGCTCAATACCGGGGTCCTGTCCAAGAGCTTGCTCGGCAAGGCCCATACCGTGATGGCCGAAGGAGGCATGGCGGCGGCCATGGGCAATGTCGATAAGCGCGACGGCTGGAAGATTCACTTCCGCGACACCATGCGCGGGGGCAAATTTCTCAATGTCTGGCGTATGGCCGAACTGCACGCCAAGCAGGCGCCCGCGCGGGTGCGTGAGCTCGAAGAATGGGGTGCGGTTTTCGACCGCACCAAAGACGGCCTGATCAACCAGCGCAACTTTGGCGGCCATCGCTATCCCCGGCTGGCCCATGTCGGCGACCGAACAGGTCTCGAACTCATCCGCACCCTGCAGGACCACGGTGTGCACCAAGGCATCGATTTCCACATGGAGTGCACGGCCCTCCGGCTGCTCAAAGACGGCGAACGCATCGCCGGGGTGTGCGCGTATTGGCGCGAAACCGGCCGGTTGGTTATTTTTCGCGCCCCCGCGGTCATCCTGGCCACCGGTGGCGGCGGCCGGGCCTGGCGGGTGACGTCGAATTCGTGGGAGTACACCGGCGACGGTATTGCCCTGGCATATGACGCCGGCGCCGAGCTGATGGACCTCGAGTTCACCCAGTTTCACCCCACCGGCATGGTGTGGCCACCGTCGGTTCGCGGCACTCTGGTCACCGAAGGGGTACGCGGCGAGGGCGGCATTTTGCTCAACAACCAGGGCAAGCGCTTCATGTTCGAATACATCCCGGAGCGCTTTGCCCCCGAGACGGCCGATACAATCGAAGAGTCCGATTCCTGGCTGCGCGGCGAAGAAGGCGCCCGCCGGCCGCCCGAGTTGCTGACCCGCGACGTGGTCGCTCGAGCCATTCGCGCCGAGGTCGAGGCCGGTCGCGGATCGCCCCACGGCGGCGCATTTCTCGACATCGCCAACCGCCGGGACGCCGACTTCATCAAGCGCAAGTTGCCGTCCATGTACCACCAGTTCAAGGAGCTGGCCGAAGTCGACATCACGCAAGAAGCCATGGAGGTGGGCCCGACCCTGCACTATTTCATGGGCGGGATCCGGGTTCACGCCGAGACCCAGCAGACCAATGTGCCCGGTCTCTTTGCCTGTGGCGAATGCGCTGCTGGCCTGCACGGTGCCAACCGGCTCGGCGGCAACTCGCTGTCCGACCTGATCGTGTTCGGCACCCTTTCCGGCACGGCTGCGGCGCACTACGTGCGCAATCTGTCGTCGACACCCAGGGCCGACGACGATCAGATCGAGGCGGCCTTTGGCTGGGCTCGCGAGCCGCTGATGCGCGAGAACGGCGAGAACCCCTATGTCCTTCACGACGAGCTGCAGGAGATCATGGGCAAGTACGTCGGTATCATCCGCACCGGGGAAGAGATCGAAGAGGGCATCGACAAGCTGGCCGCACTCGGCAAAAAAGTGGCTGAGGTCAAGGCCCACGGTGCCAGTCAGTACAATCCCGGCTGGCACGAAGCGCTGTCGCTGCACTCGCTCATGATCACGGCAGAGGCAGTGGCGCGAGCTGGCCACCTGCGCGAGGAGAGCCGGGGTGCCCATACCCGTCTCGATTTCGAGGGCGAGCGCGACGAATGGGTAAAATACAACATTGTTCTGCGCAAGGACTCCGACGGCGAGATGGAAGTAGAAAAAGTCGAGCGGTCTGCGCCGGTCGCCTATCTCGATGAAATCGGCCGGGCCAAGATCGAAGACCTGGAGTCCGGCAAGGTCGGGGCCGATGCTCCCGACGGGTCGGACATCGACCTGGACGCGGCCTTTGCGGGAACTGTCGAGCATGTCGAGGAGAAAGCCCATGGCTGAACGGAGATTTCGCATCTGGCGCGGCAATGACCAGGGTGGTGACTTTGAGGCATTCGACGAAGAGGTGTCCGAGGGCATGGTGGTCCTCGACGTTCTCCACGTCATACAGGCTCGCCAGGCACCGGATCTGGCCGTGCGCTGGAACTGCAAGGCCGGCAAGTGCGGGTCTTGCAGCATGGAGATCAACGGCAAGCCCCGGCTGGCCTGCATGACCCGCATGAACATATTCGAGGCCGACGAGACCATCACGGTGCAGCCGCTCAAAACCTTTCCGGTCGTCAAAGACCTGGTCAGCGATGTATCGTGGAACTACCAGCAGAACCAGCGCATCGCGCCGTTCAAGGTAAAAGCCCCCGGCCCCGACGGCAAGCACCGCATGTATCAGGAAGACGTCGACCGGGTGCAGGAGTTCAGAAAGTGCATCGAGTGCTTTCTGTGCCAGAATGTGTGTCACATCTTACGAGACCGCGATGGCAAGGACCGATTCGTGGGTCCGCGTTTCATGATCCGGGCGGCCGGTCTTGAGATGAATCCACTCGACGACCGCGACCGAGTCCCCGAAGTTCGGGCCGAGTACGGCTCTGGCATGTGCAATATCACTCGATGTTGTACCGAAGTTTGCCCCGAGGGCATCAATATCACTGACAACGGCATCATCCCGATGAAAGAACGAGTGGTCGACCGGTACTACGACCCCCTCCGCCTGGTCGGCCGCAAGCTGTTCGGCATTCGCAAGCGGAAAGAGCCCGAGTCGTATACGGTTCCCGCCCAGCCCCAGCCGAGATCACAAAACACTACCAAGGGCAGCAACACGGCCAAGAGCAAGCAAGATGAGTGATGAATCGTTCGAGCTCAAGTCCATTCACAAAGAATCGGTAGCCCACGCCCTGGAAAAGGCGCAGACGTATCGCCTGCTCAACGATCCCATCCAGGCAGAGAGCATCTGCCTGGACATTCTGGCCATCGAGCCCGACAACCAGGAGGCCCTGATCGACCTCATCCTGGCCATGACCGATCAGTTCAGCAGTGTCGGCGCCGTGCCCAGCAAGAATGATATTCTCCAATACGCGAACAAGCTCGACACCGAATATCAGCGGGTCTACTACACCGGCCTGGTCTGCGAACGCGAGGCTCTCGGCTTTCTGAGCCGTGGGCAGGCCGCGGTGTTTGCCTACGACGGCCTCCGCGATGCCATGGAGTGGTACGAAAAAGCCGAAAAATTGCGGCCAGAAGGCAATGATGACGCCCTCTTGCGCTGGAATAGCTGCGTGCGAACCATCCGCCGCGAACGGCTCACTCCCCCGCCCCAGCACGAACGAGAACTCCCTCTCGACTGACCCACAGCCGGCCTCCCGGCAATGCTCTGGCCCCGCCGGACATCGGCCTCCCGACCGCTCGCCGACCGGCCAGTTGCTCGCTGCTTGCGCGGCGCGTCATGGCGCATGTCCTATCCCAGGTGGGTTTTTGCCATGCGCAGGAGACGCGATGGGGTAGTACTATGATTAGCCGTGGGCAGGTTCGATCGAACGAGAGCCATGATGAGTTTTGTTTTTCGTGTTTTAGCATTCCTTGTATTTGTGGGTGTGAGCGGTTGTGCTGGAGGGGGGTCGCCTGCGACGGACGCGTCGCCGTCTGTCGACAGTCAGCCCGAGCCTCCCAAAGGGCGTGGAGAGAAATGTGACGACAGCGCTCCCAACTGCCAATCCGATCTACTCTGTGTAGACGGTGTTTGTTGTGAGAGTGCTTGTGAAGGTGAGTGCGTGGCGTGCAATGTTTCGGGCTACGAGGGTTCGTGCGTTGCAGCCCTTGCCGGCACCGATCCCAGAGGCGACTGCAGCTCCGTCGACTGCACCGGCTATTATCACAGCTGGCAGGGCAATACCTGTCATCTGCGCGCTTCTGTCGATGCCATTGACGCCGGCTGCAACGGCGCCGGTGCTTGCCTGGCTGCCGAGGAGCTCTGCCCGGTCAGTGGACTTGGCCGAGCCGATGTGCGTTGCCACAATGTGTGTCAGGTACCCGATACTACCAACTCCTGCGCGGGCACCACCCCAGGGGCATGCGAAGGTCCGGGTGACCGGTTCGAGCCCAACAATTCATGTGCTGCGTTGAGGAGGTTACCCGACCTGAATTATCCGGATGCGCCGGTTTACACGTTTGATCAAACCCAGCACGTTCCCGATACCTCCGACAACGACTTTTTCCATATCAAAGTTACCGAGGGCAATTACCAGCACTGTGAATGCCCTTCTGGTTCGGAGCGATATCGACTTTTGCTCACCGTCCAGGCGCCCGCAGACACGGGACAGTATCGGGCCTGTCTGGACCAGATCTGCGGTAAGGACGCAAATTGCCAGACCATCTCGAATCCGGACACGGACGCACATCCAAAATTCGCCCAGCTACCGATCGATTTTGTGGGCAGTTGCGCGACCACCGACGAGTTTGAGGCATTTGTGCACGTCTATGCTTTTAGCAATCCCAGCTGCGAGCAATACGACTTCACGTATCGGGTCTATCCAATCGATGCTCAATCGAGAGATTGTCTCTGACGCCGGGGATTGACGTCCGGTCGCGATCTTCCCGGGCAGCGGGGAACGAGCTGATGAGTTTGCAAATGAGTATCCGCGAAGACGACTTGCGCGGCAGTGCAGTTCTGAATCTGTTGAGCGAACACCTTCAGGATGCGTTAAAATACTCGCCTCCCGAAAGTGTGCATGCTCTGGACGCGCTGGCGCTGCGCTCGCCGGAGATCACGTTCTGGACTGCCTGGCGGGGCGGAGAGTTGCTCGGATGCGGAGCCCTGAAAGAACTGGATCGTCGGCACGGCGAGATAAAGTCCATGCGAACTGCCAGAACTCACCAGAGAAAAGGAGTCGGCTCGACAATCCTGCAATACATTATCAACGAAGCAAAACACCGATCATACACGAGACTGAGTCTCGAGACTGGATCGATGGATGCCTTCGCACCCGCGCGCGCGCTCTATGCGCGCTTCGGTTTCGAATTCTGCGACCCTTTTGCAGACTATCAACGCGACCCCAACAGCGTGTTCATGACCATGAAACTGTGAGGGTTTGCGGCTTCGGCTGAAAGGAAACCCATTCGAGCGCTCGCTGCAACGGCCGGCACGGAGAGTTCGCAGTGCGAAGCTGGCCGATGGTCAATCGGAGAACAGGCGGTTCAGGGTGGTGAACGATTCGGCCCGGGTGAGACCGGCGAACGTGCCGTCGGTGGCTATCTCGGACGCCGCTGCCATCAGGGCGGACCAGGCAACCCGCGCCAATGCCGACCCGACCGAGATCCGACGTACGCCGAGGTCGGCCAGGCGATGCAACGTCATCCAGCTGGGATCGGCAGCAAGCACATTGACCGGCCTGGGCGACACTGCAGCAACCACTTCTCGAACCTGTTCGGGGGTTTTTAAACCCGGTGCAAAGAGACAGTCGGCCCCGGCGTCGGCATAGGCAACCAGACGCTCGATGGACTCCCTCAGCGGCGATGGATGACCGACCAGGAAACACTCGGCGCGTCCGGTCAGCAGCACATCTCGGCCGCTCGAATCGATGGCGGCGCGCGCGGCACGCAGGCGTGCGAGCGCTACCGGCAACTCGTAGAGAGGATGGTCGTCATCACCGGTGGCATCCTCGATCGACAGACCGGCCACACCCGTACCGACGCACAGGGCCACGCTCTCGGCAACGTCTTCGGGCGCGTCACCATAACCGGCCTGGAAATCGGCGTTGACCGGAAGCACTGTGGCTTCGACCAAGTCGCGGATGTTCTGCAATGCGATGGCCCGGTTCAAGGACGTCGGGCAATCGGGACGGCCCATCGAAAACGACAGGCCCGCGCTGGTCGTCGCCAGCGCGCGAAAACCGAGCGAGGCCAGATAGCGGGCGCTCCCGATGTCCCACGGATTGGCAATGACAAAGCACCCCGACTGGTGGAGTTCGCGGAAGGTGGCAGGAGTCTGAGTCGTATCCACGAATCGGGTTATAGCATCGATGGATCCAGGCGGCGATTTTCCCACGCCCTGAACGAGGCCCGCGAGGGGCCATTTCGGTCACAGTTCGTTCAAGGCATCGCTCAGCGCGGTGTTGCCGTCGAGGAGACCGAATGCCCGGCCCACGGTGTTGGGCTGATCCAGACACGCGACCAGGGTTTTTGCGAGGTTGTCGCGCGATGTTTTGCCCCCGCCGTGGATTTCGTCGCTGATGGCCACCCTGCCAGTTCCGCGGTCATTGGTTAGCCGTCCGGGGCAGACGATGGTCCAGTCGAGGCCCTGGCCATCAAACACCTCGGGCATGGTGCGGAGAAAGCCGTCAGCATGGGCTCTGGCGCGGTGATAGTGTTTGATGGCCGACTCGCTATTCACGGTGGCGTTGAGTGCGCTGAGCATGACAAAGCGTTTTGCGCCGTTGACCAGTGCGGCCACGGCGGCGCGAATGCTGCCGAGATGGTCGATGAGAACCGTCTTGTCCTTGCCGGTTTTCGACCCGGACCCGGCCGCAAAGATAATCCCATCGCAGCCTCGCACTGCGTGGTCGATGGGATACTCGAGATCGGCCAACACCGTCGCGACACCGAGTTCATCAAAGCCGGCGCGCTGTCCCGGATGGCGGATCATGGCCACGGGATCGTGCGGGCTCCTGGCGAGCAGTTTGACAACGCGCTGGCCAGTAAGGCCGTTGGCGCCGATAACAAGAACTTTCATGAAACCTCCAATGGTAGATTGTGCCGATCCTGACCACACATGATCAATACGAATGGCCGGCTTCCGCAATTGTGGTGCGAACTCGACGTTTTTTTGCGGAATCGTCGCCGGCGAGCAGGCATGACGCCACAGTGCGGCGGTCCCACGCATCCGAGCCCGGTACCCATGCGTGGCGCGGAAAGCCCGCGGCCGAGGGCCACGAAGCGTGGGAGATGGCTCGGTGGGTGAGCTTCCAGGTAATGGTCAGGACACTGTCATTGAGCCGGAGCGCCTCATCGGCGCTGCTGCCGGCCAGGCGCCAGAAATGCAGACGGTCGCGACCGATGCGTCGGCGTCCTTCGCACCGATTAAAACCGACTGATTTGCTACGCCCTCGATCTAAACCGCCAGCTTTTTGTCCCGCTGGCGGATTTGGTCGAGCACCGAACGCAAACTGCGAATCACGTCCAGAGCGAGCGAAAAGGCTCCGAATGGATGTTTGGGCATCGCGGCTGGCGCGGCTCGTGCGCGGAATGGGCTGAAACCATCACGCAAAGAAGCGTCCATGCAGCAACCATCCGAGGCTGAATCTGAAGCCAAAGCCAAAGCCGAACCCGATTGCCGAAGCCGAAGCCAAAGCCGAACCCGATTGCCGAAGCCGAGAAGCGAAGCCAAAGCCGAATCCGATGCCCGACCCGATGCCAAGCCAATAGTCAAAGCCAAACTGACCGCGGCTAGCTCGCCAATTATGCTACCTTGGGGTGATCGATGAGGAACCCAATGCGAGCGAGGTCGCTGAATTGGTCGGGCTCCTGCGCGCGCTATACAGGTTCACCTGGTCCGAGATCCACGGCGCGATGCTGCCGTGCCTGCTTACATACTTGGTGTACGCTCCGCGGGACTACTCGCATCTGCCCTGTCTCGCTTGTGTCTCTCGAACTGTGTGAGGCTGTATAGAATTCCAATGCGAGACACGGGGTTGCAATTTCCTGCCCAGCCGACCGGCTGTTCCACGATACTGTCGTCGGGCCTCAAAGGGGAACACGCATGACGCGTGATCGAGATAAAGAACCCCCGGGCGACTCCCGAGAGGATGCCGGGCCCATCGGCCCGAGCGAGGGGAGTCATGCCGAGACCGACCCCGACGACCTCCGACGTCTCAGTACGCTCCGGATGTCGCAGTCCGACAAGACGAGCTCGAAGGTAAACTCGCCCTACGAGCTGTTTTCGCTGCAGCGCGGCGCAGTGATCGGCCAGTACGAGCTGATCCGCGAGCTTGGCCGCGGCGGCATGGGCGCCGTGTTCCTGGCCCGTGACGTCCGCCTTGGTCGTCGCGTCGCGGTCAAATTTCTGGCACACGATAGCCAAGCATGGCGGGCCGAGCGCTTTCGGGCCGAGGCTCGCGTGACCGCGCGCTGTAGACACGAAAATATCGTGGTCATCCACGATATCGGCGAGGTTCCAGGCTACTCGTACATGGTGCTCGAATACCTCAAGGGCATCACCTTGCGCGCATGGCTGGGCCAGCGCTGGCAGTCGAAGGGGCGAATAGCCGGCCAATCGACCGCTTCGCTCATGGAAAACGCCGCTTCGCATTCCTGGTCGGGAGCCACGCACGATCTGCCTTACAACGATGCAACGTGGTCCATGGACGGTGCAGTGACACCCGAGCTGACCAGCGCTCGGGCGGCGGTGCGCCTGCCGACCAGCGCCCCGGTGTCGATGAGCCTGGCAGTCGAGCTGATGGTGCCAGTGGTGCGCGCTCTGGCTCACGCCCATGCACTGGGTCTGGTGCACCGCGATCTCAAACCCGAAAACATCATGCTGCTCGATGAGGGCCCCATCAAGGTACTCGACTTCGGCATCGCCAAGTTGCTCGACCGACCGGCGATCTCACCGGCGTTTAACCGCGACTCGGTGAAGCTGCGGCCCGAGCCGGGTTTCAATACCGACCCCACGGCCCTGGTCGGCACGCTGCCGTATATGTCGCCCGAGCAGTGGGGCATTGCCGATGTCGATGAGCGCAGTGACATATGGGCCGTGGGCATCATGCTGTGGGAACTGCTCACCGGCCGACACCCGCTCGAACCGATCTCGGCGGAGCGGCTCGAGACCGTGGCCCAGCTCGAATTGCCGATGCCGTCCATGCTCGACATGCGACCGGAAGTCGGTCCGCTCGGCATTCTCATCGACCGCTGTCTGCGCAAGCGCAAGGCCGAGCGAATCGCCTCGACGCGCGAGCTGCTGGCACAACTCGAGGCGCTCTCGCCCGGCGGAGGCGGCCGTGCGTCGTCCGAATCGGGCGAGTCGGGCGACAGCGCCAACCCATTTGCCGGCCTGGCCGCATTCCAAGAGGCCGATGCCGGGCGGTTTTTCGGCCGTGACCGCGATGTCTCGAGCATGATGGCCCAACTGCGCAACCACAGCATGGTCACGGTGATCGGCCCCTCGGGCGCGGGTAAATCGTCGTTTGTGCGCGCGGGGGTGATCCCGTCATTGAAACGCTCGGGCCAGAGTACAGAGGCCTTCATCCTGCGGCCGGGCCGGCAGCCGCTGGCCGCGTTGGCCAATGTGCTGGCCCACATCGTGCGCCGCGCCGGCGACGACTCCGGTCTGCTCGACGCGAACGCACAGGCAGCGCGTATCGATACCCTGCGGACCCAGCCGGGCTATCTGGGCGCCACCCTGCGCGCTCGATGTCGCAAACTGAAAACCCATATCGCGCTGTTCATCGACCAGTTCGAGGAGCTGTATACCTTGGGCACTGATCGGGAGTCGCGCAGAGCCTTTGTCGGCTGTCTGGAAGGCGCAGCCGACGATGCTTCATCGCCGCTGCGCGTGCTGATCTCGCTGCGTTCGGATTTTCTCGACCGGGTCGCCGAGGACCGCGCCTTCACCAGTGAAATCATGCGCGGGCTGATGCTGTTGCCACCCATGGGCCGCGAGGAACTGCGCCAGGCATTGACCCGACCACTCGAGGCCACGGGCCACGCCTTTGAGACCGACGACATGGTCGATACCATGCTCGATACCCTCGAGACCACGCGCTGTCCATTGCCACTCTTGCAATTCACCGCAACCAAGCTGTGGGACGCGCGCGACCGCGAACGCAAGCTGTTCACCAGGGACAGCTATACCCGCCTGGGCGGTGTGGCCGGTGCCCTGGCCGCCCATGCCGACGCCGTGCTCACCGGTTTATCAATACCCGAGCAGCGGCTGGCCCGGGCCGTGTTCACCAGTCTGGTCACCGACCAGCGGACCCGTGCCATCGTGAGTGTGGCCGAGCTGCGCGCAACCGCCCCGGACGGCGCCGGCGACGCCATCGAGCAGGTCGTGAATCACCTGGCCAGCGAAAGGCTGGTGCTCATCGAGACCGATAGCGAGCGGGGCTCGACCGTGGAACTGTCGCACGAATCGCTCATCGACAGGTGGCCGAAACTCGGTCAGTGGCTCGATGAAAACCTGGACGACGCTCAGTTTCGGACCCGTCTGCGCGCCGCAGCCAGGGAATGGCACCAGCAGGGCCGCACTGCAGATCTGCTGTGGCGAGGCCAGGCTGCCGAGGATGCCGGGCGCTGGTTCGAACGCTGGCAGGCACGAGGCGATACCAGGCCGGCCGGCGCTGGACCGACTCCGATTGTCGATCTGAGCATGCGCGACCGGGATTACCTCCAGGCTGTGGTCGATCTGGCCGCGCGAGCGAGGCGGCGACGACGGCAGTTTGTGGTGGCCACGGTCGCCTTTCTCAGCGCCATCGCCGTTGTCGTCTCGCTGTTGGCGCTGCGAGCCAATCGCGCGGCCATGCGCGCCGACCAGCAAGCAGCCGAGGCAGCCAGGCAGGCGGCCGAGGCAGCGCAACAGGCCAGGCGCGCCACATCAGAATCGATCCAGGCGCGCAACGCCGGCCGCATGTTGGCCGCGCGGGAGCAGCAATCCGATCCCACTCTCGTGCTCGCCCTGGTGCGCGAGCTAGAGCCACCTCACCTGCCCAGGCGGTGGGCCGAGCTCGCCCGTTGGGCCTTGCAGAGAGGCGTCGCGCAGGTCGTCCTGACCCACGAGCATCAGGTCTATTCGGCGGCATTCAGCCCCGATGGCACGCGTATTGTCACCACTTCCTTCGACAAGAATGCACGGGTCTACAACGCCGATGGCGCCGGACGCCCAGTCGTCCTTCGCGGTCACCAGCATTTCGTCACGTCAGCAGCGTTCAGCCCCGACGGTACGCGCGTTGTCACGACTTCCTATGACAAGACCGCACGACTCCACAACGCCGATGGCAGCGGACAGCCGGTGGTCCTTCGCGGTCACCAGCATGCCACCTTTGCGGCGGCGTTCAGCCCCGACAGCACTCGCATCGTCATCACGTCATCAAGAGATAAGATCGCGTGGGTCCACCGCGCCGATGGCAGCGGACAACCGGTGGTCCTTCGCGGTCACTTGAACCTGGTCGAGTCGGCGGCGTTCAGCCCCGACAGCACTCACATTGTCACCGCGTCACGGGACGGCACGGCACGGGTCTACCGCGCTGATGGCAGCGGACAGCCAGTGGTCCTTCGCGGTCACCGGGATTTTGTCCATTCGGCGTCGTTCAGCCCCGACGGAACCCACATTGTCACCGCGTCACGGGACAGGACCGCGCGGGTCTACCGCGCCGATGGCAGCGGACGACCAGTGGTCCTTCGCGGCCATCAGGATGACGTCCATTCGGCGTTGTTCAGCCCCGACGGCACCCGCATTGTCACCGCGTCGCGAGACAGGACCGCGCGGGTCTATCGCGCCGATGGCAGCGGACAGCCAGTGGTCCTTTGCGGTCACCAGGATGACGTCTATTCGGCGTTGTTCAGCCCCGACGGCACCCGTATTGTCACCGCGTCACGGGACATGACCGCGCGGGTCTACAGCGCTGATGGCGGAGAACCAGTGGTCCTTCGCGGTCACCAGGATGCGGTCGAGTCGGCCGAGTTCAGCCCCGATGGCACGCGCATTGTCACCGCGTCGAGAGACAAGACCGCGCGGGTCTACAGCTCCGATGGAACCGGACGGCTGGCGATCCTTCGCGGTCATCTCGAGCGGGTCTATTCGGCGGCATTCAGCCCCGACGGCATGCGCATTGTCACCGCGTCGAGAGACAGGACCGCGCGGGTCTACAGCGCCGACGGTATGGGACAGCCAGTGGTTCTTCGCGGTCACCAGGGTATCGTTGATTCGGCGGCGTTCAGCCGCGACGGCAAGCGTATCGTCACTGCGTCGAGGGACAACACTGCGCGGGTCTACCGAGCCGATGGCAGCGGACGGCCAGTTGTCCTCCGCGGTCACCAGGATTTTGTCCATTGGGCGGCGTTCAGCCCCGACGGCACCCGCATTGTCACCGCGTCACGGGACGGCACGGCACGGGTCTACCGCGCCGACGGCAGCGGACAGCCAGTGGTCCTTCGCGGTCACCGGGATGATGTCCATTGGGCGGCGTTCAGCCGCGACGGCAAGCGTATCGTCACTGCGTCGGCAGACAGGACTGCGCGGGTCTATCGCGCAGATGGCAGGGGGCAGCCAGTGGTCCTTCGCGGTCACCGGGCTCGGGTTATTTCGGCGGCGTTCAGCCGCGACGGCTCCCGTATCGTCACCGCTTCCTTTGACAAGACAGCGCGGGTCTACAACGCCGACGGCAGCGGACAGCCGCTCGTGTTCGATGGGCACACCGAACCTTTATCCAAGGCAGTGTTCAGCAGCGATGGCAACCGCATTATCACGATCTCTTACGACAGAACCATGCGGATTTCGAAACTCGACGGGTCGGGGCAATTCGAGATCGTTCGCATTCCCGATATCGACGCGTGGTCGGCGGCGCTCAGCCCTGATGGCACTCGCATCGTTTCGGCCTCGCATCCCGAGCAAATCGTATCTCCCGGGGCTGCCACCCGCACCGAACACACAGCTTCGGTGTGGAGCGACATCGAGCCATTGACCGACCTGAACGACCCCAAGCTATGGACGGCCACAAATTACTGTCCGTCTGTCGACCAGCGCGTGGATTTGCTGGGCGTCCCCAGGGACAAGGCCCGCGAGCACCGCGAGAGATGCCTGCAGCGCGTCGACGAGGCCCGCAAAAAGGGCTCTCCGGGCGCGCATTGATGCGGCAGCACTCGGATGTGCTTGCGGAGCGATTCGTTGGGACAACGAGTCAGTACTTTTGAGCTACATTTGGGTTCGCACTCGGATGTGCTCGCGAAGCTATTCGTTGGGACAGTAACCGTCCGCGATTCCCCGTGCCTTGGGGCACAGGCCGTAGAGTTCGTGGCGGTGTCGCGTGACTTTGAAGCCGCCCAGCCGCTCGGCAATCTTGTCCTGTAGGTTCTCGATCTCCTGGTCCTCGAATTCCAGGATCAGCCCACACTTGGTGCAGATCAGGTGATCGTGGTGCTCCCCCTTGACCTCGTAGCGAGCATGCCCGTCGCCAAATTGCCTCTGGATGGCGAGTCCGCTGTCGACCAGAAGTTTCAGCGTTCGATATACCGTCGCGTAACCGACCTTGCGATTGCGCTTGCGCACTCGGGCGAGAAGCTCGTCAACCGAGATGTGATCCTTACTGCGCAAGAATTGATCAACAATAATCTCGCGCTGCTGTGTGGTGTTGAGTCTCTTCTCTTGCAGGTATTCCTTCCAGCGCGCTTTGAGATCCTTGGTGTCGGCTGTGTGAAACTGGTTGCTTTCCTCAACCATCGTTTTCATTTATTTCGTAACTGGTTGGAACATGTCAAGTAAGACCTCTAACCGGTATTCATCGTTGACGTTCTAGCAGGTCAGACCCTACCATTTGGCGGTGGTAGACAACCAGGGAGATAGGGCCGAAACTCTCGGCTTTGACCATATTCTGCAACGTCTCCGTCAAGTCGTTGCCCAGCTCGAAACCGGTAATCTGGGTCTGGAAGAAGCGCTGCGGGTGTACGAGGAGGGAGTTGGCCTGGCCCGGCGCGGGCATTTGCTTCTGGATAACGCCGAGAAACGAGTCGAGACGCTGGTTCGCGACCAGCGAGATGGACTGATTGCCGTGCCGCTGGATCCGGCGGCTGGAGAGCAAGCGGATAAGGCGCCGTCTGGGCGCTCAACCGGATCGACCGGGCGGTCGAAGAATCCGCCTCGGTCCGGGCGAAGGGATTCAACCAATCCGGCGTCGCGCTCTACACGCGATCGTCCGGACACCCCGGAATAATATCAGGGACGATAGCGCGCTTTCTTTTTGAGTGCACGCGCCTTTCTCTTCGCTTCGGCGACGTCGCGGTGGGTCTTGGGGGCGACTTTGAGAAATTGTTCAAATGCCTCGACCGCGAGCTTGTACTTCTCGAGCTTGGCGTACACCTGGCCGAGGTTAAAATAGGTATCCACATCGTCCGGATGATTGCGCAGTCGTTCGGTCAGAACCGTTTCAGCTTCGTCGTATTCGCCGGCGGCAAACAATACGATGCCGAGCTTGTTGGCCGCCTTGGCGTGGTTGGGATCGAGCTCCAGGGCCTTGCGATAGAGCGGTGACGCCTCGCTGTAACGCTCCATGGCTCGCAGGACTTCGCCGTAGGCATACCAGTTGATCGCGTCATCCGGTTCGAGCTCGGTGGCCTTTTTCATGCTGATCTCGGCCCCGGGATTGTCGCCGACCCGGTTCTGCGACACGCCGAGCTCGAAATGAGCCCGTGCGCTTTCAGGTTCGAGCTTGACCGCGGTCTGATGCATGGAGAGCGCCTCCTGAAACTCCCGCTGTTTGCGCAGCACAACGCCGAGCAGGATATGCGCCTTGCCGTGTTCGGCGTCGAGTTGAATGGCGCCGCGCATTTCGATCGCAGCTTCGTTGAGCCGGTCGGCGCGCAGGAAGATGGCGCCCAAGGAGGCGCGATAGTCGGCGTTCTCGGGGTCCAGCTCGATTGCCTTGCGCAGATCTTCTACCGCGTCGTTGTAGTTTTCGCGCATCGACTGCACAGTGCCGCGTTTTTCGTAGGCCCGGGCGTTGGTCTCGTCGAGGTCGAGCAACTGACTCAGGGTTTCGTGGGCCGAGATCCAGTCCTCCGCAGCGTTTTGAGCATCGGCCAGGAGATGGTATCGCCGGATCTCGTCGGGCGCCCGGTTGAGAAACTCACTGGCCACTTCGGTCGCCTTCTCGGTCTGCCTCCTCTTGATCAGAAAGGCGATGTAGCGCTTTGCCGTGTCGTAGTGCGACGGTCTGAGCTGATGCGCACGGGCATACTGCTCGCCAGCGACCTCAACATCACCGTCTTTCTCGGCGGCAATCGCCTTCTTGAGCGCTTGCTTGGCCTGGGTGACCTTGTTCACCTTGGGCGTTGGCTTGTTGGCTTCCTTGGGCTCCGAGCCACCACAGGAAACCGCGAACAGAACCAAGAACGCTGAAATGGCACAACGGGCCAGGCGCCCCGTCCAATCTCCATGAAAATCCTTATCCAGCACGACGGTAGGGTAGCCAAAGTGACGCTCGCACGCTACCGCACGTGGAGATTACGCAACAATGTGGCGACGTCGCGGCGGCCCGGATCCACCGAAAGGGCACGCTGCCACGAGCGACGAGCCTGCTCGACCTTGTCGAGTTTTGCCTGGACGATGCCCAGTCGGACCCATGGCTCGGCCTCGTTGGGTGCGATCTCGGTAGCTTGCACAAATATACCCTCGGCCTCGGCCAGGGCCTCCGCAGTGCCGCGATTGCCCAGGATCGAGCCGAGCAAGAGCAAGTTTTTGTGATCCGCCCCACGGCGCACAATAACCTGGCGCAGCCAGGTTATTGCGAACTCATTGTGGTTATTGGCAGCGAGCATTTGACCTGTCGCTATCTCGGCGTCTCGTCCCAGCTCGGTGATGGCCAATAAACTCGCATCGCGTCGCGCTGAATCGGATTTCTCGGCCATCAACAGTTCGCGCCAGAGGGCGTGCAGCCGTCGTTCGGGGACTGTGTTCGGGGTGCTGATCTGGTCGGCTGGCACCGCGCCCGGGTTCTGCTCATCGGGTTGTAGTCCGGCGACCCAGGCGATCTCATCGCCGAGAAGGTCGAGTTGCCACGGCTCGGAGATGAATACCGCGGTCATGATGGGCAGATACTGATGCAAGCCCGGGCGGGCAGGGCTGGCGCTGGACAGGGCGGTCATGTCGGCCTGGCCAAAGCGTTCGAACAGGCCGGCGGCTCGCGCCGCCTCGGCCAGGCGTCCGCGCGACAGCTCGAAAAAACCGCGGATGAGGCCGATACGCTCGCTGATCCGCCGACCGAGCGGGCCTTGAAAACGCGGCGGTGGCAACGCTCCATCGCCCGGGACGCGGGAGCCCGGGGAGCCAGTCGGCCGGTCCGAGGACAACGCGTAGCGATAACCGCGACCCATCGGTGTGGCTCGTCCTGAAACGAGACGGTCGAGACGAACAAAGGTTGGCACGTCGCCGGCCACGGCGCGCTGTCGAGTCAGATTCTCGATGGCGAGCCGCGGTGCGGTTTGGCCGCGCAGTCCGTCGTCGATATAGGGCACGTAGAGGGCGGGCAGAGTGTTCTTGACGTGGGTCAAAAACCACTGATCGCGGCACAGAGCGGCGTTGACCACGGCGATATCGGGTCTTTGCCCGGCGACCAGTCGTTCGTATTGAGCGGTGAACAGGCTGTAGTCGCTGTTGGCGAAAAAGGCTCCGGGGCCGGGCGGCATGCGGCCGACTGTGTCCGACCATAGATGCAGCGGGTCGTCGTGGTGTTGAAAGCCGCTATTGCCGAAGCGCTGCGAGTGCAGGGTGGGAGCGAGCAGGGCAAAACCCACCAACGGAGTCAGAATGACCGCGGATGCGACGTACTGTTGCCGGCTGGTCGCGGTCCACACGGCGGGCAACATGCGGAGGATTGCTCCGCACAGCGGAGCCAAGCCAGCGGCCAGGAAGAGAAGTGCCGGCAGCACGTAGCCGGGCATGTCTGGATTTGTTCGCTCCTGGGTAGCTGCTCCGGCGATGATTGCGAGGGCGCTGGCCAGCACCACGCCTGTGCCGCGCAGTCCGGTGAGCGCGGCAAAAGCGAGGCCGAGCAGGCCACCCCAGACCAGCCCGGCTCCGGCTCCATCGGCGGTGAGAAGCAGCAATTCGGCGAGCCGGCCCAGCATTCCCTGCGGGGTGAAGTTCTCGCGATAGACCGCGCCGGTGATCAGTGCGGCAAATGCATCGGGTCCGGCCGGGTCGCCCCACACGAGGAGGGGTGGGCTGGCCGCGTTGGCGCGGGCGGGAAGGTAGAGGTAGAGCGCGCCGCCGAACAGGGCGAGAGCCACGGCCGGCGGGATCAGTCGGACCAGGCGGTGGCGGGTTGGCCACAGGGCCATGAGTGAAGCGATCGCTGCGGGTGTGGCGGCACTTGCGGCGATGAGCGGGTGAAAGGCTGCGGCCAGGCCAAAACCGATGGCAGCGACGAGAAGCAGGCGTCCGTCGGGGGTGGCCGAGCGGTCGGCCGAACGGGCAGCCCGGACAAACCGGACCACAGCGACCAGGGCCCACATGACCAGTGCCGCGCAGGGTGCATACACCTCGGTGCGCACCGCGTTGATCTGCAGCACGGGGGACAGCGCGGCCAGGGCTACCGCAGCAGTTGCGGCCGCGGTTGCCTGGCCGAGCAGGGCATGGCAGAGAGCAAAGAGCCCGGCCAATGCCCCGGCCATGGCTGCAGCGCTGAACAGGTTGAGCCGAAATGCGATCTCGCCGACGGGCAGGAGCGACACCAGTTTTCCGGCCAGCGAGTGAGCGGGATGACCGGGCGGATGGGCGCCGCCCAGATTGTACGCGGCCTGGGCCAATTCGCCCGGATCCATCCACGTGATTCCGGGCGCCGCCATCAGCGCAAAGAGCGCGAAGGCGGGGGTAAAAACAACCGCAGTGGAAACAACAGTGGATAGGCGATGCATGCCGACTTCAGTCCAGCCGAGGCAACTATACAACCTCGCAGCGTTCGAAACCCAGGACCAGGCGAGGTAGCATCGTCGTCGGCACGGATGATCGAGTCAAGTGGGCCAGGTCCGACCCCGTCACAAGGGCGACTCGAGTCGACGTCAGCCAGGTCCAACCGGTCCGCCGGATCATTCGAGTCACACCTGACGAGTCGTATTGTCACGGGCACCCCCTGTGCGCCTGGCCAAAGGGCGCGTCATATACGAGTTTCAGCTGTATTGACCATGACCATCCCTGCTGCCTGTACCAATGACTGCGCAGATTGTGCAGCTTATTGGACAAATATCAGAACACGGGTTTAAAACGCAATCTCATCGGGACACTTGGTCTCGGATATATCGAATATGACCATCCCTGCTGCCTGCACCAATGACTGCGCAGATTGTGCAGCTTATTGGACAAATATCAGAACACGGGTAATAAAACGTCAATCTCATTGACCATCTTGGTTTAAGAAG
>JAKSDA010000253.1 GCA_022360315.1 Pseudomonadota bacterium
GCCGTCGATCATTTCCCGATCGGTCTCGGGCTCGACCAGGTGGTCATCCGGCGAAGGAAAAGCCGACTGGTTGTCGCCAGGTAGCTCCATTCGAGCAGTATAGCGCGCGCCAGGCGCCAGATACATATCGTCGGGGTGTGCGCGGTTACTCATGGACTACCCGTAAGGTAGCACAAAAATCTCACTGCTGTATGAGCCAAGGTGCTGGTTGAGGTCAAGCCTTGGCAAACTTCCGCAACATGCCATCGAGCGGGTCAGCAAGGCTCACTGCCGGCACCTGGAGCTATGGGGTGAGCGCATCATTACGAGCGATACATTCGACCAGGACTATTGATTCTATGGCTGATCGGATGCGTCGCGCGCATTCAGCGCCGCCAGCCGGACGCCCGACACATCGCCGTTACGGGGCACGAAGAACACCAGATTGGCCATGCGCGCCGGGTTCTTGACGCCTTGTCCGTACATCCACATGTCGGCCTTCTCGATGAGCCTCTGGCCCGGGTCGTCGTCCATGAACTCGCCCTGTCGGCGGCGGGCACAGGCCGCGATCAGCCATTGCTGTGCGTTTTCGGCAAGCGCAGCGCCTTCCCCCAGATACGCGGGCACGTCATCGATCCTGCCTTCGGCGTCCGCAATATACGCTCTGAGGAAGGCGGCATATGGACGGGCTCCCAGGGAGTTCTCTTTATGTAATCGACGTATGCTGCGCTGGACGGCCTTGACCGCCGCGCGTCGCGCGCTGGGCTGAATAGCCAGAGCGAGGCGCAGACGGCTGCATCGCCACTCCAGGTCGACGCGCACGAGTTGGAGGTAACGCAGCTTGGAGCGAAGCAGGGCCTCGAGGTCCGAGAGCAGGGTCGGCATCGCGTTCAGGTCGCCGGTGTACCATGCAGTCTGATCGCGAGCCATCCCCGCCTGCCAATGCTGCGCGTGATAGCCAGCCGTGGGTGGACCCCAACCCCGGTCCCTGATGCTGGCCTGGGCAGCTGCGCGATCATCTCGAGCCAACAACAATAGTTGTGCGAGCCGACTGCCCGAGAACTCGGCATAGCGATCGCCATACCGGAGAGCGTCGAGAACAAACGGAGTGCACAGGCGAGAAAGTTCGGTCAGAGATCCTGTGTACCAATGTGCGCTAATTTGGAGAAACCGGCTCAGGGTGATCTCCCAGGTCAAGAATTCACCCTGTTGGCCCCTGCTGGCTTCGTAGAACTGCTGGCCGTGGGCGACAGCGCGGCCCGGTTGCCCGGCCCAAAAATAATGCGTGCCTTTGTATAACAAAAGCAAGGTGCCAAGAGCCGAATCCGGCAAGGACAGCGAGATCCGCGTGGCCTCGTCGAGGAGAACCTGAGCGCGCTTTCGCTGGCGATTCCCGACACCTGAATGCCAGAGCGCCACAATTCCCACAAAGTAGGCGACGTTGTAGGAATCGCCCCCGCGCAATGCATGCTGCAGCCCGCGAAAAGCAAAACTCGCGGCCCGAAAGCTGTCGCTGACGATGTAGCTGTTGGTCGCAATGCTATATAGGTTGATGCGCGCGCGCTCGAGTGGCGCCATCTGTTCGGGCTCGCGAGCCTTGAATCCGAGCCCTCGGATTCGAAGCTTCAGAGTGTGCCACAGGACAGATAGGAGCGCGCGTCCCTGAGACCTGGGATACGAGATTCCAACCTCGGCGAGTGCAGACCGCAAGGCCCGGGCTCCTTGCTCGAGGTAGC
The DNA here is from genome assembly GCA_022360315.1 of Pseudomonadota bacterium. Classification (GTDB taxonomy): domain Bacteria; phylum Myxococcota_A; class Polyangia; order Haliangiales; family Haliangiaceae; genus JAKSDA01. The sequence goes on from JAKSDA010000253.1 coordinate 1,716, forward strand.
CGCTTATCAGCCAGTTGTGAGCTTCTCTGCCCCGGTAATACGACCGCTTCAGGCGTGCGTCTTCGCGAACGGTGCCGGGCAGCTCATCTGCGGCCCAATGGTATATGGCCGCCGCCTCGGGGCGTCGTCCCGCCCTGTCCAGGGTTTGAGCCAGCGCGAGCCGCAACGCATGCTCGTGCTCTTGTGTGTGGGACCCGAGCTCCAACGCCAACTTGTAGAGGTCGGCTGCGCGATCGTATGCGAGTTGGCCAGCAAACCGACCAGCGATGGTTTCGGCCAGTTCCCCTGCACGTACAGGTTCGTTGGCCGACTGGAGGTGGCGCACCAAAAGCGGTGAGTGCATGGTGTTCTCACATGACTCCATGGCCAGGGCCAGGCGCATGTGCAACACTGTCTGCGCGCTGGCGTCGAGATGCTCTACCACGGCTTCGCGTACACGATCGTGATACGGCTCGACGTACAGGCCGTCATCGTGGGTCCAGCAGCGGATCAACTGAGCGGCACGCACACTGGCCAGGGCGCGCGCAAACTCTTCAGGCGATGTCCGCGCAGCGTGCACGAACACCGGTTCGGGTAGTGGCACACCAGCGAGCGCAACCAGCTCGAGCAATGTTTGGGCGGCCCGTTCGAGCTTACCAGCGCGCTCCACGATCGCGGTATTGAGCCTTGGACGCTCGCTTAGAGGCCTGGTCCCTGCCGTCGCGTGGTGGACCAACTCGCCGATATACATGGGATGGCCGTGCGCCTCGGTCGTAATCTGTTCCGCAGTTTTTCGGCGTGCCACCGCGTCTGCGGCGGTTGGTCCATGACCTTGGCCGAGCAGCCTCTCGGCCAATTCGAGCGCGTCGTCCGGTGCTAGCGGGCCCAGCTCGATCAGCTGTACATCGTCGTGCAACGAGAATGAGTGAAACGACACTTGCTCGTCGGCGACCGACAGCGGAATAACCGAGCTCGGCAACACGCGCATCGATCCGAGAACCAACATGACGGGCGCATCCGGCGCTGATAAAAGGTGCGCAAGCAAGAACTCGCTGTCGCGATCGCTCCACTGAAGATCATCGATGACAACAATGAGCGGATAGCGCTCGCCCAGCCGCTGAAACAGCTCGCGCAGTGCAGTGAACGCCTCCTGCGCCAGGAGGTGTGGGTCGTTGCTCGGCCGCCTTGGCGGAGGCGCCTGGGCCATGGCTTTCACCCGGCCGAGCACCGGGAAGAGTCGCACCAGCAGCGACGCATGGCGTGGCAACAGGGATGCCGCGCGTTCACCAGGCAGTCGACGCATGTACTGCGACAACCTGTCCATGACTCCGTCGAGCGCTTTGTACGGCACGGACTCGCGTTCGTGGCAACGGCCTACCAGAACGACAGCAGCTTCCGACTCACTCTTCACCGCGTTGATGAATTGATGGATCAACGCGCTTTTGCCCACCCCGGATTCGCCTCGTATCAGCACGGTAGCCGGGGTGCCGGACATCACCCGGTCGTAGGCTGCACGCAGTCTGGCCAGTTCACGAGCACGGCCGACAAACACCGGCCCAGGCGTTTCCGCGGGCGGGCTCGGAACACTCGGCGCGCTGATGTTGGCGCCGAGGCGAAACGCGATTTGCTCGCCGCGCGGCCTTTTAGCCGGATTCACCGCCATCATGAGGTGACACAGGTCGGCCAGGTCTTGCCAACACGTGGGCACCAGACCACGTGGATGCGGCGGGTCTTCCTGCTTTTTGGCCGTGAGGACCTCGACAAGAGTCCCGGTGAACGGTAGCTGCCCGGTCAGGACCTGGAACAACATCACCCCAACTGCGTACCAGTCCGTCGCCGAGCTGATGGGTTGATGCATGACCTGTTCTGGAGCCATGTACGCTGGGGTCCCGGCGCCGGTCAAAAGGCCGGAGACCCGACTGTCGAGCGACAGTTCGAACACCAGTCCAAAGTCGAGGACGACAACACGTCCAGCGTCCGTGACCAGTACATTGCTGGGTTTAATGTCCCGGTGCACCTTGCCGGCCCGGTGTAGCGTGCACAGCGCATCACTCAGTTGGGAAAAGACGGCGCGGACATGGCGCTCGTCGGGATGCCGGGCCGTTTCGCCGGCTGCGTGCGGAAGAATCGCATCCCCACCCGATTGCATACCGCGCAGGTAGGTCAACAAATCGCGACCCTCAACGAGCTCCATCGTGAGGTACCAGATATCGTCGGCCACGCCGAGCTCATACAGCTGGACCAGACACGGATGTTCCAGGTCTTGTAACGAACGAAACTCGCGCTTGAAAGCCAGCAAGCTTTGGGGGTGGACACGGAGCAATGTCTTCAGAGCAACGCGAGTATCGCGGGACTCATCGAAGGCTTCGTAGACGACTCCCATACCACCTTCACCGAGTTTGCGGATGATCCGATGCTTACCTATCATCGAGCCTGCTGCGACGTCGTCATGTGGTTCAAAATCCGGCGATTCGCCGTGCGCTAACCGGGGGGCGAGGTCGATCTTTTTCAGCCAGCTCACAGACGGCTCGAGATACGCAGACAGGAGCTCGTCGAGCTCCCGGCGCA
>JAKSDA010000509.1 GCA_022360315.1 Pseudomonadota bacterium
CGAACGTGGTTGCTATGAGTAGACCAGTGTCACGTTTCTTACTAGGAGCACGAAGCCAGTCGGCAACATTCTGCTCGTCGGCAATGTGCACAATTCATGAGGGACCATCAGGGGTGTCCCTCAAAAAGATTGCTCGGAATCCCGGCTATCTCCATCAATCTTCATGCTGCTACTCACATGGAGCCGATATCGACATCGCCCCCCTTCTTCCATTTCAACAGCTGTAGGGGAGCAGCGCTAGTGGCGACCAACGCTTTGACTCGGCTCTTCACGCTGCGGTTGGGAGGCGCTTGTCTGTCACCTGCCGCGGGCGGTTCCACCGCGTCGACGTTCGCGCTTGACGATTTTGCCATGGGATTTCGAGCAACCTCGCCTGCTAACGCTACCGCCCTGGCGCCCATTAAATCTGCCTCATTTTCCAGATCTACCGTGGCGGGGCATTGTATGCCTATGTTCAATCTTTCAGCTGTTACTGCTACGAGAGACGATTTTCGTCGAATCAGATGAAACCGTACGCAGTTGCGCAGTCTTACACGAGACGCGGCGTCAGGGGATGGTTACGCCCACTTTTTGGTCATAGTAGAGAATCTCGCAACCGGCAACACGAGTACAATGAGCCGGAAATGGCATAATCTCTGCCGCGATGTCGCTCCTTCGCTGGTAGAAATGTGAAGGTGACAACTGAGCTCTGCAGGAATGATAATGACCCCCGATTAAGTGCATACTCGCTGCTTCTGAGTGCCGATTTTCATCGATACTCGACTGAGTATCCCCTGCACCTGTTTCTCGATGACACGGGCTCGCCGCATGCGTTCCTCGCGTTTAGGTAGAGGTGATCTCACAATCTTTGGGAACTCATCGTAGGTCCGTCCGGAGAGCGCACGCCCCGTCTCCTTCTTGCGAATACCACCCCACTGCTTGAAGAAGAACGGCACACTCGCGTCTTGGCACTGATCGCGGATCGAATATACCCATTCGGCCTTCATTGGCCTGGCCCCTGGGCCGCTCTCACCTCCAACGATCACCCAGTCGATCCCAGTCAGATCGATCCGGCCGAGATCCTCAAGCAACGGCTCGATGGACAGAAAGCGCACACTTGCTCTCGATTCGCGGAGGGCGTCAATGCGTGGCAGTCCGTACTTGCGATCCTCGACGCTCACGCCGAGCCAGACATGCTTCTGCTCGACCAAGGAGCGAGCGAACCGATGGGTCAACTTGCGTAGACGGTTGGCCCGCTTCGTGAGCACCTGGTAGATATGCCAATCTGCGAGCTCCATCACTTCAAAAACGGCCTTAATGAAAGCGACGGGCACTTTTTCGTGGAACTGGTCGCTCATAGAGTTCACGAAAATCATGCGCGACCGGCTCCAGCTCAGCGGTTCAGCGAGCTTCTCAGGCACCAAACGGAGGTTGAAGCCCTGCTCGTAAGGATGTCCGGGAATTCCTCGCCAGCGTTCGGCGAACGTCTCGGCGTAACAGTGTTTACAGCCTGGACTGATCTTGGTACAGCCGCGCACCGGATTCCACGTTGCGTCAGTCCATTCAATGCTACTCCCGTCGCTCATGGGGAGAGCCTATCCCAATAGCGTCATCGAGAGGAGCCTCATGTCTCTTCTCGCTCAATGACTCCGTTGATTGAAACCCATTCGTCATCCCTTACCAACGACCTGCGCCGGCGCTCCGGCTCTATGAGCAGTTCACCATCGTTGGCCGCTGCGATAACCAGTCGAGCGATGTCATTCTTTGTCACATGGTAGTCTTCGAGGAGCTCCGGCCACAAGGAGCCAAATTTCCGCCGCCCATGCTCCCGCAGGAGCGCTTTCAATGCGCATATGGCATTGCGGCAGTCCAGGTCATTCTGTACGTCATACCAGCGATCGCGCTGCGGCGACACGACAGCACCGAGTGACAACTGACCCGAGCGGTCTTCCTTGGCTTTCTGCTTGGCCAGCGTGCGCACGTTGGCAGCTTCCTGCCCGATGACTTTGCGTTCCGCATCACGAAAGACCTCCAAGACCTTGGGATGCTTGCCCCCGATGACGAGACGGAACCAGGTTCGCTCATGGGTCGGGTGCGGAACAGCGAGATCCGCCGCGTACTTGACATCGCAGTTTCTCTTTAGATTCCGTCGATAAAGTGCCATTAGCTCATTCTCTGCTAACCCTGAGGGCATCGACCCCTCGGTCAACCCGAAGAAATCCCACATTTGCTGACGCAGAAAACTTCGCGGATCGTCCTTGAACCGATTGATGTCGTTGAACATGACGTTCACCAGGACATCACGCATGCGTTGGCGCATTAGAGGAGCGATGAAGTGCATGCCTACGCCCTTGAATCCAGTTGGATCGACGAATACGAAGGCGGGATCAGCTTCGATCACGTCAATGATTCTCTGAACGTGATCGCCGAACTTACCGTGCCAGGGATGGATATCGATGTCACTCGACCGCTTTGCGAGATACGTTTGGAGTTGCTGGTAGGCCGATCGGTCCTTCTCCACAAAGATCGCGCCAAGCCGGATTTCGTGACCATGCGTCCGCCACGTGGCGGCAGCTTCCTCCAGCGCCTGTAGTCCAATAGCAATCGAAGTGTCGCGAAGACCCTGATCGCGATTCTTCCAGGGACCCGCGAAGCAGTCCACATACCATAGCTTCACCGGACCTTGGCGCGCAGTTGACCCGATCTTGACACCCCATTGGTCCAGATACTCTTTGAGTATTCGATGCTTCAGGTAGCTTTGTTCTCGGCCATTGTATTCACTTGGTATATTCATTCCCGTTCCCACATCACTGACGAGTCTGCTCAACGCTTCGCCATCGTACAACGAGATCAGCAACTTGGCGGCCTCGATTGCATCGAAGATGGGTAGAACACATCGGCACGCAGGGGCTCTCGAAGAGCGGGATACTCCAGGCAAACAATTGTCTGTTCCGACAAACCGCACGATGGCAGTATGCAGCTCCCGGTCTGTGGGGCAGTCTATCCGGGTGATTGGTAATTCAGCATGGGCGTTTTGCCCGCTTTCCGTTCCATCCGAAGCTCTTCGGATGCGTTGTCGCTTGCGTAACTAGCCGAAAAGGTGGGGCCTTTGCGCCACATGCCCCGTTGTCAATGCATCCCACTTTGCCCTGACGAGTGCGATGATTGACAACTGCTCGCCGTCAGAGCGAGAGTGGGTTGCCGATCCAGGGTGAAATCTGTATGGCTCGGCGTCCGCCTAGGAGTCACTGTTCGCCGCTATTTCTACGAGTTGGAGTCTGGTCTGCCGGTGAATGAAATCGCGTGGGTGATTCACAGGCATATTGACATGGGTTGCGAGCACGACGTGATCCGTGTCGAGTGCAACGATACACTCTACATTCCATCGTTTTGCACAAGCTACGATCATAGCATCGTACTTCAGGTACGAGAGTGAGAGCCCCGTATTTGCACGAAGCTCCTTGAGCACTCGCACTGGAATCTCAGTACCCAGTAGCTCCGCAGCTGAATTGTCAAAGGACACCACCACAAGCGAGCGAGTCCGAGGGAGCGGCTGTGGATTTCCACGTAGCATCTCGGCAACTGTTGGCGCGGCCACGTACATCCGCTTGTTCTTCGATTTGACCATCGCATCGAAGAACGCTTGACACAGTCCGGCAGTTTCGTCCTCGAATTGCCCCATCGCCCGGATCAACACACCGGTATCGACCAAGCATCGGCCGGGTAGCAACTTGGTGTCGATCTCGACGGAAGCCGACTTTGTCATGGCTAGCTGATGATACGCGACCGCTCAAGCTCAACCTCGATATCCTCGACTTCATCCCAATCTCCACCTGCCTCGGAGAACCAAGCCCGCCATGCATCAGCCTCCGCTTCTCCTTCAATCTCGTCGATCTCGTGGAACGAGATTAGCGTACCGTCAACGATTTTTCCGTCAATATCGCGGACGATTTCGGCAGACATATCGACTTCTCGGTAGAGGTTACGAGCAATAGCCTGCGCTTGCTGCTCCTCGGAAATTGCGCAGGTAAAACCGCCCTCAACCTCATTGAAGGCGGCTAATTTTGGAGGCTTACCCCCGACGCGCATAACAATAATACGGAGCTCAACCCATTCAGCACGGGGCCCCATTTGGTTCTGCCCACGACGGGCGACCTCGCTTTCAAAATTGGCTACGCGGACGTGCGCCGTATACCCCTCGGGAAGTCGCTCGACCCAGCTATGCACCTCGCGCACTCGTGTCGTGACGCCGCGAGGCGGAAGCCGACGGCCTTCCAGGTACTCCTTTGCGTCTTTGGCCACTGTTCGAGCGATGACCGGCTCGTCCACCTGAAACTTGAACGCCACACTACCTGGCTCGATACGCATCCCGGTGAAGCATAATCTTTCGTTGCGGATCTCGGCGACTCGCTGGAGCAGAGCGAGATAGGCTGTCGCGGCACCAAGTGCGGCTGGAACATCGAAACGCTCAGGTCTCACCCCCGCCCCGCGAATTTCCCAGGACAGCTCAGCAGATTGACTTATTCGACCACGTGCCACTGGCAAGACCGTATCAGGAAGCAAGGGGCACTGGCGAGCCACCGGCGGGTATAGAGCCCGAAACCACTGACTCATTCCAGAGCACCGGCCGCAAGGTCTCCTTTGAATGCTTCATAGTGTAATGAAGGCCACTTTCCTAAGGTAGCCCTGTCGCTACTCTTGGACCTTGCGGCTCGTGGCGGCTCGCGCAACCAGCCGAAATGGCAACACCTTCGCACCGCTCGACTTGTTGTCAATGTGTCTCCCCTGTCCTGGTGGCTCGATAGAAACACTCAGCGCACGCTGGCGAGGAAGTCCTTTACTGCCTTCCAGTACCCCGGGCTGTCCGAAAATTTTTGCCACAGCGCGCGCGAACCGTGCTGCCCACTGGTCTTGGGGATATACGCTGTCTTGATGGCAGCATCGGGGATGGCCGCGAAGATCGCCCGCCATTTCTTCTGCTCGTTCCTTGCCGAGGTGATGAAGGCCGGCTTGCGGATCTTGGCCGCGGCGCTGCGGATCCAGGTCTTGGACTTGCCCAGGCGGGCAAAGTACTCACCGGGCGCGAACGACAGCGTCGCGTCGAGTAGCTCGGGATGCTGGCCAGAGATGACCAGGACCAGCGCCGACGAGTACGAGCTGCCCCAGGCGATGAGTTTGCCGCGGGCATGATGCTTGCGCGCGTGGCGCAATGCGGCTCGCATGTCGGGCAGCGCGTCCACGTAGGTCGTGCCCGTGCCGGCCTCTTTCGCGCGTCTTGCTGTCTGGTTGACGACCCCGCCCACGCCCTTGCCCGAACGCTGATCGATGGCCATGCAGTTGAAGCCCATTGCGCTCAGGCGCGGGGCGATCTCTCGATACTCGCCGCGGCTCCAGCCAGCCTGATGAAACAGGACGATGAAGGGCGCATCGGGCCCGTGTGACAGGTACAGATCGGCCGTGATCGCGAGCCCATCCTCGGATGAAAAGGTGATTGTCCGCGGTGCTGCCTCGGGTCCGGCAGTGGCCAGCGCAGGCAATCCGCAGGCCAGGACAACAGCGCAGAGCAGAGCCGAAATCGTGCGAATCAGCATGGCCGGAGACTAGCCCGAACTATGCCCCATCCGGGGCCTGTCTCTGTAAGATGCTAGAATTTAAAGGAAATTCGGCATTGTACTGCGGGCAGACGAGCAAATCTTCCCGCAATGTTCCCGTTTCTGTGCAGCGAGATCGCTGACCGCCCTGGATGAGCTGAAACATGCGGTGGGCCGCCTCATTCTTCTCGTTCATGCGGATGGTCGAGTAGTGCGCGGTCATCTCCGGTCTTCGGTGGCCGAGAATGTCGCGAACCACCCGTTCCTTGGCCACGCGTTGCAGGAGATCGTTGTATGTGCGGCGGAAGCCATGGCAGGTGAAGCGGAACAGGATACCCGCTCGTTTGAGTGCTTTCAAGAGCGGTTTACGCAGCGGACTGCTGTAGTAGTGCTCTCCGTCGTCCTTGGCGAACAGCCATCCCTTGGTGAGAGACGGATGCTGCGCGGCGAGCAGAGACTGCCGGTGGTTCGCTAAAATCTCGGCAAGCTCGGGGGCCATGGCGATGGTACGCCGTCCCTGGGCGGTTTTCGGTGCGCCGATGTACCCCTGCGAATTGGTGTCTTCGAGGGATCCGTGGAACGATTGCTTTTCTGTCCCGGGCTCGCCCGGTCTTGGGATCCGTCCAGCGGACCCGGACTGCGTATTTGCCTCTGCCGATGCATAGGATTCCCTTGTATCTGGTTTTCGTCGATATGTGGTTGGTGCCTTGTTCATTGGCTACTCCGAAATTCGACGTAGCCAGCCGTGAATGCGCAGTATTCGTCGCCTCACAAACGCGTCAAGCTCGTCGCGTGTGAAGAGATGGGTCCCGCGTGGACCTCGTCCGGCTGGCGTGAGAAGACCACGGCGAACCAGCTGGCGAATCCCAGCGGTGCTGCGATAGCGCAGGTAGTCGGCGGCTTCCCGGGTGGTCAGGTAGGGGGAAGACGCCCGAGTGCAGCAATCTGGTCGACCTCCTCATCGGTCAATTGCCGCTCGGGCAAAATCTAATATTTGTTTTTGGCCTGCCTTTCGACTTCGTATGCCCAGGCATCGAGCCCATACTTCTCGCGTACTTTGAACAGGTCTTTGAAGGTATTGGCCGACATCTCGAACACCTTGATGGTGCGCTCGGGCAACACGCACACATTCACGGAGGCACGAAAGGACGGCCGTTTGCCTCTCGTGGCAAGCGCCTGGCCTTCGTCTGAGTTTGCGTCGAGGTATTTCTCCCCCGTCCAGACCACCTCTCGGGGGACGGGATCGCCGAGAAACACGACAATGAGCATCTCTCCTTGCTCTCGTTTGTCGTTCACATAATGTACAAAGCCTCCTGGGCTAGAGAACTTGACAATAAACAACCTGAGCATCCAAGAATTCTCGCAACCGCGCGCGGGCGCGCAGACGCCTGCGCCAGACGATCTCGCTCTCGACGGTCACGCTCGTCATCGCCCGTGGTCAAGTGACAGGCTTCCATATACACTCGTATGCTGAGGTCATCAATGTCGGTGACCGTCAGGAGATCCATATCGAGCGCGGCCAATGGAGCGATGCGCAGTACCGCACGAGCGAATGTCAACCCATCCAGCGTACGTGAAACCGTACCCAGCATGGAGGATGGGTCCACGTGAATGTCTCTGAATGGATAGGTATCCAGGATTAGTCGCCCCCTTTGCCGTTCTTCTTCGCGTTTCTGTGCCAAGACCCGAAAGTAGTGCTTCTTCGTATCCATCACTAGCCCGCGCTCAATCTCACTGCGCCACCGCGCATGCGCCTGTATCGACTCCACGGTAACCGCATCGGCGCACTCGCCGACGTCGATGGCGTGCTCCAAGCGGTTCCCATGACGCGCTCGGCTCTCCGGGCATTTCTGAGAAGGCGCGTGCGATGGGCGACGATGCGCAATGGGCGTGCGGTCTCGGTCCGCCCTCCCAAGGACGTATGTGCGCAGCTCTACACAGCGCCCCCGGCGAGCATTCAGCACCTTCGCCTCATCAGTCCGGTGCCCTTCGTCGAACCCTCGGGATCCATCGCCTCGGAGGACTGGCTCGATCTTCGCAAACACATCCTCTATCTCGGGCGCAACGAGGATATTCTGCCAAGTGCACTGCCCGACGGCGAACAGAGTGCACTCGATGCGCTGCTGCAAAGCGTCGCGGCCTTTGTGCTGGACGAGACATCGCAGATCCACACGCTGGGCTTGCTCGTGGCGCTCATGCGCTGTTTGCCGTCGAAGCAGACGATTCCGGCGTTTCTCATAGAGTCCGCTCAATCGCCCATTCTCGCCCATGACGCGGTCAAATGGCTCGGTCAGGTGGTATGCACACCCAATCTCGCCGCTCTGTATACCGTGCAGGAGACCTATCGCTTCGGCTGGCGCGGCACCACACCCGCGCTATTCGTCACCAACGCAATGCATCTGTGCTCGCTCGCTCCGGTGACCCTCGCCGTCGAGCTGGACCGCACCCGATGCGTACGATCTTTCGCTGAGCGATGCTGCCGAGAAAGAGTTCGCCCATGCCCGGATGGGCGGCGATGCCTTCCGGGATCAAGTCCGGCTCGGACACCTCGCCATAAACTCCGCAGTGCTGCATTCGCGACGCCGGTACCAAGGCCGAGCTTGAAGCCGTCGAGAGAGCGTTCGCAGTGAGCAATCACTGGACCCTGACCCTCCCCGGCGACCCACGAGGCCGTCCACTTCAGTTCCGACTCCAAGTTCGATCCGAAAGGATCGGTATGAGCCCTGGTCTTCGCCGGCAACCGTCTATTTATTGGCGCGCCGCTTCTCGAGCCACTCCTCGAGGGACGCGCGGTCCGATTTGGGCGCTTGCCCGGCGCGCCGGTAGTCGCTCAGCGCGGCTCTGGCCAGCTGCAGAGATCGTTCTCGATGCTGCCTGGAGTTCCACAGCGCCCTGGCCAGTGCCGACCGGACATCCGCCAGCTGCGCGGGGCCGGCGTTGGCGCGCTGGTAGATGGCGAGGGCGCGTTCGAGAACGTCGAGCGCGCCGGTCGGGTTGCCCAGACCGATCTCGACCCAACCGAGGCCGGTGAGGGCAGCGGCCACGGACTCGTGCTCGGGGCCGAAGCTGCCCTCGAAGAGCTCTAGGGCGCGCTGGTGGTGCCGCCTCGCCTGGGCGTACTTGCGCTGCACCCGATATAGCCGGCCCAGGTAGTTGGTCGCGTACGCGGCGTCGGCGCTGTCTGGCCCTATCGCCGTGGTGACGATCTGCAAGGAGCGGCGATGCGCCTGCATGGCCTTCTCGTGCTCACCCTTGGCGTAGAAGACCAGACCGAGGTTCTCTAGCGGGAAGGCGACGTAGTGGTGGTCTGGTCCCAGCGCTCGTTCGCGGAGCTCAAGGGCGCGCTCGAGGTACCTCTGCGCCTCGTCGTGCTCCCCGTGATCGAGGGCGATCTCTCCGAGGCTGTTTAGGGAGTAGCTGATGTTGATCGGATTGGGATCTGGGGCCCTCTCCAGGGCCGCCAGGGCGCGCTCGTGAAAACGCGTGGCGAGTTCGTACTTGCGCTGGCCGTGCAGAGCCCGTCCCACCGCGCTCAACGCCGAAATCGTCATGGGGTGATCGTCCCCGAGCGCGCTCTGATAGATCTCTAGCGCGCGCTGGTAGTAGCTGTGGGCCTCGGCGTAGCGACTCTGCCGCTGCAGCTGATGGCCGATGTTCCGCAACGCACCGGCGACTCCGGGGTGTTCGGGGCCCATGGCGCGCTGGCGAATGGCGAGGGCGCGTTCGATGTGCTTGATGGCCACGTCGTGGTGCCCGAGCTGGCCGTAGCTGAAGCCGAGGTTGTTGAGTGACTTGGCGACCAGCACGTGCTCGCTGCCCAGTGCTCTCTCGCTGATGGCGAGAGCCCGCTCTTGGTAGCGAATCGCTTGCCGATAGTCGCTGTGCTCGCCGTAGATCGCGCCCAGGTTGTTGAGGAACAGCGCCTCGACCAGCGGCTGGTGGCCGGCGCGCGCCACTGCGGCCTCGGCCGCGGGCCGCAGGAGCAGCGCCTCTCGCTGTCGTCTCTGCTCGACCCCGACCACCCACAAGAGTAGTGACCAGGCCTGTGCAGCGAGTAGGTCGCGATTGGCCTCGGCGGCGGAGACAACGGCGCTGCGCAGCGCTTCCTCGGCGGCGGCGTGATTGCCGGCGTGACTCTGGAGCGATCCGAGCAGGTAGAGGAACTCGGCCCGGAGCAGCGGGAAACCCAGCTGCTTCGCCTCATCGCCGACGGTACGTATGAGCGCGAGGCCGTCGTCGTACTTGCCGGTACTGTCGAGCGCCCGGGCCCGGTCGAGCTTGGCCCGCAATGCCGCTGCGCGGGTTCGGGTCTGTTCATCGGTGATACGCGGGCCGGTCTCCGGCAGGGCATCGGTATCCGAACAACCATCGACCGGGGTCAACGCACTCGCGGCTTGCACGGCCTGGTCGAGTACATTCGCGTCCGGCCCCTCGCCGAGGAGTTCGGTGAACCCGCGCAGCTCGCCGAGCCGTCGCACCAGGCAGGCCGTGCGTAGGTCCAATATTTCGGCCGAAAGTACGCGGTGCACGTGTGTGGCCTCGCAGGCATCGGCCTGTGCAGACACCCAGCTGTGCGCGTAGTTGTCCAGTGTGGCCGCGACCCGCTCGTACACCGCGGCAGCGTACGGACGTTCGGTGGCCAAGAACGCGCCCTGCACCCGGCTCTGCACCGCGGGATCCCAGACCTGGATGAGCTGTCTTTCGTAGCCGTCGCACGGAGACGAGACGCTCGATCGGCTGGCGACGACCCAGGTGGTCGCCAGCGCAACCGTCAGCGCAACGGCGCCGAGGGCGCGGCGACGCGGCAGCGCTGGATCGCGCTGGATCGCGGCGAGCAGCTCGCCCATAGACGAGTACCGATCGCGCGGGTCGGCACGGCAGCCGCGCAACACCAACCGGCGCAGCCACACAGGCACCTTGGCTCTGGCTGGTGCCGGGCGGACCTCCTCCTTGTTGATGGCCTCGAGGAGAGACCGGACACTGTGGCCAGTGAACGGCCGCTCTCCGTACAATCCCTCGTACAGCGCGACACAAAAGCCAAACTGGTCTGCGCAGGCGTCAGCCGCTTCACCCCTGAGCTGCTCGGGGGCCATATAGGCGGGGGTTCCCAGCAGCATGCCGGTTTCGGTCAACCCGCTGCCCGCGGCTGCCAGGCTCGCGTCGCTCACTGCAGCGTCGTCAGTGCCGGCCCATCGGGCCAGACCGAAGTCCGTGACCCGTACCCGGCCATCCTCACCGAGGAGGACGTTGTCTGGCTTGAAGTCGCGGTGAATGAGCCCGGCCTCGTGGGCGGCGTGCAGGCCACTTCCCGCCTGCACGTACTTGCTCACCACTTCCCGCCACCCGCGTTGTTCCTCGTGCAGCCACGCCCGGAGAGTCTGTCCCTCGACGAACTCCATGGCGATGAACACGTGCTCGCCCAATGTGCCCACGTCGTGGATGGGAATGACGTTTGGGTGGGAGAGCTGGGCCAGGGCCTTGGCCTCCAGCAAGAGGCGCTGTGGCGACCGCTCCGCGGCCGTGTCGGGCCGCAGCAGCTTGAGCGCGACCTTGCGGTCGAGCTCCGGGTCGTAGGCGGCGTAGACCACACCCATCCCGCCGGCACCGACGAGATCGATGACGATGTAGCGGCCCACCGCCGATCCGGGGATGAGCGGGTCCGGCGACGTGTCGGGGGCCGCATCGGACAACGCAGCCGAGAGGTCATCGAACGCGTCCGCATCAATGCGCCTGTGCGCGGCAATGCCATCGCGTCGCGCACTGCTGCATGGCAACGCGTCCTCTGTCACACCCTCTACTTCGGCGGGGGGCTCGGCGCGACGACTATCCAACCCGTGGGCCAGTTCACGAATGAGGCGACGGCAATCGGCGCAGGCGTCGAGATGGTCGTTGATGGCGGCGAGGGCCGCTTGGTCGAGGGTTCCGCTCACGAACGCGACGGCGGTATTCTCGTCGAGGCAGTCAGCCTGTAGCTCGGTCGAGGCTTTCATACCCGAGCGATGAGAGTAGTCCGAATCAATCCGGCCCGACAATGGCGACATCCGCTAGGATCGACCGGCCATGAGTTCACCCGACGATTACCTGCGGCACTTTGTCGGCGGGCTGCCAGCTATCGCAAGGAGTGATGCCTGCGCGCTCGCTGGGTTGGCCGAACAACTCGCCGAGCTCTACCAAAAGGCGTCCGAGTGCTGGCCGGAGCTGGCGGTGCCCGCCGCGACGTTCTTGCCCTATGTCGCCCAGCGCGTGTCTCTCGACAAGCCGCTCGCCCGCGCGCTCCGCGCCCTTCACGTGGGAGACCTATTCCTCGCCTGCGCCTGTGTAAGCGGCAGCGCCGGCGCCGTAGATGCGTTTGAAGCGGCGCATCGGTCGACGATGGACATGGCTCTGGCAGGGATGGGGGACGTGCGGGGAGTAGCTGACGAGGCCCGCCAGCGAGTACGTGAGAAGCTCTTCGTCGCGGCTGGCGGCCAGGCGCCCAAGATCGCGAGCTATTCGGGCAGCGGAGACCTGCGCAGCTGGGTCAGGGCCACGACCATCCGCGAAGCTCTCAGCCTGATCAGAAAACACCAGAAAGAGGTGCCCGGCGAAGACGCGCTGCTCGCAGCGCTGCCGTCACCCGGGGATGACCCCGAGCTGTCGAAGCTAAAAGAAGTGTACCGGACAGCCTTCAAAGCGGCGTTCGAGTGTGCCTTTGCCGGCCTGTCCAGCCGGGACAGGACCCTGCTCCGCTACAAGTTCTACGACGGCGCCAATATCGACGAGATAGCCAGCATTTACCGAGTCCACCGCGCCACAGCCGCGCGCTGGATCGCGCGGGCGCGCGCGCAACTATTTTCCGCGACCCGAAGCCACATGATGCAGCACCTCGACTTCGAAGCAGACGACTTCGAGAGCGTCATGAAATTGATCCAGAGTCGGATGGAGGTGAGTATCAGCGGCTATCTGCGCGCGACTGAGCGCCAATAGTCGGGGACCGCGGCGCGCGTCATCGCCGACTCCAGGCGCGCTCCCGACATCGCTCGAGATCTGCAACCTCGCGACGATGCCTGATGGAGTATCCGGCCAGTGTCCCGGATCGACCGGCCGCGGCAAAAAAATTTGCGACCGGATCGCAACCGCTGCGTCTATTGGCGAGGCCACACGGCCCGCCCCTAATCAACGTGGAGATGCAGATATGACTCGGATTTCATTCGCATTGGCTTACACTCTTTGTCTCATTGGCTGCGGCACCAGCGACGACGGCTCGCCGCCCCCCGCTGATCCGCTGCCGGATTGCCCGGTACAGAACTGCGGCAAGGAGGCGTTTCGCCGCGCCATTCCGACCAAGAAGACGGTCACCATCGACTTTCCCGGCCGGCAAGCGCGGCAGTCGCGCGCCCATGCCGACGTCGGCACCGGTGCAGGTCCCCTGGCCCTCGAGCCGATCTCGCCGGTCTACACCAACGTGGCCCAGTACGTCGACGACATCAACGCAACCATAGAAGAGGTCTTCGATGACTTCGAGGACGTCGCCGGCACGCCCCCCGAAATCGAAGAGGAAGGCCGTCATCGCTGGCGCAAGCCCGATGACGTGGTTTCTGGGCTCGATCGAGTGCTGGTGGTGCAAACGAGCCAGGACGGCCGCTTTGACGTCACCTTCTCCCTCGGCACCAAGGGATTCGACCCCACACCGAGCGACGCGATCGTGAAGGGCACCGTGGTCGTCAAAGGAGACGCAAGAGTGGAGTTCAACCTGGAGGTCGACTTCGATGCCATCGCGGCCGTGACGCCCGGCTTTGACAGCACGGGAACCCTGTCCATCAGGGCGCTTCCGTACGCGGGCGGCGAGCGCGAGATCTGGTACGACTTCCGCGGCTACGCCGAAGGCGGCGAAGCCCCTGAGGACAGCATCACGACGTACTGGGCATTCGGCCCCCAAGACGGCGCGCTCGAGTACGTGGGGGCAGCCGCCGACGAGGAGGTGACCGTGTTCACACGTTGGGACACGACCGGCGGTCGCTACGACCACCACGCGCAATACATCGAAGAACAGCTCGGGCTCATCGACGATATCGCCACCAACTGCTGGAGCGCATCCAGCTCCGAGGTCTTCGACGCCTACGCCGCGATAGACCAATCCCTGAACTACTACGGGGCTATCGAGGGCAACGAGGTCGACTGCGCCTTTGGACCGGTATCTGGCCACCCCAACCCCGGGCAGGACTTCGACAGCCTGCCCGCCCAAGGGGAGTGGGATGACATCGAGTTCGTCTCCAGCTTGTGTGTCGAGGCTGTGCCCGAGCGCGGCTGCTGAGCCGGACCGCCGCGGCCCCTCACTCGATAGAACCGAACCAATTCGATTACGCAATAATTTCAAACATAACAAAATAACTGAAGAATAAGGAAAATGATGCGACGTATATTATTTGTAGTTGGCGCTTGCCTGTTTCTCCTGTCCCTGTCCGGGCGCCAGAGCCACGCTCAGCCAAAAGCCGGCGCCATATTGATCGCGGATGAACCCGACTACTGGGGCTTTATCTGGGAAGAGATGCAGGCGATGCGTGCAGACGTTATGAAGTTTCACTTGAGCTACGATCACCACTGGGAGGGGGGCATGCCAGCTCACTTTGTGATCCCGTCCGCGCACCTTCAGGGCGCCATCTCGAACGGCGCGACCGATCTGATCGTCCGCACCGCGGAGACCCACATAACGGCGAAAGAGGTCCGCCATTTCGTCGAGGGCATGACGTTCTTCGACACTGGCGAGAGGCTGGTCGACTTCATCTACAACAATAGGGACAAGGTACACGTGTGGATCGAAGTGGGCAACGAGCCGGATCAACACAGGGCCGACCCCTGGGTGCACCGCTACAACCTCATCGACACCTGGAACCAGCTCAAGCCGCAGTGGGAATGGCTGTGGAACATGCACTGGATCGCGTCGGCGCCTCTGGCATGCTCTGGTACCTATACAGATGTCTTCTACCACAAGAACCACGAGGGCTCGGTGCAGGACAAATACGAGGCTATTGGTGTCCACGAGTACGGCGACTTCAACTTCGACTTCAAATGCACAGATCGAGCGAAGCGTGAGATCTCGTCTGGCCACTCGATCTGGGTGACAGAAGCAGGCATCAATCACGACTACGATTGGGCACAGAAGGGCCGTCGCTATCGCAACGCCCTGTCGGCGCGGGGATGGCCGGTTCGCGGCTGGACGTTCTTCCTGCTCACCAAGGTCGGCGCATACCCGTGGAACCACTGCCCGACGAGTGACGGCAACTGCCACCGGTACGCGATGGATCTGCACTACAATTCGGACGTTCCAGTCCCGGGCCGACCCGCGGCGACCGAGCTCGGCAAGCGCTAGCGACTACCAATTTCCCCACCGCTGAGACGCGAGACGATATAGGACGGGCAGCGCGCACCGCTCGCGTCTCATCCCCACTAGCGCACCCACCGAGGCCGCCAGGTGCATCGGCGGCCCCGAGCAGGGTAGCGTTGATCCTCGACCATAGAGGGCAGAGTCGCCCAGGTCGGTCGAGGGAAGCCATAAATCCACGGTTCGCGCCGAGAGCGCGCGCCTGCGCGAAAGCCGCCGTGAGAAAGGAACGACATGCGACGCAAGGACCCACTGGGGCAGTTGCTGGCCAGCTCTGCCTATCACGCAACGACTGCTGCTGGTATCGCCGCGCTGGCAGGTTGCCTGTCTACTGCTGTGAACGACGAAACATCCGCGGTGGAGACATCCTCGGTGGTGGTCGACCCCATCGAGTTCATGCGGAGCAGCTCGGAGACGCCGACCCTGGTCGCTGACGACGGCCAGCTCCGCAGCTATTACGAAGAGCCGGGGAATCGATTCTACTACGTCAAGAGCCCGGATGGTCGCCAATACGAGCAATACTCGTGGAACGACGCGTACATCGTCCTCGAACGCGACACGAGCTGGCCGCCGGGCGACAACAACGGATTCAACCCGGCTTACGATGCCAACCCACCCGGCTCCCTGTACTGGGCGCGCAGCCATGACTGGGCCGAAGGCGAGGTCCTCTCCTTCTCCACCTACATCGCGGGCTGGAACTACCGCCCCGAGCTCGGCACCACGTGCCGCTATGACTGGGAGCACGCCTACCAGTACGAGTGGCACAACGGCGACAAGCGGTATATCTATGACCCCGGTCGCGACTTTGGCGGCGACGTGGGTATGCGCGAGGCCATCGGCATCGAGTATGCGGGGGCGAGCGAGGTGCATTGGTACGCGCGCGGCCTGGGCTGGGTCCAGTGGGAGTACCGCGGCACCAACCCTGACCTCTACACGATCACATACCGCTGGTTCGAGAACAGGCAATACCGTCCCCATAAACAGTGCGCAGACCTGGGCGTGAGCGTGCACGGCTTCCTCGACGAGTCCACGCCTGAGGATCCCGACAACGACTGGGATCACTGCCGGGGCAAGGCCACCTGCCCGCACGGTCGGGGTATCGCCGGCATCTCCGTCCTGCCCGGCGGCCCGGCGCGCACGGCGGTGTGCGCGGGCGGGGCCGAGTACACCGGGGAGGTGCGAGGCGACCCCCTCACCTTGGATGGCGGCGCGGATGTGCGCCGCGCTCATCGCCAGGTGAACGGCTCCTCGGATTGGGCGGTGGGCCGCTTGAAGCTCGAGTGCGGCCTGAACGAGTACGTCGTCGGCGTGTCACAGAACGCCAACGTGTGCTCTGGCAACAATCGCTTTCATGGCGTTCTGTGCGCCCGCGGAGCTGCCTTGAGCAACACCTGCGGCGTGCGCGTGTTCGCCAACGGCGACAGCCGCGGCACCAAGGCCTCGGGAGATTGGGATGTCGGCGCGTTCAAGGGCGAGTGTGCCGAAGGCGAATATGTGGCCGGTGTGAGCGTCGATGTCGCCACCTATAGACCCCACTCACTGCTGTGCTGCTCGCGCTGAGCCACGGCGATATCGCAACTTATCTGGTTAGCACACTGTGCCAGGTTGATTTACCATAAAGGATCAATTTCATGGGCATTTCCATGCTCGCTATGACATAGAGGTTGTTGATTGTCGTTTGACAGCAACCGAGTGCTTCCCTTGCTTGAGAAAACCTGTGTCATCAACGATCCAGTGCGAAATCGGCTCGTCTCGGGTCATTGCCGGGATGCAGTACTCGGCGGCCTTTTTTCGCACTTCGTGATCATCCCACGGTGACTCGGTGATGAAATTCTGCAGGCGCAGGTGTTGAGCATTCACCTTGTCCGGGTCTGGACACGCACGCGCCGCAATGGGCTCCATGCTCTTTCGCTCGCCGTCTCCCATCAGACCCATCGCATATACAGCGTAGGATGCTCTTCGTTCCTTTCTACCAAGAACAATCCCGATCTGCTCAAAGTAGTTTTCAGTCTCATCTGCCCACCGCCCGAGGGGTGGCACCTTCAATTGATCCCAAGAGGTAGGCCCCGGGCGTTTGGTGCTAGTGGCGTAAGGGTCGGCCATTCTCATTCTGGCGTGATTTCGCCATGTCGGTAGGTCCCTCGCCCTTGATGTCCTCCTCGAGCACCACGTAGAGACAGGGCACGACGATGAGAGCGACCAGGGTGGCGAAAAGGACGCCGAATCCCAGGCTGATGGCCATGGGGATCAGGAAGCGGGCTTGAATCGACGTTTCGAAAATCATCGGCAGGAGGCCAAAAAATGTCGTCAACGAGGTCAGTAGGATCGGTCGAAGCCGACGGGCCCCGCTCTGGATGACCGCTTCCCGCGCCGTGAGCCCCTCAGCTCGGAATCGGTTTGTCGCATCGATGAGCACCAATGAGTCGTTGACCACGACACCGCTCAAGGCCACGATGCCAAAAATCGAGATGAGGCTGAGTTCAAAGCCCATAATCACGTGCCCCACCACAGCGCCCACGAGCCCCAGAGGGATGGCAGCCATCACGATGAACGGCTGGGCATAGCTCCGGAAGGGAATGGCGAGGAGGGCGAAGATGACAAATAGGGCGAGGATGTAATTCTGGCCCAGACTAGCAAAGGATTCCTGCTGGGAGCGCTGCTGCCCAACGAGCTTGGCGTCCAGACCCGGATGGCGCTTCCGCAACTGGGGCAAAAGCTCGCCGCGAACCATCTCCAGGACCGGTCGCGGTGAGACAACTCCAGCCGCGAGCCGCGCTCGGACGTTCACCGTTCGCTTTCCGTCTTCGCGGACGATCGACGTCGGCGCCCGACCGCGTTGGCACTCGGCTACACTCGCCAGCGGGACCAGCCCACCCGCCGGGGTCCGGATGCGGAGATCCTCGATGTCGAACTCGCTGGTACGCTCGGCATCGGCGAGGCGGACCATGACCCGCACCTCGTCGCGTCCGCGCTGCTCCCTCAGCGCCTCGGCCCCGAAAAACGCGCCGCGGATCTGGCGCGCCACCGCATCCGCAGTGATCCCGAGGTCACGCGCCTGGGGAAGGAGCCGGAAATCGAGCTGCGGCTTTCCCGACG
The DNA here is from genome assembly GCA_022360315.1 of Pseudomonadota bacterium. Taxonomy (GTDB): domain Bacteria; phylum Myxococcota_A; class Polyangia; order Haliangiales; family Haliangiaceae; genus JAKSDA01. The sequence continues at coordinate 18,028 of JAKSDA010000509.1, forward strand.
CGTAGGTGTTCTCAATATCGGTGAGCTGCTGGAACCGGCGCAGCTCCTCGGCCAGCTCGGAGGAGGCGGCAGCGAGAATCTCGGTGCTGCGATGAGTGAGTTGGACGTCGACGGGGGTGCCCGCGTCTGGCCCGGCGGCAGAATGTAAGGTAAGCGCCTCGATCCCTACCATGGGCGGTATGATCGCGCTCCAGGCATCCGAGAATTCCTTTGCAGTGAACCTCCGCTGCTCGGTCGGCACCAGGTTCACCTCCACCGCGACGAGGTGACTGCCGAACTCGACAGACACCGGTCCCAAACCGCTACCGCCGGCACTTTCACCCAGCTTGGTGAGCATGCCGCGGACGATCGCGTCTCCCCCGAATTTCTCGATCGTCTTCTTGGCCGATACTTCGAGAGTGGTCGCAGCGTTTTGGGCCAGTGCCTCGGGCGCGCCATAGGGAAGTCGCACCGACGCGGTAACCCGATTTCCCTCGAGCTCGGGAAAGAATGAGAACGGCACCAGCCCGGACGCCACCGCTCCCATCGCGGTGATGAACGCAGCCGTGGTGACTGCGATGGTCAAACTCCGATTGCGGATCGCAGCGCTGACAAACGGGATATAGGCATTGTCAATGAACCAGCGCAGCCCCCTGCTCACACGCTCGCGGGGGGCGTCGAGAATCCGCCTGAGTGGCCCCGGATTCTTCGATGAAATATGGGCCACGTGGGCCGGGAGGATGAAGAACGACTCGATGACGGAGAAGATCAGAACCGAGATCACCATCAAGGGAATAAGTCTGAAGATCTTGCCCATGGTCCCCGGCACCATCAGCATGGGTGAGAATGCCGCAATCGTGGTCAGCACCGCGAAGAAGACCGGCACGGCCATCTCGCGCGCGCCCTGAATCGCTCCGTGGAGACGATCCATCCCGCCCTCGATCGTATGGAAGGCGTGCTCCCCCACGATGATCGCGTCGTCGACGACCATGCCCAGAGTAACGATGAGGGCAAAGAGCGTGATCATGTTGATGCTGAGGCCTATCCCCGGAGCCAGAAGGAATGCCCCGAGGAAGCTGATCGGAATCCCGAGCGACACCCACAGAGCCAACCGCGAGTCGAGGAAGAGCGCAAGTATGAGCACCACGAGCAAGAGCCCGAGCCAGGCGTTGTCGACCAGAAGGTCGATGCGCTGTTGCAGAACCTCGGAGCTATCCGACCACACCGCGAGTTCGATGGTCCCGGGCAGCGTGCCCCGCATTTGCTCGACGATAGTGCGCGCTGCCTCGGCCACGCCGGTCGGGGTCTCGTCTCCGACGCGGTATACAGTGACCCGGACCGCGGGCTTGCCGTTGTAGAGCAAAGCGCGGTCCACGTCCTTATAGCCGTCGTCGATGTTGGCCACCCTGCCCAGGGGAACCCGAGCCCCCTCGGCCGTGCTGCTCACGACAATGTCCTCGAACTGCTCGCCCACAAGACGGCGGTTGCTCACTCGCACCAGAATTTCGCCCCCAGCGGTTTCGAGTTCCCCGCCGGGAAGTTCGAGCGAACCGAGTCGGATCTGTCGCGCGATGTCGCCCGGGCTCAAACCATACCCCTCGACAACCGAACGCGGGAGCTCGACTGCGATCTCCACCGGCGGGACCCCCACGATGTCGACCTGGGTGATGTCCCGGTGGTCCAGGAGATCGCTCCGCAAACGCTCTGCCAACTGATGCAATGTCCTGAGTTCGACGTCGCCAGCAATGACGACAGTGATGACCTCGCGCCGTCCTGAACCGAGTGCCACAGTGGGCGACTCGGCCTCCTCGGGGAATGTTTGGACGCGATCCACCGCCGCTTTCACGTCGTTCAAGGCCTTGTCCGGGTCCGCTCCGAGGAGCAGCTCGACTACGACTGTGCCCAGCCCCTCCGCTGCCTCCGAGGTGACGCGCTTGACCCCGTCGAGACCGCGGACTTCCTCCTCGATGGCAAGGATGATTCCCTGCTCCACGTCGGTTGGGCTCGCGCCCGGGTAGGGCATGGTCACGCGCACCAGATCCAGAGTAAACTCTGGAAACACTTCCTGCTTGGTACGCAGAACGCCCAAGGTCCCCCCGACCAGGATGAGAAACATGAGCAGGTTCGCTGCCACGGAATTGCGCGCCATCCAGGCGATGGGACCACCGATCCGAGGCGTGGTACCTGTGGTTGTCTCAGTGGGCACCCTCGGCTCCCTGCACAGGTTTGCCCGCGGACGGAATGGAGCGGGTTATTTCTACCAGCATCCCGGCGATGGGCAGGGACAGGGGAGAGGTGACGACGCGCGCGCTCGGCTCGAGCCCCGCAGTGACGATCACAGTCCGCAGAGTCCGCCAGGCGACCCTGACCTCGCGCCGGGCCAGCTTGCTCTCATCATCGACGATCCATACCGCGTCGCCATGCAGCGCTTCACGGGGGAGTTCGACCGCATCCTCGATCGGCTTGCCTTCGATCGCGATATCCACGTAGGACCCGGTGAGCAGAGGAACACCGTCGATCTCGTCCAGGGGGCGTTCAACTGCAATGACCACCCGAGCCGTCCGAGTGGTTTCATCGAGCCCGCCCGCGAGCCGCAATGCGCGACCTTCGCGCACCGACGATCGAGCCGGCCCGAGACGAAGCGCCACCCTGGCCCGGGAGCCCGTGCCGTCCTTGCGAAGCATGAGTGCGGGGAGATGTTCGACCGGGACCGAGGCAATTACCCAAAAGCGGTCTGTCCCCACCAGGGTGGCTACTTGCATGGTCGGTCCGACGAGCTGTCCGGTCTCGACGCGCTCCGACGTCACCAGAGCGTTGAAAGGAGCTCGCACGGTGGTTCGCTCGAGGGCGAGACGGGCGCGCTTGAAACCGCTTCGGGCCGATCGCAGTTGGGCCTCGACCTCGGCGAGCTGGGGTTTGCGCAACGCCAGTGCCGCTCGCTGCTCCCGCTGTTTGTCGCCAAAGCGTTCCCACTCCTGCCGCGCGATCTCTTGCTTGCCCTGCTCGAGGGTCAGGTCGATCTCGGCCTGCTTCACGCGGCTCTCTTCCTGCTGAACCGCGAGTCTGTAGTCCCGCGGATCGAGGCGGAGTAGAACCTCGCCCTTTGCGACCCGCCCACCGGGGACCAGATTCGGCGATTGCCACACCACACGACCGTTGACCTCAGGGGTGAGAACTACTTCGCGCGCCGGGATCACCGTGCCCGAGGCATGGACCTCTGCCGTAATGGCGGCTTTGTTTACGACAACCACCTCGACCACGGCGACTGCGACCACGGCCTCGCCGCGCACACTCGTCGGACGCATCGCGAACATGGCCATGGCGCCACCCACGGCGCCGAAGACAACGAGAGTGGGGAGCAGAATCCGGTATGAGGTCTTCATGGTCGGTCCTCCTCGGGGCCACGCCCCGTCGGCCGATAGGATCGCGAGGTCCTCATGCAGTAGGATCTGAGACCGGTAGGCCAGGGCGAAAACCGGCACGGTTTCAATTGCGCAGCGCATCCGAAGGGCGGATGAAATCCACACTCTGCAATGACGATGAGTAGTTGTGGAAACCGTATTCCAGCGTGACCGTGAATACATGATCGGCTTGGTGGAAATCCCTGCGCTCCTCGACCAGGTCTATCGGAAGCTCTCGAATGTAGCGGGCCTTGCCCGAAGAAACCAGTATCACGTCGCATAGAAAAGCGTTCATTTGATACAAGCCCGATGAAACGCTGACCCGGTCGATGATGTGCCCTGCGAGCGCTATGAGTTCCTGCTTCGCCCTCAGTTCGAACTCCTCGGCTGGCAGGGAAACGCCCTGGTAACGCTCTTCCAATAGATGAAATAGCGTCCTCACGTTGTAGCGAAAGCCGTGAATAAACGAGGACGCAGATCGCTTGTCTCGGGCAGCCATCGCGGCTCCGATAAAATACACATCTTGTTGATCGATAATAGGGTTCGATGTCGAGGGTGCTTTTCGAAGAAGGCCGCCGGTTTGTCTGCCGCCTCCAGAACAATGTAGCGTCGCTTCACCTTGTCCGGAAAGTAGGCCATCTGCAACCCTGCAGGCCCTGCACTCACAATGATGTAATCGTATCCAGAGTTCGTTGTACTCGCCATGTCAAACCTCTATATCAGACCCATGCATCATGTCCCGGGTCACATATCATATTGCTACAACTTGCTATTGCATTTCGAGATGGCACAATCCGTTTTACGGAAAGTAATCGGGTGGCGGATGTACCCGCGCACGATCCGAAGGGGATTGGAGAGAAAAGCCGAAAGCGCGGGCAATGCTCGCAATAAACGCATCGGGGTGCTGTGTGATGTAGAAGTGATCGCCTGCGATGGCGTGCAACACCGTGCGACCCTTCAACCAGTGCGTCCAGGCGTCGACTTCGTCGCGACGGGCTTCATCGTCAGACCTGCCGTACAGAAGCAGGGTGGGCGTCTCCAGTCCCGCGGCACGCTCGTCCAGCGTACGGTGGTAGTGCTCCGCAGCGTAAAAGTCACCGCGTAGCATGGGTAAATAACAAGCTCTGAATTCGGCGTCGGTGCGCAATGTGCGCGGGCATCCGCCGATTCGAATCAGTTGCTCGATAAAACCATCATCATCGAAAGGGCTGAGCAAGCGCCGCGATTCCAAATGTGGAGCATGACAGGCCGACACCACCAGGCCGGCAGGCGCCCGGCCAGACGTCTCGAGCAGTCGGCAGGTTTCGAACGCGACCTGCGCCCCCATGCTATGCCCGATCAGAAACCACGTTCCGCCCGGTGGACGCGCGCGCAGCTCGACTGCCAGCTGCGACGCCATCTCGGCGATGCTGGTGACAACGGGCTCCTGAATGCGATGATCGCGTCCAGGATAAATCACCAGGGAAGTCGAAACATCTATTCTGTCGAGCGCTTTCCAGCCGCGAAAGGCACTGTAGCTCCCGCCCGCAAAGGGGCAGATAATCAGATGTGGCCTCGACCGCGGTGCGCTGGACAGAGGACGTATCAGCTGGGAGACGCTCATATCATATCGACCCGATGGTGTATGTCATCTGATATCCGTGGATCACGACACTGCCAGGACTGAAACCGAGTGATGCCATCTGCCTGCACCCGATCAGGTCGGCAACTCGAGTGACACACTGCCAACGTGCTCGGCCAACGCTTGCTTGTTGACCTTGCCCAGGCGCGTGGTCGGAAAGTGATCCAGCACGACCAGACGGTCTGGCAATTTGAACGCGGCCAGACCCAACCCCCCCAGGTACGCATTCAACTCGGCGAGAGTGGGCGCCGCGCCGCTGGCTATGATGCAGGCACAGCTGCGCTCGCCCAGGGTTTCGTCCGGGACGCCGACCATTGCGACGTCGCGGACTGCGGGGTGCGCCAGAAGGTGGTTTTCGACTTCCTCGACCGGAACCTTGTCGCCGCCGCGATTGATCACGTCTTTGCTGCGACCTTCTACCACGAAATGCCCACTGGGCAGACGCCGGACCAGATCGCCCGTACGATAAAAGCCGTCGGCTGTGAATGCCTGGCGATTGTATTCCTCGGCGCGGTAGTAGCCACGTATCGTATAGGGCCCGCGTACCTGGAGCTCACCAATCTCGCCCTCGTTTACTTCGGTATCGTCACGATCGACAATTCGCACCTCGTCGTCCGCGGCCAGCGGGCGGCCTTGTGTGTTGACGACCAGATCGTCGGGATCGTCGAGCCCGGTGAAATTGAGCAACCCTTCTGCCATGCCGTAGACCTGCTGCAATCGGCAGCCGAGTACCGGCTCGATGCGTGCCGCGGTTTCGGCCTTCAAGCGCGCCCCCCCGGCCTGCAACCATTGCAAGCTGCTCAGATCCTCGGTGGTCCATTCGGTGGCCTCCAGCCATAGCAAGACCAGGGGCGGGATCAGAGCTGTCACCGTGATCTTCTCTTTCTCGATCAGCGGAAACGCGGTATCGGGGCTGGGATCTCCACAGAATACCACTGTGCCTCCCGCGTACAGGGTGCCCAACGCTCCGGGGCAGCCCAGGGCAAAGTTGTGCGCAATGGGCAAGCTCACCAGATAGCGAGTCGCCCGGTCCAGAGCAGCTGCCGCGGCGCTGGCGCGAACATTGTAGACATAGTCGTCATGGGTGCGCGGAATGAGCTTGGGCGAACCAGTCGTGCCGCCAGACAAGAGCAGCAAGGCCACTTCGTGGGGATCGGGCTCGGCCATCTCATTGGCCGGGGCTTCGACGGCCCGTGCCTCGATGTCGGTGAGTGACACGAACTCCTGCGCATCACCCACTACGACAACATGCTGTAGGTTTGCCGCTTTTTCGCATACCGAACGGGCCAAGGTTCGATAATCAAATCCCAGGTGCGTATCTGCAATCACGTAGGCGACCGACTCGGAGATGTGCGCGAGATCGACGATCTCGCTCTCGCGATGCGCGGGCAGCGCCAGGACCGGGATGGCACCAATTCGAAACAGGGCAAAACACAGGGGCAAAAACTCTGCGATGTTGGGCAAATGCACCAGAATACGCTGCTGCCTCTCGATGCCGAGCGCGCGCAACCCGGCGGCCAGGCAGTCCGCGTGTTCATCGAGTTCTCGATAGGTCCACCGGCGCTCGCCGTCCACCAGGGCCACCTGAGTCGGTGTGGCCCACGCCTGAGTGCGCAGTAGCTGTCCGAGAGTTTCACTTCGCCAGTAACCGAGCTCGCGATATCGAGCTGTGAACTTCGCGGGCCAATCGACAAATCCATTCAGCATAGAAGTCTCCTCGATCAATTCACTGTGCTGCACTGGACTGGCTCGGATACCGATCCAGCGGGTTGCACCACTGCGCCGTGCAGAAGCGCCGCGTCCAGCTCGTGGGTCAACCCGGTGAGTTCGACACTACGGACGGCTGTGGTTTCGGCTGTGTCCAGCGCAAACGTGGGATCATCACCAATTATCCGGTGCAATGCCTCTCGGTCCTCGTCGCGCACACCCATCCGCACCCGACTCATGCGAGTGGAGCCATTGGGGTGTTCGTTGTGTTTGGGATGCTGAGGCGGATCGTATGGAGTGAGGAGGATGGGAAGGCGACGATTCTTGGGATAGGCATACTGGTAGCGGAGCCGCTGTCCATGGATGTTCGTACGTCGCCATGGGATGGCCCTGCCTACAGGCACGCCTGCACGGCGGAATGCGGCCAGTTCGCGTTTGAAGTCGGCCCCATCAATGACAACCGCGACGTCACAGAAGCCTTCGCCCTTTTCAGCCCAGCCAACCATGCGGCGACCAGAACCGCGTCCGGCAAGGAACTCGATCGGCCATTTGAACCATTTGGCGCCGAATGGGAACGAGAGAAGCTCGATGATCGGTCCCTCTGTGAACCATATGTGTGCGTGTAGGGCCTTTTTTTCAGGTACCGCATACTCCACTTTGAATCCGAGTGCACGATAGTCGCGCACTGCTCGATGAATATCGCGGACCCAGATCAATACGTGGCTGCATGAAGTCGCCATATCATTGTACTCCAGTTGTAGGTTGTCGTTCATTGGACGTAATTCTGGCTGTATCGGGCCTGATGGATCGCGCGGCGGCCTGCAATTCGGCCAGGGGCAGCGGTTGTGGAGTCTCCGGTCGGATCAGCTCGGGCAACCCGATCCGTGCCGTCAGGTCCCGCCAGGCCAGGGACACGTTCAGTCCCCACTGTCCACTTTTTACTCGGCGGGCCGGATCGTCGATATCGGCGCATAGGTCGCGCAACGCGACTGCGATGGCCTCCGGCCAGGTCCGCGCGAATACGTCGTGATAGCTGCGGGTTTGCGGATCACCCAGGATCGCAGTACTGGGTACGGCAAGGCGTTCCGTACCCGGCCCGCTCAGGAGCAGACGTCCGGTCGGATCGCGCGGCGAATGCATGCGCGCATTCCATAGAACCGGCCCGTGGGTATCGGCAAGGCTCAGCACCCCGGCATCGCATCCGATCGAGATGCGATGCATCAAAAATGAGTGATTGTCGGGATCCTCGGGGTGGACCTGGTTCTGCACGCGCAATGTCAGGGGCACATCGCCGATGACCGCGTACAGGCTGTGATAGGGCTGGGAGGCCGCCGACCGGGAGGTGCCAGCTGGCGGTGCGCAGTCAAAAAAGAACCAGGGGCGCAGGTTGCCGACAGCGCGGCCGAGAATGTCGAGCAGGGGATAGGCCACTTGACTGTTGCACGCCGCATCGATGAACTGCAGCCGTTGACGTGTCCGGAGGTATTCGGCCACAGCGAGGAACTGCCGGATCGGACGCAGGTTGGGATACAGCGTGTTGATCGCATAGGCGGCGCCGCCGCGCCTGGCAGCTACCAGACACGCGGTGATCTCGCTGGCGTGTACAGGATGCTCTTGCAACACGTGGATGCCGCGCTCAAGCAGCGCCCTGGCGATATCGGCCCCGGGACCACCAGTGGCTCCGGAGCGCACGACCACGCATGCGATATCCGTGTTGTCGGGAACCTGCTCGACTGCCGTGTAGAGCGGCACGCCGTAGCGTGTGGCGCAATCCCTGGAGTACGCGCTGCCGCGGGCGAGTATCCCAGCGAGGACGAACGTTTCTGGCGCGGATGCGACACCTTCGAGATAAATGCGACCAAAGGCCGTGCCAGCCACGACGACTCGCTTTTTCGCGCCGACGCTTATCGGGAGTGTGGGTGTGGTGGTCATCGCGGTTGCCTCTGGGCTCGCGGCCCGGTAGGCGAACGCAGCTCCACAGAGGAACACGTCGCCGCCCAGACCCGCAGTTGTTCCCGGTCCAGGGCGCCGTCTGCCAGCAACGGCAGGTGGTCCACGATCTCGATGTGGACGGCATCTGCGTGTTCGCCGAGATGATCGACAATGTCCTGTACGGTCAATGCCATCCGATCGGTCTTAGCCCGGGCCGCAAACACGCGGTGGCCGAGTGGTTCGAGTGGATGTCCCGGGCCGGGCAGTTCGAGGATACGACGCAGGCCCGCCCTGTCCAGTACCGCGTTCCACTGCGCGTGGCTCAGAAAGGTCGCCTCGGTCTCTACTCTGCCGTCACTGGCATCGGCCAACATGAACGCCTGGGAGGCCATCACCCAGAACTCTTCCACCGTGGGCTCGGTGACGACCAGCCAACCACCGGGGGCGAGCAGTTCGTTGAGCCAGCCAAGCGAAGCATCCGTGTTGCGCGCGGCATTGAGCACGCCGCCGCCGATGACCACATCGACCGAGTTTGGTGCAACCCCCTGATCCCGTGGTGACACATCGATGTCGTAGAGGCCAAAGTGCACAGCCGGATATCGGGCCAGTTCCGGCGCGGCCTGGTCGAGGAAGTACCTGGAAACGTCGGTATAGAGATAGTCGACGTCGAGGTCAGACAGTTCCGGCAGCAGTGCCTCGGACGTGGCTCCGGTGCCGGCCCCGACCTCGAGCACCCGGAGGGGTCGTCGCCCAGGCCATTGCCTGGCAATCCTGCCCACCAGAGCGGCCACGGCACGGTGCTGATAGCGAGCGGCAATGTGCTCCCGATACAAGGCCCTGGCGAGATCGCTCCGCCCTTCGGGAAACAACAGATGGACCGCTTGCACCTGGCCGCGGATCAGCTCAGGCAAGACCTCGGCGTTGCGACGTGCATAGTCGATGGTGCCGGTGACACCCAGCGCGGCCATCCAGGCGGCTTCGACCTCGTCCCAGGCGTGGGCCAGGGCCGTATCAGAATAGTCGCGGGTTCGAGGTACAGCGCGCAGCAGGTCTCCGTCCCGATGCAGCAGACCTTGCTCGGTGAGCACCCGGAGCCAGCGACGAATGAGCGACCGATGCCGGGACGCGACCCGGGCCACGGCGACCACCTCGTCGGCGCCATGCGCGGCTGACGAGCTGGTAAACAGGCCGCAGCGATACAACCCGTTGAGCATGGACAGAAGGGCCGTTCGCCCCAGTTTTTGCACCGCGAAAATGGCCTGGCTCAAGTCGATTGTACCGAACTCGGCATCCACAGCCGCGGTGGTCTCGGCTAAAAGCTGCCGGATTCCCGGACCGCTCTCCACTGCATCGGGCCCGCGTGGCGCGGGAACCGCAAAAATCGCCCACCTGCCCTGGTCCACCTCGATGGCCGTGGCTGTGGCCACGGCCGGATGGTCGGTCACGACATCCGCGATCCGCACCGCTTGCTTTTCGGCTCTGCGCGCAGCGTGCTCTACCGACAAAATTCCGGCCTGGCTGGCGATCCGCCCAAGGACGCGTACACCCAGTACGTGCCGCACCTCTGCCAGCTCGTGAGCAGACAGCGCACCACCGACCCCGGCGTCATAGACAACGCACTCCAGCCTGTCGAGATCGGCCAGGGCGAGCGCAGGATGGGTCACCAGGTCGCGCAAGAGTGTCGCGGATACGACGGCGCTGTCAGGGTCTGTCCGGTCCAGGAAGGCCAAAACCTTGCCCGGAGCCACTGCCGGCTGCTGGTGGTAGACCGGGATGCCGGCACTCCAGCTCGCCAGCGCAGCATCACCGCCAAACTCGGCCAGTGACGAGACCACCGCAGTGCGCGCAGGGGGCGAGCCGAGGGCGTCGCGCAATGCGACAATGGATGCCGAGAACGCCGCTGCGGACCATACAAACGACGTGCGAACCACTGTGAAAGGCGCTTCCTTGGCCAGCCTGGGCTGGTTGGCTCTGCGACCGTCCAGGATGGCCAGATCTCTGGCTGTGATGGTCAGTGCATGGCCGTCATTCTCGGGACCACTGCCGGCGGTGAATCGCGCCCCGAGCAACATTGCGGCCAGTCGAATCGGCACGGCTTGTCGCAGGTCCCCGGCGTTCCAGATCAGGGAACCACCGGTATCGAGTGCGCGCTCGCGCAGCCCGGTCATGGTGCGGTACGTGGTCTCCAGGATTTCGTCCCCGGTCCATATCTGTCCATCGGATACCAGTGCTGTTCGCTCGCCAAGGCCTGCGAGCCCATCGAGGATCTGTTGGCACAGGGGGTCGGTGTTGGCAACGGGTTGCATGGCCGTCAGCAGGTTGTGGCAAAAAACAAGTTCTGGCCGGCAACAGCCAGCGGTGATTCGGGAGCGGGCAGGACGATCCGCGGCACGAAGCCCGCTGCCTGCAGTTCGGCGTTCCAGCCCGGTGTGTCCACAAACACGTGGTCGGTGCCAGCGCGGCGGTCCTCGCTGCCCAATAGCGGGGCACCGGATGGGGGAGACAACAAAAACTGCATGGCCGTGAGAATCGCGTGATTCTCACGGGTAGACTCGGTGAATACCAGCCATCCGCCAGGAGTGAGCACGCGGCGGATCCGGCGCAGCGTGCGCCCGATATGAGTCGCGTTGTGAAGAACATTGCCTGCGAGCACCACGTCGGCGGCGCAAGGAGCCACCCCCTGGGCCGCAAAATCGCGGTTGATATCGAGTACGTGGCAGCGAAAACCTGGACCGTGACCAGAACCCTCCCCAAAACGCTGTCTGGCCGCAACCGCGAATACGCGGGAGATATCGGTGAATAGATAGTCGGTCTCCGTGCCGTCGAGGGCTTGCAGGGCAGCCTCGGTGGTGAGTCCGGCGCCTCCGCCGAGTTCGATCACGCGCAAGGGCACCTGCCCCATGTGGGCATACCGGCGTATCAGGTATGCGCTGGCGGCATTGAGATACGCAGTGAAGACATTGTCTTGGTAGGCGGCCAGGGCGGTGAGAACCTGTCCGTCGCGGAATGCCAGCTGTTGGATCGAAACCTCGTCGCGGACCAGATTGGCCAGCTGCTCCAGAGCTGCCCGGTGCACGTCGGCCATTTTTGGCGGGAAGCCGAGCGCCTCATAGGCATCGGGCAGGTCTGCGGCCGTGCCACCGTCGGGCAGGGTGCGATGCCATCGGTATCCATTGGCGGTTTTCGCGACCACGCCTTGTTCCATCAGCGCCACGAGCCAGCGCCGAACCAGCCATGCGTGCCGCGGCGCTGTACCCAGCCCGAGCAGAATCTGCTCTGTGGTGCGCGCGCGGCCGTCTTTTGTCAGCGCGCCCGTTGCAAGCAGCAAGGTCTCGATGGCGCCCAGACTAATCGCCTCGAGTCGCCGCATTGCCTGCGGCACGTGCGCCAGCTCATCCATGCTGGCACCCTGGCTCGGTAGGCCAGCCAGCCCCGCTCGATGGGCCTCGTCGCTGTCGGGAAGTTCATCAACCGCGCAGTCATCGTCGTCACCAGCTGCCTCGATGGCGGCCGCCGCGAGTTCGGCTACCGGGACGACTTCGGGGTTGGCGCGCGCCATGGGCGGTCCGAGCACGGCGAGTGCCTCGTCTGTGAGACGGCGCAACGTCAGCTGATACTGGGCTCCAGCGATCGCTTTCTCCGGGTTGTCCAGCCCCCTGGCAAAGGCAGTCAGTTCCGCACGGATGGAGCGCAACCAGCCCCCGGTCTCACGCCTGGCCGGGTCGGGATGGCTGCCCAGCACCACCGCGGCGCCAGCAGGGCGCGGCGTCCAGGTAATCCGCCCGTGGACGCAGGTCAGGGCAAGTTCGCCGGCATGGCTATCTACAACGATTTCTATGGCCGCGTGCCGGCCAGGAGTCTCCTCATTGCGCACCCGCAACACCAGCGGCACATCCGCCAGACTACCTCCCAGGATGACCAGCCCACCGGGCAGCCGGGTGAGTTCGTGGACCTGCCAGGGGCGCAGCCTGGGCAGGGCATTTCCCACCAGGTGAAACAGCGCCTGGAGCGACCCCCGGGTGCACCTCGCCGCGACGTGACGCACGGATACTCGCGCACCCAGCGCACGAGCTGCACCGGCGAAGCGTCGCGATGCCGGCATGTTGGCGACAAACTGTGCGAGCCGAAAGCAGGTCTGAGTACGGCGCGCCTGCCGTATGCACTCGACAAGTGCACTGTACTCGAAAGGAGGCTCGACGAGCACCGAGATGCCGCGTCCCAGCAGATCCGCTGCGCGCTCTCCCGTGGACACACCATGACCCGTGGCCGACACCCAGCCAGCTCGGATGCCCGGCGGCAGTTGCTCCAGCCGGGTCCAATGGGCAATCCTGCCCTGTTCCGCCAACTTTCGGGCCGGGTGACCATCCTCGGCGAGCTGTCCCATGAGCTGGAACTCTGGGTTCGTACGCAAGGGGCTCGTACCCATCAGCGCCGCGAGGTCGAGCGGGCCAAATCCGGTGCCGCATACTACCAGCGGAACGGCGGCTGTCACAGTGATCCCTCCTGGGTGACCCCGAGCGCATCAATCGGTACCTGCAGCACTTCCAGCGCGGTCACAGCGCCGCTTTCGCGTAGGCGGCTGATAGTGGATACGGGCTCCAGAACGTCGGCGGCAAAGTGGCGTCCAGCAGGCACTTCGTCCCATGTCACGGCCAATGTGGCGAGCGCGGCCAGAGTCCCGGTGAGTTCGGCGTTGCGCCGTCCGCGCAGCACCAGAGTCCGGATAATCGGCACACCGTCCTGCACACCGTCGAGCTGGACCAGCAGAGTAACCTGGGGCTCGCGTCCCGCCAGGTCCAGCTGGCTGGCCCGGCACAAGGCCGCGATCGCGCCGCTCCGCTCAAGGCTGTGGACGCGGTCAAAAGCGTTGAGGACATGCTGGCCTGTCAGCACCGTGTACCAATCGCCCCGTACAAGCCCCAAGGCTGCTGCCAGCCGCTCGCCCTCGGTATTGAGGTAGGGCAGAACAGTGGCCGGGCCCGGGAAAAAGGGAACATCGATATCACGCTGGCGGGTCAATACTCCGGATCGACGCCCACCCCGCCATGCGGCCAGTGATTCGCTCACTTCCTCCGCGGCGCCCTGTAGATAGTCGTCCGCGGCCACCTCGGTGAAGTGGTCCAATAAGCCAAAATAGCTGATCAAGCTGTGAACCTGACCCAATTCCCGGTGCGCTGCCCAGCGCGGCAAGAGCCCGGTCAATCCCGGTTGCAGTCCTGCGGAAAGCACAGCCACGCGCTCTCGGACCCGGTACTCTGCTTCATCGAGCAGGGCGTGCAACCCATCATCACCGGCGGCATCCACGTACTCGGCGCCCGCTTGCATGGCGGCCCTGGCCGCGCGGTCCACAATGGCATACGACGGCCCGGCACAGTTGACCAGGATGCCGCAACCATCGACAAAGCGATCGAGCGACGCCTCGTCGTGGAAGTCCACGGCCTGATAGTGGACCCGCTTTTCGGCGAACTCACTGGCAAATCGCTTGCCCGCGTCGGCATTGCGCCCGCCGATGCGCAGCGGACCGAGACCCAACCGCAGTAGCTGCCGAGTTGCATGGCTTCCAACATCGCCATAGCCGCCCAAAATACCGATCATCATCCGCCAACCTCCTGCACCAGCCGCCAGCCCTGGGCACGGCTGCGCTCGTTCCAAAAGGCCGTATACCGTCCATGTCGCGCCAGCAGCTCTCCATGAGTGCCCGCCTCGACGACACATCCCCGGTCGAGTACCAGGATCTGATGCGCAGCCGTCACCGTGGAAAGCTGATGTGCGATTACCAGCAGGGTCGACCGTTCCATCAGGATTCGCATCGTGTTGCGGATGTAGCGCTGATTGTTCGGATCGAGCGCTGCAGTGGCTTCGTCCAGCAACACGATGGGCGCGTTTTTGAGCACCGCTCGAGCGATCGACACCCGCTGGCGCTCCCCACCGGATAGTGACGTCCCACCTTCGCCAACCGGAGTATTCCAACCCTGGGGCAGGCGCTGAACGATTTCGTCCACTCCTGCCAGACGAGCCGCTTCGCGCACCTCAGCATCCGTGGCATCGAGGCGCCCAACCCGGATATTTGCCGCCAGGGTATCGTCGAAAAGATAGACGTCCTGCATGACCAGCGACAGCTGCGCCATCAAGTCTTCGGTGGAGAGCTCGCGAACATCCACTCCTCCGACCCGTACCGAGCCTGCATCGACATCGAAAAACCGCGCGATCAAGCGGGTGATCGTGGTCTTGCCCGAACCGGAGGCACCGACGATCGCCGTCATGGTCCTGGGCTGGATCCGGAACGACAGATCGCGGAGCACCGGGGCCCCACGCTGGTACTCGAAACTCACGCCGGCAAACTCGACCGTACCCGGCGCAGTGACAGGCGTGGAGCGCGCTGGCTCGGCAAGCGGCTCTTCGTCCAAGATCGCGGCAAGCCGGCGCAGATCGTTGCCCGCCATGCGCAAAAGCCCACTGCGGCCAGCAGCCTCGGCCAGTGGGCCCGCAAACCGAGCAGCCAGTGCTAGCAATGCGACCAGCTCGATGGCATCGATGGCTCCCTCGATGGCGAGCAGCACACCCACCCCGATCAGCGCGGTAAAGGCCAGCTGCACAGACAGCCCGCTAGCGAGCAAGCGGGGAAAAGTCCGCCGCAGCATCGATCCACCGGCAATGCGCTGGTCATCGATGGCTTTTTCCAGAGGCTCATAACCAACTGTGGTGCGACCGAATGCGCGCATTACTTCTTGATTGCGCGCAAATTCGATGACTCGGTTGCTGGCACGTACCCCGGCAGCGTCCACTTGCTCCTCGGTGCGAGCGACCCACGCCGAGGACCATCGGTGGGTCAGATAGATCAGCGGCATGGAGAGGATGGCGGTCAACCCGAGCCGCCAGTCGAAAAACAGCATAGCCACGGCGATCGTCGCCGGGGTGAGGATACTGCTGACCACGGGACTCAGCAGATGAGCAAACACATTGGTGACCATTACAGTGCCGGCGGTGGCGCTCTTGGATAAACGGCCGATCTTCTCGGAGGAGAACCAGCCCAATGGCAAGCGCGCCACATGGTCGCCGAGTCGGTCGTGCAGGGTGGTAAGCACGACCAGCGCCAGGGCAAAGCCCTTCATGGCCTGTTGGTAATGTGCGATGCACGTCACGGCTACCAGTGCAGCCAGCACCAGCAGCCAGAACAGCGTCCGGTCGAAGTGTGCCGCAAGCAGGGCCTGCAGCGTCGGAACCAACACCACCATGGCCGCGCCTTGAAGCAAGGAGAAGACAAAAAGCCAGCCCAGGTAGATGCGCAGTGCCCTGGCGTGCCTGGGCCCCAAAAGCGTCGTCAGATCCCGGATCACGACACCCTCCTCACTCCTGCGCAGGCAACGCTCGGGTCGATATTGGAGTAGGAGCGCCACATCATGGCATAGAGCCCATCAGCGGCGAGAAGTTCAGCATGGGTGCCGCGTTGCTTCACTCGGCCCTGGTCGAGCACGATGATCTGGTCCACGTTGGTGATGGTCGCGAGTCGATGAGCGATTACCAACACGGTGCGACCGCGCGAAACCGCGGACAATGCGTCCTGGATCTGGGCTTCCGACTCGGGATCGGCGTAAGCGGTTGCCTCGTCCAGGATCAGCACAGGGGTATCGGCCAACAGCATACGCGCAATGGACAGCCGCTGCGCCTCACCGCCGGACAACACCGCGTCCTCGCCGATTACGGAGTCATATCCCCTGGGCAGAGCCTCGATTCGGTGGTGAATCTGGGCCTGACGGGCAGCCGCGATCATGTCCTGGTCGCTGGCCCCGAGACGACCGAGACGGAGATTGTCCGCCACGGATCCGTGCACCAGCTGTACATCCTGCAGGACAAATCCCACCTGCCGATACAGCACGTCCGGTGCGATCATTCGCAGGTCTACACCGCCGAGAAGGACCCTCCCGGCGGTCACGTCGTGGAATCGCGGTACCAGCTTGGCCAACGTCGACTTTCCCGCCCCCGAGCTGCCGACCAGCGCGGTCACCGTACCGGGCTTGCACGAGAAGCTCACATCTGAGAGCACATTTCTGTCCCCATCGTAGCTGAACGAGATGTTTTCGAACTCGATCTCGGCCCCCCGAGGGGGTTGCGGCTCTGCTGCAACCGGCAATGACGATTCGTCGAGTAGGGCGGTGATGCGCTGGGCCGCGGCGAGGGCCTTGCGCTGGGCGGTCAGGCCCTGGTTGAGCGTGAGAACTGTCTGCGGGATGACCATGGCGATGAGGAGCTCGACCAGAAGCTCGATCGGACTCACCCAGCCTCGGGCGATAAACCAGGTACCTGCAGTCAAACTCACCAGCAGGATCACCGGAACCGAAAGGGCCATCGAACTGAACGCTTCGACGCGGAGCAATGGGCGCACCCAGCCGGTGTAGCGCTCGCTGAAGTCACTGACCGCGCTTTGGTAGCTCCGGTGAGCGCGACCCGTCTGTCCGAATGCCTTCACCACAGAAATGCCGTGCACAAACTCGACAATCGCCGCGCTCACTCGGGCAAAGCTCGCATCGAGCTGGACCATCTTGTCGGCAAAGCCGCGCATCATCCACGCATAGGCCGCGATATAGATCGGCAGAGTGGCCACGGCGAGCAAGGCAAGCCGAAAATCCAGCCAGCATAGATACGCCAGGCCTCCGAGGGGCAGCACAATGGCAGAGACGAACTCGACGTCGTGGTGGGCGACCAGATGGTGCAAATCCTGGAGATCGTCTTGAACCGCCTTGCGAACCATTCCCGAGGTTTTGTCGGTGTACCATCCCAGCGGAACCCGGCCCAGCTTGCGCACCAGAGCCCGCCGCAGGAAAGTCTGCAGCCGATGATCGGCGATGTGAGTCACCCACAACGCGAATCCTGTACAGGCCCAGCCCAGGCCGAGGCCAGCCACGACAATGAGGGCGACCACAGCCAGGGCAGCGAGGTCGAGCGGCCCGGGCTCGACCAGAGCTCGGCCGAGCTCTGCGATCCCGATAAAGGGGACCAGAGTGGTCAGCGCACCGATCCCACCGAGAAGCGTGCCGACACGGATGAGCCCTGCCACGGGCCGACGCAACTCGCGTAGCGACGCATTCTGCCGCTGGTTCGTCTTCATGGTCGCCTCAGAGGCGCAGCGAGGTGGTCCACGACGATATTCACCTGGGGTGGCTCGACTACGCTGAAATGGTTGCCGGGTACGTCGATAAGCCTGAACTCGCCGAGGCAGGTGTTTTCCCAAAAGGGTGCGGCCAGGTGACCGACTCCTCCGGTAATGCCAAACGATTGCTCTTCGGTGCAGCGCAGGAACGTCATGTCGCCGACATAGGGCTCTGGGTCGTAGCGCGCGGCGCGCATGCTGTGCCGGCAGACCCGGAACAGGGCGGGAATCAGCTCGGGTGCCACGGGCACTCCAGCCTGCGAAGCTGCCGCCTGCGCGTAGGAGGCCAGGCGCTCCTCCTGCCCACGTGCCGATTGCTTGCGCGCCGCCGCGGCCACAGCGTCCAGCCCGGGATCTCCGGTGAGTCGAGCCATGGCGCCAGCCGGGATCTTGCGATCGTGATCAGTCAGCAATTTCTGGACCGCTCGGTGGACGTCGTCGCTGGCGACCTCGTCACCAAAGACCGCCTTGACCGGGTCGAGGTTCAGGTTGGGAACAAAGATGGCCTCGAACGCCAACTCATCATCGGTCTCGATAAACATCGGGATGCTGTCGACTAGGGTCAGATCCATTATCGACATGCCGCGCTCCAGAAGCCGGCGCCCCACTTCGACAGCGAGCAGGCCGCCCAGGCAGTACCCGACCAGCTGGAAGCGCGTAAACCCTTCGTCGATGAATCGTTGTGCATAGTCGTCGGCAACTCGGTCGACCAGTTCACTGGGGTCGATCGATAGGTAGCGTTCGACGTCGGCAACCGCCACACCCATGACAGGGCCGAGTTCTTGTGCAGCGAGCGCCTTACCCAAGTGCTGAAAATAGTCCAACGTGCCGAGCGCCGCGTGGAACATCACCCGCACTGGTCCTTCACCGCCACCGAAGGGAACCAGTAGCGAGTTGCTGCCCTCCCGAGCCTGGGCAATTGGTTCGAGCGTGTCCCGGCTCTCGTCGGCTCGAGAGTCCGACTCTGCGGCATCTGATGCACTCGGGGCCGATGTGGCGTCGCCTGGACTGCGCAACGCGCGGGCCAGAGCGCGAACGCTTGGCTCGTTGAGCATTTGCCGGAGCAGCGCATCATAGGTGCTCGCCTCGGCCTCCGGTATCTCCTCGCGTAGCCGTCCGGCCACTCGAGCCAGGATCAGAGAATCGGCACCGTGGTCGTAGAAGTTTTCATCCGCGCCGATTCGCGCCAGGCCCAGCGCATCGGCCCACAGGGCGCACAGCCGATGTTCCAGCTCGTCCGTGGTCGCGTCGTCTTCCCGTGCCAGCCCATCGCGTTCCGACGCCGGTCGCCAGGTGGCAAGAGTCCTGCGGTCGATCTTGCCGTTGGCCGTACACGGCAAACCATCGACGATCTGGACATGACCGGGCAACATATGGCCTGGCAATCGGTTTGCCAAAAACTCGGCCAGCTCATCGCTACGTACCCGATGTCGGTCGATCTTGAAGCGCGCGGCAAAGACATGCATGCCACATGCTGTCATCGGGTGGTGATCGTCTGGCAAGCAGAGGACCAGTTCCCCTTGGTATTTCTCGATCACACTGCGCCACATTTCACGCGACAGAAATTTGGTCGTTCCGAACTCCCGATCTGCGCCCGCCGGCTCCATCATGAAGCCCTGGGTGAGCAAGACATGTGGATGATCCACGGTGGGCTCGGAAATGATCAGCCATCCCCCGGGCGCGAGTACTTCGACCACGGTCGCCACGGCCGCCTCGACGTTCTGTACGCTGTTCAGCATCCCCGCGCACAGCACGATGTCGGCTGAGTTCGGCTCATAGCCCTGCGCGCGATAGTCGTTGTCCAGGTCGAACAGCCCGAATCGCACCCACGGATGATCGCGGAACTGCTGGCGCGCCTCGGACAGGAAGAACGACGTTATGTCCGTGAACAGGTAATCCACATCGTGGCCGTCGAGCACCGGGAGGACCACCCCGGTGGTGGCACCTGTGCCCGCGCCCAGCTCGAGGACTCGCAACTGGGTGCCCTCAGTGTGCCTGACCGCGATCCGATTCATCAGCGCTGCGACCGCGTGATTGTTGTACCGGGCAATGGAGTCGTCGCGATAGATCGCGCGGGCGATGTCCTGCTTGCCCTGCGGGAATAGCAATTCGAAGGGATTCTTCTGGTTCTCCAGCAGGGCGTGCAGCTGCTCTACATGGGCTTTATGGTAATGCGCGAACTCGGGCGTACACAGTCCGAGAGACGCACCCTTCTCGACCTCTTGCCAGGCGTTTTGGACCGCTGCGGCGTCGACTGTCTTGTCGCGCGAATACTCGAGCCCTTCGGTGTGGCAGGTGAGCCATCCCGCCTCGGTCAGAAGCTCCAGCCACCGGCGGACGAGCCAGTGATGGCGCTCATGGACGCGCGCCCTGCCCAGGATGTCCTCGACCGAATGGGTCTGCCGAGGTTCGACGAACAGCCCACGCTCGAGCAAAGCGTTGAGCATGGACGCGAGGGAGGCGTCGCGCAATGCTTCGACATGGTCCGCCACTCGCTCAGCAGTGAGCTCGCGGACCTGCGCGTCGGCGAATCGCGCGGCGGCCGACGCCAGCCGAACAGATGAGAGGCTCGAATCCTCATCGGCAGTATGCGAAGCGCCCCGGGCCGGCTCGACGAACGCCAACAAAGTGCGAGTGGTATGACGGTCCCCGGCCACCACAGCAGCAGCAGAGGCAACCGACGGATGAGCGAGCAGCGCAGCATCGATCTCGCCCAGTTCGATGCGGTGGCCGCGGATTTTCACCTGATTGTCTTCACGGCCCAGAAATTCGATCTCACCACCGGGCAGATAGCGCCCCATATCTCCGGTTTGGTAGAGTCGCTGTCCGTCGATGGGATGATCAAAAAAGCGCGCTGCCGTGAGCTCCGGGTCGTTCAGGTACCCGGTGGCAAGACCATGCCCGGTGATATACAGCTGGCCCGGTGCCCAGACCGGGGCATCGCGCAGTGACTCATCGAGCACCCGGAAGCCCTGATTGGCAAGCGGGACGCCGTAGGGAATGCTCGTCCACGCCGGATCAATCGTATCGATGCGATGATAGTTCGACCAGATCGACGCCTCGGTGGCACCTCCCAGGCCGATCAGTGTCAGATCAGGAACGAACTCGCGGATCTGTTCGGGCAACGTGACCGGGATCCAATCACCGGATAGCAACGCTATCCGCAACGAGGGAATGGGCACGGTTTCGGTTTGCAAATAGCTCGCCAGCATCTGCAGCTGAGCAGGTACAGAATTCCAGACATTGACCGCATGCTCAGCGATCAACTCGGCCCAGTGAGACGGATCGGCGCCGCGTTCGGGGTCCGGCAAGACCAGGGTCCCGCCAAGGGCCAGGGTCCCAAAGAGATCGTACACAGAGAGATCGAATCCAAGCTGGGCAAGACCAAGGACCCGATCTGCGCCAGTGATTGCAAAGCGGCGATTCACATCTTCGATGGTGTTGAGCGCCGACCGGTGGCTGATCATGACGCCCTTGGGATCCCCGGTGGAGCCAGACGTGTAGATCACGTAGGCGAGCGAATCCGGTTCTCCCATGACGTTCTCCGGTGTGCTCGACTCCATGGGCAAGGTGTCCACGGCGATGACCTGCACATCATCTGGCAAGTCATTGGATCGCCCGGCACAGGCTGAAATCCATGACTGGGTCAGCACCTGCCGTACAGACGCGTCGGTCAGGATCTTTTTCCGACGTATGGGCGGTTGATTCGTGTCCAGGGGCAGATATGTGCCACCGGCAAGCAATACACCGAGTACTGCAATGATCTGCTCGATCCCCTTGCTCATGACAATGGCAACCCGATCGCCGGCACCACAGCCGCCAGATTGCAACGCCCGCGCCACAGAGGCCGCCCTCCGGATCAGGTCGCGATACGTCAGCCTGCCAGCGTGGCCGATCACCGCCACTGCGTCGGGG
Organism: Pseudomonadota bacterium; assembly: GCA_022360315.1. Classification (GTDB taxonomy): domain Bacteria; phylum Myxococcota_A; class Polyangia; order Haliangiales; family Haliangiaceae; genus JAKSDA01. The sequence continues at coordinate 39,731 of JAKSDA010000509.1, forward strand.
GTACGGGCAGCCTGAGCCAGAATTTTTTCATGCAACAGCGACTCGGGCAGCGGACAGGCAGTCTGGTTGACTTGTTCACGCTCGCGAACCTGCCAGTCCGGTAGCGCGATCCACTGCCTGGAATCCCATGCCTCGGAGCCATCAGCGAGCTCGGCCAAAAACCTCTGCAGCGCGTCGAACATGTCCTCGATGACGCCGTCTGGAAAGATGCCGTCTCGCACATCCCAGTTGATTTCCAGCCCGTTGGCGTCATCCATGACCTGACAATCGAGGATCACCTGTGGGGTCTGAGTGATGCCGTAGCCCAGGCGGCGCGCGGGGTTGGATACTCGCCGCGAGGCGAGACCTATGGCACTGGTGAATACCACGGGCATCAGCGCAGCCTCCCGGCCGCGACGGCGAGTGATCTCGCGCAGAACTTCGATCCCGGAGAAGAGTCGGTGATCGAGGTCGGCGAATAACTGCTCGCCCAGCCGCGCCGCTTGGTCCCGAAAACTGCGACCCTGTGGAGCGTCCACGGTCAACAGGCTGACTGAGGTAAAATCTCCGACCAGCTGCTCGACCTGGGAATGGAGCGGCAGGCGGTTGAGCAGGGTGAGATTCAGGCTGAATCGCTGGCGACGACTCCAGCGTTGCAGCACCGCCGTGTATGCGCCGAGCACTGCAATCGAAGCGGTCAATCCGCGATCGCCAGCGCGCTGGCGCAGACGCTCCCACAGCTCGCTGGATAGACGGGTGTGATAGCGCCGAAAGCGCATTTGCCCGCTGCTGGCAGTGGCTAGCAGCGCCGGCAGTTCTGGGGCGGGCGGCAGGTCATCGACGCGGTCGAGCCAATACTGGCGATCGCATTGGTAGCGGCCTGTATCGCGCAGGCGCCGCTCGGCCAGAAAATAGTCGCGAAACGAGATGTCCAGCGCGGGCAGCTCATCGGCACGGCCGGCGAGGATCAGGTCGAGTTCCTCGAACAGCACGCCCGCACTGGCCCAATCAGCGATAAGCGAATCCAACGAGAAATGTACGATATCCCCGTCGCGGGTTCGGGTCTGTCGCAGTTCGAAGAGCGGCCAGGTTGTGGTCTCGTAGATCCGATGATCCAATTCGGCGCGGACCGCCGTGAGCGCGTTTTCTACGTCGGTCGAAGACGCGTCGCGGAGATCCAGGGTTTGAATGAGACAGCGAGGCACCACGGGCAGGACACGCTGATAACCGTCCTTCTCGATCACCGCGCGCAACATATCGTGCCGCCCGATTAAGAGATTCCACGCGTCCTCCAGCCGCGCGGGATCGACCTCGGAATAGATCACCTCCAGATAGCCGTGGCAGGCAACACCACCGTAACCGAAGGAGTCGTAACGCCCCAGCAAGTACGCTGTCTGCACGTCGGTGAGCGGAAAGGGGTCGTGGCGTGCCCGCTGATCCGCAGTGACACTGGCCTCCTTCTCGGCGGACAGAAATTCGATGATTTTCGCTTTGTGTGCGCGCATCATCGTCATCTTGTCGTCGTCGAGAACCCCTTTGGGGGCGCGGTATCGGAGCTTGCCCGATTCCGTCCACAGATCGACGCCCAGATTTTTTAGTTCTGCGATGATTCCAGCAACGAGCATGGTTGGCAAGCTCCTATGGGCTGAGCAGGGCGAGTCACAATTCTCCCTCGTCAAACTCCTGGCGAGTGGCATGTTCGGTGGCCAAGACCGCTGCGACGTCGCGCAGGGCGGGCGCGATGAACAGGCGGCGCAGGGGCAGGGTGAGTTCGTGGCGCTGCTTGACCGCTTCGATGAAACGCGTTGCTAGCAGACTGTCGCCGCCAAGTTCAAAAAAACTTTGCTCCCGGCTGACCTCGGCCACGGTGAGAAGCTCTTTCCAGAGCACCGCAACCGAGCGCTCCCATTCGCCCTGCGGGGGCTCAAGCGTCCGCAGGGCAACCTCGTTCTCGGCCCGCAGACGTCTGGCGAGCTCGCGGCGGTCGATCTTGCCGTTGCTGCTGAGCGGCAAGCGAGCCAGCGCCTGGATTTGCTCTGGCACCATATGCTGCGGCAGCCTGGTGGCGATGTAGTCGCGCAGCAGCTCGCTGCTGGACCCGATCCTTGCGGCCCTGGACGGATCGTCTGCCGTGGCCGTGGTCAGCTCGTGCGCCTGAGGCTCTGCCACCAGAACAATCGCGGCCAGGAGATGGCCATCGACCGCCAGGGCCACTGCCTGTCGCACTTCGGGGTGTGTCAGCAGAGCTGCCTCGATTTCGGCCAGTTCGATGCGATGCCCGCGGATCTTGACCTGATTGTCGGTGCGGCCGAGAAACTCCAGGGTGCCGTCGGGCCAGTAACGCCCCATATCCCCGGTGCGATACCAGCGGACGTCATCCTCGATAAATCTGCCCGCGGTCAACTCCGGTGCGGCGCAATAGCCGCGCGCCACCCCGAGTCCGCCGATCCACAGTTCCCCAGCTACCCAATCGGGACAATCGCGGCCATGGGAATCGACCACGCGGAAACACTGGTTGCACAGAGGATGACCATAGGGAATCGAACGCCACGTGGAGGGCACAACCCTGTCCACTTCGAAAAAGTTGGACCAGATGGACGCTTCAGTGGCCCCGCCCAGGGCAACAAACTGACAGCCTGGCCGCTGTTCGGCCAATCGCCCGGGCAAATCCAGTCCAATCCAGTCCCCCGAGATGAGAGCGAGACGGAGTGCGCCCGGCGGCTCGGCCTCGCTGCCGATGATGAGCAGCATGTCCAACAGGGTCGGCACGCTGTTCCATATCGTCACCTGGTGTCGGCACACCAGCTCATGCCAGCGCTCGGCGTCGCGCCTCGACTCTTCTTCGATCAAGACCAGCGAACCGCCAGCCGATAGTAAACCAAAGATATCGTACACCGAGAGGTCGAAATCCAAGGCTGATACGGCCAGTACTCGGTCCTCAGTACCGATCTCGAATCGTCGGTTTATGTCCAGAATTGTGTTGAGTGCAGCGCAATGGGTGATCTCCACCCCTTTGGGTTGGCCAGTGGATCCCGAGGTGAAGATCACATAGGCCAGTTGCTCTGCATCGATGGCCGCTGGATTCGCCGCAGGCATCGCGGCCATGGCCTGTTCGAAGACCCAGCAACGAACGCCTTCTGGCCACTGTGCGCTGCGCGAATCGGTGATCACAAAGCGCACCTTGGCCTGGGCCAGCATGCGGTTGCGGCGTTGGTTCGGTTGATCTACTCCCACCGGCAGGTAGGCGGCTCCTGCGGCCAGAGCGCCCAACACTGCGGCGATCTGGTCCGGGCCCTTGGGCAGGCTCACAGCCACGATCTCCCCGGCCTCGACCCCGTGTTGGGTCAATAGTGCGGCCATGCGCAATGCCCTGTCGGCGAGCCCGCCATAGGTCATTGTCTCGGCCTCGCCCCAGCGCAGCGCGATGCGTCCGGGCTCGACCCGGGCCAGGCGAAAGAACTCCCCGTGCAGGGTCCCCCTTGGACATTCGCCTTCGGTTGCATTGACCTCGGCGCGCACTCGCCGCTGTGGCTCCGGCATCAAATCGAGCAGGGGCAGCGTCCAGTCGGCGCTGCTCAGCCATGTGAGTGCGCGCAGATATGCGTCGAACATGGTGGCAATCAGCCGCTCGGGAAATAGGTCTTCCACCACATCCCAATTCAGGACAATACCGCCATGGGCTTCGATGACCTGATGGTCTAGCCATACCTGCGGGGTTTGGCTCAGACCCCATACCTGGCGGCTGAAGGGACCGCTTTCTGGTGCTCCAGTGCCCCCGGGAACGCCGAGCGCGCTAGTGAACACCACGGGCATGGCGATTTCGGAATTCCCGTTCAATCGGGCCAGGTCGCGCACCAGGGAAATGCTGGACACATCGCGATGATCCAGGGCATCACCCACCTCCCGTTGAACACGCTGGGCGCGTGTTAGCCAGGCTTCGCCAGGTACCGGCCGATAACCGACCAGGGTCAGGGATGTGAAGTCTCCCATTACCCGATAGATGTCCGGGTGCAGTTCCCGACGATCGAAGAGAGTGAGGTTGATGGTGAGCTCGGGGCGATGGCTCCAGCGGCTGAGCACATCGGAAAACGCGGAGAGAAGGACCGTGGACGGCGTGATTCCGTACTTACCCGCGCGTTCTACGATGCCGCGCCAGCAATCTGCGGCGACCCGACCTTCGTGGCGGGTAAAGCGCGGCCGTCTCATCTCGGCCGGATCCCTGGCCAGCGGCAGTTGCGGGGCGGGCGGAAGTCCCGGCAATTTCCGCTTCCAGTACGCCCGAGCGGACGCCAGGGCCTCGGGTTCTGGGTCGCAGTTGAGCACGTAGTCGCGGAAGGACAGCCCGATCGGCGGCAAAGCAGCCTCTGGCGTCTCGTAGAGGGCGCTGAGTTCGGAATAAAATGTCAGGATACTGAGCGCATCGAGGATGAGATTGTCGAGGCTGATACCCACACGGGTGCACGCGCCCGAGCGAACCGCACCCATGGCGAATAAGGGCCATTGAGATGGGTCGAAGACCTTGTGGGCGTATTCATCCCGTAGCTCTGCGTGGGCCTGCTGTGGGTTGTCGCCGGCGTCGATGACCTCTATCTCGAATTGTGGAACCCGGTCCAGGATGCGTTGTTGTCCCTGCGCATCGAACACGGCGCGCAACATCTCGTGTCGTTCGATCAGCGCATTGACCGCAGCTTCCAGCCGGGCAATGTCGAGGTCGACGATCTCGTACTCGCGATAAAAATGGCAGCCGACACCGCCGAGGGTGAAGCTCTCGTCGCGACCCAGCCAGTAGGCGCGTTGCACCTCCGTGGACGGGAACGGTCGCTGGCGATTGGCCGTATCGGCGACCCAGGATGGCAGTGATGGAGCGCGTTGTCCAAGTTGCAGTGTGGCCGCAAAATCGGCGAGGGTCGGACGAGCGAGAAGCTCGGCCAGTTTGACTCCAGACAGGCCCGCATCGCGCAAGCGGCGCACCAGTCGTGTGGCCAGCAGCGAGTCGCCACCCGAGGCGAAAAAATTGCTCTCGCGACCCACTGTGGGGGTTTCGAGCTGTTCGGCCCAGATCCCGGCCACGAGGCGTTCAATCTCGCCCACCGGCGCGGTCAAGATCAATGCCTCTCGGGGGCCACGTGCAGCGTCGGCGTTGGCGTTGGCTGCGACATGGGCGTTGGCGTTGGCTGCGACCTCAGCCTGGATGCGGCCTGGCTCGGTGCCGTGTTCACCGGGCTTCTCCGGCACATCGGCGCGTCCCAAAAGCTCCACGTCGCCATCCGGCCAGTAGCGCGCTCGGTCGCCGGTGCGGTACCAACGCCTTCCGTCCACTTGTAGAAATCTCTGCGGGTCTTTTTCGCTGTCGTGGCGATCTGGGCCGGTTGCGCCCACCCACAAGTCGCCCGGAACAAAGTCTGGACAGTCACGACCCAGGCGGTCGACAATCCGCAAGGGTAGCGATTTCCGGTGTGGAGTGAGCTCGGTGATTTCGCAGATCGAAGAGTGAATGGCTTTCTCGGTGGTGCCGCCAAGAGCGATGAAGCGGCAATTCGGCACCCATCGCGCCAGGCGGCCGGGAAGGCCAAGGCTCATCTGGTCGCCGGCAACGAGGACGGCGCGCAGTGACCCGTCCGAGACATGGCCGCCAACCGCAGTCAATATCCCGTCGAGCAGGGCGGGCTCGCAACTGAGCACGGTCCCTCGGTGATGGTGCAGCAGTTCGGCCCAGACCCCGGCGTCGCGACGCGCGGGTTCCTCGACACAGATCACCGCGCCGCCGACGGACAGTGGCGCAAAGACATCGTATGCTGACAGATCGGATGCCAGCGCGGATAGGGCAATCGTTCGATCGGCCTCGCCCAGGGACAGGCGTCGATTCAGATCATCGATGGTATTCATCGCTGCCGCGTGGGTGACTGACACGCCCTTCGGATGGTCGGCGGAGCCCGAGGTATACAGGACATACGCGAGATCGGAGTCGTGGCCAGCCAGCGGTGCCCCACACGGTGGGTGATTGCTGGGCAGCGTATCGAGCACGTGGGCGATGCCCGCGGCCTGATAGATGCGTTCCCGGCGCAGCCGGGGCTGGTCCACGCCAACGGGAAGATAGGCCGCGCCAGCTGCCAGCACGCCCAGCGCTGCCACAATCTGATCCGGCCCCATGGGAAGGTGGATCGCCACCACCTCACCTGCCTTGACGCCATGCTCGCCCAGGTAGCCGGCCACGCTCAGAGCGCGCTGGCTCAATTCCCCATACGAAATGGCGCTATCCCGGCTCCATAGCAGGGCAGGAGCCTCGGGCTGTCGTTGGGCGACCTCGAAGAAGCTGTCGTGCAGGCGCCTGCCCGAGGGTGGCGTGGCAGCGGCATGGACGGCGGGACGCATCTGCAACTGCTCTGCTGGAAGCAGAGCGGGCACGGGTTGTGTCCAGGCCTCCTCAGTCAGCAGACGATCCAGCAATCGAGAGTGCGCTTCGAACATCGCGTCCAGCACCCCCGGCGCAAAGGCGCTCTCGCGCGCATCGACGTTGACTAGCAAACCGCCGTCGAATTCGGTGACCTGGGCGTCCAACCATACCTGCGGCCCCTGGGAGACAATCCAGGATACGGTTCCGAAGTGTTCTCTCACCGCGGCTGGAAGTAGTTCACCCAGGCCCAGGGCGCTGGTATACACCACAGGGGCCAGCACTTGCTCGCCCCGCGCACGCGACAGATCGCGCAGCACTTCGACACCCGCATACCCCGCGTGCTCGGCATCGGCATGGAACTGTTTCTGCAAACGTCTGGCCCGTTGTGCAAACGAGCCGGGTGCGGCGCCGTCCCATGCGAGCAGCACCGAGGAGGTGAAATCTCCGACCAGCATCCCGACCTCGGGGTGCAGTGGCTCGCGGCCAAACATCGGCAGATTGAGCAGAAATCTCGGCTCGTCGCTCCACGCAGTCAGGGCTTCGGCGAACACCGCGGCCAATGCCAGGGCAGTCGTGAGACCGTGGCTTCTTGCCAGCTGCTCGAACACGTACACTTGGTCCGGACCGAGCCAGCGATGACGCCGCACCACTGTGGTGGTGTCGACCTTGGCGTCGTGTGGCGCCGTGGGCAATCGCGGGGCAGCGGGAAGCTCATCCAGACGCGCCTGCCAGTAGGCTCGATCGGCGCTCAGGGCCCGCGCGCGTCGGGCACTGGCACGAACCGTCCGGCGTTCGGCCTGGTAGCGGGGAAAGCTATAGGTAATGGGAGGTAGCGACTCTGCCCCAGCGTAGAGTTTCGCCAGATCCAATAGCAACACCTGCAGGCTCAGGGCATCGGCGGCCACCATATCCAGATTGACGTGCAAACGCGTGCCAGCAACCCGGAGCGCATCGGGCAACAAAGAGAGCTGAACATCGAATACAGCTCCCACGCTCAGGTCCATGGTGCGATGGGACAGTCGCGCGCGCAGGTCTTGCAAGGCCTGCTGCGCCACATCGGCCGATCGTCGGCGCAGATCATGGATTGTCAGCCCCGGCCAGGGGCTGCGCGGCATTATGCGCTGCCGACCATCGTTGAGAATCTGGACCCGCAACATGCCATGACGCTCGAACAGCTTCTGCACGGCAGATTCCAAGCGTTCGGGAATCACCCCCTCACCGTCGAACTCGTTGTAGAAATGCGCGGCAACACCGCCCAATTGCTGGCCTTGCTCACGCCCGATCCAGTAGGCGTGCTGCATCAACGCGAGCTCGAAGGGTGCGTCTTCATCCACTGCGACGTCGGTGGGTGCCTGGCATTGCTCGTCCGTGCTGTCGCGTTCGCCGAGCAATGCCTTCCAGGCCGATAGCCGCGGATCGGCGATCAGTTGCGCAAACTCGACGTGTATCCCCTGCCGGCGCCACTTGCCGGACAGGCGCATCATGGTGATGGAGTCCATCCCCAGCTCGATGAGATTGCTGTCGTCGTGAATCGTTTCGACCGTCACGCCGAGCAGATTGGCGACCATGTCGCGTACATCGTGTATGGCGAGTTTCTCGTGCATGGCTGACTCTGAAAGGCGAATCGGATGAATACGTGATGTTTAAAACAGCCAACGGGGGCAGAGCCTGAGTGAGGTCTTTAACTTCAGTGCACCAAGCACTACACGGCGCAGCCCGATGCCACGAGGTGACGCGCCACGCATTTCAGCTTCTCGCATGTCTCCTGCAGTTCGCGATCCGGCGTCGATTGCTCGACGATCCCCGCACCAGCGCGCAGCCATGCGCTGTCCCCACGTTGAAAAATAGACCGCAGGATCAGCGCGGCATCCATGGCTCCGTCGTCGGATACGGTCAAGACCGCCCCCGAATAGAGGCTGCGCCCCTCGGTCTCATGCCGTCGAATCCAATCGACCGCTTCTCGCTTGGGAATCCCCGACGCCGTGACCGCCGGAAACAGCACTTGAAATGCCCGCCAGGCAGATTTGCCTGATTTGAGCACTCCGGCGAGACGTGAAGCGAGATGCTGGACGGTTCCGCGACGCGAGATCGACATGAACTCGCAAACCCTCACGGAACCGTCTTCGCAGACGTAGCCGAGCTCCTCGAACGCCAGCTTCACAGAGATCGCGTGTTCGGCGAGTTCCTTCGTATCGCTCAGTAGTTCCGCTCCCAGGCGGGCGTTTTCGCTCTCATCCGAGACCAGCGCCCGCGTTCCAGCCAGCGGTTGTGTGGCCAAGCGGCCTTCTGCATTCACCTCGAGTACGGTCTCGGGACTGAAGCCGGCCAATTTCAAGTCGCCGCGGTCGACTAAAAATGACCGCGCCGGGCTATTCTGGCGCCGCCCGGCCACATAGGTGGCGACGATATCGACTTGCGAAGGAACCGGAACAACCCGCGACGCAATCACCTTTTTCAGCTTGCGAGCGGCGATCTCCTGGGTCGCCACTCGCACCAACTCTTTGTACTTTGCCGCACCTGAGGTTTCGAGAACCGCTGCCGGCATTAGCTGCGACGATGGGTTTTCTGGAGCATCAGACGTATCGCCCCTGTCGCCGGCAATAGTTTCATCCAGAGAGGTGACGAGCTCGACCATCTTGTCGAGTTCATCAGCGGCCAGAACTCGAACCGTGGCCGTACCACGGCAGAGACGGATTTCGACCCGCGGTATACAAAGGTGGAGCAAGGGCTCCACGCCATGGTCGCCGTCGATATCGTGCAAGACATAGGCAAACTCGAATGATGCGGTGCCATATGCGCGCCAGCCGCTTAGTGGAATGGACGCGAGCGCCGCTTCGATAGCACTGATGGGATCCGCATCGCTCCAGCTGCGCCTACCTTTCCGATCGGCACAATGCACGTCGGCACAATGCACGCCATGGGCGTCGACCGTGATCTCGAAGGCTGTACCGAGGGCGACACCCCATTCATCATCTCGCTCGTACACCACGTATGTTTCATAAACGCCGGCTCCAGCGAGTCTCGCCGCCAGCTCGAGGGAATCCGCGCGAACAGAGAACGAACGCTCCAGATAGCTCTCTCGGCAAAGCATGTCATTCACTCCACACGCGTTACGGAAGCCTTTTTTGCAAACGTACCATTTCTGTAATCTAATTACTTATGAAATTTAATTACTATAACTATTTAAATGTAATTACATATACATATCATGATCCAAATAAGGATGCAAATGAAAACCAGAGAATTCGATATTAAGTTTCGCTCATGTGGGAGAGTAGGAAGACACTCGGGAGTACGAGAGCTGGTTCGACTCGATGGTCGGCAGGCGCGGAGACGCGCAAGCACCGCCCCCTTTCAGGTATACGACTGACTATTCTTTTTGAATATCAGAATTCTGCCGTAGCCTTGAAATAAAAGGCACGGCCCGGGCGCTGGACGCCAAAGAAGTCGAAACTCGGTCGGTCGGTTATGTTTTGCACCTCGGCGGTGAAGCTGAGTGCAATGGGATTCCCCTCTAAGAGGTAGGTGAGCGTGAGCCCGTGCAAGAGTTGCAAAGGGACCACCTGCTTGAACTCGATCAGGCCGATGCTCTCCCAGGTTCGGAAGAACTCGTGTACGTAGCGGGTATTCCAGGTCAGCGCCACGGCGTGGTTTGCTGCAGGGACATCTGGCAGCCAAAATCGTGCCGATCCGCTGGCCAGGAGGTAGGGACGGTTCGGGATTCGATCGCCCTCGTAGTCGCCGAAGCTCCCCTCCCTCGACGTGTTGCGAAAGTCATTGTAGGTCAAAGTTCCGTCGATGGCGAAATACTCGCCCGGCGATGTCCAGCCGACCGCACCCTCGACCCCCAGCGAGCGGGCGCCGAAGACGTTCCGGTATTTCAGCACGCGATCTTGACCGAGCAAGACGATGAGCTTTTCGGACTCGCGGAGAAAACTGTTGACATCCAGGCGCCAGGCGCCGGCACGTGTTTCCCGTACATCGAGGGTGATCCCGAGATTAGCGTTATGGCTGCGCTCGGGTGCAAGCTCGAGATTGTCGACGATGAGTACGCCATTGCCAAAGACTTCGCCGGGGCCAGGCAGGCGCGTGGCCCATTCGTAGGATGCCTTGCCATAGAGCCATCGGGTCAGTCGATAACGGAGCGCGTTGCCGACACCGAGGCGATGGATGTCCTGATCGCGGTCGCTGAAGACATCGCCGGGGAGGACCTCTTGGGAGCGGACGCGCTGGAAATAGTCTTTTATGAAAAGGACATTTTCGAGGCGGTCGTCGAGAGCATCGAGCTCGTACTCGAGTCCACTGACCAGGGTAAACAGGTCTCGCTCGGCGGTCAGGGGATCGCGGGCATCCGGATCAGTCTGCCGCCGCTCGTCTCCTGTGCGTGTCGTATAGGTCGGGGAGAACGAGAAGCGAAGCGTATGCTGAGATGACAGTCGCCCGCTGAGGTTGAATCTACCCAGGCCTGTATGTTCCCATAACAGCTGATCGTGAGGACGTGAGTCGATTTCTCCTGGCTGCCGGCGCTCGCGGACACACTGCCCGAACCAATTGTACACGCACTCGCCCACATCGAGGAATTGCGCCCGGGCAAAGGTATAGCCGCCGACGAGATCCACGGACACCGCGTCCGTCAGGACGTGTTCGTAGCGCAGCGTACCACCGGTGGTGAACTCGCCGTACTCGACTTCGCCATAGGGTATGGTCATCACCGGGTTATGCTGGAGCTCTTTGTCGAAATCATTGGCAAAAAAACGCACTCGCAGCCGGTCGGCCCACGGGCGATTCACCAGTCCAATTTCGAGGTGGCCGCCAATGGCTTGATATCTGTCGTTGAAGCGATTGACCTCGGCCGGAGATAAGCGCCCGCGTTCATCCGAAACCTCGACGTCAATCGGATAGTCGTTGTCAGCATCGTCGAAAAACAGGCCCGTGCGGACAAAGAATCCCGTGGGCTGATGTGAGTGCCTTGCATCCAAGGTCAAGCGCTGAGACCCAAACGAACCGAGCTGGTACGAAGCCGTGCCGCGGGTACCCTTGACCTCATTGCTGGTGACGAGGTTGATGCCTCCTCCCAACGCATCGGCACCAAAGCGGATCGGCACCACGCCGCGGTAGATCTCGACGCGTTCGATGAGATTCACCGGTACGTTGGCGAGGCCAAAGGGATAGCCGGACACTGCGAGGTCCACGCCATCGAGGAAAAAGCGAATCTGATCGCCAGAGAACCCGGCGAGCGAAAATCGTTCACCGCTACCCAACCCACCGGATCGCTGCACGCCGACTCCGCTGCTTCGCGCCAGGACTTCCCCGAGATCGGGACTCTCGTGCCGAGCTTGTTCTGTCGATACAACCTGCACGACCTCGGACGATTGGCGCAGTGTTTCGGCCTCGGACCTGCCCTGGACCACAATGACCTCGGTATCGAGAGCGATGGTCACCTCGGCACCGTTTTTGCCTAGCGTCACCTTTTGTCTCGCGTTTCCGTATATGGACTCGATAGTGAGTTCATGGGAACCCAGCGGCAGCGCAGAAAACGCAAACCGGCCCTCCTCATCGGTCAGCTGGCGATACGGGCCCACCGAACCGCGAATCACGACCTCCAAACCCGCCAGGGGTAGGCTGCCGAGCACGACCCGCCCTCGAAGATCGGCAGTCTGGGTGGCATTGTCGGTCGCATCCCCGGTCCCACTCGGGGTCGCCTCCGTGTCCGGGGGCGCGGACGACTCGATTTCATCGTTCTGCTGTGCCATCGCCAAGGAGGTATGAGCGATCAGTACCAGGCCCGTGAGTGGGATACCGATGCCCGCCCGCGTCCCTGGTTGCCGGCAACTGGCAATGAGAGGCAATCGCTTCATCCGCGCGCTACCTGCGAGAACGGCCAATCCCCGACAGCCCGACATCGACAACCACCTGTCACCGCGGGGAGTCCTGGTTGCTAGCCTTGCCGTCACGAGCAAGACCCGGCCAGGCGTTGTCCCCGGGCGAACGCTCGAATGACGGCCAGGCATCGAAGACCACAAATGGTTTCTCGCGATTCAACCTTGCCGGAATGCGCTGGTAGAATTGCGTGGACTCGTCGTGAAAACGCTGAACAGCTCCAAGGTGGGTATCCACGGCCTGCCAACCACTACCCTTCCATTGAAAGCGTTTACCGAGCACCTTCAGACCGGTCTGGTCCAGCTCCCCCCGGTCGGCCAGGGCAACGCGGAAGTCGGAATACCAGGGCGCATCCAGGAGTAGTTCGGCCGTATCTCGACCGAGGGTTTGGACCAGGGCGCCTCGGACATCGAAACCGGCTCGGATTCGGTCTACAATCGATGTTAGGGCCTCGAGCGCCTGGTCAGTCCCAACCGTTTGCGCCCAGCCCAGGGTCGCCTGGGCTGCATAGGTCTCGACCCACTGAGCGGCACCGTCGTTGGCCAACCCCACCACCGGTGCATCGAGAGCTCCAAACGAGTCGGCGACGCGCTCGCTACGCCGATCCAACAGGGAGAGCCACGCATCGGTACCGTCTGCGAAGCGCACACACTCTAGTCCGAGCCAACCCGCAACACCATCGGTCAACCAGCGAACTCCCGGCTCGGCGCGCAGGTCGGCGCGGTCCGCAAGCCAGCGTTTGGCCAGCGCCTCGGCGATGGCAGCGCGCCGTAGGAAACGTCCTACTCCATGCGAGTCTACATCCCAGCCCTCGTGCTCCGGAATCCACAACATCCGACCGTGCACGGCAACCTCGCCGAGTTCGCGAGGAGCTTGCAGCACGGTTGCAACATCCGGCGAGGAACCGAGCCGAGCCTCGATACAGGCACGCATCTCTCCCACATCCGCAGCCACGTCCCGAGCCGTATCGGTGCGCGCCGGGCCGTGCCAGACAATGACTTCCCCTTTCAACTCGACCAGCCCAGAGTCATCGGGCAGCCAGGCCACGGCGAAATCCAATCCTCGATCGGTAGTGCCTTGCAGCGCGGTGTGTTTCCCCGCTTCGGTGATGGCGACTGACCAGCGCCAGGCGCCTGCTGGGGCGACTGCATGGGCAGGTACGACAGCCCTAGAGCCGAGAGTACGAGGTTTTTCTGGCAAACCCAGGCTGCTGCGGACACCGGGCGAGCGCAGAGCCCGCTCGGCGTCGTGACCCAGCCGGGGCAACAAGTCGGTCGCGCGGGCCCATACGCCCGAGCTGTGCAACCATGGCGGTGCATCGCTGGCCAACCAGCCGCTCCCGGTGGCCACAATGTCGAGATGGACGTCGCAACCGCTGACCCCGCAGTCGCCGAGGTCGATGGCGACGTGATCGTGTGCCGCGATGACCGGCAGAACTCTGCCATTGACCCGCGCGCGCTCAACGCGCATTCCGATAGGCAAGCTACCGTGTAACTGTGAACCAGAAGCTCGCACTCCATGTACCGTCAAGTTCACCCGAGCCACGCCCTCGACTGGATCGATCTCGGCCTCAACCTGCCCGCCCTGCACGCTAAACTCGGATGCATCGTGCCAGAAGCGCTTCTCCCAGGCCGCGTCGCTCGCATCTTGTTGGCTGCGCGGAGCAAACCCACCCTGCACGACAATGCGCTCGTGGAGGACGATTGCGCATAGAACGATGACAGAGAGGCTAACCCCCGCGACGACTCCTGCCCGCCGAGTTCGTCCCAGGCCTGCGCGCACGCGACCGAGTACCGTGAGCGCTGTGCCGCGAGGGTAGACAAACCAGGCCAGAGCCACTGCGAGTCCCACGCAGGCCAACTTCAAGCTACCCATCACGAGCACCGGGGCAATCCACGGGGAAAAGCCAGTGAGCTCGCCGAGCGCCACATGGACTGCGATTCCTATCTGCGCTGGTGGATAGGCAACCACATCGATTTCGTGATTCACCACGGCCACAAAAACCAGGAGCATCGAGAGCACGTAGGCCAGACCTGCCGAGCGAACCAGCGAATGGGTCAAGAATGTGAGGGCAGCGAGCTCCAGCAGAGCTGGCGCAACTACCAGCGCATTGAACAGCAACGCATTCCAGGGCTCAAAACTCGCCGGAACAGCGAGAAGAACGACAATCCAGGCCGTCAATGTCGGAGTCAATGCCAGGGCGAGTGTCAGGGCGAGCGCTGCCATGGCTCGTCCGATGACCCGCACCCCGAGCGGTACCGGGGTGGCGTCGACCAACTCGTCGAATCCAGGGCGGGCATCTCGACGGGCGAGCGCCCCGACAAACCCCGCCACGGCAAACACCGAAAACATATACGTGAGCTCGACGAGAAAGGGTGCAAGTATCTGCGCCCGCGGTACAAGTGGACCATCGGCATGAGCGATCATGTGCACGAAGGTGCCCGCCACACCGATTGCAATGAATAGCCCGAGGGAGAGCCGAAACGCCCACCCTTTCAGGGTCTGAGCCAGATGCCAGCGCGCTTCGCAATACACTGTGATGAGCCACGCCGGAAGCCGCGAAGCACGCACGACCGAGGAGGCCAGAGCCGCCGGCTCGACGCTCTTTTCTCTGCGCCGAAAGCGGCTTGCGCCACGGGTCTCGGCGGTGCGTTCCAGTACCAGCGTTTCGCGCCGCTGCCTTCGCAGTGCAATCGCAAAAGCAGCCAGGGGAATCGCGGTCCAAAGCAGCCGGTTGAGCAATAGCGGTTTGGTCAGGGCGAGCTGAGCTGTGACCTTCTCATGGGGGGTCCAGCGCTCGGTCTGGGCTTGCGCTTCGCCGAACCCGCTGACGTCGATCAGCGTGGCGATGTCTGCGCCAAAGTCCCCGGCGCGAAGAATCACCATCGCCGCCATCCAAACCAGGATGACCACCGCTGAAGCAGCAAATGGGCCGGCTGTACTGCGGGTTTGAAGCGCGGCTACCACGTAGAGGGCGCCCAGCCCAATAGCCGAGGGCAACACGAATAAAAGCCACGCCCAGGCGATGCCCAAAAAAGGCGTCGGCCCGACGAGTGCTGGCGAAATCATGCCTATTGCGCTCAACGCGGGCACGAGCAGGAGCGCGATCGAACTCGACGCTCCGAGGATACATGCGATACCCAGTGCACCCACGTATCGGGCGACAATGAGGCCGGGAAGAGAGACTGGGGCGCACAGCACCAGTTCGTGTAGTCGCGCAACGCGGTCTCTGGTCACTACCTGCGCGAACACCCATGCCCAGGCGAAGATCAACCAGAATGTCTGTCCCGACGTCAATTGAAAGACGAGGATATGGCTGTTGCGAGGGACATCCGCTCCTCCCATGTCGCGCAACCACTCCGCGTTGACCAGCATCACAAAGACGTAGCCGATCAGGCCAGCGAGCATGAGAGGGACCAGCGGACCACGCAGCCCTTCACGCAGCTCGTGCCAGGCCTCGATCGCGTAGAATCTGGCGCTCGTCATGACACCTCGGAGGGTGAACTGTGGCTCAGCATATAGTGGTATGCATCCTCGAGTGTGGGTGTATGAACAACAAACCCCTCACCGGGTGAGGTATCGTGTATCACGATCGCCCGTGCGCCGCCGGGTGTTGCAAACACGTTGAGCGCGTCCTCGGGAACCGGTTCGCCGCGAGCGTACCTCTTGGACCACAGTCGCCCCTTCAGTGGGTCGGTCAGCTCGTCCGGTGTTCCGGTCGCGACCACCCGACCCTTGCTGATGATCGAGAGCCTGCTGCACAAATTCTCCACATCGTCGACGATGTGCGTCGATAGCAGCACGATGGCTCCCGCCGCGATATCGGACAGAATTCTGTGGAAACGGTTGCGCTCCGCTGGGTCGAGGCCTGCGGTCGGCTCGTCGACGATGAGGAACTGTGGCGAGCCAAGCAGTGCCAGAGCAATGCCGAAACGACGCAGCATGCCCCCCGAGTACGTGGCCACCTCGCGGTCGCCAGCGTCACTCAGGTTCACTCGTTCGAGCAGCGATGAAACCTCGCGTTTGCGCTCACTGCGAACTGTGCGCCCCTTGAGCCAGGAAAAGCGCTCCAAGAGCTCTTGCCCGGTAACCCCCGGATACGCTCCGATCTGCTGGGGGAGATATCCGAGACGACGACGCACGTGATCCGGTTTGGCAATCGCGTCCACACCTTGGAAGGTGATACTGCCCGAATCGGGCAACTGCAGGGTTGCCAGCGTCCGCATCAATGTGCTCTTGCCGGCACCGTTTGGACCCAATAGACCGTAGAGTCCCGGTCCTACCTGCAGGTCGACATTATTCAACGCGCAGACCTTGTTCGAGTAGGTCTTGGTCAATCCTTTGACCACGAGCCCGTCCTGGTTGGCCATAGTAGCTCTCCCTGGTTGATTTGCTCAGCGCACGCGCACTATGCCCCAAGTAGTGCCCGGCATCTCGAGCCCCCGAACCGGTGCATTGCTTCCAGTCGTTCTGATGAGTGTGGTAGAGCTGAAGTTGGCGGTAGACTCGTTTTCGTAGCCATGGCCATCGACCTCGAAGACCTTGATCCCCCCGGCGAGCGGTTCGCGGTCGATGCGCTCTGCCGACATCGGGTCGTCTAGGTCGAGGCGCCAGGTTTGCCAGGCTGCTGCGGAAAAGGCCTCCTGGTAAGTAGACCCGGGACCGGGCGAGTAGAGATTTGCATCCAGCACCCGTACGTACGCTGAGCCGTCAGAACCCGGGATCAAGCCACCGGCGGGACCACCCAGTACGTCATTCATTGATACAAAGGTCGAGTCGGCCTGTCGACTGTCCCGCGCGAGTCGCACCATACAGGGCGGCGGTGAGCCTTCCGCAGTAATGAGGTGTACGGATGCCACGTAGGTATCAGAAGCGAAATAGATATCGCCATTGGGCGCGAGCACCGAGTAGTTGAGGCCACCGCAGGGCGCTGAATCGACCGTAAAGGTGCCAGCCGCTGGGTCGAAGAAGAGAAGATTGGATTCAACGGCAACACTGCCGTAGTCGGTGCTGGTCCCATAGATCGATGTAACCAAACGGTCACCGTGCTGACGAAACTTGGTCTCTGCAAGAAAATTGAGCTCCGCGGATCCAAGCAGGACCGTCGATAGATCGACGGTCCGCGCGATCTCCATTTGCGCGAGATCGAGCTCGAGAGCTTGCGCCGAGTTGAGATCCAAGAGGAACGCACGATCAGGACCGTCGAAGACCATCCGCTCGCTCAGTAGAAACGTCACCCCTTGCCCGGTGAGCCCGATGCGACCCGCTTCCTTCGGTCGCCCTTCCTCTATCTCGAGCTTGGTAAGTGTCAGTTCCTCGGCGCTGACAACGTAAAAGACCCCTGCTTCCGCCACGCCCCAAATGGACGCGCCCCCCGGAAGCTCGATGGCCTCTGCTGTATCGAGGCGGCCGGAATCGAGATCGTCTATCAGCCATACGAACGACGTCGTGTCCGAAAAATCACTATTGAAAATGCGGCTGGTGACCGCGTATAGGGGGCCTTGCGCACTAGGGTTGTTCGACGGGGGGTCTTCCGTGCTGTCGCCGCAGCCTGTGGAACCGACTACGCTGGCCAGAACACATACCAAGACGCTGCCTTGCTTCCATCCGAGCCCGCGGACTGGGCTGCACTCCACTGATCCACACAGGACCGAACTCTCGTGGCTGTTGCATTGTGGCTTCATGGGGCACTCGTTATACTATGTAATACTACGTGCACCATTCAAGTGCAATTTAATTGCAAAAACAATCAATACCCCATTGCGACGCAGCGATGGTCGAGCTCTTCGACAATTGAGGCTCACGCAAGGCCGTCCAAGGTCAGGGATGTGAAGTCACCCATCACCCGATAGATGTCCGGGTGCAGCTCCCGACGATCGAGAAGAGTGAGGTTGATGGTGAGCTCCGGGCGATGGCTCCAGCGGCTGAGCACCCTCGGCAAACGCGGAGAGAAGGACCGTGGACGGTGTGACTCCGTAATTGCCCGCGCGTTCGACGATGCCGTTATCGGTCAAAGAGGGCGCGCCGCAGTCCTCGTTTGAGCAGAGCCTGGCTCAACCTGTGGATGAACGTCTCGGCCGACTCCTTGTATATACCATTGCAGGTGGCAACACAGTCGCGAACGATCGTCCAGTATACCGAGCAAGAAGCAGGGAGACCATTGTCCCGATGACTGCAAAGCTGGACGTGACCCGGCGTGAAGGTCCGCATGCCACAACGCATGGACATGCTCTACTTCAAAACTCGGCCCGTGACATCGGGCGTCAGCTGTGCCTAATGGGCGCGACCATAAGTTCGAAGCCGTGCTCGTGGGTGGTGCAGCGCTCGCTCTACTGGGCGTCACAGACCGCCAGACGCGAGACTGCGACGTCCATCCACCATTGCCAGCTGTGATCGCCTCGGCCGCCATGGCGTTTGCCAAGGAGCGTCGGGCAGCCGGCAATGAGCTCCCCGACGATTGGCTCAACAACGGGCCAGCTCAACTCACTGGCGTATTGCCTGGGGGGTGGGATACACGACTCGAGGCAGCTTTCGTCGGCCGGGCGCTGCGCCTGAGCGTGCTCGGTCGCAGCGATTTTCTCAAGTCCAAGCTGTTTGCACTCTGTGACCGCGGCACGGACCTCTCCGACTGCCTGGCACTGGCGCCGACCGCGGCGGAACTGGCGCAATGCGAGCCCTGGGTTACCCGGCAAGACGCTCATCCGGAATGGCCGGATCACGTGCGGGCGACTCTCGGAGACCTGGAACGGAGGCTTGGTCATGGCGTTTAGCCGAGCGGAAGCAGCCACTACGCGGCCAGACTCTCACAACCTCACCGCCCGTATGACTGGCATTGGCATGCAGTTCGCCGCCGAACCCGCCGAGCGACCCAACATAGAGGTTGCAATGAGATGTGAACGATTTCACCGGGGTAGGAGTGATTTGGCGGGCTTAGATGGCCGATGCGAAGACTAGCCCGGATGGTCGTAGGTTTTGCATTGGTCGTAGGTTTTGCAGATCAGCCCGGCCATCCGGCTTGCGCACTGGCGTTCGACAGCCACGGCCGCCTGGCTCGCGTCTCGGTTGCCAATAGGCGGATTTCGCAACGGCTACGCGTTGGGTTTGACGAACTTCAACGTCATGCGGTCGCTCTCGCCGATGGCCTCGTATTTGGCGCGGTCCTTGTCTTTCAGATTGAGGGCTGGCGGCAGTGTCCACACGCCTTCCGGGTAGTCCTTGGTATCCTTGGGATTGGCGTTGATCTCCGATTTCTCGGCCAGTTTGAACCCGGCCGCCTCGATCTGCTTGATCAGCCAATCCTCGGGCAAATAACCCTGCTCGGCGCTTTTCTTGGGATCGGCGCCGGGCTTGGCGCGATGCTGAACCACGCCCAATACACCGCCCGGCTTGACCACCTTGAAGATCTCGGCCACATACTGCGGCAAATACCCGCGTCGATGCCAGTTGTGCATCTCGCGGAAGGCCAGGGCGACGTCGACCGAATTTGCTGCACCCAGGGCGAGCGTTTCGGGTGGCGCGACCTCGACGACCTCGACCTTGCCGAACAGGTCGGGAGAGTTGCCCAAAAACGTTCTCAGACGGACGCCGTAAACCGGCCGAAACGAATCTTCCGGCCCTTCGGTAGCATAGCCGGTAACCAAGAGCTTGCCCTTCTTGGCCAGGAGTGGGGCCAGAATTTCGGTATACCAACCCGACCCGGCACCGACCTCCAGCACCGTGGAACCGGGCGTGATGCCCAGGAATGTCAGGGTTTCGGTCGGATGCCGGTATTTGTCGCGATCGGGCAGGCCCGGCCGGCGGTGCGGGCTGGCCAGGATGGCCTTGAGTGCGGATTTGGTGTTCTTGTAGCTGGTTTTGACCAGGGCGGCAGCTTTTTTGTGCATGTCATCGGTCCACCGCTTGCTCTCCTCGGCGGACTTTGCTTCGGTCTTCTTGCGGAACTCGGCGATGCGCTTGATCCGCTCGGCTTTTTTCTTCGCCTCCTCGTCGGCCTTCTGCTTGGCGGCTTGCTCTTTCTGAGCCGCCTGGTCGTCCTTGTCGTCCTTGGCGACCATCTTGGCCTGGGTCTCGGACGTGTCTTGTGCCTGGCTCTTGTCCTCACCCTTGGAACAGGAAACAGACCAGCACATGAAAGAACTGATCAAAATTGCGCTCAAACGTGTCATGGGAGCGGACTATACCCGTGAGCCCGGGTTTGTAAACCCAAGGTTCCTCGCCCTGCCTGTGCTTGGTCGCCGGCCTGATGAGATGCGTCATATCGCGACGTAGCCCGGTCACGGTAGGGCGGAGCAAACCGTCTTTGCGGGTCCGTGGTTATGTGGGAAACTGAATCGTTTTATGACGATGAAACGACGCGATGCAATAAAAACCCTCGGTGCGCTGGCCGGGGCCGCGAGTACTGCCAGCCTTGTCTCTGCATGTGGTGATAACGTCGGCGAACCGGGCGACAATATCGAACCTGGCATCGATACCTTCGTGTTCCTGATGATGGAAAATCGCAGCTATGACCATTATCTGGGTTCGCGAGCGCTGCTCGAGGGCAAGCCGAGCGACGGACTGGTGAGCGGCATGTCGAACCCCGACCCCGAGGGCAACTCGGTCGAGATATGGCCGGCCAGTGCGGGAACCATGTGCGTTCTGGATCCGCCGCACGGCTGGACAGCGTCTCGCAATCAGCTCCGAGATGGCACCAACGACGGGTTCGTGTTGGTGCATCAGGGCAAACACCAGAGCCCCAACGCCGTCGAGCCCATGCAATACATGACCCGAGAGCAGCTCCCGGTATTACATGCGCTGGCCGACGAGTACACCAGTTGTGATCGGTGGTTCTCCTCGGTCCTGGGTCCGACCTTGCCCAACCGGATGTACTGGCACGCGGGTACTTCAAATGGAGCGGTGGGCAATTTCGACGTGCTCAGCGGCGCTTTCAGGGGCATCACCTCGCTCTACCATCACCTCGACAGGGCGGGCATCGACTGGGCGTACTATTACGGCGACATCCCGGTGCTGGCGTTCATGGAAGAGATCGAGCTCGAGGGTCGTCTGCGCCGGTTTTCGGACTTCCTCGACGAGGCTGCCGACGGACGGCTGCCGCCCGTGGTCTACATCGATCCGGCGTTCAGCTGGAACGACGATCACCCGCCGCATCACCCGCTCCTCGGCCAGCAGCTCATCTCGGCCATCTATCAGGCCCTGGCCACCTCTCCGCACTGGGAGCGCTGCCTGCTCGTCGTCACGTACGACGAGCACGGCGGGTTTTTCGACCATGTGGCCCCGCCTCTGGCAGCGGACGACTTTGCCGACAAGGGATTCGATCAGCTCGGCTTTCGCGTTCCCACTGTCATCGCCGGGCCGTACGTCAAAAACAACCACGTGAGCTCGGTCCAGTACGACCACACCTCGACGATCAGACACCTGGAGACCGTGTTTGACCTGACTTCGCTGACTACCCGGTCGGCCAATGCCAACGACCTTTCCGATGCCATCGACTTCGAGCGCCTGACCGCGGGCACTCCGTCCGATCCGGTCGAGCTCCCCGCAATCGAGATCGACGAGCTCGATCTACCCGATTCGTGCAGCAGGGCCAACGCGCAAAGCTTTGACCACGACTTTCTCGAGCTGGCCGAAAAAATAGACCTCGGCACGTGGGATCTGCGCAAAGAAGTCCGCGACTACGGCTACGGAATCGCCGAGTATCTCGATCGCCACAACCTGGGGCGCATCCGCCGCTGATGCCGGGCTACTGGCAGTGGCCTGACCCCAGCGGACCCATTATGCCCGACCAGCCCGCCGGCGAGATGCCAAGTTATCGTCTTTACTCGCGTTCGCGGCCGCAATCAGCGACGCCAGCCGGCGTTGATCAGCTCGCTGTACAGTTCGAGTAGTGCCTGGGCCGTGCGCGCCGGATCATGGCGCACCAGGGACGTGGCAGACATCAGGTTGGCTCGTTTTATCACTCTGACCCCGAGGTCGCGCAGGTTGTGCTCGTCCACCCGCACCCGCACGGCTTGCTCGGCCTGATATTTGGCTGCCAGATCTGTGGGCAGGTCGCCGTCGTGGACCAGCACGGCGTCGGGAATCCGACGGCCGTAGCGGACGAGCTGGGCAACATGGGCCGCCGCCGAATAGCCGTCGGTTTCGCCGTGTTTGGTCATCAGATTCACAATGTAGACCAGTGGCGAGCCGCTTCGATCGAGGGCGTGGGGAATGCCCTCGACCAGCAGATTGGGAATGCTCGAGGTGAATAGATCGCCCGGTGCCAGGACCAGCAAGTCGCCGGTCTCGATGGATGCGACCGCGTCTTCGTTGGCCCGCGCCGAGGGTTCGAGATACACCGAATCGATCGGGATTCGCGAGTCGTGCTCGGGCACATCGATCTGCGATTCGCCGCGCAAAACCGTGCCGTCGGCCAGCCGGGCGTGAAGGTGCACGTGATCCCAGGTAACCGCGTGTACATCGCCCCGGACTTTGAGAATGGTCTTCATCGCCTGGCACGCGTCTTTCTCGCTGTCGAGGATCTGACTGAGCGCCAGGAACAACAGATTGCCAAAATTGCGGCCGTCCAGAGGCGGAGCCTCGAAACGGTACGAAAACAGCTCGCGAAATAGACCGCTCTGCCGGGATAGCGCAACCAGGCAGCGCCGCAGATCGCCCGGAGGCAATACACCGTATTCGTCGCGCAGCCGGCCCGAGTCACCGCCCGAATCCATCATGCTCACGATCGATCGCACGTGGACGTGGGGAATCTCGACCAGGCCGGACAAGACGCTGAACGAACCTGTCCCGCCCCCGAGGACCGTCACGGTAAATGGGTCCTGTACAGGATTGAGCTGGATTGGGCGTTCGGCTAGCTCGCTCAAGTCAAGGTCTCATGTTTCGGCCCACGCCCGCAGTTGTGCTGCGAGCGATGATGTATCTTCCCACGTCGCGCACAGATACGCTACAGGTGCCTTGAGTGCCGGTAGAGGATCGGCGCCGGGCATCATGTCCGCCACCTCGGATCGCATCCAATGCAAGAGACTGTCCAGATCTGCGAACGCCCCCTGGTCCAGCCGGGAACGCAAGGCGGGAATCGTCTCGTTTTCGAAGCGTTGTTTCTGACTGAGATCGATGATGTCCGGCAGCCGCAGAGCAGCCGGTCCGAGCGAGGTCTCCATTCGACTCAATAGCTCGTTGTAAGCCAGATCGGCCACAGAGTTGGCCCGTGTCCGGAGAGCGGCGAGGAGCTCCCGACCTGTTTTCTCCGGCGATTGCTCGCCGGGCAAGAGCTGACAGTAGACTTTCAGCTTGGGCTCGGTTCCCGATGGGCGGATCGTGACCACACAGCTCTCGGCAAAAATTTGAATCACGTCGCGGGGTAGGCGGTCGCTATCCGATACAAACCGGCCAAAGCGATCTTGGTCGTGGTAATCGACCACGTCGAGCACCCGAAAGCCCGCAAATTGTGCCGGAGGCCGGGCGCGAAGCGCAGCCATGATGCGCGCTTTGTTCTCATTGCCCACAGCGCCACTCATCATGATCGAGCGGTTGACGTTGTCGTAACCGCCCATCCGCCCGATGATCTCGGCATAGTAGTCGAGAAGGGTCCGCCCCTGGCCGGCCAGGCGCTGATAAAGAGCGGCCAAGAACATGCAGCCCGGTGCGGCGTCTTTATCCCGAATCGTGGGCAAGAACAGCACACCGTGGGACTCTTCGGCAGCCAGAACCAGATCGCTCGGCCGGCACTCGATATCGCCGTAGCGGCCATGGTGCTCGAGCTCTTTGAGCACGTCGGCGACGTATTTAAAACCCACCAGCAGATTGTCCACGATCCAGGAATCCCCGGCCTGCTCGACGATCTTGGACAGCAGTTTGGTGGTCACCAGGGTCTCGATCACCAACCCCTTGCGCCTCGGCCCCTGGGGATCGAGCATCAGGTAGTAGCAGAGAACCGCCGCGATCTGATTGCCGTCGAAATGGTACCAGGTGTCGTCCTCGAGCTTGATCTCGACCCCGATCCGATCGGCATCGGGGTCGGTCGAAAAGACGATCCTTGCGCCTTGCTCATCCGCATAGCGCGTGGCCGGGACGGTGGCTTCGGCGACCTCGGGATTGGGCGCCCGGTAGGGAATCGCCGCAAAGCTGCCGTCGGCCAGCTGATCGGGTGGCATGACCACGGAAAAGCCGAGCCGGTCGAGTACGTCGCGGACCGTACTGGTACCCACGCCACAAAGCGGCGTGTACACGATCTGAAACTCGCTGACCGGTTTGTGCAATTGGTTATATAGCTCGACATTTGCCTGCAAATACTCCTCGTGTAGCGACTCGGCGATCGGCCGGATCAGGCCCTCTTCGCGGGCCTCGGCGAATGGTTTCATGGCCGGGCTGGTGGCCTGGCTCATGGTGTCGATCAACTGTTGGTCGTGGGGGGCAACAGGCTGACTACCGTGTTGGTCGTAGACCTTGATGCCGTTGTCGTCGGGTGGATTGTGAGAGGCAGACAGGTTGATGCCGCCGACTGCGCCGAGTTTGCCAATGAGGAACGACAGCTCCGGCGTGCTCAAGTTGGCCTCTTCGTCGTCTGGGTCTTTCAGATAGGCGACGATTCCGTTGCCGGCATAGATCTCACAGGCCAGCTTGGCGAGAGAACGAGACGATACGCCGAGGAGGGGATGGCTACTGCCGAGAAAGCCATAAGTGCCGGCCAGATCGCGAAACACGCGGACGTCGTTTGCGACTACCACGGCCAGATCGTCGCGATCTGCAAAGGTATTGCGCAGATACTGGCAGTGGCCCTCGACAGTCATGGCAACTGTGGTCGGGTTGAGCCGATTGGCACCATAGCCCACACGCCCCCGGCGACCGCCTGTGCCAAAGGGAAGAACCTGCCAGAAGGCGTCGAAAACCAGGTCGAGATGCGCGTCGTCCAGGTGCCGGGCCAAGATTTCGGGGCTGGCCAGCGGGATGTCGCCCGACAGCCACTGGCGCAGGTTTGCTGCTGCGGCCCGTCCAGAACCGCCGAATTTGTCGCCCATACGTGCGCACAACGCATCGAGCCGGGCTGGATCAAAGCTTTGCGATGGTCGCTCTCCCATGCCGGGATCGTATCAGCCGCGGCCTCTGCCGAGAATTCGCGCTGCCGAGAAATCGTCCGCTGAGCGACCCGCCTCGACCCGCCTGGGTACCGCTTGCCGCGAGCAGTAACCTCGGCCGGGACTATATGTCTAGATGCCCGGAACTGCTCTCGCCTTGCCGATTGATTTGGAGCGCGCCGGCTATGAGTTCTTGCAGAGCGTTGGTATGAATATCGCCTTCCGTGAAGATTCTGACGTGGCGGAAATTGCGGCCACTCCCCTCGAGTAAGTCGCTGGCAACGTCCAGGTTCTCGATCTGGGCACCGCGAAAAAACCCCACGGTCACGTGATCGGTTTTGGCATCGAGATAGAGCAAATCGCCGCTCTCCTCGTAGTGAGGAATGCCCCACTTGAGATACTCGCGGGCGTCGGGTGCTGCCTCCACGACGAGGCCGCGCAGCTTGCTGGCCAGTGTCCTGACTTCGTCGTCGAGAGACTCAAGGTATTCGTCGACAGTGCTGGGCCGAGGACTCTCTTCGACCCGGTCGGATCCGGCTCTGTCCTTTTCGGCACTGTGGGTGTCTTCTCGCTCGTCTGGTCCCGGATCATCGCCTGAGATTGCGCGGCCGTCGCCCGCGGTCTCGTCTTCATCGGCGGCTTCGGCCACCCCGCTGGCTACATCTGCAGCCGGTCGCAGTGTCTGGAGGTCGCGGTCCCATCTATCGGCGCCGCCAGACTCGGCTCGGTCGGAGTCCAGGTCATCGTCCAGGCTGTCTTTATCCTCGAAGTCCTGTGCAGTTTCATTGACCACCCTGTTGTCGCCAAATGTCAACCCTCCTGTGGCACGCGCTGCGAGCAAGGTGTGGGGAGGGATCCGACGCATCGGCACCGTCTTGTCTTCGATTTCTATTGCTGGGGCACTTTCGGCTTCGACCTGGTCGTCAGACTCGTTGCTCTCGGCTTCAGCGATACCACCGCTGTCGGCGAGCATATCGTCCTCTTCACTCGAATCGTACCGATCGAGCGAATCGCCGATTTCCTCGTCCGCGATTTCATGGAGCTGATCGGGGTTTTCCAGCTCGGACTCCTCCTCCTCTTCCTGATCTTGGTCTTCCGGAAAATGAGTGAGTTGATCGACGAGGTCTTCGCGGTACTCGTCATCGGCATCGCCCACATCGTCTTCGTCACCCAGGTCGTCCGCCGACTCGGAATCTGCACTCGAGGAGATGGCTACTTCTGCGTCACTCGAGTCGTTCTCGGACTCTCCAAAGACATCCCTGCCTCGATTCCATTCTGTGCCCGTCGCCTTGTCGTCGCCCAGTCGGTCCTCGTCATCCTCCTCGTCCTCGTCATCGTCCTCGGCTAGCTGATCCTCGTCGTCCTCGGCTAGCTGATCCTCGTCGTCCTCGGCTAGCTGATCCTCGTCGTCCTCGGCTAGCTGATCCTCGTCGTCCTCGGCCAGCTGGTCCTCGTCCTCGGCTAGCTGGTCCTCGTCCTCGTCGGCCGGCTGGTCCTCGTCGTCCTCGGCCAGCTCCTCTACATGATCCTCGTCATCATCGAGATTTTTGTCATCGAGCTTTTTGTCATCGAGCTCGTCATCATCCTCGAGCTCGTCATCATCCTCGAGCTCATCATCCTCGAGCTCATCATCATCCTCGAGCTCATCATCATCCTCGAGCTCGTCATCATCCTCGAGCTCGTCATCATCCTCGAGCTCGTCATCATCCTCGAGCTCGTCATCATCCTCGAGCTCGTCATCATCCTCGAGCTCGTCATCATCCTCGAGCTCGTCGTCTGGCTCGTCATCCTCGAGCTCGTCATCCTCGAGCTCGTCATCCTCGAGCTCGTCGTCTTCGAGCTCGTCGTCTTCTTCAAGCTCGACTTCCTCTTCGACGGCCGGTTTTGGCGGGATCCGCCGCGAAACAGTCGGAGTGCGCCTGGTGGTGGTAGTGCGCCTGGTGATCGTTGGACGTTTCTTGAAACCCATGGCTCTAACCGTTTGGTCGCTACCGGGTCTGTCGAGAAGCCTGTTTCACAGCTCGACGACCACGTGTGGACTTTGACTTTGACTTGGTTCGTGACACTGCTTTGTTGCGGACGAGCAAACCACGCTCACTCAGCTTGCGCCGCAGTGTATTCCGATTCAAGCCCAAGATCTCGGCTGCGCGCACTTGATTGCCTCCGGTCCGATCCATGATCAGGGTGAGGAGAGGGCGCTCGACGCGGGCCAACACCTTGTCGTAGAGATCTCCCGGCGGATATCCGTCCACACTGCGCAAAAATGCCGCGAGCTTGCTCTTGACCATGTCCTCGAACGACAGACGCTCGAGGGGCACTCTTTCGGCTACCCGAGGAAGCACTGCGTCGAGATCGCCCGGCTCGATTCTATCGCCGGTAGCACGGACC
Source organism: Pseudomonadota bacterium (assembly GCA_022360315.1). Taxonomy (GTDB): domain Bacteria; phylum Myxococcota_A; class Polyangia; order Haliangiales; family Haliangiaceae; genus JAKSDA01. The sequence continues at coordinate 67,442 of JAKSDA010000509.1, forward strand.
ACGACCCGGCGGGCGACGCTCTTGAGCTCGGCCACATTGCCGGGCCAGGGATAGCTGGTAAGCCGGTCGTGAGTCCGCGACGAGATGGTCATTCGACCGCGTCCCAACTCACTTGCATAACTCCGCACAAAGTGGTCGTAAAGTATTGGAATATCTTCGAGACGATCCCGCAAAAGTGGCAGTGTAATGGTCTGCCTAGAGAGCATCTCGTAAAGCCCGGGGTGAAAGAAGCTGGCCTCCGCAGCCAGGCGAAGATATGGGTCGCAGGTGCCGAGGACGCGGATGTCGTACGATGAACTTCTGGCCCGAAATGCGGACAGGAGTTCGAGCAGCCTCTGCTGCGACGACTGCGGTACGTCGCCGATGTCTCGAATGAACAGAGTGCCGCGATGAGCGGCGGCGAGCGTCTGTGTAGCAGTACAAAGAGTTGGATCATAGGCCAGCACCGCCGGCGCCATCTGAGCTTTAATTCTAATAAATTTAGATAGTTGTCTCTTTCCTGCGCAATGGAGAACGCGTCCGACCAGCTCGCGTCCGGTGCCGAGATCACCGCAGATGAGGACCGGGTCGTGGCTGTCGGCGAGCTGTTCGACGCGGTGCACGACATCGCGCATAGCCGAGCTCTCGGCCACCAGAAAATCCAGGGGATTGAGGCGACGGGGCACAGCCAACCTCAAGCAGCGCGATTTTTCGATCGGCGCTCGACAAGGTGAGAAAAATACTCTTCGGCCGCATCGATGACTGCGTCGGAGTCCGTGATCTGCCAAATTTTTTGACGAAACTGGTTACATCGGTGGAGCCCCTTGGCATACCAGGCACAGGCCTTGCGCACCTCATGAATCAGGCGGGGCCCGGATTTTAGCTCCAAAATCAATGACGTGTGGCGGCGAAACACTGCGATCCGCTGCTCGAGCGAGGCCGGGCCAGGATCGGAGGTGCCTCTCAGTACATGGCGCAAGCGTTGAAAAAGCCATGGATTTCCCTGAGCTCCTCGCCCGATCATCACGGCGTCGCAACCAGTTGTCTCGCGCATGCGCAGGTATCCCTCGACGTCGACCACATCGCCGTTTCCGACCACTGGGATGCCCGCGGGCACGGCCTCGCGGACGCGCCGGATGATGCCGAGATCGGATCGGCCACTGAAGCCCTGGGTGCGCGTGCGGCCGTGGACCGTGATCATCTTGGCCCCGGCCTCGACCATGGCACAGGCAAACTCGGGCGCGTTGCGGTGCACCTGATCCCAACCGGCGCGATGCTTTACAGTTACCGGAATGTGATCGGGCACTGCGGCGACCACATTGCGAACGATGTGCTGGGCGAGTTTGGGCTCGCGCATCAACGCAGAGCCGCATTCGCCAGCGACCACTCGCTTGGCCGGGCAGCCCATGTTGATGTCGACCAACGACGCACCAATGGCAACCGCCATACGAGCCGCCCTGGCCATGGGCTCGTCCTCTCGGCCAAAAATTTGTACTCCGAATCGAGTTCCGTTCAGGCTCGGAGTCATCTTGTCCACGGTTTTCTGATCCCCGGCGCTGAGCGCGTGCGCAGAGAGGAACTCGGTAATGGTCAAGCCGACACCGAATTCCTCGCAAATCGTGCGAAACGGCAGGTCAGTGACTGCAGCCATGGGGGCCAGGAGGACAGGAGTTCTTATGTGAAGGGTGCCGATGCGCATACTACAGAATGGTAGGGACCATACAAGATTGAAAGCATCAGATCATCACCCTCCTGGCCCAGATTATTTGTCAAGGGTCGTCGCGAGCTTGCATGTACCGGGAGCTTGCATGTACCGGGCGAGATCTGGCCGGCGACCGGAGCTGCACGGTGCCGGCAGGGTGCGGAATGTCGGGCAAAGGCGATGACGTATTGCCAAAGGTTCCTCCCGGGCGGCGATGGTCATGAGTTTGGGCTTGCATGGGCCAAGAAAATTGCTCTGTTAGACGTCATGAGTCGGGCAGGGCTTTCTTGGTTTTCGGCCCGGGCCTACCTGTCATGAAGCCCAACGTCTTGCCGAAAATACCCCCGAAAAGTCAGCAAGCCACAACCTGAGCTGAGAGGAGCGGGCGCCCATTGGACCGGTCATCGGCCGGTCCAGAGGAGCGCTCGATGAGCAGAAGAAACAAGAAG
>JAKSDA010000534.1 GCA_022360315.1 Pseudomonadota bacterium
CGCCGTCTCGGACTTGGCCGACGAATACAAGATACAGCCAAGCCAGCTGTATCATTGGCACAAGCAAGTTCAGGACAACCTGGAAGCGGCGTTCGCGGGCGATAGGGGCAAGCGGGCGACGCAACACCAGCAAGCCCAGGAAACTGGTCAAACTAAAAAGAATGCTGGCACCCCTGACCGGTCGGTGGGTCCCTCACGACACCCGAGATGAACTTGGCGACTTCGTTACCAAGTGGGCCGACACCACAGAGCTTGCTGTGAGCCTGTTTGTGGCCTGGCTCGGGGTTGCCAAGGGCAAGCGCTGCTGTGCGCAGAAAACACCCTGTCTTCAAACACTATCGCAGTATTCACTCCATGTTGTCCGCACTCGAAGATCGCGCATCCATCGGATACGCGGCACAGGATGACCTTTTGCGCACATTGGTCCAAATGGCGCAGAAGCGACCCGATGAGCGACTCTGGCAGCTGATTCTATTCTATGCATTTTTCCCAGCGCTGTTGCTGGTGCGAACATCGACGGTATCCGAGGAAGAATCGGGTGATCTCCATGGAATCTTGTGGTCATCGTTTCTTGAAATTTTACATGTATATCCGCTGGAACGCCGTTCTGGTTCGGTTGCCAAGGGGTTACTCATGGATACGAAAAAACAGTATTGTCGTATCCTCGCCCAGGCCCACAAGGCAGAAGTACAACGACGACGCTTGTGCATGGACGCCTATCGACTCAAGGGCCTCCGCGGGGGCGAGTATTTCACGGTGGCACCGATGAGGAGGTCAAAGTGATCGCCGCACTCGAGCTGATCGCTGCACAGAAATGGGAACTTCCTGGTCACGGCCCGGCCGGGGTTGAATTCATTGGATGCGCCGGTTCTATGGGGGTGAAACGGGGCGAGTGACTGTCAAACACGCCGAGTGGGGGTGACAGAATGGGTACAGTCGGCGTGGCTCTTTCGCACTCGAGCTGTGTGCCTGCTGTCCACAGGCGTGCGACGAGGCACGACTGGGCCATGGTTCGGTCACCGCGGCGTACGAACGGCGACTCCAGGCGGCAGCTGGTCCTCCTGTGGCTCAGGGCAAACGAACCCGAACCGCCGCCCCATACGGAGATCCCACTCGCTGGGCAACTCCGGCTCCCGGTGTGTCCCCGGGCAAGCGAAACCGCACCATGACCATGGCCGAGGAGATGGCCAGGCTCGAACGGTCCATGGAGGCGCAACGTGGCGCGCAGGATGCGGAGCGTGCTGGCAGGGAATTGCCGCCAGCCGAGAGGTTCCCCGGGTACGACTATGTCATGTCGGTGCTGCGCGACCTCGGGTGCGGAGGCGAATCGGGGCCAGAATGGCCAGAAACCCAACCGAGTAACTCCTTCGCCCCCGCGGTGGCGGAACAGGGCCCCACCACGCCCGGGCCGACAGCAGAGAGCCCCACCGCTGCGCGGATAGTATCGCTGCCGTTCCGGGACGAGATGGAGCGCCACTTCAACGTAGACCTGCAGGACGTCACTGTGGAGGTCAGCCAGAGCCTCCCCGGGGATGCCCTGGCCGCGGCCGCACCGGAGTACATCGCGTTTGCGAGCGCGTCCCCGAGCCGGGAGACCGTGGCCCACGAGGTCGCCCACATCCTGCAGTATCGGAGCAGCGCGCCGCGCACGGGCGCCCTGGTCGGCAACTATAACGACGCTGCAGAACGCGAGGCCCGTCGCGCTGCAGCCGATGTGGTGGCCGGGCGCCAGGTGCAGGTCGAGCAGCCGCCGTCTGCACAAATCCATCTGCAGAGCCGAGACGATGCAGCCCTGGTGGTGGACTCCAGAGTCGTCGATAGACAGGCCACCACCGAGTTGACGGACGCCGAGATCGTCGGCGTGCTGGACGAGATGCCCGGATTTGCGGCCAATGTGGTCGAGCTCTTTGGCGGCCTGGCGCAATTGGCCCGGCTGCGTCCCATGGCATCAGAGCGGGTGCGGGCGAGCATCCAGGCGGAGACCGATGCCGATACCCTGCAGGTGCTCATCCGCCGCGACGGCGAGGTCATGCGCATCCTGCGCTACAGCGAAACCGTGTCTGCGGGGCTCGACCGACTGGCCGCGGAGCTCACTGTGGACGAGGAGCGCGACCAGGAAGCGGCCCTCGACGTGGTTCACAGCGCCCAGAGCGCCTCGGAGTGCACGTATCGACAGATCATGCTCGGCATCCACGACCACGGCGAGCTGTACCTGGACTTTGTCATCGGCACGGCCGACGCGGTGTCCGCGGACGAGCTACTCGCCGAGATCGGCGCTGATGCGCGCCACGCCCAGTCGGTGGCCGACCGCCGAGACGATGCAGACCGGGCCGCCAGCCGCGCCGCCCGATCCCACGTGGGCCGCACCGTGGCCCGCTCCGAGGGCATCTTCTTTGACACCGACGTCAAGCTCGCCGAGGTCCTCGAACCCGCGGCCGGCCTGCCCACCCAGGACGAGGCCCTGGGATTCGCCCGCATCAGTGGACGCACATGCGCAGTGGTGCAGGTCGGCGCGCGTTGGCATGTGTTCGCCCTCGACGAGCAACTCGCCTACGACGACATGTGGGAGACCGACGCCTGGCAAGAGCACCGCACCCGCGTGGTGCCGGTCGGGGCAACCGCGCGGCTCTTGGTCACCAGGGACGGCTATGTGGTGCGCGTTCGCGACGGCCGGTTCTTCGGCGGCGACCAGAGCCGTCGGCCAGGCGCGTACATGGACGCCGACGCGGAGGTGCTCGCAAATCGGGTCGAAGAGCTCACAGATGCCCAGGCAGTGCGGCTATTCAAGCAGCTGGTGCGCGACGACATTCTGCTGCGACTCGACGACGCCAGAACTGAGCTGATGCGCGCCCGTCGGCGCCTGCGGCCCGATCGAACGGCTGCTCCAGACGCCACAGAGGCGCGCCAGCTGCGCCAGGACGCCGCCGCGCTGCGCCGGCACATGCTCGCCGCCGGCGGGCTGGCGGCCCGGGTGGATGGGACCCGGGATGGACTCGACGAGGCCGGGCTGGATCAGCTGCGGGAAACCCTGGCGGCTATCGGCCGTATCGTCGCCGACAATCC
>JAKSDA010000481.1 GCA_022360315.1 Pseudomonadota bacterium
GAACCCATTCCACGCCAGCATGACTTAACGACAGTGCGCTGATGTCCTGCCCGGGGAAGAGTATGTCCTGCTCTTCATCCGAAATTTTTGCGAGGCTCACCAGGGGAAGAATCCGTTCGGCAAAAGCGCGCGCACTGTCAGGATCCCACAATTGCGGGCGGTAATTAAAATCATAGGCGATCATTGCGCCTTGCTCCCGTGCGGTACTTACACCTCCAGTGAGGTTGTCTTTATTTAAGGTAATTGCCGCGGTAATTCCGGATAGGAAAACCAGATCGTATCCGGTCAGATCCTGTACTTCGTCAAAGAGATAACGCGCGGCAGACTGATTTCGCCAGTAATGATATTGCTTCTCGCCGCGCATATCGTTCGACAGGATGAATAAACCGATGCTGCGATCGGGATTACGGATACACCTTTCCGTTCCAACCCCCAACCCCCGCATAAAATCCACACAGGCATTGCTTTCGGCTTCCGAGCCCAGTGCCGTCAGGTAGTCCACCTGTATTTCTTTGCCTGCGACCAGGTTCAGGTAATGCGCCATGTTGAATGTATCGCCTGCAAAACTCTTTTTGTACAAGCCACCGCCAATATCCGACATTTCAAGCATGATTTCACCGACTGACAAAACCCTGGCCATGGATAACCCTCAGGTAATGCATCCGCGCGCGCTAACGTCGATCATATCGATATCACCCGAAGTTCTGCGCAACGCCACCCGGTCGACCATGTTCGAAACGACGCAACAATGATTGGGTACAATTTGAATCTGGTCACCGACCTCGAGGCCGATGTTATCGCTGTCGGCGCAGGTCAACACACCGTGCTCCTCGGAAAGCGATTTGACGGTCAGGTCAGGCCGGCCGGACACGTGGCCGTAATTTTCCAGACCAATTAAATCCGATGTCAGTATTTTGGAGCCCGCATCGATGACCGCACGGTTTTCCGTTGGAACGCTGACGACGGTTGCCACGACGGTTAACGCGCAGTCCTGCCATTCGCAGTTGCCCCTTTCCACCAACGAGCGATCGTTGTAAATATAGGTGCCGACGCGAACCTCGCTGGTGATCGGCGCTTCGTGGGCGCGCCACATGTCGGGCGTTCCTCCGCTAGAAATGGCGGGGCAATCGATATTCTGCTCGCGCAACAATGACACCGCCGACTCCATGAAATCCTGTACCTTTTCAACACCGTTGATGGGGGGATAAGTCATCAGGCCGGCGAAATTCAATCCCTCGGCGGCCGCAATGGTTAGCGCCAGTTGCGCCACCGCCTGCGGTGTTTGAACGCCACAGCGTGCCGCCCCCGTGTCACATTCGACCAGAACATCGAGCGAATTTTGCTGATTGCGGAAAGCCCCGGACAACCCGTCAATGACGGTTTCATTGTCGACGAC
>JAKSDA010000170.1 GCA_022360315.1 Pseudomonadota bacterium
GGTACCTCGGTGTACGCAAGAATGAATACGACATCAGGCGCGCATCTACTGTGCAAAACCTCGAGATCATACAGCGTAAGATCGCGGCATAAATAGGGTTTCAACCTGTTCAGCGCTCTAGCAGCATTCGGGAAAAATCGTTTTTCCCGAATCTGCGTGCGCCCGGGCCGAGAGCGGCGCTCAGCCGATTTCGGGCACCTGGGGCGCCCGGCGGCAGTCCGCCGGAGGGCTTTGCCCAATGATGGTAGCGGCGTTCGGGATTTTTCCCGAACGCTGCTAGGCGGGAGTCCGCCGGAGGGCTTGCCCAATCCTGATAGCAGGGTTCGGGATTGCCCCAACCCTGCTAGTCCAGATCCGGCCTGGGCTGGTCCGCAGGTGGCTTATCCGGCAACTCGGGCAAGACCACCCGTCCGATGGTTGCCTCTGCCGATTCGAGCTGTCCGGCAGTCGTGGCGAGCCGATCGGCGATGTCTGGATCGGCGGATTCGTCGCGCTCCAGGGTGGCGACAAGACGGTCGAACGCCTGGCGATTGAAGGCCAGGCCGAGCGGAGAGCCCTTGGTCCGGTTGAGTGCGATCGAATCGCCGAGCAGTTCGAGAGCCTCGGATGTCCGGCCGGCCTGGGCCAGAACATCGGACCGAGCGGCCGATGAACGGGCCAGTCCAGTGATATCGCCGATTCGGCTCTGCAGCTGCAAGGCGGCCGCAAGCCGTTGATCGGCCCGATCCAGGCGATCGCGGGAAAACTCAAGCCGTCCCATGGTCTCCCACACCCGACCGATCTCGCGCACATTGCCCAGGTCGCGATAATTGTCCTCGGCGATGAGAGCGTGGTCCATGGCCATGGAAAACGCATCGTCTTCGCGGCCCGGCCGGATGCGCGCATGGAGCGGCAAGCGGGAGAGCAAATGATGGGTTTCGGCCAGTTCCTCGACTGCCACGGGGTCGTCGTCGGCTTTTTCTTCAAACAGAGCCTGGGATTGGCTGAGCAGGTGCGAAGCCCGCACCGGATCGCCCAGGCGCACGTATACTGCGGCCTGGTCGTTGAGCATCCGGGCCGCGCCGGTGGCATCGCCGGCGTCGAGCAAGAGCCGGCTGGTCTGGGTGAGCTCGTCGAGAGCGCGTTCGAGTGAGCGAAGGTCGCCCAGATCGTAGCAAATGCCGGCGATCAGGATCGATGATTCGGCGATGAGCTCGGGCGGATCGTCATCGGACAGCGACGAGTGGACCGATTCGGCGGTGCGCAATGCGCTCTTGAGCGTGAATGCCGGGTCGGGCCGGTCGCCGTGGCTGCTGGCCGCCTGCCACTGCAGCCGGCCCAGGGCGGCCATGAGCTGGATGCGAAAGAGCCGGCGGTTGGGCGAGGCGGGCAGGCTTTCGATCAGCTGCAGGGCTTTTTGCCCGTGCGAGATGGCCTGACCATATGCGCCCAGCGATGCGGCCTCGGCTGCGGCCTGGGCATAGCGTTCGGCCGCGGCCTCGACCTCGCCTGCGGCGCTGAGGTGCCGGGCGGCTCGAACGTCGTCGGGCCGAACATCGCCGGGACCGACATCGCCCGGATCGACATGGTCTTTACCGCCGTGTGTCCTGGCAGCTGGACGTCCTGGCACGCTACTGCCGGCAGCCGGGCCAGTCGGCGTCGATCTGGCCGATACTGGGCTGCTCGCCGCTTCACTGCGCCGGGCCCTGCCGATCGGTGCCGGTCGATGACCGGCCTGGCTGGCGGCGGGTCGGGCGCGGGTTACGGCGTGTCTGGCTGCGAGCTCGTCGGCCAGTCCGGGGGCGTTATCCGGGTTGGTGCGGGCCTGGCTGGCGTCGAAGAGCTCGGCGTAGGGCTTGCCGCCGACCGACGGTGCTCCGCGGGCAGCAGCGCGCCGATAGCGGTCACCGGCTTCTTTTTCGCCTTCCAGTTCTACGGCGAGACGGGCCTGAGCCAATGCCCCGGGCGACGGGGTCAGGGCTGGGCGGTTGTCTACAGCCGGCTGGTCGCGAAGGCCAGCGCTCCGGGGCGGAGAACCAGCGCTCGGTTTGGCCGGTCGATCGGGTGTATTGATTCGAGCGACGGGTCTGGTCACACCGCGGTCTACAGGTGGGCGCAGCGAGTGGACCTGGCTGTCGATCGCGGGGTCGGCATCACTCCGAGCGGTGAGGATCGCAGCCAGCCGACGATGCCAGGCCGTGGTCAGGGATGGCAAGAGAGACGATCGAAGCCGTTTGATGAGGCTCTGCGGCAGGAAAAACCGTGCCTCGCCCCGATCGCTGACCGGCACACCGATGTCTCGCGCGCGCTGTAGGCAGTACAGGGCATCGAACGGGGAGCAGTCCAGAAGCTCGGCGACCAGCACGATCTCGAACCCGGATCCGATCACTGCACCTGCGCGCAGGACGCGGAGCACATCGCTGGGCAGGGCGGCCAGATCGAGAATCTCGACCTTCCTGTCCTGGCCGTGCCCTGTGGCCGGATCGGCCCGAGCGGGCCGGTTGGCCTGGTCGGCTGGTCCGGCAATGGTTGATGGCGCGGCTGCTCTGTCCGCTGCGGTTTCGGGGCCGCTTTCGGTTTCGACCTCGGCCTCGACCGGAGTTTCGTCTTCATCGGCGGCCACGATGGCGTCTTCGCCGTGGATTCGGCGCACCGTGTCGATCAGTTGTGCGGCTGCGCTGGACGGCTCGCGGTCTCGAACCACCAGGATCAGCGGCAACTCGAGCCAGCCCGGCCGCTCGAGGATGCGCTGGAGATACTGGCAGGTCGCCTGGTCGGCGGCGTCGGCTGCATCGAAGACCAGGGCGCGGGGCTGGCCGTGATGAGCCAGTCGATTGCATGCCTCGACCAGGGCGGCATCGGGACCGCGGGCTGGCACATCGCCGAGAAAACGCCTGCGCAGACCGGACATCACCCAATCGCGGGCCTGAAAGAGCGGCGTGGCCTCGGAGTCGAGTATGCGTTCGATCTTGTGTTGGGCGTCGAATAGAGGGCCGAGGGTTGTGTCGGGAACGTCGCAGCTGATGCGGACCAGGTGCAGTGACGACGGCGCTTCGAGCCAGGAGAATCCGAGCGCAACCACGTGCTGCCCGCGCTTTGCGCGCTCCCATACCATCATTTGTGCGTGCTGACTCATGGGCTGATACTACCCGCGCGGCGGCAACCGCAGGCGCATCGGCACCGGCAGAATTTGCGGCCCACCGCGCAACCGCCAGGCCCGGCAAAAAGATGGCGAGATCCAGCGGGATTGTCACGGCGCCTGCCCCGGTGGGTGGGATGGTTTGGCAACCATGGGCTCGGCTGGGACGGGGATGGCGCCGCGGATGTCAATTTTGCCGTCTGGCCAGACGGTGATGCCGAAGGGCTGATCGCCTGGGATGACGCTCTCGATAATGGCCTTTCGGTCTTTGGGGGCTGCGGCTCGGACGCGGCCTTGTAGCTCTTCGAGCTGGCTTTCGATGTCGTCGATGGAGATGTTGCTGGCATCTGCGGCTACGAGCTGCTCTCGGGCTGCTTCGCGGTTGCGTTCGAGGACACGGCGATCGGCTGCGATCTCTTTGAGCTGGGCGTTCCATGCGTCGGCGCTTAGATTGCCGCGGCGGAATGCTCGCGATATCTCGTTTTCGCTGGCGATGAGCCGCCGCAAGAGCTCTTCGCATCGAGCGAGCTCCTTGCGATGCGGTTCTGCGGAATCGGGCTGTTCTGCGACCGCTTCTCGTAGAATCTCCGGTTGCGTGATCGCATCGGCGACCGTTTCCCATACTACTGGGTCGATATGGTCAGCTCGGTGCGTGACCGCGAAGTCGCACGGCTTACCGCCATAGGTACGCCGCCAGCGATCATGGCGTGTGACGCAGTAAATGTACTCTTTGTCTTTGGCCAACCGCACGTACGCGCGCTGGCCGCATGGGCACCAGACCCGTCCAACGCACAGGCTTCGCGTGCTCCGGGAGCGACGACGTCGTGGACGGACGTTCAAAGCGCGCTGAACTTTGTACCAGATAACCTCGTCGACTATTGCAGATACCTGGATCGTCAAGCCCTCCTGCGTATGCTCACCGCGGTACGCCGGCATGCGCAGCAACCTGGCAACACTGGACTGATGCCAGCGCTTCCCTTGCGAGGTCGGGACGCCTCGCGCATTCAGCTCGCTGGCGATGGTTCCAGCCGCTTGGCCATCAAGGCAACGCTGGTACATCTCGCGCACAACCTCCGCCTGGGACTCATCAATGCTCCACTCGCGCTGATCGCGCTCCCAGTCGAGACCGTACGGTACAGATCCCGCCCCGGCATATCCGCCATCCGCAGCAATGCGCTTACGCCCTGCTTGCGTCCGCTGTGCGATCTTGCGACGTTCCTGCGCCGCAAAGAACGTGCGCAGATAGTAGTCAAGCTCGCCCAGCTCCTTACTCGGGTCGATCACTCGCCCATTGCAATCGACGATCACAGCATCAGCCTCCCGAGCAATGCCAAAGATCGCCAGCCGATCGCGCGGATCGTCGGCACGAGCTCCGAGGCCGCGGTCGACATCCCATAGACGCAACTCGTCGAATCCGTCGCTCGCGAGTTCAAGGAGCTGCTGGCCCTGCTCCGTTTGCTCTAAAGGGATTGCGGCTGATACCGCCAGTGCCTCGATCCGTGCGATGCGGATGCCAGGCCGCGTTTGGGCCAGACGATCCAGAGATCGCCGCTGTGACTCGGGAGTCTCTCGCTCGACCTGGGTACGGCCGCTAACGCGAATCAACTCGACGTATCGGGGCCCTGCGGCTTGCTGCGGGCCAGAATCCGAAGGAGCTTGAGGAGCTGCCCAGGATTCGTTAGCTGTCCTTGAGCTCGCCAGGTCGCCCGATAGACGGGCCTGCTTTTCCTTTTGCATTGCGTACCTCTTGCCGCCTTTGCAGCGGCTTGCGCGCCAGCACTCGGTCTTGAGTCTCGTGAGCAACTCATCGTGGCGCTTCTGTGGTGTTGTCGTCAAGACGGCGATGCCTGGCGAAATGGTAAACGTATCGAGTGCTTCGTGCGATGGTGGGGTTCGTGCCAAGCATAGCGGTCTCCTGTTGTGCTCGGAGCGCGGGTCAACACTCCGAGAATTCTCATCACAAGGTTAGTCCGTAGCGGTCGGCCGTTAAGAGCACCTCCCGAAGATGTGACCTATAAGCAGCACATTCGAGTCATTCGCCGAATGGTTCGCCAAACCATTTCGCGAATAGCCCATTAACCGCCACAGAAAGGCCGCAGGCCCCGGATAGGCCGTTTCGCGAACCATTTCGTGCCATCATCCGCACCCCTAAAGGTCCGAAATACGCCCCTGTTGGATCATCGGGAGGTCGACAATGGGCTTTTCAGCCGCACGATTCGCCGAACAAAGCGACCCCATTCGTGCTTTCGCATCGAATCGAGCGCTGATCTGCTTGGCCGTTCCATGATCATTCGGCCTCATTACGACAACGAGCCACCGACTCGAGAATCTGCGAACCTATGCGAGCAAACTCCAAACCATCTCGCGCGATGGTCTCTGCCCTGTACGTTGGGCGTAGCGCGATCACCAACGCTCGCGGGCAGCTATCGAAACGTAGCGACCATCACCGACGACAAGATGATCCAGCACAGGGATGCCCATGATGTCTCCGGCCACCCGCAAACGCATCGACAGGACGATGTCCTGTTGACTTGGCGTAGGATCGCCGGAGGGATGATTGTGAGCGACCACGACCGAAGCGGCGGCCAGGTGGGTTAGTGGCCGAAAGACTTCGCGCGGATGCACTTCAACGTGGGTCAAGCATCCGCGGGCCATCTCGATTATATCGATGACACCATTGCGGGCGTCTAGCGCGACCACAAGAAAGATCTCTTGCATGCAGCCAGCAAAGCGAGGGCATAGATGCTCGTAGACATCCTGCGGCGAGTGCACTGTGCTACTCGATCGCCGGCCATCGCTTTCCCCGGTTGAACCCGAACTGTCTGGCTCGTCGGCATCCAGAGAAGCGTACTCGAACTCCTCTGGAGTCATTGGCGTACCGTGGCCACTCGACTTGGCATTGACGCGGTCTTCACCGCTAAGCTGGCTGATGTCAAGGCTGAACCGACCTTTGCCCCGCAGTACAAGTCTCATTATCGTCATTAGCTGACTCGACCGTCCGATTCGTCGATCGGTACCGCAGACCCCGACCAAGTCCATTCGTTGGGGCTGTACTCTCTGTTGCCGGCCCATGGCTGCAGCACCCATTTGGCGCCTCCTGTAATTCATCGGAATCTCCATTCAGTTCTCCAGTAGGTCCAGGCGCTGCGATGCGAACATCTCGACCACTATCAGCAGCTTGTTGCCGTCTGGCAACGCGCGGCTAGATGGTCGTTATTGCTTCTCAAGTCCATACAGGCAAAAACTCGCAACGAAGGCGGACCGAGGGTACAATCGCCGAATATAATTGGCGTTTCTCCCATTCGAGCTTGCAACTGCCATGGCACAGACAGAGTTTGCAAAATGCAAGGTTTGGCGTTCGTGTTTCACGCTGGAGCCCGCGCGATGAAGGTTCCTTCTGCCGCTCAGATGCGCATGGCCCGCGCAGCTCTTCGCTGGAGTCTCAGCGCGCTCAGTGAGGAGAGAGGAGTCAACCGCAACTCGCTCTCCGAAATCGAACGCGGGGCCGGGAACCCGCAACTCGATACACTGCTGGCGATCCAGTCGGCTTTCGAAGCACACGGTATCGTTTTCGATGAGGATGACGATTACTGGATGGTAAAGCTCTCTTGTCTCTTCCATGCTTCTATCTTGCTCGATGTTGACGCCGTTCATTCGCCGACAGGGTTGGCAGTCATGCATGAGCATGCATGACTGCCAACCAGGCTGTAATTCACGTTCGTATCAAAACGGCGGTCATAGAGCACGACTCACGCAATTCCTATACCAACACAATGACGTCTTGTAATGGATTGGAATCTACCGAGCGTGTAGCCGCGCGCCTGAGCTGGGCGTTCACTTTGTTGGACAATTCCGGGCACGGAGCGTCCTTGGGGCAAGACAGTGCCGGAAGGTCGCCCACGCGAAGTGCTGCGCACTGTCACTGGCTTCTGCGAGAATGGCGCGCCATGGCGTCTACCACGAATCGATCAGTATATATCGTCTACGGGCTGCCCCGCTCGGGGACGTCGCTCATGATGCAGATGCTCACCCGCGGCGGCCTATCGCCGGTGACCGACGAGATAAGCGAGGCGGACGAGGACAGCCCGCGGGCGACTACGAACCGGAGCGGGTCAAGCAGACGGCGCATAACGGTTGCAAGGCGCCTCCCCCCGCACTCTGAGTGTCGTGCGCATGCGAATTCTCCATCAAATATCTCGTACCGGCGCAATGGACGCGCGCTCCGAGTTGCCTTCCTATGAGAAGGCCCTTCCAGGTCAGGCACTGACTGCTTCCCCCCGTTTCATGCCGCGCGGATAGCGGAGTCCCGAGCTCCAGCACTCGACCACACCTACGACGCAGGCGGGGAACGTGCTGTCTTGGCCCGATAGAGCTCGCTCCGCGGTGTCTGGGTCGGACTTTGGTCCGGGATCGTGATGTAGCTGGTGTGTTGGCGGGAGGCTGGCAGCACAGGGTATGCTGGCGCACGTCATGTCGATACGGTCCTGTTCCTGGCGGCGAGCCGAGCGCTCGGCTGCGGCTCGGAACCAAGCACCGGGCTCCGACGATTCCACGAAATCGGATGAAAATCTCGTTCGCCATACGTGCGCCTTGCAGTGAAAGCATCGACCAACCTGGCAACAACGATCGCGCTGACACGGGTGCGCTGACAGCAAGCAAAGCTCGGAAGCAAGGTGCACGACCTCGCACCCTTATGATACGTGACAGCATGAACACCGGCACCTTTCGAGTCTTGAGGTCACGTGCCGAGTCCATCGCAGCGTTGCACGACCTGACGGCATGGGCGATCGAAATCCGCGTGGCCTATGCGTGGGCGTCTTTCGTCGGAGCGTGAGGCTGGCGCGCTCTTCCACTCCCGAGTGTCGACGACTCATCTTTCGTATGCAATTTGTAAGGGCGAAAGCACATTGTCATCGGCTCTTACTTTCATCAGTCGCAGTAAGCACCGAAGCTAATCGCGCAACAAGCAGAAATAGAAGCACTTTTCCACTTTGGCCGCGGTTGCCAATCCAACCCGCCTGCGCCGGTGGGCGGGGCTTGGAAACCTGAACTCTTTGAGCACCTGACCTTTGAACCAGAATCGCGGCGAAAGAGTTCGAGCTTGGACCGCAGCTCGTCGTGGCACATTGTTCAGCTATCACATCTCGTGGACTCGATACTGCCAATATCCTGGCCTGCGTTTTCCGTGAGCGATCGCGAGTACGATAAGTTGTCGTTCATCGACGAAGTATGGAATCAAAAACGGAAAACGGCTCATTACGAAGACACGGACTTCAGGCAAATTCGGCCATTGTCGCCATGCCATTGGGCTCGCCGCGATGAATTCTAGCGCATCGTATACGTCTTGTTCAAACTCGATTCCTAGCCCCGGCTCGCGCTTATCGTACCAGTCAGTTGCCTGCCAAAGTTCTTCGTCGGCAGCGGGATGAAAGCGCGTCTCCACATCCAGCGGTATACACCGGTAGATGACGGAGGAGCCATCCCCAAAGCGTTTTCATTCACCCTTGAGAGCGATGCCACGCTCAGCTCGTCGCTGGGCCATACGCTTCTTGACCTCGTCCAAGCTCACGAGTTCGACCTCACCGTTTTTGACCTGCTGCAGCCTATTTGAGAGCTCCGAGGTCCACTCCTGAGTGGCGTCGACGTCTGTCTGATCGTCGAGGCTACGAAGCAGTTCGTATGCGATGCGGGCTCGCGCCCGAGCAGGAAGCTCCAACGCGGAGGCGAGAACGTCTTCGGTCGATGCCATACAGTCAGTGTACCGGCGAAGCTGCTGCGATGCATCCCTGGGTCAATGTCCCGGCAGCTGGCGTTCACTGCCGTGTTGGCATTGTCTGCCACCACAGATTGTAGTCTGCGCTACATTGGCAGCGGCTCATCGAGCCCTCAGACCGGCCACTACTCATGTTTCTATCTTCACAACTCTATAAAATATAAGAACTTTACTCCACTCCACGCGGTTGCCAAACCGTCCCACTTGTCCCGGTGGGTGGGATGTACAGGGGGGCATTCTCAGGGAGCGGGTCTGCTGCAGGGATGGTTGACGGATACTCAAGCAGAGGTGCTCGGCAAGACGTTCGAGGACCGTGCTAGCTTGGCTCGTCGGAAATATCGGGCCACTCGCGAGATGCGCTGAGATCGGCAAGAACTTGCTCAAGTCGAGAGACGTCCCAGCTCGCCAGCCTCTGGCGACGCGCGTCTGATAGATCAATGTCGAAGACTCTGCATAGTGCCTCAATGCCCTTGATAAGGCCGGCTCGCTCTCCTTTGTCTTCGACCCGACGCTCCCATTCGGTGTAGACAGCTTCTAGCTCGCGTAGAGCATCCATATCTTCTTCCTCCATAGAATCTTGGGAGATTTCGCTTCGAAACGCAACGAGTATGGGCTTGAGTAGATCCAGGGCCCACGCACCTTCGGGTTGTGTGAGAAGATCCCGCACGGCTTCACGAAAGGTAGGGCCACGCCCGAGAAGACGCAGAAACAACGTCGTCGGGATCTTTGGCAACATACGCACGACGACAAGATAGAACGCATCGAAGTTCCTACCGCACCAAAACACCGGTAGGCCAGTCCTCCAACGGACGGAGCTTCATCTCGTCGATAAGTGTCTTGGGTTGCCCGGACGAGATGATCCATAGTCGTGGGAACACAGGCGCTGGCAATTCTTCTCTCTGTGCGTCACGCGCCTGAGAGTGAGCGAGAGCGTACTGTTTGAGAATGCATGAGCGGATATCCCGAGTTCGTGGAGCCTGGGAAAACGGTTCGAGCAAACACGGTCCAAGCTCGATCATCCGGCCGAGCAAGCCAAGCCGAGCGAGTACGCTGGCGTGTTCATCATCAGGTTCGACCCACAAATCAGCGATTTCAACGTGTCCGGGTATTTCTCGGCTGGTCTCGACGTTGGCTACGTGGCGCAGCAAGATAGCGAGGATTGCCTTCGCCAGCTGGTCGAACTTGTTCCTCATCGGCAGGGCACACTCTAACGCAGATAACTCTGACCCGCCCCATTTGGGCAGTTCCATCCCTGGGGCCACAGCAAAGCACCTTCAGCGGAACTTTCCAGTCACCCGCGCTCCGGATGTTAGCTTCGTAACCAGCTGAAACGGAAAGGCTTTCCCGCCACCGCGAAAGTTGCCAAACCGTCCCACTTGTCCCGGTGGGTGGGGTTTGGAAACCTAAGACCGACTGGTTGCGTAACTGTTGAGAATGTTGCGGATAGACTCAAATACTGAGGATTCGAACTCCCAATACATCCATTTTGAGCATAGGACCTTCGCGAGTGAAGATACACTCGGCACCTGAAACGACTGCCGTACCCACGATGGCAGCATCCCGAAACCACCATCGTTTGGCTTCTGTACGCGAATTTGCGCCAGCCAGGTATGCTTTCTTATGCTTTGCTAGCTCCAGTCGGGCAGCCTCCTCGGCGGCAGCACGGTCGAATGGAAGAATCAGCAATATGTCCAGGGCTTTGCGGGCGCGATGATACGCATCTTCTCCACTTCTTCTCGGAATAACTAGATACTCTTGTACAGTCACCGACGAGATGGCTAGCCTGGATTCCCACGTTAGGAAGTCGAGTTAACACCACGGGGGCCACGGCGCCGCCGGGCCCCGGAGGAAAGCTTACCCGAAGGCGAAACGTAGGCGGCGATTACCCCACCAAGGGATTGGTACATCGGTCGCTGCAAAGTCAGCGGCGAGCAGTAGCGGATTGTGGACTCGCTTGCCGAAGCGCACCAGGACGGAGTCGTTGGTGATAGATACCTTGGCGGTGGCATCAATGAAATCGCGGAAGATATGGCTTGATTTGGCTGTTGTGTAGCCGTTGCCAACGTTGGCGCCCAGGAGGCGATAAAGACTGCTGGCCATCAGGGTGAGCTGGAGATCGCAGTCGACCTTCATGGCCACGGTAGATGAAAGAGCATCCATGTGGAAGAAGTCGATTCCCTCGGCGATGCTATTTTCGATAAGCATGCGTTTGGCGTAACGCTCGACGAGTTTGCTGGCGGAGCGACGGTTCTGGTTAGTGAGCAGTAGAGTGGGAGACTCGTGTCCGAGGTCGGCAATCGTGAGCTGGCGGAGCTTGCCTTCGTAGTCCTTCAAGGTGATCGAACGATCGAGGACCTTGGGCGTGCTGTAGGCACGCGAGACGCCAGTGAGCTTGATACGACGCCAGGCCGACGGTGGCTCGTTGGCGATCGCCTCGAGGAGTTTTCTGGAGCGGCGGCGTAAGGTAATGAACGGGATGTTCATCTGGTTCAGACGGTTGAGGTTGGCGTAGGTGGTCAACTGAGAATCAAAAACCAGCTCCTCGGGTAAGCGCCCTGTGCGCTCTTTCCAGAACTCCACGAATTGCAGGATTTCATCACTTTGCTGATCGCGTCTGATGTTGGCGTTGGCATAGCAGAACACGCGTGTATCGGCGTCTTGGGCCAGGAATGCCAGCATGCCCTTCTGACGGCGGCTACGCTTGGAA
>JAKSDA010000394.1 GCA_022360315.1 Pseudomonadota bacterium
ACTCCGACCAGGTCGGTGGGCGCGACGAGCAAGGCAACGAAGGGAGCGACGTCGCCACCGGTGAGCACGACGTCGGCACCGTTCGATTCACCGCCCGCCAAGTCACTCTATGCTCCTCGCGATCCGGGACAGGGACTCTCGCCCACACCCGCCGTGGACAGCGTGGGCAATATCTTCGTCGCCTGGGCGCGCAACGAGAATAACTCCCCCGAGCCGACGACTGTATGGGTACGCCGCTACGTGATGGGAAGCGGCTGGATCGACCACGAACCCATGCACATCGAGGGCGGCCAGAGCGCCTTGTCGCAGCGGGTGGTGGTCAATCCATCGGGGCAGGCCCTGGTCACCTTTGCGCAGAGCACGGGCAATGGCGCCCATGTCCGTGGCCGCTGGTTCCGATGAACGATGAACTGCTCGCCGCGACCAGTGCCGACACCGTCATCGACTGCCCTTCTGAATCTCGCGCAAGGCGTCGAGCGCCTCGCCCTGGGCGCCACAGGCAATACCGCGCTCGGCAAGGGCCACTGCGGCGTCGACTTCGTCGCGATTGCACGCTTCTCGCGCCGCCTTGAGATACCACGCAACCGCCCGCGCCGGCTCGCCGCCGCGGTCAAAGTGGTCGGCAATGATGTGAGCGCGGGACTCGCCGACCTGCTCGAGCCATGCCCCGGCCAATCGATGGCCAAGACGCTTGCCCTGCTCGGTGAGCATCGCATAGGCCACTTCGCGGATCAGTGAACTGCGAAAGGTGTATTCGCTTTGATCCGAGAAGCGCGAGGTCGGCGAGAACCGGATCCAGTTGCCGTGGATGAGGAGCTTCATCCACCGAGCGACCACGTCTCGGTGCCCGACCAGCTCGACAATGCCCTCAAGCCAGAACGAATCACCGAATATGCTGGCCGCGCGCAATATCTTTCTGGCCTGGGGATCGAGCGCACTGAGCCGAGTTTCGAGCATGGCGATGATCGTCTCGGGCAGAGACCAGTTGCCCTGCTCGGCGTTGCGTACCAGCTCTTCGAGGTAGAGCGCGTTGCCGTCGGCGCGTTCGACCAGCGCAGCCACTCGCTGTGTCGGTACATGGGGGCCCAGCGCGGTCTTGACAAACATTTCTGCGGCCCGCCGGGGCAGGCGGCCGAGTCGGATCTCGGTGACGCTGTGCTCGTGCCACAGGTTGGGAAATACGTCGCGAATCTCGGGCCGGCCAAACGCGGCGACCAATAACGGCCGCTCGACCATGTGGCGCAGGGCCAGGTTCAAAAACTCCACAGTGGCCTGATCGGCCCACTGCATATCTTCGATGATGACCACGACAGGTCGGTGTTGGGTGGTGGCGTCGAGCAGGTCGAGGCAGGCGCGGCGCAGCTCTTCGCCCATGAGCTTGCGATCGCAACGCGCAGCCGATAGATCTGCGCTTTCGCCGTGCCGTCGCAGAGGCGGCGGCACGGCGAGCAGTTCACTCACAAAGGCAGTCACCCGCTTGAGCTGCTCGACCGCAACACAGCGCTGGGCCCACTTGCGCAGTTGATATCGGCGCAGCGCTGCTGGCTGCCGGTTGATGATTCCGGCCGCGTAACCGATCGCATTGGCCATGACGTGGAGCGGAGCATTGACACAGACCGGATCGGCCTGGGCCAGCCATATGTCCACCTCCTCGTAGCTGTCGGTGATATGAGCCAAAAATTCGTCGCGCAGGCGAGATTTGCCAAACCCCGCCGCGCCAGTTACCAGGGCGACATTGGCCAGCCGGTCTTCGATACATTCGTCCAGGGTCTCGACCAGCGTGCGCAGCTCACGGGCCCGGCCGACAAACGGCTGCTGTCCCCTGGTCCGGGGCGGATGCAGAGTCGACCGCTCTCCGAGCAGGAGATAGCCGCGCTCGGTATTTCCGTCGAGTTCGAAACGAGGACCGAGCAGGCCCCGGGTCACCGCGTCAATACGTATCTCGCCGCCGCGCAAAAACGCCTGTTCCTTTCGCGCCACGCCTCTGAGCAACTCGATCGCGCGATCGACCACTTGCCCGACCAATTGATGGTTGCTGATCAGAGAACGACCAGTGGCCAGAGCGACAAGGGATTTGGGCAACTCTTCGCGGAGACGCAGGGCACAGCGCGCGGCGTTTGCAACCTGGTCGACAGCGGTGGCTCGCGCGGTCGGGCTGCGCCGTATCTGCGCTTCGAGCACCGCGATGATCGAACCGTCGCCGAGCACGCTGAAACGGGCGCCAATGGGCTTCAGAGCACGGGCGATACGCCCGAGCTGATGGGGCGATACGGTGAATTCGCTGGATCCCACCGCTGTCGACTGAGCGCCGATAAACTCCATCGGCACCGGCGCATGCTCTCCGCTGCCGTCGGATAGCCGATCTGGCACGTCAGCAATCTGTCCGCTGCCGAGGGTCGCCAGGGTGTGGAATTCGCGCAGCCATACGGTCGATTCGTTCACCGCGTCGAAGATCTCGGGGCTCGTGGCAGCCACAACCACATGGGCCAATCGCTGCTCGGAGCCGGTGATCGCTCGCCGATCGACCGTGTGACGCGGCCTCGCATGCAGCTCGTTACTCGGCAGAGAATCGTGAAGACGGCCGGTCTCGGCGATGACTTCTGTGCTCTTGGGACGCTCCGACCACCGTTTGGCCATCATGCGGTCGAGCAGCGCGACGATCTGGTCGGGCACTGTAGGTAGATACTCGTGGACATCCGGCGGCTGATCGACCAGGATCTTGCAGAGCACCGCCATGGCATCGCTGCCGGTAAACGCCGGTATGCCGGTGAGGCATTCGTAAAGCACGCAGCCCAGGGAAAAGATGTCGGTGCGCGGATTCAAATGCCGGACACCGCGCACCTGCTCGGGAGACATGTAGGCGGGAGTTCCAAAGCGGACGCCCGGCCGGGTCAGCGAGCGCGAGACCCCCGACCAGCGGGCGACGCCAAAGTCCAGAAGTTTGGCCGCGTGTACGTCGCCTCCGGGCAGAAAGATGTTGGCTGGCTTGACATCGCGATGCACGACGCGGCGGGCGTGAATGAACTCGAGCGCCGAGGCAATCCGCGTTATCAAAGTCAGCGATTCGGCAATGCTGAGCGGCTGTTGGCGTACCTGAGTCGTGAGGTCGAGACCTTCCAGCCACTCCATGACCAGGTACTGTTCCTGGGTTGCGGTGATACCGCTGTCAAAACAGCGCACAATGGCGGGATGACGCAGCTCGTGGAGCATCTTGCTCTCGCGAGCAAAGCGCTTGTCAAAACGCAAGGATTGCGACTGCAACACCTTGAGCGCCACGATTCGACCCGCCTCCTCATCGCGCGCCTTGTACACCGAAGCCATACCACCGGCGCCGGCAAATGCCTCGATGATGTAACGCCCGGCAACGACGGTACCTGGCTTCACAGTGCGTTAATAGTAGCGTGGTTGTTACCCGCTTGTCAGCAAGCACTTTGCGTCCATCGAAGAGATCGAGTGTCCAGTATTTGGACAGGGGTTCAACGGGCGCTCTGTTTCATTGGTAAAACCGGTGACAGCATTTGCGCGCACATCGGCAACTGGCGAATTCTCGAAACAAGACGCCCTGTCGCTGCATTTGACTCGACTTGCCTTGGCTTGACTCGACTCGACTTGACTTGACGCGACTTCACGTTAGAGGATCTTGTCGGTCAGGAAACTCTCGACTTGGTCGATCGCGACGCGCTGCTGTTCTGCGCTGTCACGGGCGCGAATGGTCACGGTCTGATCTTCGAGTGTCTGACCGTCGATGGTGACGCAATACGGGGTTCCGGCCTCATCCATGCGGGCATAGCGCCTGCCGATGGATTGTTTGACATCGAATTGGCAGGGATAGGTTTTGCGCACAGTTTTGTACAGGTTTTCGGCTATCTCCGGCATGCCTCCCTTGTTGACCAGCGGGAAGATACCGGCCTTGATCGGGGCCAGTCGGGGATGGAGTTTCATCACGTACTTGGAGCCCTTGCGTTCGGGCGTGGGAGTGAACGCCTCGCACAGGACTGCCAGGGTGCCGCGGTCGGCACCGGCCGACGGTTCGATGACATGGGGAAAGTAGCGCTGATCGCGTTCCTGGTCGAAATATTGCAGTTTGTCGCCCTTGCCGCAGTGTTCGGCGTGCTTGCGCAGATCGTAATCCGAGCGGTGGGCCACGCCCTCGAGTTCGCCAAATCCGGGTGCGGTGAACGGAAAGCGATATTCCACATCGCTTGTGCCCGCCCCCTCCTTGGCGTAGTGAGCCAGCTCATCCCTGTCGTGCTCGCGCAGGATCAAATTCTCGCCGGCCAGACCGATCGATTGCCACCACTGGAACCGGGTGTCGCGCCAGTAGGCGTACCACTCTTCGGCTTGTGAGGGATGGATGAAGAACTCGATCTCCATCTGTTCAAACTCGCGCGAGCGGAAGGTGAAATTGCGCGGGGTGACCTCGTTGCGAAATGCCTTGCCCATCTGTGCGATGCCAAACGGGACCTTGACCCGCGAGGTATCGACCACGTTCCAGAACTGAGTAAAGATGCCCTGGGCGGTTTCGGGGCGCAGGTAGCTCTTGCTGTTATCGTCTTTGAGTGCCCCCACGTAGGTTTCGAACATCAGGTTGAACTGGCGCGGTGGGGTCAGGGTACCGGCCTCGTTCGCATCGGGGCCGATCACCTGGCCGTAGGCCTGGCTGTCCAGCGCGCTGAGCGGGACGCGTTCGACCTCGGAATCGGCGCCTTTTTTGAGCTTCAGCGCCCGCGCGGCTTTTTTGTGGGCCCGCGCCTCGCCCTCTTTGTCACCGTCGGCAAAGGCCGCAATGGCCTCGCCAGCTGGGCTTTTGACCCGCAGGACCATCAGATGATCGGCGCGATAGCGGTTCTTTGTGGCCCGGCAGTCGACCATGGGGTCGTTGAAGCCGCCGACATGACCCGACGCTTGCCACACCGTGGCATTCATGATGATGGTGCAGTCGACCGGCACGATGTCGAACGGTTTGCCGCCGGGGCCGATGTGATCGGCCTCGACGACATCGGCCCACCAGGCGTCCTTGAGGTTCTTTTTGAGCTGGGCTCCCAGCGGTCCGTAATCCCAAAAACCGTTGATGCCGCCGTAGATCTCGGAACTCTGCCAGATGAATCCGCGACGACGGCATAGCGCCACGATTTCGTCCATACTCTTGGGTTCGTTTGATTCAGCCATGGAGACGCCTCGAAGTTTTTGCCAGCGGTCGCCTAGGGTATGCGAAGCCCTGGGCGACGACAACCGAGGAGCTGGCCCGAAGATCTCGATATGGCCGGCAAACTCGGCTGATTGCTCTTGCGCTCGTCGGCCGTGGCGTACAAACCTCGGCGCCATGGCAAAGAAGACTGAAAAAAGGCAGGACAGCGGCGCAAAGATCACACCGAGAGCCGACGATTATCCCCAGTGGTATCAGGACGTGATCCGCGCCGGCGACCTGGCTGAGCCGGCCAGGGTGGTCAAGGGCAGCATGGTCATCAAGCCGCACGGCTACGCCATCTGGGAAAAGATCCAGCGCGACCTGGATGCCCGCTTCAAGGCGACCGGGCACCAGAACGCCTATTTTCCGCTTCTCGTGCCGCAGAGCTTTCTGCAAAAAGAGGCCGAACACGTCGAGGGGTTTGCGCCCGAACTGGCCGTGGTCACCCACGCTGGCGGGCAGGAACTCGAGGAGCCGTACGTGGTCCGGCCGACCAGCGAGACCATCATCGGCCATTTCTTTGCCAAGTGGATATCGAGCTACCGCGACCTGCCTCTGCTCATCAATCAATGGGCCAACGTGATGCGGTGGGAGTTGCGCACGCGGTTGTTTTTGCGCACCACCGAGTTTTTGTGGCAGGAAGGCCACACTGCTCACGCCAACCACGACGAGGCCAGAGCCGAGGTTTTGCGCATGCTCCACGTCTACGGCGACTTTGCCGAACAGATGCTGGCCATCCCGGTAGTCCGGGGGGTCAAGTCCGAGAGCGAGCGATTTGCCGGCGCCGAAGAGAGCTACTGCATCGAAGCCCTCATGCAGGACGGCAAGGCGCTTCAGGCCGGGACCAGTCACGATCTCGGGCAAAATTTTGGCCGGGCATTCGATGTCAAGTTTCAAGATGACAGCGGCAACCTGGATTATGTGTGGCAGACCTCATGGGGGGTGAGCACCCGGCTCATCGGTGCGCTCATCATGGCTCATTCCGACGACGCGGGACTGGTCTTGCCGTCCCGGATGGCGCCCATTCACGCCGCCATTGTGCCCATTTTCAAGAGCGACGAGCAGCGCGCCCGGGTGATGGAGGCGGCTGAAGAAGTGGAGAAAACCCTCGCAGCGGTCGATATTGCCGATCCGGACAGTCCGTACCGGGATCATTTGCGAGTGGTCGTGGACAGCCGCGACATGCGGCCCGGTGCCAAGTTCTACGAATGGGAACAAAAGGGCGTGCCCATGCGCATCGAGCTCGGTCCCAAGGATCTCGACAAGGGCCAGGTCTGTGTCAAGATGCGTGTGGATACAGGCACGGGATCGGGCAAGGAGTTCGTACCCCGGGCCGAATTCACCGCTGGAGTGCGCGACCGAATGCGGACATTTCAGGACGAGCTTCTGGCTGCTGCGCAAAAGCGCATGGACGAAAACACGGTCACCCTCGACAGCTGGGACGAGTTTGTCGGGGTGTTCGAGGGTGAAAAAAGCCAGTTCGCCTGGTGCCACTGGGACGGCACGGCCGAGACTGAGGCCGAGATCAAGGCCGAGACCAAGGTCACCATCCGGTGCATTCCTCTGCCCGGTCAGGGCCCGGCGCCCGAAAGCGGCACCTGCATCCGATCGGGCAAGCCGTCCCGGCAGCGGGTTCTGATGGCCAAGGCGTATTAGAGCCGGTCCAAAAACTCTCCGCGTCGCCAGAGCGCCGATCCATCACCGCCAGCGGGCTTGCTCGTCGGTCAAATACGGCCAGTATTCTCCACTCCTCGCGCACCCACTGGCGGCGCGCCTCGTCGCTCTGGCTCGGTCCGAGGTTTTTGGACCGGCTCTTAACCAGAAATACAGTGGCTGTGGTGCCGGGCATTTCTGGTGCGAGGCCAACCGCCGAGCCGGTCGGGACAACGACATTGGCGCCGGGACAAAAGCGCATACCTTGCCGCTGTGGTAACCTCCCGGCATGAATTCGCCGGTGCGGCCGGGCAAGGTGATCATGCGCCTGGCCCTTGCAGTTGTTTTTGTCGGCATTGCCGCGGTGCTGGTGGTCGAGGGGATCCTGGTCCACCAGTTGGGCCAGGGAAAACCGCTGGTCGGTCGAGTGACCGGCGTCGACCGCGGCGAAATCGACAGCATGCTGAGTTTTTTCTATGTCACCCTCGACGGTCGCGATCAGCAGGCCAGCTGCCGGGTTCCCACCGCGTTCGTCGACCAGCTCAGTCCGGGTCGGACACTCGACATCTACCAGCGAGCGGGCCTGCGCCGCAATTACGCGTGCGTCGCCGAGGGGATCGCACTACTCCAGCCCGAGGGCACTCGCAGTATCTACTGGGGCGTGGGGGCCGGACTCCTGGCCCTGCTCATGATCGCCCTGCTTTTCCGCGATTTCTGGCGCTACTCGCAGACCATCGAGGCCCGCGCCATCGCGCCGGCGACCGACCGGCGCGCGGCCGGCCATGCAGCGGTTGGCCAGCCGGCGACCCCTGCTGGCCCAGATTCCACTGCAGATTCCGAACAGCGTTGACCGCAGAGCAGTGCGGCTCTACCGTACCGGTCATGGCTGCGAGTACGGATGCGAACACCGATGCCGACCCTGTCGCGATCGGGGATGCGATCAATATCATGGACTTTGCGCGCCTGGCCCGCGAACGCATGAACCCACCGTCGTGGGAGTATTACGCCAGCGGTGCCGACGACGAAGTCACACTGCGGGCCAACCGCGATGCGTTGGCCCGCATTGCACTGCACTATCGAGTTCTGGTCGATGTCAGCCAGCGATCGCTGGCCACCCGGGTTGTCGGCCAGGAGATTTCGATGCCGCTCATCATCGGGCCGGCGGGGTTTCACAAACTGGCTCATCCCGATGGCGAAGTGGCCACTGCGAGTGCAGCCGGCAGGGCCGGCACGGTCATGGTCCTGAGCACCATGAGCAACACGCCGGTGGAAGATGTGATGGTTCGAGCGACCGGCCCGATATGGTTTCAGCTCTACGTGTACAGGGACCGGGGTATCACCCGCGGCCTGGTCGAGCGGGTCGAGGCCGCCGGTTGCTCGGCTCTGGTATTGACTGTCGATGTGCCGCTGCTCGGTCGGCGCGAGCGCGATGTGCGCAACCGCTTTACCCTGCCCGAGGGGCTCACGGCTGCCAACCTCTTGCCGGCCGGGCTGCAGGATGTACAGCGTCCGGTCGATGGTTCGAGTCTGGCCGCCTATGCCAGCGAGCTTTTCGAGCCGGCGTTGACCTGGCAAGACATCGATTGGCTGCGTTCGATCACTCGACTGCCGATCGTCGTCAAGGGCATCGTTCGGCCCGACGACGCCCGCCGCGCGGTCGACCACGGCGCCGCTGGCATCGTGGTATCCAACCACGGCGGTCGCCAGCTCGACACCGCTCCGGCCACCATCGACGTCCTGGGCCGAATTGCCGCCGACGTGGCATCCGATACCGAGCTCATGGTCGACGGCGGATTTCGCCGCGGTACCGATGTGCTAAAGGCGATCGCGTTGGGCGCCCGCGCCGTGCTCATCGCCCAGCCGGCGCTGTGGGGTCTTGCCGTCGGCGGAGCCGACGGTGTGAGCCGTGTGCTCGAGCTGTTTCGAGCCGAGATCGACCTGGCCATGGGTCTTTGCGGCTGTCCGACCATTGCCGATATCGGCCCGGATCTGCTCGATGGCGGAGCCGGCAATGCCGGGGCCGGCGATCCTGGCTCGCTCGAGTGATGTCGGGTTACTCTGCGCAGCCATGAGACGCCGAGATTTCTTGAAGACCCCCGGTTATTTCGTCGCTGTCGCGTCATTGAGCAAGATGGGCGGGGCCGGATGCGGGGACAGCACGCCTGGCGAGGGCACGTTTCACTTTCCCCAGGGAGTTGCCTCGGGCGACCCGCGTTCGACGTCTATCGTGCTGTGGACCCGAGTTGAGCGGACTGACCGCAGCGACGATTCGATCGCGGTTTCGGTCCACATGGCGAAAAGCGATGACTTTGCCGAACTGGTGCTCGACGAGCAGGTCACGGTTGGCATTGAGAGCGACCATACCGTGCGCATGGTGGTCACCGAATTGACACCGGCCACCCGGTATTTTTATCGGTTTGTCGCCGGTTCTGATATCAGTATCAGCGGCCGTACCCTGACCGCCCCACCGGACGGCGACACCGCGCCTGTGCGCCTGGCCTGGGTGAGTTGTCAGGACTACAGCGCCGGCACCTACGGCGCGTATCGCGAGCTCATCAAGCAAGACGAGTCGCGGCCGGCCGATCAGCAGATTCAATTCGTGGTTCATCTGGGCGATTTCATCTACGAGACTATTGGCGGACAATTCCAAGTTCCACTCGGCGACGACTTCAAGCCCGTGGAGCTGCGCGACAGCCAGGGCAAGCTGCGCGCACTGGAACCGTTTCCGGGCGGTGGTGGCGGCACGATTGGCGAGGTGCGTTTTGCCCGCGAGCTAGCCGATTACCGCCATCTCTACAAACAGGTCATGCGCGATCCACATCTCGCTGCGGCGCGTGCGCGCTGGCCGTTCATCGCGACCTGGGACGACCACGAGTTTTCCGACGATTCGTGGCAAACCCAGGCCAATTACACCGGAGAGAGCCTGAACGAGGCGTCGCAGGCGCGCAAGGTGGCGGCCAACCAGGCCTGGTTCGAATACAGCCCGGTCCAGCTCAGCGGTTCGGTCGGAGTCGCTGGTGTGGACCAGGCGGCGTCCGACTTTGCCGCGGTTGCGGTCGAGGACGAGAGTTACGACGCGGTCGATCAGAACAACCAGGTCACCGAGAGCAACAACGTCAAAGCCATCGCATCCATGACCATCTACCGCAGCTTTCGCTACGGTCAGAACGTCGAGCTCGTCATCACCGACGGGCGGTCGTATCGCAGCGACCATGCGGTGCCCGAGGACATGACCGATAACGCGGTCTTCTTTCATACTCGCCACGCCATGCCGTGGCAGCTGGTCGACATCTTTGACCAGGGCATGACAGCCAACGGCGGCAGTCCACCGGCAGAGGTATTGGGTTTTGCCAATCCGCGCATGCAGAGCCCGCCCGGCACCATGCTCGGACCGGATCAAAAACAGTGGTGGAAAGACACCATGAAGGGGTCGAACGCGACCTGGAAGCTGTGGGGCAACCAGGTTCCGCTCATGCGGCTCATGGTCAAGAACCAGCCCAGCGGAGTCCTCATCTACGACCGGGTGATCACCGGTGACACCTGGGATGGCTACAACACTGAGCGCAAGGAGCTCATGGGGTTTCTGCGCGACCAGGGCATCGACAACGTCGTCGTCATCACCGGCGATATTCACGCCCATTTTGCCGGACTGGTCATGGACGATTACGACGCGGACATGCCCCGGGCTGTGGCGGCCGAATTCTGTGCGGCCGGGATCAGTTCCAACTCGCAGTTTTCGTTTTTCGAGGAGGCGAGCCGCGAGTTTCCCGCCGAGCTGCGCCGCCTGGTCACCTACGACGCCACCGCATTGGGTGGCAGCGACACATTTGTCGAGAATCTCAACGTGCTTGTGGTGCACGGCATGGCGTCGGCCATTGAAGCGTCGGCGAGCAACGACCTCGACAAAATCCACCAGGCTGCGGATCCTGCGGTCAATCCGCACCTGCGCTACGTCGACACCAATGCGCAGGGCTACGGCGTATTGACGGTGACCCCGACCGAGGTCACGGCGGATCTGGTCACCATCAACCGCCCGATCACCGATACCGGCACCGATGGCCCGGGCATCGTGCGGACTGCGACCCTGACCGTGGCCAGAGACCAGGTCGCCAGCCTCGGCGAACCCACCGTGACCGGCACCAAGCCATTCCCGATGGCCTGAATAGGACCCCCGTAGCAGCGTTCGGCAAAGATCCCCAACGCATGCGCTGGCGACTGGCCGAAACCTGCGTACATGGTACCTCTAGTCTCTATTCCTGGTAGCCGTACGTACATGTCATCAAAATGACATAATCGAATGGCAAACTCCAGCGGGCAATTTCGCAGGCGAATCATGATGACACCAACGCGTCACCGCAGCGACATGATGTTGATGATGGATGCGCCACTGGAAACTGATAGGTAGGCGTGGACTTTCGCAAGGAACCATCAGGTGGCGAGCGTGTTCCAGAGTCGCCGCAATGGAGAACTGTATCAATGTACCGGAAAAAAATCGCAGTAGTCGTTGTGGCCTGCGCCCTCAGCGCATGTGGCCAAAATGAAACCCCTGATGAGCCCGCGGACGCACCGAAGCCAGACGTTGAAAACCGTGCGACGCAAGGGCCCAACCGGTTGGCGCGTGAACAGGCTGACAAGGTCTGGCGGTTTGCGATATTCCCGGATACTCAGGGTCGGGATGATGACAATATGCCAAAGATATCCAATGATATAAATGGCAATACGCTGGGCCTCGAAGTCTATCACGGCTATGACTACAATAACGACGGTATTTACGATGGCGACAGCGTTCGCGTAAACGTATCCGATCCCTACAATCCATATATTGAGACGGATGCCAGCGGCAATCCGATCGCAGTAGCCGTCGCGGACCGTCGGGATTTCCCCCGTGACTTCAAGATTATCCCCCAGCCTCTGGTGGAAGCGGTTACCGACAAGATGATCGAGCTGGGTGTGGATCTCGTTCTCGCCACCGGCGACATTACCGAATACCGGGCAGAAAGTGACTATGTCATGTGGATGGATAAGGTCGCCAAGCCGCTCCAGGAGGCCGGTATCGGCGTTTATCCGGTGCGCGGCAACCATGAGATCGTCAACGGCCGCAACTGGCTGCAGTGGTTCTCGGCACGAGAAGAGCCAGATGAAAGGCAGTCCGTTGACAATGTGCTCAATGGGTTCAGTGCCTACAGTCCAGGTGACACCTATGATCAGGGCTACAAACTCTACAAGGCCTATGCCGGCAGTCTGATTGCCGACAAGCTCGACAACCAGGAGCTCGTCGGTTTTCCAGGTGCAGAAGATCTCAATTACTACTTCATTCACAACAATACGCTATTTATTGCTATCGATTTTTATTTCAGTGAACTCTACAGTAGCGCCTTTAAGGGCACCTGGATCGAACTGGCTGGATGGCTGCGCGATGTCATCACCACCTATGGACCAAATGTCGACCATGTGGTGGTCTACGGACATGAACCTCTATCTACCAAAAAGCGCCCGCACGCTTACCAGCTAGACCAGTACACCGATTACCTGGAGCGCAAGAAGGCACTGATAAAAGCTGCTGCAGCGGCTCAGCTGGCGTTCGACCAGGCCCAGGCCGCATTGCAGG
This sequence comes from Pseudomonadota bacterium, assembly GCA_022360315.1. Lineage (GTDB taxonomy): Bacteria > Myxococcota_A > Polyangia > Haliangiales > Haliangiaceae > JAKSDA01. The sequence goes on from JAKSDA010000394.1 coordinate 12,450, forward strand.
ATGCCATTGCCAGTGGTGCTCCAATCGAGCACATCGATGAGCTCCGAGCCGCGATGGAAGCTGCGAGGTTCAATCTTGAACAGGCCGACGATGCCGTGGCCGACGCCGAAGAGCCCGGCCTGTCCGGCTACGACATGGGGCAACTGGGCTACTTGCTGTTGCAAGATCAGTCGCAGCCCGGCCTTGCGGAAGAATTGCTAAACCTGTTTACCGAATATCAGGTCAATTATATCGCTGGTCACGACCATCAGTATGCGCGCAGCCTGATTCATCCCCATCAGGGCGCAAAGGGGACGGCCGTTGGCTTTTGGCAGATCATCGCCGGCAATGCGTCCTGGAAAGCCTACGAGGATCTCTACGGTATCAACGATGAATACGAAACCGGGCTATTCCTCGATAACTTCTATAACAACGCCGCAGTAACTGGCGATGGCTACCATATTCACGGCGGCCTGGGCAAGGGAATCTCGTTTGTTGTCGTGGAGATCAACGGCCGGCAAATCACTACCACAAGTTATTTTGCCGAGCACAACTACACAGAATCTGACCTCAACCTGGGCCTGCGCTATGACTATGATAAGAACTGCTGGCTGACCTACTCCGGCCAGTATCGCAGTGGCACGCCCAGTACGTCCACGTGTGTCGATGTCGGCTGGGTCGCGGTAGATCAGTCGACTCGTACCACGGATGGTATAGAGCGTGTTGTTGGCCCGTACGGTAACTACTGGGCCAACACCCGGACCCCGAATGAGGAGGGGTACGTCGGCTCGGAAGCTACCATCATGGATGGTTACAATCTGACGTTTGACAGCTCGTACGCAGCAGCTATCGATCGCATCGAACTCATGAGCGAGTTGCTGACACTGAGCTGGTTCAGCGATGAGGACGAGACCACGCTGTCCGATATCCTCTGGATCAGTGGCAACCAAAACCAGGAGGGGTCGCACTACAACCAGTATGGCGATCCCATGGACGGGTCGTCTCACTCGCTAGCCTATGTGAACCGCAGTGGATATGAGGTGAACAACCCCACCCATGTGAGCCGTGATGGTGTTTTGAGAAAAGGTACCGACATCATCGCATCGTTAACTGGAGACACCACGATCGAGCAGGGGGAAGGCGGCAGCGATCAGGAAAATTGGGTAAACCGGTATCATGACGACGGGTGGGATTTTGCCGATGCCCTGGCGCTTTCGTTTGCTGTGCCGGATGGCCATGCGCTGGAGGGAGTGACGATAGGCCGTTACGATGAAGCCTCCGGCAGCTGGCTCCCTGTGCTGCGTGAGGAGTGTTACACAGAAGCCTATTATTCGGAGCACTTCAGCGTTCATTATCGGATATCCGAACAGGAACCAGAAGGAGGCTTTGCAATTGCCGGTTGTCAGCAGTTTTATTGGGGGTACGACCGCAACAGTCGCGCAGTGTGGGGCCACATCCACGTGGATGGCCAATTCGCCATCATTCCTCGCCGGTAATCTCACCTGCTGGCGGCATCGGGGCACGGAGCGGAGTCTTTCGTTTCCCGCCCGCGGTCTGCATCTTGCTGGACAGATGGATCAGTCACCTCGCCCTCGACGCTCGTGGCGGAGACAGACCAACTGGTTGTCCAGTCTGTCCTTGCTACCCCGCAAACATACTGTATTATAATCGGGCCAGGCCGCCGAAAACGGTGCTGCATCCCTGGCCCTGGTAAACGCACGAGCGAATGTACTGCCAAGGCTGAGCTCCTGATATATATATCCGGCAAACATAGCCGCAACATCCGGAGCAATGCAGTCGTCGATCCCCATAAAGCATCCGACCGACCGCAACTCGTCGCCAAACCACTCCCACAGGCGCTCCGCGGCTTTGCCGTGATACGTCACCATCGGTATGCTGACTGTGTCACTGGCGAGCACAGCGAGCAGAGTCCCGATTGTCCTGGCCAGAAGGTTGCGCGCCGAGGCCAGGAAAACCTTGGGCTCACGTACCTTGCAGAAGTGGACGATATCGGGACTGTACCGCAGCAGCTTGTCGGTAAAGTTCTCATGATCCGCCACGTGAACGACCAGGCAATGTGAATTGGCCGCCGAGGTCGGCAGAGCATCGAGTCCCGCATCAAAGGTATATCGCTCGACCTCGGCGTCCTCTCTGACCCCCGCGACGAGAAGGATTGTCAGCCCGAGGCGCTTTTGGGCAGCCTGTGCCGGGGCAGGGCGAGCCCCGGGATTGGGGCTTTTGGCACGGGCAGCAAACCGATCGACCGCTGCCTTGACCCGGTCGGTCATGGGCTCGGTATCAATGAGCAACGCCAGGAGCTCTTCGTCATCATAGTGCTCCAACTCGGTATCGCGCCGGTCATCGAGCAGCCTGGGCCCTCGATGGTACACACGGTGTAGGCCCGAGACTTGAGTGGACTCCCGCGTCTGAAATTTTCTGCTCATATCACTTTCCTCCATAACCACGCGCGCGCAGTAGTTGTTTTGCTTTTTTGCGCCCCCGCTGTACTCGTTTTCGAGCTGCCTCAGGTGAAATGCCGAGTATCTCGCCCAACTCACGTGAACTATACTTGTAGACTGTGGCCAGAGCGAACGCCTTGACATTCTCATCACTCTCTATCGATTGACATAAAATACCGGGAATATCTATACGACTGATGAGATTGTCGACATTCGTGGAGTAATTCTTATTTTGGGTCTGTAAACTCTCCTGATAACGATTCAGTAGGTTCCTTCTCCTCGCCGTTGCGCGATACCAGTCGACGATACGACATCGGAGGATGTTTCTCGCCAGGGCGTGAAGGCTGCGCTCGTCCGCGACATCGCTCGCCTGCTTTTCGGATAGTTTCATGAGGGTTATCTGCACGAGGTCGCGCGCCTGTTCAGCATCCCCGACGTACTTGATGGCAAAGGCGTAGAGGCGCGACTCGAGATGCTGCCGCGCCCTCGGTGCCAGTTTGTCGAGCGGGGATGGCGTGCCGACCAATTCGGCGCTGAATTCCGGCCAGTGTTCCTGGGTGTGGGGTCGGCTTTGCTTGGGCTTCTTCTTCTTGCTCATCGAGTGGGTACCTCGGCGGCGTGCCGCCCTCCTCGGGTCGTGGCCACTCTCCTCCTGTCGAGACAAAACAGAGAAGAGTGCTCGTGGCTGGCGATGAACTCGACTGACCATTGACCGATAGCGCTGGCAGTTTTGTGACAGGATCGTGATGAGATCTCCTAACCCTACGAAAGTACAAGTTTTGTGCGTGCGTGCGTGCGTGCCAGGCTGCGCCGATCCCGCTGACCGGGCTCCAGCCAGCTCTCCAGCCAGGAGACCTCGACCGATTGGTCGGCTGGCGACCCCGACAGGGCGCGGTTCAGGATTTGTTGGACACTGCCACGATGACAGCCCCGGCCAAAAGCGCCAGGGCAAGTACTGCGAAACCGACCGCATGACCGATATCGCTCATCTGCATACCCAGCGCGCCCGACGCGATTGCACCGGTGGTGAGAACACCGGCGGCGACTCTCTGCTTGCGGCGACGGGTCCGTGCTGCATCGCGCAGGTAGTCGGTGATCGCGCTGTCGTCTGGCATCCGATCGGGGAGTTTAGCCGGGATGGCCGGCTATTCGATCGGCCCTTTGCCGATTTTGCTCCACGGCTCGGCGGCCAGCTCTTCGGCCAGGAAGTCGACGAATGCCCGCACCTTGGGCGCGAGATGGCGCCGATGGGGGTAGATGGCATAGACCGCGGTGCTCTCCTGCTCGTGGTTGGGAAGCACCCGAATGAGCCGGCCTGCTTCAATATCGGGCCCGACCAGCCACACCGCTATGCGGGCCAGGCCAATGCCGGCGAGCAGTGCCTGGTGTAGCGCGTCGCCGTGGTTGACCCGAAAATTGCCCGAAACACGGATGACCCGGGGCCCCTCGTCGGTATTGAACTCCCACTCGTTAAAACTGGTGCTGGTGGTCAGGATCAAGCAGTTGTGTTCGCAGAGCTCACTGGGACGTTGCGGCGCGCCGTGACGCTCGAGGTAGGCGGGCGCTGCGCATACAACCCGCCGATTCGAGGCCAGCTTGCGCGCGACCAGACTGGACCCCTCCAGAGTACCAATTCGCAGAGCCAGGTCGTAGCCCTTGGCAAGCAAGTCGACCACTCGATCGGATAAATCGAATTCAATTTGTAGTTCGGGATAGCGGCTCAAGAATCTGTGTAATCGCGGTATGACTTGTGATTTGGTGAAACCGACTGTACCACTCACCCGCAGCGTGCCGCGGGGCACGCCCGACATCTCGCTGATCGATCGCTCTGCATCGTCGATGTCGGCAAGAATCGCAGCACAGCGCACATAGAACGCTTGACCAGCTTCGGTGAGGTGAATTCTCCGGGTGCTGCGCGATAGCAGGCGCGAGCCCAGCCGGTCTTCCAGTCGGCTGATCTGCTTGCTGACCGTCGATGGCACGAGACCGAGCGCACGCCCCGCGGCTGAAAAACTGCCTTCATCGACGACTCGTACGAACATTGCCATCTCCGCCGACTTATCCATGGTCACCGCTTTTTTTAAAGTTAGTACCGCGACCCGTAAGTAAGTGCCCAGTAGGGTCGGTCCAGCGCGTCGAGGGCAAGGCGCGAAGAGGGAGCATAGCGGGCCTACGTGACCGATGAGCAACACAGCCATCGGCGGGCTGGTCGGCCATAATGGGTACTTACTTGCGGGTTGCGGTACTTAGTCACAGAAAAGCTCTTTTGACACGTGGTCACAGAACCTGTGGCGCCACACGCTCTACCGATCACAGGGACATCCTCTACAGTGATGTTGTCGTCACAATCCATTGAGCACGATGGGTTAGATGGGAGTCAACAATGAATGCGTCTCGAACACATCGGCAACCCGCCGATCTCTCGCATGAAGACCTGCGCCGTCTGATGGCGCGGGGACGAAAGCTGCGCAGCCAAATCCTGATCGGTGGCTTGCTCCAGCTGGTCCGCCGTATACGTGGAAGGACCCCCGCTGCGCAATCCCTGCCGGGACGTCCGGCTGATCAACTCTTCCCGGTTACTGGTACTCCATGAGCAGTATGGCCCGGGTGCCCGGTTCGAGCGATTCGTAGACATGGCGCGTATCGGCCGCAAATGACGCCAAGTCGCCAGTATTCAGCACCACTGGACTCGCTTCGGGACCGACGCGGAGACGTCCCGCAGTGACGAAGACATACTCGACCACTCCCCGGTTGTGCGGGGCGGCCTCGCGCACCTCACCCGGCTCCAGTTCCATGCTGTAGAACTCGAATGTCACACGCCGGTTGCTCGATATGAGCAACTCGGAATGCAGCGAGATGACATCCTCAGAATCAATGCGAATGCCCTCGCCAGCTCGCACCACACGCACATCCGGCGCCCGCGGCTCGATCAATTGGCCGAGCGGAACCCCCAGCGCGGCCGCAATCGCCCACAGCGTCTCGATGCTCGGATTGGCATTGCCCGACTCCAACATCGATAGGGTCGATTTGCCAATGCCCGCCGTGTGCGCCAGCTCGCTCAGACTCATGCCAATCTGCCCGCGCAACGCCCGCACATTGGTCGCCACAACCTCAACCAGCGCAGCAGCTCCCGTGGGTGTCCGTTCGGTCATTGGCGTGTTCATCTCATCGAACAAAACATTCTGTTTGACGAACGAATCATGGTCGTTACAGTATACCGAACAATGAGTTCGTTTGACAGAACAGTGGTCAAGTCGTCGATTTTACTGGGAAGTACGATCGGGCTGATCGGATTTTCGTATGGGATTGCGGCGACTTCGGCCGGGATACCGATTGCTTTGACCTGCGCGACCTCGCTTCTGGTATTTGCTGGCGGTTCACAGTTTGTAGCCCTGGGTGTATTGGCCGGCGGTGGTTCCGGGGTTGCCGCTGTGGCGAGTGGGCTGCTTTTGAATGCGCGTTTTGTGGCATTTGGCGTTGCGGTCGCGCCCAAGCTGGGTGGTGGAGCGGTGCGCCGGGCAGTGGCGGCGCATTTTTTGGTCGACGCGTCGGCGGCCATGGCGCTGGGCCAATCGAACCGCGCGCGTGCCGAGCGAGCGTTTTGGTGGAGCGGCTTGATGATCTTTGCGGCCTGGAACCTGGGTACCCTGCTCGGTGCAGCGGGGGCGTCTGTGCTCGGCGATCCGCGGGTATTGGGTCTGGATGCCGCGTTTCCCGCGGCCATGCTGGCCATGCTGGAGCCGCATCTGCGCACGCCATGTGGTCGCCGGGTCGCCGCATGTGGAGCGCTGATCGCGCTGGTCGCGCTGTTTTATGTCCCGCCCGGGGCGGCCATTGTGGCTGCCTCCCTGGGCGTGGTTGCGGCCTGGGTTGCCGGCCGCACGGCCGGCGGGTCGGCGGGCGATCAGGTGTCCTCGTGACCTGGGCGATCGTTCTTTCGCTGGCCATCGGCACCTATGCGCTCAAGAGTGCGGGGCCGATTCTGCTGTCCAATCGCCAGCTTCCACCGCGCGCTGCAACGGTTGTGTCGCTCGTGCCGGTGGCTCTTTTGGCCGCGCTCGCGCTGGTGCAGACCGTTCAGGGCAGTGATGGTCCGGTCCTCGATGCCCGTGTGGCAGCTCTGGTCAGCGCCTTTTTTGCCCTGGCCCTGCGTGCTCCGTTTGCCGTGGTCGTGCTGTTGGCCATGGCGACAGCTGCGGCGATTCGAATCGGCTTTTGACCGGCCGCTCGCAGGGTACTAAATCCCGGGGAGCTGTACTAAGGTACGCGGCTTATGTCGGACTTTCTCTCGACTCATGGAAAGACTCACAGCTGTGGTGCACTGCGCGCCGGCGATATCGGCGCCCGGGTCGTCTTGACCGGCTGGGTCGATGTGCGCCGTGACCACGGTGGTTGTGTTTTTATCGATCTCCGCGATCGCGACGGAGTCACTCAGATCGTATTCGATCCCCAGGTCGCTAACGAGGCCCACAAACTGGCCGGAGATCTGCGCACCGAGTTTTGCATCGGAGTGATCGGTGAGGTGATCTCGCGGGGCGACAACAAGAATCCCAAGATGGCGACCGGCGACATCGAGGTCCAGGTCGACACCCTGGAAGTTTTCTCGCGGTCGGCAACGCCGCCGTTTCCAATCGAAGACGACATCGATACCAACGAGGCGCTCCGGCTCACTTACCGCTATCTGGATTTGCGCCGGCCGACGTTGCAGCGCAACTTGCGCATCCGCTCCCAGGCTGCTCAGAGCATGCGCAGTTATCTCAACGAGAACGGTTTCTTCGAGGTCGAGACCCCGTTCATGGTCAAGTACACACCGGGTGGGGCGAGAAACTTCGTGGTTCCGTCAAGAGTGCATCCGGGCTCGTTCTACGCCCTGGCCGAGTCGCCGCAGATCTACAAGCAGTTGCTCATGGTGGCCGGATACGAGCGCTATTATCAGATCGTGCGGTGTTTTCGCGATGAAGACCCGCGCCTCGATCGCCAGCCCGAGTTCACCCAGATCGACCTCGAGATGTCGTTCATCGACGAGCTGCAATTGCAGACCCTCATGGAGGGAATGATCGCCCGGCTGTGGCGCGATGTGCTCGGTGTCGCCATCGAGACGCCGTTTCGGCGCATGACCTACGCCCGGGCCATGGCCGACTACGGGGTCGATAAGCCCGATCTGCGCCTCGATCTCGTGCTCTCGGACGTCACCGAGGCGTGCGCGAAATCGGGCTTCCGGGTGTTCGAAGGCGTCATCGCCAAGGGTGGTATCGTCAAGTGTCTGCGCGTGCCGCGCGGCGAACGTCTGAGTCGGGCCAAGCTCGACGGCCTCACTCCATTTGCCAAACAGTTCGGAGTAATGGGTATTGCGTTCGCCCGGGTCAAGGCCGATGGCGTCTGGCAAGCTCCGTTTGCCAAGGCATTCGACGATCAGGCCCGCGCGGCGGTCAATCGCATTGCCGGCGCCAGCGAGGGCGATGTGCTGCTTTTTTGCGCCGAAAAAGCAAAGACCGCCAATACCTGCATGGGCGCGCTCCGGCTCCATATCGGCGAGATTCTCGATATGATCCGCAAGGATGAGTGGCAGTTCATGTGGCTCACCGATCCGCCGCTCTTCGAGCATTCGGACGAAGAAGGTGGGTTGGTTTCGGCACATCACCCGTTCACCTCGCCGCGGGTCGCGGACGAGCCGTTGCTCGAGGACCAGCCCGAACGGGTGCTGGCCCGGGCCTACGACCTTGTGCTCAATGGATTCGAGATGGGCGGCGGCTCGATCCGTATCCATCGCAGCGACCTGCAGGCCAGGGTTTTTAACGTGCTCGGCATCTCCGACAAAGAAGCCGAGTCCAAGTTTGGTTTCCTGCTCAAGGCGTTCCAGTACGGTCCACCTCCCCACGGCGGCATTGCCTTTGGCCTCGACCGGCTGGCCATGCTTCTCGCTGGCGCCCATTCACTGCGCGATGTCATAGCGTTTCCCAAGACGCAAAAGGCCTCGGACTTGATGTCCGATGCGCCCACCCCAGTGGACAGAGAACAGCTCGACGAACTGTTCATCCAGGTCAAACCCGACTTGCCGAACAAATCGTGACACGGCCGGCGGTGAGGCGGCGGTAGCGTGACCGGACCGGGCGATCGCGTGGGTTTTGGTTGCTCGCTCGCGGTGAGACGAATAGAGTCGGCGCACATCGCGTCACAAGCTGGATCGCGAGTTTCGGAAGAAGTACAAGAATCGTGACCCGTTATCGTCGTTATCGTCATTATCGTCATCACTGTTGTCCCCGGCATGGCCGGCACTCCGGTCACCGGCCATGCCGGCGCATGCCAACGCATTGCGGCGCAGTGACCTCGCCTTGCCGTTCGATCGCTGCGGCCGCTCGACCGCATTGGGCCGTTGGCCCGCGAGTCATTGCTCTTTCCGCCTTGCTGGTGGCCAGTGCGGCCAGCCGGGCCGAGGCCGACCCGGGTCACGACTTTGCCGGCGAGGCAAAGCTCTTGTACAGCGTGGTCGCGTGTGGCAGCGAGCAGGCCGCGTCCGCTTCGCATTCCCGGCCGGGACGTCCGGTCAAGGCGTCGATTGTCGAGGCTCACTGCCGGGAACAGAAGCGTCGCATCGATGCGTTTCGCCGCAAATATGTCGCCGGGTCGCACAAGTTCTTTGCCAAGCTACGCCGCGTTCACCTGCGCCGCATCGCACTGCCCGAGCGGGTGCTCTATCCATTTGGCGGCGGTGATTTGCTGTCCGCACTGGTCACCTATCCCGACGCTGCCGAATACACGACCATCTCGCTCGAGCACGCTGGCGATCCGCGCCGGCTCGGGGTGGTAGACAGTCCCACCCTCGAGCAAAGCCTGGCCCTGTTTCGCGAGGTCGGCAAGCTCTTCGTCCTCAATCACGACCACCGCAGCGACAATTTGCGCAAGCTGGAAAAGGGCGCGATTCCCGGTCAGCTGGCCTTTTTCCTCATGGCCCTGGCCATTTGCGATTACGAGCCGGTTGCGCTCAAGTATTTTCGCGTGAAGCCAGACGGCTCGCTGCACTACTACAGCGCCCAGGAGATCGAACAACTGGCCGGCACGCTGGCCAACAAGAAAGCCGAGGGCTGGGTCGATACCGATCATTCGGTGGTGTTTTCCAATATGGAGCTCGTGTTCCGCAAGCGCGGCCAGGCCGGGGCTCCGCTCCGCATTCACCGCCACATCGCGGCCAACCTCGACAACAACCACTTCTCGGATTCGCCGCTTTTGGCCCATCTCGAGAAAAAAGGCCCGGTTGCGGCCATGACCAAGGCAGCCAGCTATCTGTTGTGGAATCGAAAATTTTCGGCCATCCGCAATTACTTGCTCGGCAACATGGTCTTCATGATCTCCGATTCGACCGGCATTCCGCCCCGCTTTACCATTCCGGCCGGATATATGCAGTTCACCTATGGCGCCTTTGAAGGCGCGCTTTTGGAATGGCCGCGCAAGATGAGCCACAACGACGAATTCGTCGCATTATGGCAGTCTCAGCCCGAGCGAAAGCTGCGTTTCCGCTACGGATACGTCGATCTGGCCAACAACTATCACCTGCTGGTCACCACGCCGTCGCGGTGGTTGATCCGCAAGCGCTCACTGCCAAGGCCGCCGAGGCCGAAACAGCCGGCCGAGAAAAAGACTCGATGATCGCACGACTCGGCATTGCGGTGGCCTGGTTCATCGCGCTTGCCCTCGGCCTGGCCGTGGGGCCGGCCGCGTGGATGGTCAGCCTCGAGTCGGTCGCCTCGGTCGAAGCACGGCCAAAAAAAGACCGCCCGCAGACCGAGCGGCCGACGCTCTCTCGCACCCGGGGCCGAGTGGCCGGCGGCACCCACTGGCGCATCGACAGCGACAACGGCCCGGTACACGTGTGGATTCCGCCGCGCTATGAGCGCAGCACTGCGGGCATGGTGATCTACGTGCACGGCTACCACATCGATGTCGACCGGGCGTGGAAGCGCCACAAACTGGCCCAGCAATTTCGCAAAAGCCGGCAAAACGCCATGTTTCTGGTTCCCGAGGCCCCGCGATCGGGCGCCGATCGGGTGTACTGGAACTCGCTGGCCGAGCTCAAGAAAACCGTGCGCCGGGCCGGCATGCGCCTGCCCGACGGACCGGCCATCGCGGTGGCACACTCGGGCGGTTTCCGCACGCTGTCCCATTGGGTGGACAATCGCCTGCTCGCCCAGGTGATCCTGATCGATGCTATGTACGGCCGGCAAAAGGCGTTTGACGACTTTATCGACTCGGGCAAGCGAGCCAGACACCATAAGATGGTTATCGTGGCCGCCAATGATACGGCGGAGAAGTCGCGCAAATTTGCCGAGAGGTTTCCCTACGCCGCGGTCCTCGACCAGCTGCCCCGCTCCTACGAGACCCTCAGCCGGCGTGAAAAGCGGACCAAGCTGCTCTACATTCGGTCCCGCTATGGCCACGGCGCCCTGGTCACCAGCGGCAAGGTGCTGCCGCTGGTCCTGCGCATGACCCCGCTCAGGCGCCTGTGAATTCAGGGTTATTAGCCCTGGCCCGGACTGAGCATGGCGTCGATGAATTCGTCGTTGGTATCGGTCTGGGCCAGCTTGCCGCGCAAGAACTCCAGCGAGTCGACCACATTGAGCGGGTGCAGCAGTTCGCGCAGGGCCCGTACCGGATTGAGCACCCGATCGTCGAGCAGAAGCTCCTCCTTGCGGGTGCCCGATTTATTGATGTCCAGGCACGGAAAGATGCGCTTTTCCATCAGCTTGCGGTCGAGGTGAATCTCGCAGTTGCCGGTGCCCTTGAATTCCTCGAAGATGACCTCGTCCATGCGCGAGCCGGTATCGATGAGCGCAGTCGCGATGATGCTGATCGAGCCGCCTTCCTCGAGATTGCGCGCGGCCCCGAAGAATCGCTTGGGCTTTTGCAGGGCATTGGAGTCCACACCGCCGGACAGGATCTTGCCCGACGAGGGAACCACCGTGTTGTAGGCCCGGGCCAATCGGGTGATCGAATCGAGCAGAATGACCACATCCTTGCGGTTTTCGGCCAGGCGTTTGGCTTTCTCGATGACGATCTCGGCGACCTGAACGTGACGGGATGGCGGCTCGTCAAAGGTCGAGGAAATGACCTCGCCCTTGACCGTACGGCGCATGTCAGTCACTTCCTCGGGACGTTCGTCGATGAGCAAGACGATCATGATCGTCTCGGGATGGTTGTTTTCGATCGCATGCGCCACATCCTGCAGCAACATGGTCTTGCCGGCCCGCGGCGGCGACACGATGAGACAACGCTGCCCCTTGCCGAGTGGACACAGAAGGTCGATGATCCGGGTCGATATGTTCTTTGTGTTGTACTCGAGCTGGAATTTATCCATCGGGTACAACGGAGTGAGATTATCGAATAGGATTTTATTGCGCCGCTGGTCGGGCTGCTCGGCGTTGATCCGGTGCACCTTGAGCAGGGCGAAGTAGCGCTCCGATTCCTTGGGCGGCCGAATCTGGCCGCCGATGGTATCCCCGGTGCGCAGATTGAAACGGCGGATCTGCGACGGCGAGACGTAAATATCGTCGGCACCGGGCAGGTAATTATAGTCAGGGGCGCGCAAGAACCCGAAACCATCGGGCAGAATCTCGATCACCCCTTCGGCGGTGATCTCCTCGCGACGCTCGCCCTTGGCCTTGAGAATGGCGAAAATGAGCTCCTGCCGCCGCATACTCCCGGTGCCGTCGATACGCAGCGAATCGGCAGTTTGAGCGAGATCTTTTATGCTCTTGCGCTTGAGTTCGGAGAGATCCATGAGAGGTGGCTCCTTACGACGCGTCGGCTGGCGAGCGTGCAAAGAACGAATAAACGTCGGGCTGCCCCGGGTTTGTTGGGGTTGTTGGTATATCTACGGCTGTTCGGGAACGCGTGGAGCAAGAACGCTTGCGCGGGAATCTATCCCGTAGAGTTAAAATTTCTTGGCAAGAAGTGTCAAGGTATTTGGCGCCCGAACACCATTTCCGCTCCCAAGTGAACACCAAAGATGGGAAACCACCGCATGACACCACCGAGGATCGAACGAGTCAAGCTGCAGGTGAAGGGCCGGGTACAAGGCGTCTACTATCGAGCCTCGACCCTCGAGCAAGCCCGTTCTCTGCGCCTGGCCGGCTGGGTCCGCAACACCGCCTCCGGCGACGTCGAAATCGAGGCTGAAGGCCCTTCCGATGCCGTCGCCGAGCTGATCGCCTGGTGCCGACAGGGCCCACCCCATGCACGCGTCCGCGACGTCGCTGTCGAATTCATCCCGGCTCGAGGAGATCTCGGCGAATTCGAAATCCGCTACTGACACTGCTCTGGCTGACGCACCGCAATAGCGCAGCTCGCCGCCCGGACAACCGCCCCGCAACCGATGCACTACCGATTACGTAGTGCAAATCTGGCAGGCACAGAACGAGAAGTGATGGCGAACGAATGGTATAAGAATCGCCGCTCATGGCACAGCACGACGGATTGCACAACCCTTCTGCTCGACCCTCCAACCCGGCAACTGAGGATGGTTCAAAATCCCCTATCGCGGGTTATTTGACCTTGCGCGACGATAGCGGAAACCCCCGCGAATTCGCCGTGCTCCCGGTTGCAGGGCGATCGCCGAAAGACGGGATTCCCACGGTGAGCTGGCTCATCGCCCGGGCGATCGACAACCACGCTGAGCACGCGCGCGACCTCGAGCGCGCTCTGGCCGACGCCGATGCCTACAGCGACGAGTTGCGGGTCGAGCGAGATGATGCGATCGCCGAGGCGCAGTCGCAGCGCGAGCTCGTGGCCTCGCTGCAATCCCGCTTGGAGGCGTTGAATGCCGAGCTCAAGGAGTGGAGAAAGCGGGCCTCGGTCGCCGAAGGGCAGCTATTGGGTGCCCATTTGAAACAATCCGAGGCTGCCGACCGCGATGTCGATCGAGATGCAGAGGGCGATACAGAGCGAGGCGCAGAGCCCGATGCCCCGGGCGACGAGGTCGTATTGGGGCCGGATGCTGCAACGGCGGGTGCCCTCGAGGGGGAGGATGGCCTGGCCGATGCGCAGGACAAGCTGGCTCGAGTCACCGATAATTGGCTCCAGGCCGAGGCCAAGTGCGACTCTGCCTGGCGGCGGGTCGGCGAGATCCAGGCCGAACTGGATCAATTCCGCGAGCAGTCGATCGCCCGCTCAGCCAGGCAACGACGCGATGCTCAGCTGGACATGGCCAGAGCCATGGAGCAGGCCTCGCTCAAACTGGTCGGGGTCAAGGAGCAACTCCGACGCAGCGAGGAGCAATGCCAGGAACTCAAAAGCAAGCTCGCGCAGGCCGAGACCGACCACGCTGTGCTGGAAACGCGGCTAGCCGCCGTCGAGACGGCTCGCGCCGAGCTCGAAGCCAAAATGCGTAATATTGGTCGTACCAGGTGAGCCGGATACGAGTCGGAACGGACCAGGTGAGATTCTGGCGACGGTTCTACAGATCGAGCACGTGATTCATGTCGTAGCGTCCTGCCGGTTGTCCGGCGACCCATCGCGCGGCGTGCAGTGCTCCCTGGGCAAAGATCCGGCGCGAGCCGGAGCGGTGAGTGAGCTCGAGTCGTTCGTTGGGCCCGAGAAAATACACCGTGTGTTCGCCGGCCACATCGCCGCCGCGCACCGCCATAACTCCGATCTCGTCGGGTGAACGGGCACCCACGTCGCCTTCGCGGGTGGGTCGATTGCGCAGAGATGTGCCGCGTCCCGCCACCAGGGACTCGGCCAGTGCCAGTGCGGTACCCGAGGGAGCGTCGCGCTTGTGCTTGTGGTGGATCTCGACGATCTCGAGGTCGAACTCGGGCCCGAGGGCACGGGCTGCCCGTTTGACCAGGCCGCTGAGAACATTGACGCCGAGCGAGAAATTGGCCGCGACCACGACCGGGGCGTGTGTGGCCAGTTCGTCGATCGCGCGATCGGTTGCCGGGTCGAGCCCGGTGGTTCCGATCACGCCGGCGACTCGGTGTGCTCGCGCGGCCTGAGCGGCGAGTCGTGTCGATTCGGGGGTGGTGAAATCGATGTAGACATCGGCCCGGGTCAGGCCGGCATCGAGATCCGAGGTCACGACCACGCCGGGTACCACCTCGCGACCGATGAGTGGGCTATCGGGGGCGTCGACTGCACTGACGATCGCAGTATCGGGATCGCAGTGATCGCCGACCAGTTCGATGACCAGGCGCCCCATGCGGCCGCTGGGACCGAGCACAGCGAGCCGGATCACAACAGCCCCTGATCGGCCAGTTGTCGGCGCAGGGCTTCTTTGAGCTGATCCGAGCAGGGACAGAGCGGCAGGCGAATATCGGGCTGGATCTTGCCGAGCAGAGCCAGGGCTGCTTTGACCGGAATGGGACTGCTCTCGACGAAGAGAAGCCGGGTTAGCGGTTGGATGTGAAAATGCAGCTCGCGCGCCCGGTCCCACGCACCGTCGCGAGCGGCTCGCCACATTTTGGCCATGATGCCGGGTATCAGGTTGGACACCACCGAGATGACCCCGCGGCCACCCACGGCGTAGAGGGCGAATGCAGTGAAGTCGTCACCGGATAGAAGGGTGATCGAATCGCCGCATAGCTCGACGATGCGGGTGGCCCGGATAACGTCGCCGGTCGCTTCTTTGATCGCCACGATGTTGTCGATCTCGGCCAGTCGAGCGACGGTTTCGGGCAGCAGATCGCACGAGGTCCGGCCCGGGACGTTGTACAGAACCACCGGCAGCTCGGTCTCGTTGGCGATGGTGGCGAAGTGTTGATAGAGCCCTTCCTGGGTCGGCTTGTTGTAATACGGGGTGACCTGAAGCAGTCCGTCGGCGCCGGCTTCTGCGCTGGCCAGGCTGAGTTCGAGCGCTTCGATGGTCGAGTTGCCACCGGCCCCCGCAATGACCGGGACGCGTTTTTTGGCCACCTCGACGAAGTGTTGGATGACCTGTTTGTGCTCGCGCATGTCGAGGGTGGCCGACTCGCCGGTAGTACCGACTGCGACCAAACCGTCGATGCCCGCCGCGATCTGATCCTCGATCAGATTGCCGAGCGCGTCGAAGTCGACGTCGCCGTTGCGCATGGGCGTGACCAATGCCGTCATTACACCTTCGATTTTCATGGCAGCTCCTCAGGGTGTCGCGGCGTTCTCGGCGCCGGATCCGATGCCCGTATTTCTATTCGGGCGTGGGTTTACGGGTTGCTTTCTCAGGGTTGTGTGCCCGGCCTGCTGGTGCCGGTTTTTTTGGGTTGGGTGAGTCGGTCTCGGTGGCGACATACTGTCTTGCCTGGTCGATATCGGCGTGGATCTGCCCGACCAGCGCATCGGCCGTTGGAAAGCGTTGTTCGCCGCGCAGCCTGCGCACGAACTCGACGCGCAGTTGCTGACCGTAGAGATCACCGGAAAAGTTGAGGAGATGGACCTCGAGCGACATTTCTCCGGACTCGGTGAAGGTCGGGTTGGTGCCGAGGTTGGCCACACCGCCGAGCCGGCTGCGTTCGCTGCTGTCGAGCAGCGTGACCATCGCCGCGTACACCCCGCTCTTGGGCAATAAAAGCCGCTTTTTCGGCAGGATATTGGCGGTGTTGATCCCGATCGTCCGGCCGCGGCCAGCGCCGCGCACCACCGTGCCGTCCACATCGAAGTTGCGGCCGAGCAGCAGGCGGGCGCCTTCGAGTTTGCCAGCGCTCACGAATTCGCGCACTTTGGTCGATGACGCCACGATGCCGTCGATGGTGACCGGATCGATGATATCGACCGCGATATCCCGCGCCTGGCCGAACGCGCGCAACGTGTGGGTGGTACCGGCGCGTTTGTGGCCGTAGGTGAAGTCGTAGCCGACCACGATGTGGCGGGCGCCGACGATGTCGCAAAGGATGGTCTGCAGGAAGTCCTGTGGGCTCAGAGCGGCGAGATCGCGCGTGAACGGCTCGACAATGCACGCGTTGATGCTGGTCTCGGCGATCAGTTCGAGTTTGCGCTCGCGGCCGGTCAAAAGCGGTGGTGCGAAGCGCGCCGCGAGAACCTGCGCCGGATGGGGGTCGAAGGTCAAAACCAACGCGTCACCGCCCGTGCGCTCGGCTGCGCGCACGGTTTCTTCGAGCAAACGCCGGTGACCGCAGTGCACGCCGTCGAAGTTGCCCAGAGCGATGGCCGGGGCGACCAGAGGTCGAAGCAAGGCGCGATGACCGTCGAAGATTTCCATGCCGGCCGACCTTACGAATCAGAACCAGCCCGCGCAAGTCAAGAATGGAATGGGCCACGGGCCCATGTCCGCGGCCCATGGTGTTCGGGGAAACCGGTTTTTTCGGTGCTGCACGCGGCCCGACGGAGAGCTTTTGCAAGCTCTGCCAGGCCGGTCGAAACCCAGTTACCGGATGCGGACCGGGATCGGGCTGGACGCGTTTCTCGGTTGACATGATGCCGGGCAGACATAGACTACCGGCGTTTTGTTCGGTGAATGACGTTTGGTCGACAAAAGGCCGTTCGTGTATACATCGTGCCATAGCAAATAGGAGATACCCAAAGAATGCTGGAGAAAATACCACTTCTCGCAGTTGTGATGGTGACTTGTTCGGTGATCGCATCGTGCGGGGACGCCGACGACGACAACGGGCCCGGGCCGCTCGGCGCAGATCCCACCGATAGGAGCAACTTCGAGGAGCCTGCCGGCCAACAACAACTCGCATTTGGTGTACAGGAGGGCAACATACGCAACTATTTCTACCGGCGGGGTCCGGTTGCGGCCCATTTGCTGACCAGGTCGGGCAACCAGCCGCGCATTATTGTCGCCTTTCCGGCCGGCAACCAGGGCATGGGAGTGTGGTTTCGCGAGCTCGACAGGGAAGCCGAATTTTGGGCTGGAGACTGGGGTACGGTGGGCAGCGGCGGCGGCGTCGAGGGGGTTGTTCGCAAGGCGAGAGATGCCGCCGAAAAACCGATGCGGGGGATTCGGACCACCGTGCAGAGCGAGGCCACGAGTGTGCGGGTAGAATTTGCCATGATGGGCAATGTCCGCTCGCTGCGCGACTATTTATACGGTTTCGACTTTTCGACCGCACCCGAACTTACCAACAACAAAATCGACGTGGTCGCCGGCCACGACGTGGTCGCGGTGTCGCGCACCCAGATCGGCGGCGACTACCACATGGAGCTCTTATTGAAAGGGTTGGACGGCACCGAACTGGTCGACAACAACGGCACGATCGTCATCTTCAACAAGGCCGGTATCAAGTTCGACCTCATCGCGCTCACCGACGACGATCCGCTCACTCCGATCGAAAAAACAGATCTCTTCAACCAGACGCCGGCTGATAGCTTCGAGCTCGATGCGCTGGCGTTTTTGTCCTACGCGGAAAAACTCCAGGCCGGTTCCTGGCGTTTTCTGAGCTATTTTGGCCGCGATACCCTGCTCTCGCTGCGCATGCTGATGGCCGAGTTAACATTCCCGGTCATCGAGGCCGGTCTGAGTTCGGTCATCGAGCGCATCAACTTGACAGAAGACATCGAAGACCCGACCTTCGGCTTCGCGATCGACATCGGTGACATTGCCCACGAGGAAGAGCTGGCCGACTTTGCCGCCTACCGGAACAGCAAGGAGGCATCTCCCCCCGCGGATCTGCGAACCCCGCGCTACGACTACAAGATGATCGATGACGACTTCATCCTGGCGCCGGTTCTGGCCGAGTATTTTGCCGATTATCCGGCCAGTTTTGATGGATTTATGGCCCGGATGCGAACGTCGGATAACAAGACCTACCAAGAGGCCATCGAGGCCAATTTGCAGCTGGTGCTCGATCGGGCCACGCCGTACATGAGTGGTGCCAGCCCGGACAATCTGGTCGCGCTCAAAAGCGGTGTTCCGGTCGGCGAGTGGCGCGATTCCACCGAGGGACTGGGGTATGGCCGGGTTGCGTTCAACGTCAACGTCGCCCTGGTTCCGGCCGCTCTGAAGGCCGCGGTAGACCTCTACACCCGGTTCCAGAACAGCGCCAAAGCGGCCGAGGCCGAGGCGCTGGTCGCGGCCTGGGTCGACATCGATCAGCATTTCCTGATCGATACCGTGACCGGGGCCCAGGCCAGGGAGCTGGTAACCTCGTATGCTGGCGAGATCGCGCTCGACAACTCGGTTGTCAGCCAGATTCCCAATGATGAGAACCTCGAATACTACGCCATTGCGCTCGATGATGACGGCAACAAGATCCCGATCATGCACAGCGATCACGGCTTTGTGATGTTATTTACCGACCCCGACGAGGCCTATTTGAAGCGGATTGCCAGGTCGATAACCCGCACGTTTCCGGCCGGACTCTTTTCCGACGTCGGTGTCATGGTGGCCAATCCCGCTCTGGCTGGCGATGCCACGGTCACCGTTCCGGGGGGTAGTACCGTCAAGCTGACCAGTATCTTCACCAACTCGCATTATCACGGCACAGTGGTGTGGTCCTGGCAGCAGGCCATGCTGGCTGCGGGCATACGGCGTCAGCTGGACGAACGCAGCGATGATCTGCAGATCGGCACGGTCGCTGCGCTCGCCAAGGCCGAGTGCGATCTGTGGGCGACCATCGACAAGGCCAACCAGGTTCGCGCCGGCGAACTGTGGACCTGGGACGCGGTCGGCGGCAAGCCGCAGTATCGCTTCTTTGGTTATAACCGCAGCAACGACACCGAAGAATCCAATGCGGCTCAGCTGTGGAGCACGGTGTATCTGGTCGTGAAACCCCCCGCACAGTGTTGAGTCTGCCACCGTGGGTTGTTTATGAGCGAGTTTACTCATTTCGATGAGCAGGGCCGGGCGCGCATGGTCGACGTGAGCGGCAAGGGCGAGACCGAACGAGTGGCAGTGGCCAGCGGTCGGGTCGTCATGCGCGCCGACACTGCCGATCTGATCAGCGAGGGCAAGATCGGCAAGGGCGATGTGCTGGGCGTGGCCCGCATCGCGGGCATTCAGGGCTTGAAGCGCACATCCGAGCTGATACCGCTGTGCCATCCATTGCGCGTCACCGGCGTGCATCTCGAACTCACCGTGCACAAGGGCGAGCCCGCCTGGGTCGCCATCGAGGCCACTGTGCGCGCGCGGGATCGCACCGGGGTCGAAATGGAAGCGCTGACCGCAGTATCGGTTGCGGCCCTGACCATTTACGACATGTGCAAGGCAGTCGATCGCAGCATGTCCATCACCGATGTGCGCCTCGAATCCAAGCGCGGCGGCAAATCCGGTGATTGGCAACGCGCGCCCGAGCCCGGGCAATAGCCGAACGTCGTCTCTCCCCGGCGCCTGTGCGGCGCTGGCGACGCCGCCGAACGCACCGGCGGCCCGGGGCCGATGCGGCCGGGAATATGGTCGTACCCTCGTGATCCCGATGACGCCAGCGATTGCCATCACTGGATGCATCGCCATCACGCAGTGACGTCAGATGACCTCGCCGAGCGCAGAGTCCATCTCGAAAAGACCAACAATGACCCCCCGGCGTTCTCGCCGGTCCGCTGGAGCCCAACGAGCAAGGGTCAAGCGGTCTGGCCTGTGGTCCTGGGACTGCAAGCCAGGACATTTTTTGACCGGCCCGATCACTGCAGGGTCCTGGCAAGGACCCTCGGGCGTTCTCGCCGGTCCGCTGGAGTCCAACGAGCAAG
>JAKSDA010000119.1 GCA_022360315.1 Pseudomonadota bacterium
CGTCTTTGGGGCTCCAGCCGGACAGCAGGCGGATGGCCTGGGCATGGCCAGCCAACACGCCGTGCTCGTAGCCGACGTCAAAATACATCTGCTCGCGCTGGCCGCGATACTCCTGCCACAGCGCCTCCACATTGAGCCAGGGCTGTCGTTGTTTGGAATGGAGCGCGCGTTCGAGGTGGTGGATGGCCTTGCGAAGCTGTTTGGCGAGCGGTCGCAGCGGCCGGCGCTGTTTTACCTGGACGTCAATGGGATGCTCTTCGCCGCGAGGCAAATGCGGAGCAAAGCGGTGATAGGGACTTTGGGACTGGTCATCATCATCGTCATGGGAAAACGGGGTCATGGGGTCCTCCTTGGGTGGAAACAATCGTGAATTTGGATGCGAGGACAGTGAGGCGTGGTTTGGAAACCGATGCAAGTGAAGTGTGCTTCGTTTTGCAGATATGGATTCTGAAAAATAGGTTGTCCTGCTCGATGTACGATGGGAATGGCTCGAACCTGACGTCTGTAGGCGGCCATCTTTTCAGCCAGAAACCCGTCTCATCACGATTTTATGGAATCTGGTGTGTCGGTCTCCAGCGGCTTGGTTTCGGCCAACTCGTGGAGCAGAGAGTCGATCTCGTGCAATACCTCGTAGGCAGAGCTGGCGGTAGCCACGACTAACGATTGCAATCGACCGATATTGCGACACTGGGTTTCGGTCCAAGCGGGTCGCGACTCGAGTTGGGGATGTCGCGACAAACGAGTCAGGTACGGGAGCAACTCCACAGTATCGGACGCTGCGTGGGCCATCGCTTCTAACGCGATCAGGCGGTTGCGGAGTTTCTCGAGGGATGCGAGAAGATCGATGTGTCGGTAGGGTTCCCTTGGTGCATGGGACATAAAACATCCTGTTTGTCTGGTGGTTGTGAGTGCAGTCCTGGCCGATGGAGTCGGTCAGAAATTCGATGCGTTGTTTCGGCGCACCGTGCGAACCACGTAGACATGCCCAACCAAGCGGCAGTGAATCAAGATGGAATCAAAACGACTGCTGCAGCAGTGATGTGTGATTAGCGAGGATCGTCTTTTTCAGTGGACGGTACCGGCAGCCGTAGTCCGTTGGGGAACCATCGCTTGCGATCACGGCGGGACAGGGGGCGGGAACTCCCGATGTCGGCCGCTGCTTCCTGGAGAAAGCGCCCGTGCCGTACCAGGAGTGCCTGAAGCTCATCCACGAGCAGTCGATGTCGATGTCCATAGCTACCCAAGACCGGATGCGGAGAGATATCGGGTTTGGAAGGAAATACGAATTCACGGGCTCCACAATGGGCACACGGAGGCATGGCAATCCCGTGGGCATGGACTTGGCGGTTGTTCTTTATGCCGACCGTGAGCGCATCGAAGGAAATCGTATGCAGTCCACGACACGATGCGCATTGTTGCTGCAGGGAATCGGTATGCAGTTCGCGTATGGGCATAGAGACTCCTTACGCAATGGCGTCGTACTTGCCGAACCACCAAATCGTGGAACCGGCCGCTGCATTCTGGTAGGCGTAAAAGCCAAAGCCATCGCGATCGGGGAAATAGACCGTAGGCGTGCCTTGCCAGCCGTTGCTGGTGATGTTGGGGGCTAAGGTGATCGACGAGGGGGTGGCGGGAAATCGCGAGCGAAAGGTGACTGCACCGCCCAAAGCCATCGTGCGCGCGGCAGAATGGGTATTGGTCCCCTCCATGCCCAGGCGACCTTGTTCGCGAATGGTGCCGACGGTGGACAAGGCGGAATTGGATTCGCCATTCATGGGAAGACGCCAGATTCGGGACCAGGTCACAAATGGGGCATCGAGCGCGTCTTGTTGCAGAAATTCGAATTCAAAGCGGGAGAAGCGAAACCCCGCCGCGTGGTATTCGGATTCATCGCGGACCCATGCAGCGCCATTCCAGGCGGCATTTAAGGTGAACCAGATGGAGTCGCTATCGGCGTACACTCGCAGTCGCGCTTGCGGGGCTCCGACGCCCTGGGCATCCCACAACAACACGCGGCCGGTGTCTGCCAGAACAGGCTGATGAATCGCGCGGTGTTGGCCGGCGTGGGGTTCATTGGCGCGATAGTGATCGTCGTCGAACGCATCGGCCACTTCGGTCAGGGCCGCTTCCACATGGTTGGCGGCGAGTTTGTCGCCGGGATCCGCGATGGAAATGGCGGTGGCGGGATGGGCGTTGTCGGCCGCATTGCTGTGAGTATTGAGCGCAGCGAGAAGCTGAGAAAGCTGCGCCGCCAGCGAGCCGGCCGGTAGGTCATGAGGAGTTCCCGACACCGCTTCGGCGCCAATGCGAGAGGCCCCGGCAGACTCGGCTGTTTGTGAGGCCAGATCGCTGGCCAGCTCTTGTAGTTGAGCCTGAACGCTGGTGGATTCGAGGTAGTGGTGCGGCGCCGCGGCAATGGCACTGGCGTGGTGGGCACCAGCGGCTTGGGCGAGGTGTTCGTTGAGCCAGGTCAGAAGCTGCGATAACTGGGTGTCTACATTGGTTGCCGGCAAGGCGTGCGGGGTCCCTGGCACGGCATCGGCGCCGATTCGAGTGGCCCCGGCGTGGCCGTCTTCGGCGGAAGACAGATCGTCCACGACTTCGTCGATGGCAGCCTGAACCGTGTCTGAAGCGACAAAGCCGTGGGGAACGTAATCGATGTGAGCAGCGGGGTGACGGCGGGCGGTCCCTTCGAAGTGATCGGTCAACTCGGCGTCCACTTCATCCAGAGCCGCTTGCACCGTGGGGACAGCAGGCGACAGGATGTTCCAGAGACGGCTGGCGATTTCGACGGCTTCCGCTCTAGCAAACACGAATGCCTGGCGCCGCGATACGTCGATGTCGGGTTCGAGGATTTGCGTCTGCCCGGGACGCCGTCGCACATCGCACAGGAGCAGCTCATCGGGCTCAAGCGGCACTTGGGGAGCTGCGCCTTGTGGCCCTGGCGGGGCCTGCCGAACGAGCAGCTCAAAGGATTCCTCGCGGCGGAAAAAGATTTGCTGGGAATTGCCGTCGTTGCGGGGTTCGGAAAGTAATCGATCGAAGCGCAAAAAGATGGCCAGCCATCGCTCTTGGTCGGCGTCCGGGACATCGGTGGGAATGCCGGTGTGGTCCACGCCGCAATCGACCGTCTGGCCAGTACCAAAGAAGCTGC